>JBCCLB010000014.1:0-117698 GCA_039027095.1 Myxococcota bacterium
CAACGCCGCCCGCGCCCACGTGTCAGGGTCCAGCGGCATCGACACGCTCACCGCCTGCCCCGTCTTGCGGTCCACGATCGTCAGGCTCTTCAACAGGTCGTTGATCTGGTCCTTGCGCACCCGGATCCGCAGCTCGTCGCCCTCGATCTCACCCTGACGCTCGAAGTACCCCACCCCGTTCCGGTAGAGCACCACCCGACTCAGCCCCAGCGGCGACGCCGCGCTCGGGAAGCGGCTCCGCTCCGTGTGGCTACACGCCGAAAGGCTAGAAATAAGGGCAAAAATACACGCGAGTCGTTTCATGGATCTCCCTTGCTGCGGTCGATGAACGTGCCGGCGCCGCGGACGCTAACACCATCGCCCTCACGTGCCCTCCCGCCGACCTCGCGTGACCGACGAATTACTGCTGCGACGAAGACCAACCCTGACCCGTGTCGGCCGGACCCGCGCCAATGGCCTTTGTCACGTTCGGCTACAGCTTTGACACGTCGTGCCACATCGAAAAACGAGGGCCAGGGCTAGGGTGCGACATCATGAAATCGTCGAAACCAACATCCCAAGGGGCCCAGGCCCTGGTCGTCGCCCATCTCTTCCTCGGCGCTTGCAATCTTGACCAAGACCGAGGCGATACCGACCGCGGTCCCGAGCCATGCGCGGAGCCGAACGCCAAAAACCCCGAGGAGGCCATCGCTCATTACCTCGGGGCTTGGGAGGAAACGGAGCCGAAGGTTCGCGCGTGCCGACTCTTCCCGAGCCTCTCGGAACATGTGTCTTTGGTCTCGGGTCGGGCGTCGGTCGCAGGCCGGCGCGAGGTCGGGCTAGCTCTGGACGAAGAAATCGCGCGACAACTCGACCGGGGAGCGCTTCGCACCACGGTTGGGCCCGTCGCGTTCCGGCATGCAGAGGTCCGGCTTCACTGGACCACGACCGACGACGCGGGCGTTGCCCTCGACGAGGGCGAAGACTGGATCGAGTTTGGGTCCGACGGGCTCGTATCGGCACTGCACCTACTGGAAGGGGAGGGAACAACGGCCCCAACCCACGGAGCCTTGATGCAGTGGCAGAACGCGTGGAACACCCGCAACGATACACTTCGGGCCGAAGCTCTCGAAGCGGCCGTCACCGAAACCATCCACTTCACAAACACTCTCGTCGAGGTCTATGGCCGAGACGCGTTGAACGTCGAGATCGGGCGTCAGCAGGACGGCCTCGATGCGAGGCTTACCCTCGATGAAGACATGCAAGTGTTTGCGACCGACGAGACGGGGGAACCCGTCCTGGTTCGCGTGGGCGGATACCTCACTCTCGGCGAACGAGCGACCTTGCCGGTCGTCGACTACGCACGAATCGTCGACGGTCGTATCGAGCGTTTCTCTGGCTTTTCCACGCCCTGAGCGGCGCCCCGTACCGCTCGAGCCGACGGTTCACATCATGGCACTTCAAACCGCTCTTTCGACCCGCCATGAGCAAGGGAGAAAGGACGATTGGCCGCGTCGTCATCCTCGATGATGACGATTGCGTCGGTGTTCCGTCACCCATCCCGACGACCGCCATCTGCCAAGCGCGTCTTTGGCCTTGACACCGGAGATGCCGTGGCACACCCCGGTGGTCCGTTGTCCGATTACGATATCGAGGCCACGAACGTTCGGCCTGCGTTCGAAGCATCTTTGCAGTTCGGCCTCACCGAGCAAGAAATTGAAGAGGCCGTGGGTTGGCAACGTCGCCACCTCGACCGCACGGGCGCAACGGTGAGCGGGGCCTCGACGTATCGCCACATGGAGCTGATGGCGAGCCGGCCCCGCTATCCCGATTTCGTGTTGGCGGCGGTGCGCCTCCATACCGCATCGAGCCTGGGGGTGGTGGGCCTCGCGTGCAAGAGCTGCGCGACGGTGGGCGAGGCTTTTGCGTGCCACCAGCGATATCAGCATCTGACGAACCGCACCGCCGAATACACAGCATCGTCCGGCAATGGGCGCGTCACGGTCACCGAGACACGGTTTGGGGCGCCGCGGCTGGGCAGCATCCTCGTTTCAGATTACACGATGCTGGTGGCCATTCGGCTGCTGCGACTGATCGGCGCCAAGCCTCCGACGGTGCTTGGCGCGTGGAGTCGACGCTCGGCGATGCCCGCCGAGGAGCTTGCTGCGTACGAGGATTTTTTGGGCGCACCGGTGACCGTCGGTGCCGAACGCGCCGGTGTCGCGCTGACTCAAGAGTCGCTCACCATTCCGGTGATCGGTGCGGACAGTGAACTGGCTGACTACTTTGCAGAAGTCTTGCGTCACACGTCGCCTCCCGTACCGAGCGAACCTGGGGTCGTCGAAGATGTGAGACGGCAGATCCGCGCTCGCTTGGTTCATGGGCCTCCCTCGGCCGCCGTCGTGGCGCGGTCGCTAGGCCTGGGGCAGCGAACCTTGCAGCGGCGACTCCATGAACATGACATGTCTTATGCGTCCGTACTCGAAGACACCCGGCGTCGAATCGCCGAGAGCCTGCTCGTCGAAAACGAGCGCTCACTGGCGGAAATCGCCTATCTGCTGGGGTATGCCGAGCAAAGCTCTTTTCATCGCGCGTTTCGGCGCTGGCACGCCACGACCCCGGCCGCGTACCGCCACGCGAAGCTCAGCCCATGACCCTGAACCAAAGCCTCGGTGCGGGCGGCGAGAGCGTCGGGGGTGTAGGTGGGCGACGACGGATTGCTGACGCGTCGAGAAGCCATCAAGGTAGCTGGGCGTCGGCCTCTCGAGTAGGTCATGAAGACGCGGAGACTTCGAACGTGGCGGGAAACAGCTTTGGGCAAGCGTTCGTGGTCACCAGCGCCGGTGAGTCTCACGGCCCCGGGAACGTCGTCATCATCGACGGCTGCCCCCCGGGGATTCCGCTGTCGGTCGACGACCTGCAAGTCGATCTCGACCGCCGTCGGCCCGGCCAGAGCCGCATCGTCACGCAGCGTCGCGAGCCCGACACGCCGGAAATCCTGAGCGGCGTCTTCGAAGGCGTCACCACGGGCACCAGCATCGCCATCGCGATCCGGAACCGCGACCAGCGGAGCCGAGACTACCGGGAGATCGAGAACAAGTACCGCCCGGGACACGCCGACCACGCCTACGAGGCGAAGTACGGCCGTCGGGATCACCGAGGGGGGGGCCGGGCGAGCGCGCGGGAGACGGTGAGCCGGGTCGCCGCCGGCGTCGTCGCCAAAAAGCTCATCGCGGCTGCATTCGGGGGCGAGGTGGTGGGCTACGTCGTGGCCGTGGGCGACGTGCAGGCCAACGTCGACCCCACGCGCGTGACGCGAAGTGAGGTCGAAACATTTGGTCCCCGCGAGCCCAATCCGGTGCGGTGTCCCGACCACGCCGTCGCCCGGCAGATGATCGCTCGCATTGAGGAGGTCCGAAAGGACCGTGACTCCATCGGGGGGATGGCGGAGGTCGTCGCCCGCAACGTCCCGGCCGGCCTCGGGGAGCCGGTGTTCGACAAGCTCAAGGCCGACCTCGGCAAAGCGCTGTTCAGCCTTCCGGCGGTGACGGGGGTCGAATACGGGAGCGGATTCGCTGCCGCGCGGCTGAGGGGCAGCGAACACAACGACCTCTTTGTGCCCGCCCCCGACGGCGGCCCCGTCACGAGCACCAACCGCCACGGCGGCATGCTCGGGGGGATCTCTACCGGCATGCCCATCGTGCTCCGCGCCGCGGTGAAACCGACCAGCAGCCTCCCCCGAGAGCAGGCGACCGTCGATCGCGCGGGTCAGGCCACCACCATCGTGACCAAAGGCCGTCACGACCCTTGCCTGCTCCCCCGCTTCATCCCCATGGCCGAGGCGATGGTGGCGCTCGTGCTGGCCGACCATTGGCTGCGATGGCAAACGCAACGGCCTCGCACGAGCGCTTGAGGCTTAGCCGGAGGGCGTAAGCTCAGCCCGAGGGCGTAAGCCGGAGGGCGTAGGCTCAGCCGTCGCCGGAGGTGACCTTGGTCTTGAAGTCGTCTCGGTGGTGGCGCTCTTTCAGCTGCTCGTCGCCCCACGCGCGATTGACGAGCCGCCCTCGCTTCGCGGCGGGGCGCTCCGCGATGCGGTCGGTCCACCGAATGACGTGTTCGTATTCGTGCACGCTGAGGAACTCCGCCGCGTCATACACCTTGCCCTTCACGAGGGCGCCGTACCAGGGCCACACCGCCATGTCGGCGATGGTGTATTCGTCACCCGCGAGAAATGGGTGATCGGCCAGGCGACGATTGAGCACGTCGAGCTGACGCTTGGCCTCCATCGCGAACCGATTGATCGGGTATTCGATCTTCACCGGCGCATACGCGTAGAAATGACCGAAGCCGCCCCCGAGATAGGGGGCAGAACCCATCTGCCAGAAGAGCCAGCTTAAGGCCTCCGTGCGGGCCCGAGGTTCGCTCGGCAAAAACGCCCCGAACTTCTCGGCGAGGTACAGCATGATCGAGCCCGACTCGAAGACGCGCTGGGGAGGGTCGACGCTACGGTCGAGCAGCGCGGGGATCTTGGAGTTGGGGTTCACGGAGACGAACCCGCTACCGAACTGGTCGCCCTCGCCGATGTTGATGAGCCAGGCGTCGTACTCTGCCCCTTCGTGTCCCGCTTCGAGCAGCTCCTCGAGCAGGACCGTCACCTTCACCCCATTCGGTGTGGCCAGCGAGTAGAGCTGAAGCGGGTGCTCGCCGGTGGGCAGCTCCTTGTCGTGGGTGGGCCCGGCGATGGGCCGGTTGATGTTGGCAAAGCGCCCTCCGCTCTGCTGATCCCACGTCCAGACCGCAGGTGGTGTGTACTCCTCGTTTGACATGTGAGGGTGGTAACCCGATGGCAACGGCGGCGCCACATGTGAGACGAACCCGCCTCAGGGCAGCAGATTGACGCTGGGCGACAACCGTGCGTAACGATCTCGTCTGACAATTTGGAGTGACGCAGTCGCCCCTCGGGGCGGGCAAGAGGGAAGCCGGTGCGAAGCCGGCACGGCCCCCGCCACTGTGATCGGGAACGAAGGCGACCCAACGAGCCACTGGAACCACCATCGGTCTGGGAAGGCGCGCCGGAGGACGAACCGACGAGTCAGGAGACCTGCTGCGCCGCTCATCCAACCGCGATGCGGGGCGCATCCTCGGCGGGACCAGCCTCGTGGTTGCGGGGTGCGTCTCGTGGTGCGTGCCGCTCGCTCTAGCTGGCGCGGAGGGCGCCACCCGAGGAACGCATGCATCACTTTTCATCCCCGAGCGCGCTCACGACCATCGGTCTGAGCCTGGCTTTCACGACGTCCCTGGTCGCCTGCGGCGACGACGACGATCCGGTCCCCACCACCGCCAGCAGCACCACCGCCAGCACCGGCGGTAGCGACGGCGTTGGGGGTATGGGCGGCACTGGCGGCGGCACCGGCGGCACCGGCGCTATGGGCGGCGACGGCGCGGGCGGCGGCGCCACCGATTGCCTGCCCGCGACCGAACACACCGACGACTTCGCCATCGTGGACCCTGGGCTGTGCGTGGTCGCGAAGTACACCACCGACCAACCGGGCGGCACCTACACCTGGGGACGCCACGGCGGCCCCATGCGGGTCACCACCATCGACGACGTCGAAGACCCGAACAGCAACCTCTCCGACGCCGAGCTGACGCGCCTCACCCCGCCCGCCGGAATGACGACGGGGACGCTCGCCGCGACCACCGCGACCTACGACCTCAACATCGACGCCAAAGGCTTCACCCAGTTCCTCGGTAGCGAGGCGCTCGACATCCCCGGCACCACCGGTACGATCCTATCGTATACGAATCTCGATGTTTCTGGTGAGGTACGGGTCTTCGACGGAACGACGCCGGCGGGCGCCGTGATGATGGTGGGATTCTTCAGGGGCACGTTCCTCGAGGAAGCCGGGGACAACCGCCTGCTCTACACCGGGCTCACGGTCCTTGGCGATGGGGACATCAACAACAGCGAAGCCGGCCTTTACCAGACCGAGTTCTGCGCCGGCTTGACCCTGTGCGATCCCCCGGCGCCGTCGCTCGTCGATGCGTGGGGAGGCGCGAATGCGGGCGTCGCGCTCGACGGGGCGGGCAATGCCTTCGCGGCGCAGGGCGACGCCGGCGACACCGTGATTCGAGGGTTCGCGGCCACGGCCGTCGCCCCCGGGGCGGCGACGCCGGCCGCGGGCGTCAGCGTGGGCAGCTACGCCGGTTTTGGCGGCGAGCTCGCTGCCCTCGCCCCGTCGGGCGACCAAGACGGGTACGTGTTTGCGCAGCCCCAAACGTTCGACAACGTCGCGATGGTCGTCGTGTCGGACGACGTGGTCGCCTACCGCTACGACGACACCGGAGGCACCATCACCGTCGACGACGACGAGAGCGCGGTCGTGCTCGATCTCGCGCCGGACCCCAATCCGGCCGTCGCCCTCGTGAACGACGACCAAGGCCGACTCTGGGTCGGCGCCCCGAACGCCAACGGGAGCACCTTCTACGTCCTTCAGCGCGCGGACCCCTGACGAGACCGCCGCCCGACCATCTCATCGTCTCCCCCCATGCCTCGGGGTCTCTCAGACCACGCCGCAGGCGGCATGGACTGCGGACTCTGGCTCGGCCGGGGGGGGGGCCGAGGTTGTTTCACGGCGGCCCGAGGTGGGCGCCGGCCACGTCCGGACTCGAATCGACCAGATTGGCCCGCGGGGTACCGTCGACGTCAACGCGCGGGTCGAAATCGCGCCACAGCGCAGTGCCCTCGAACTGTTGCACCCCCGCCGCCGTGAGCCGCAGGTCGATAACGCCGTCGAACAGCCCGCTGCTTGGCGCAAACGTCGTGTTCGCCGTCCCGTCGAGCAATGAGGTCGCGGCGGTGTACGTGACCTCGCTCGCGGCTCCGCAGGAGCCGTCGAGCACCGTGGGGCCGTTGCTTAATAATATCGAGTTCCGCACGGCGATCGCCACCGGTGCGTTGCATTCAATAGTCGCGCCGTCGCTTCCTGTGGCCGCCACACTACTATAGAGTACATCGAGTTCAGCTCCGGTCGACAGAACGATTCCGTTCCTCACATTGGGTCCACCGACCACGAACGAGCTCCGTAAACGAAGTTCCGACCCCGAAGTCGCCCGAATCACCTCAAAGCTCCCAAGCGAAGCAGCTGCCGACAGCTCGACGCGGTCGAGAGCCAAGGATCCATCGCTGACGTCTATCGACGCTCTTTGCAACGCAATTTTCAGCCCCGCCACCATCACGACTGCCTTTGACCTTACCCGCATTGCGGCCGAAAGGTTGCTCGGAGCACCGCCGACGAGTGTTGGGCGCCCACCATCAGCGAGCAATGCGATGACCCTTCCTTCGTCAATCGTCACGCCCGCCCCAAAGCTTGATCCACTCTCCTTCACCGAAATCACCGCCTCGCCTTGACTTGGGACCGCGGCAAGGGCGTCGACCAGGTTCGAGAAGTCATCGCTCGCGTCGGGTCCGACCGTGACCGGAGTCGCCATCATGCAGGCACCGGTGAAGACATTGCAGGCCGAGCCCGGACACTGTCGGTGGTAGCGGCAAGGCCCGCATACGTTGGCAAGGTCGTCGCATATCGCCTCCGACCCGGTACACTGGGTGGTGTTGGTCGGGGTACATTCCACGCATTCGCCGGTGGCGCTGCACGCCGGGCGTGTCCCCCCGCACAACCCTGGGTCGGTGAGGCACGTCTCCCCGCTTCCCCCTCCGCCCTGGGATGGGCCACCGGCCACGCCGTTACCTCCCGCGCCCGTTGCGGTGCCGCCGCCTGCTCCCGCGCCCGCAGGGGCGGTCGTCCCGTCGTCATCCTCGCCGCCGCCACATGCCGAGCAGACCAGCAGAATAACCGGCACGTGCCAAAGGGAGCATCGACGGGCCACGCTCGGCATTTTCGGACTCATTGATGAGAAGCTACGCTACCGCCTTTCTTGCGTAAAGATCCCCATCGCGGCGCGCGTGACCCAACGGGGTCTCGACGAGGTCTTAGCGACGCAAGAGGGATTGCGGACATGGTGGGGCGATGGCCAATGCCGATCCCTCACGGTCGCCGAACGAGGTGGTCGATGAGCTCGGCTGACACGGGGACGCCCCCCCCCCCGCGCCGCCTCGAAGTGGCGAAAGGCCGACTCTGGGTCGGCGCCCCGAATGCCAACGGGACCACCTTCTACGTCCTTCGGCGCGCGGCCCCCGACGAGACCGCCAGAGCTCTTGCGGAGGTATCTCACCGGTCCGGAGGCATGCGGGGAGAACCACCGGATCTCGAGTGGAGAGGCAGTCCGCGTGTAAAGGCCTTGCGGCGGAGCACGTGGGTTTCACTGGCTCACGACGAAGAGGACCGGTCGGGCAGACGTGTGCTGACGGAGCAAGCTGGTCGCCGCCGGCCACAGGGTGTTCGCCGGGAGCGAGAGCTGTTTCGCCGCGATCTTCGTGTTCCCCGAAGCGAGAGGCAGAGACAGCGTCCAGACCGGTGGATGGTGAAAGCGGTTCATTCTCATCCACATGAAGGCCCGGTACTCGTCGAGATCAACCCGACACCGACACGCACGAAGCCCCGCGGTGATCGCACCCGCAAAGAGTTCGTTCCCCTTCTCGGCAGAGGCGGTATCTTCTGCCTTTATGGCCCGGGCGAATTCGGTACGGATCTGAGGGCAGTGCTCGACCTGCTTGTCGAATCTCGAAGGCTTCACCTTGGTTCCTAACGTCGTCGCGGGACCCGAAGCGTCGGCCGGCCGGCTGACCTGCTTCCAATGCTCGGCCGCTTCGCCGCGGGGCGGCTCCAGACGGCTTTTGCCGCGATACGGAACGACGACCTCGCGGACCCCCGCCCGGGCGAGCACATCCACCACCGCCGCCACGGTGGCCCACTGCATCCTGGCATCGACCAGGAAAAGAAGGCGTGAGACGCGCCGGGCCGTGAGCCGCGTCTCGAGCGCGCTCCGGCCAGGCGCGCCCGGGCGACCAAGACCCCGTGGCGAGCCGGCGAGCCTCCCGTCCAACATCATCACCCCTTGGGTCACGTAGAGCGTCGACATCAACGGATAGCCGGACGCGGGCTCGTCGGCGTCGGTGAGGACCACGTCCTCGGGAAGACTCGAGTACGAGGGACCATCGACGAGAAGCTGCTTCAGCCACGCCGCCAACGCATCCACGCGCTCGTCGCAACCCGCTGCCTCCTCAGAAGGCCCCATGGCGTCCGTCGGCTCGGCCGGGTCGCCCTCTTCGGAGGGCGATGACGGACGGGGGAGGAGGACCGTCGGGGCGACGATCTGCTCGCTGGCTGCGGACCGGCCCCCGTTGCGCGCACACCCCAAGACGGTAACCGCCAGAGCGAGGAGCGTTGCCACCCCCACATCATTCCCTACCCGAGGCACCGTCCGACGGTACGCTGGTCTCCGCGGGTCGGCCAGTCGCCGTGGCCCACCGGCTTTGCCGCATCGCGAGATGGCCGTGATACATCACCCTGACGCCAAGGGACTCCGGCGTCCAACGTGGCTTCGCCCTTCCCGGGTTCGGCGCCCGTTCAATCCGACGGGTGAGGCGACGTGGGATGCGACCTCGATCGGGACCGGTATCGGAACCCGCGCCGCGGCCTCGAAGTGGCGCATTGCGGTCGCGTGGTCGCCGCGGGCGCGGGCGAAGAGGCCGAGCCACATGAGGACTGCGCCGTAAGGGCAGCCAACGCCGTGTAGGGTGACGCGGAGCTGCTCGACAAAGGCCTCGATGCGCTCGGGCGGAAGGCGGGCGATGCGGTCGTGCGCTTGATCCGCCGCCGAAGGCGGAATGCGTCGTCGCGCCGCGGCGAGGGAGACCTCGAAGTCCGCCCGGCTGGGCGTTTCGAAATGGGCCGCGATGGTGGCCGCAAAGGCTCTGGGCGTCCCGAGGTCGCGCAAAGAAACGTCGAAGGGGATGTCGAGACCCACCGCGCGCGTCGCCTCGGTGTACACGTCGACGAGGTCGAGCGAATCGAAGAGTCCCGAGTCCACGAGCTCGAGGTCCGACGTGACCGCCACCGACCCGGCCAGTCCCTTTTCGCGCAGGCGCTCCTCAACGGCCGTTTCTACGGCGAGGGTGGGATCGACGAGCGGCGCGGGCGCGATGTTCGCCGCGTGCAGCAACATGGCGCAAAACGATCCGAGCTCGTCCTCGGGCTCGGCCCCCGCAGCGCGGTCGACCATCAGTTCCGCCGACAGGTTGAAGCGACCTGCGATCGCTGCCACCAACCGCGCCGCCCCGCGGGCATTGAGATGTTGCGCGTCTCGTTGGAGGTACCCCGGATCGACACGCGCTCCCCCGAGCTGATCAAAGGCGTCGATGACCATCACCCGGTGCGCTCGCGCCAATTCCGAGAGGTGCTGGTTGACCTTCGTCGCCATCGCCAAAACCTCGTCGGGTGACAGCCGCTGAAAGGCCAACGCGGTGCTCGGCTGGGGAAATACGATCCATCCCACCGGGCCCCCCCATTCCACCGCGGCGGCGCCGAACTCCGCGAAGAACCGAGACGCTCGTGTCGATAAATCCTGAATGGCCGCCTCGACGGTGCCGGCGTCGACGGCCGCGCCGACGTCGAAAATATCGTGGGTGCCGATGGCCAAGAGACGAGGACGAGGGTCGCCCGACGTCCCGAAGCGGAACCGCTCACGGACCCGCGGCCCCGCGGGGTGACCGTCGTAGAAATGACGAAATCGCAGCGCCCCGACCCAGCTCACGTCGGCGGGCGTTTCTTGGACGACGAGACGCGCGCCGACCCCGTCGAGACAAGCGACGTTGCTGTTGCCGACGACGATCATCGGTCTCCCACCAGGGGCAACGACTGGGCACGGTAAAGGTCGCGATTGCGCGCGCGACTCAGTTTACCGCTGCTGGTCTTGACCAGCGTCTTCAGCTCCGCCACCTCCACCCGGCGCGGGACGAGCCCAACCTCGCCCGCCACCGCCCGCTGCACCGCGAGGCGGAGCGGTCCGGGTTCGACCCCTCGTTCGCGCTCCACGATGACGAACAATTCCTCGCTGCCGGTGAGCGGGTCGTCGATGCCGAACGCGACCACCCTTCCTGGATGCACGCCGGTCACGTCCGAGGCCACAAACTCCACATCCTGGGGATGGACGTTTTTTCCGTGACATATGATGAGGTCGTTCTTGCGGCCGCTGACGTAAACGTCCCCCTCCGGTCCAATGAACCCGAGGTCTCCGGTGGCGTACCCCGCGTAGGGGCGTCGCCCGTCGACGAACCTTTCGAAGCGGAAGGGGGAATCGACGATGATCTCGCCCTCCGTCGGAGAAACCACGTCACGGCCGACGGCGTCGACAACCTTGAGGTCGACGCCCCGGAGCGGCGAACCACACGACAAGACGCCCCCTTGGTCACGACCCACCTCATCGGGCCGCGTATGCGAAACGGCAAACGTGTTCTCCGCCAGCGCGTAGCAAACGTGCATGGCATCGCGGCGCACCGTGGGGAAAGCCCGAAGAAACCGCTCGTGACTCTGTCCGCGGGCCGGTTCAGAGCAATTGACCCACTGCCGTACGCCCCCCAGACGTACCTCCCCGCCGCGCGGCGCACGTCGCGCGAGCAGGTGATAAGCAAAATTTGGCTGAAAAGCGATCGTGGCCCCGAGCGACTCGATCGCGGCCAGCCAGCGATCGGGTTGCGCCACCCACGTAAAGGGATCCATCTGAAAAAATGGAATGCCGCACATCAGCGGCATGAGATACGCGGCGATGAGGCCCATGTCGTGATAGAGCGGCAGCCATGTCATGATCGCGTCGTCCGATCGGAGCTCGAGTCGTTCGGCGTACGCCCGCATGTGCGCGACGATCGCATCGTGGCGCAGCACGACCCCTTTTTGGTGCCCCGTGCTGCCCGACGAAAATTGAATGAGCGCGTCCGCCGACGTGGATTGGGGCCGTACGCGAAAGGCTCCGGGAACGCAGGTCGACGGGGTAAAGGTTTTTAGGTCGCCGTCGAAGGTCGACGCCGTGTCCCGGTCGACGAACACCGCGCCGACCGGGACCGTCGCTTGGATGTGGCGGATCCTTCGCCGAAACTCCCCGGGGCTCATCTTCGCCGACGGGTGGGCGACCGCAGCCGGGATGTGGCCGGCCGCCATCGCGCCGAGGTAGGCCGCGACGAGGTCGATGTCGAGCCGCTTGCAGAACAAGACCACCGTGGGGGCCGGGAGCGCCACCGTGAAGACCGAGGCCCAGTAGTCGATCCGCTCCCACAAGCGCGCGCGCGACAGGGTGCGCCACCGACCCTCCGCAAACAGGGCACAGGCGGTGGCGTCGGGCGCGGCGTCGCGGTGAAACCGAACGCAGGAGATGACGTCGGACCGAGCGGGAACGGAGGCGGCTCGAGGCGGATGACGAAGGGCAAGCGACATGCGCGCTCTCGTTTGCAGTCCTCGTGCCGCATCACGGCGACACTCGGCGACGCAGGGAAACGCGGCCTTTTCGACGCTTGGTGCGGTTCATCGTGGGGGAGCGGCGTCACCCAATTGACGCGCTTTTTCGACGCGATGACGCCTCTCGCCCCGGTTGCGGCTCGGTCGGGCCGAAGCGCCGACGGGCGGGGCGGCGAGACAGTACGCCGAGATAGCCCGCGGTGGGACTACACTATGAAGCCATGGTCGACGACACCCATCGAGCCCATCTCCGGCGGGGGCTGAGCCAGCAGGGGTTGAGCCGCCGGTGGTCCCGGCGCCTCGGCGCCGTCATCGGGGTGTCGGGGTTGGCGTGCGGCGCACCATCGCCGCCCGTGCCTCCTCCGGCACCACCCGCGGCGACCGCGACGACCACGGCGGTCCCGAGCCCCATCGCGGAGCCTCCGCCCGTCGCCATCGAGAGCCTACGCACCGGCGTGGAGGAGCCCGAGGTTTACGAGGTCCCCGTTCGCGGCCGGCTCGTCGAGCGCGGGACGGTCAACGGGGCCACGATCAGCCGCATCGAGCTGACTCCAGAGGGTCAGACGGCGGTCGATGGGGCGTTGCGCGAGAGGATGGGGTATGTCGACCGCGTGCACGTCGCAGGCGAGGAGGGATTCGCGGGCGTACTCATCGATACCTCGACCTTCGGTATCGCGCCTCCCGCCAACCTCCAGGACCAGGGCGTGCAGCGCGCGAGACAGTTCACGCCGAGCCGTTGGGTACTGTGGCTCCGAACCAAGGAGGCTCCCGCGGGAGACCTCGAGGTCGCATTACATATTGCCGATGCGTACCAGGCTACGGCGCGCGGGCTCACGGTTCCGGTGGCGATTGATGGCGCGCCTGAGGCAAAGGCCGGACCCCGGTTAGGCGAGCGGTGGCGCGAAGCCGTGGGTCATTTCTTGGCCTCCCGCGATGACCTCCCCTTTCTTGGCCTGGTCCGCGACCGTTTGCTCCCCCCGAAGACCGCAGCGGGGCCCCGTCGCGGTTACCGATACGATGATGGCCTTCTCGCTGGCCCGCGAGGCGTCCAGCATTGGCACGAGCTGATGGGCGTCACCACCGGGATGGACTCGGTACGGGCCGCCTTGCAGACCCAGACGCAACTTCGCTCCGAGATCGATCGATTCAAGCCCGAGACGCCGCTGTCGGAACTGACGGCACCCGCCCTCCGGCGTCATCCCTGGAAGGCCATGCTGGGCCTGCTCGGGAAGCCCGTGCCCGCCGAGCCCCTCGCCAGAGCGACGCCGGCCGATTTCTTCTACGTTCGCGCCGAAGACGTGGGGGCACTGATGCACGTGCTCGACGAACTCGAAGCCTGGGGTACGCCGCTCGCCCATCTGCTCGAGGGCCGTACCGAGCATCGGTACCTGAGCCGCCGCTATCGTTTGGCCCTCGGATTGCCCGGAACGGAGCTCGGCAAACGGTTGGGCCCAGCGGTCATCCGCCGGCTCGCCGTGGTCGGCAGCGACCCCTTCCTGCGCCAGGGCTCGGACCTGACAGTGATCTTCGAGCCCAAAGACGCAGGCCTCGTGCGCGCGGGCCTCGTGCGCGAACTCGGTCTCGCCCTGGAGGGACGAGGAGAGCCGGTACGCGAAACGATCGACCATCGGGGGACCGCGATTACGATCGTCCGCACGAGGGATGGGGCGGTACACCGCCACCACGCTTCCCGGCCCGGGTTGGAAATCGTCTCCACGAGCTTGGTCGCAACCCGTCGCGTCCTCGACACCGTGGCCGGACGCGCCCCCGCGCTCCGGACGGAACCCGACTTTGAGTACATGCTGGCCCGCGACGGGGACGTCGCGCACCAAATTCTCGCCTACGCGGGTGACCGCTTCGTGGCGCGGGCCGTCTCCCCGCGCTCGCGCGTGCTCGATGCGCGACGACAGGTCGCGGCTGCGGAGCTGGAGCGACCGGCCCAGGCGGCCCTGCTCCACGGGTGGCTTTACGGTCGAGCGCCCAAGGATGGGCCCGCCCTTCAGGCGACCTCGTTGTTGCGTTCCTCCGACCTGCGCCACTTCGACGGCGAGGCGATCTCGTTTGCGCCGGGATCGGCGCCGCGTTCCGTTTGGGGCCGTCCCGGGGCGTTGACGCCGCTCTTGGATCTGCCGGATCCAGCGCGGGTGACCACCGTCGAAGCGGCCGCGTACCAAACGTTCGTCAACAACTACGAGGGGCTCTGGTCCGAAGCCATCGATCCCATTGCGTTGCGGGTCAACGTGGCCCCTTCCCGCCGAAGCATTCGCGCGGACCTTCGCGTCCTGCCCTTGGTTCGGAATTCGGAGTACGACGATCTTCGCGAGATGGTCGGGGAGCAGCGCATCGCCGCGCCAAGGCGTGCCGACGGCCTCCGGGCCGTGGTCGCGCTGGATCGACGCTCCCAGCTCCGGGCAGAAATCTCCTCGTTCGCGGTCGACATGCTCGGTATGCGTCTCGACCTCGATTGGGTGGGAGACTTCGCCATGGTGGGCGTGCTCGACCGTCCCGAGCTGGCCAATGCGCTCCGCCGGGCGGGGATGGCTCCGGAGCGGCCCGATCCCGAAGCCAGCGCCGATGAGTGGGAGGCGCTCTCGATGCTTCCGATCTACGCGGCCGTCGGGGTCAGCTCACGAAGCGCGGCCGCCGTGTTCATTACGGCGCTTCGCCTCCGATGGGGCGCCGACGCCAAGTACACGAGGTACGGCGAGCGGCACGGAACCTCGATCATCCGAGCCGAAATCGATCGCGACGTCGCGATCCATTACGCTTTGTCTGACCGCGCCCTCTACGTTGCGTTGCAACCGTGGGTGCTCGAGCGACTTCTCGACGACGAAGCTCAGGAAGGCGCGCCGTCGCGAGCTGCCTCCGCGACGGCCCCCACCCGCCAGGTGCTGTTCGACGCCTACGCGCGACCGGGGGGCGGCCTCATGACGGCGATCCACTGGATGTTCGAAGCGCAGGCCGCCCCGTCGCGTGCGCGGGGGGCGGCGACCATGCTGCTCCTCGGCGCCCCCTCGACGCGTGGTCGCGTCGCCGCCTACACGAAGTTGGCGCTGGCGTATCTGGGCGCGGTGCCGCTGACCGTCGACGCGACCCCCTTTGCGCTGACCCCGGCCGGCGTGGTCGGGCCGAAGCGGGGAAACCGTCACCGAAAGATCTGGCCCGTCGTGCCGGTGCCAGGCTCGCCGGCGCAACGCGTTCTCGACACCCTGGCCGGAATCAGAGCGGAAATGTCATTCGACGCCGAACCGACCCCACCCGGCGCGCCAAACGCGCAAAGCTTGAGCGTTCGGGTGACCATCGACCGACGGGAGGCGCCATGAACCCAACGAACCTCGAGCCCGGCGCGGTCGTCCCCCCGCTCCTCCTTTTCATCGTCGGCATCACCACCATCGGTGGATGCGCGGGGCCCGCGGCGGTCGAGCCCCGCCCCGCGCCCGTCGTCTCGGTGCCCACACTACCGCCGCCGACCCCATCCCGGCCGGAGGAGGGTGGGCGCGTTTCCGTCGCACCCTGCGTGCTCGAAAGCGACGCGTTGGAGTCCGACCTTTCGATGTTGTTTCCCGGCACCGACATCCCGTGGGCTCGGTGGCGGTCGGATAAGGACGGGGTCTTTCGCGTGACCTTGCCCGTCGACGGCGGCTCCGACGTCCCATTTCGCGCGGAGGACGACCGTCTGGTCGTCGAGGGCCGAACCCCCGCCGCCAGCCTCGAGCTGTACCTCGGTCCCGAAACAGCGTGGGGCCCGGTGGTCACCTCGCCGCCGGGGACTTCGGTCGCGTGGGGTGCGCTCAGAGCGTCGGGGGAGGTCGCGCTGACGTTGGCGCTTGGCGCCGAGTTCGCGCCGGCGACGCTCTCGGGGACGGCCCGGTGCGACGATCTGTCGCTGCATCGCCCGTCGGCCGAGGGCGCGATCGAACTCGATGGTGTCCCCCTCGAAGAGAAGCTGACACTGGTCGGCGACGGCTGGATTCCCCTTTTCGATTCCGCCACGGCGTCGACCCCCGTCCTCCGGTTGGCCCCCGATGCGCCGGTGCTCCTCGAACCAGGTGAGGCCCGAGCGGGTCGACAAGAAATTGGGTTCGATCGAGGTTCGTTTCGCGTGCGCGCCTGGGTCCCGAGCGACCGGGTGAGAAAGCTCGAGCTAAAGGAGGACGACGAGGCGTACGGCCTCCTCGGTCTGAGCGGGCTCGGTGGCGGCGGGGGCGGACCGGCCCAGAAGTATGAGCAGCGGCGTTGCCCTGGCCCCCTGGCGCTCCATGCGACGGGGAAGACCCACACGGCGCGGGTGGGCACCGTCGCCGCCGGCACCATGGTTCGGGTCCCGATGGACGCAGCCGCCGTCGATTCGCTTCGCCCGGTCGTCATCGATGGCCTCCCCCTTTGGCTCAGTGACGGCGTTCAGCTGGCCGCCGCGGCGCGAGACCTGGACGCATGCCCGCGGCTCTAACCCGGAAACCCGTCTAACCCGGACGCGCGGAGACCCAGACGCTTGAGATGCAGTACGGCGTCACCCTTCGGCGCGAGCCACGACGTGAAAGCCGAACGGACTCTCGAGGACCTCGGGCCAGACCGCTCCCGGGGATTGGGCGCGCAGGGGGGTGAACGCGGGAAACACCTCCGCGCCGGCGAGCCGGACGAACCCCCCGTGGGCACGCCCGTGAGGCTCGTCGGAGTGGATGCGCGCGAGCGCCGCGAGCGCAGCGTCGTCGGCGGCGCGACGAAGGAAGCGCTCGGCGCGAGCACGCGCTTCCGATCGGGTCCTCGCCACGGAAGGGTCGGCGAGATAGGCGTCACGGTACGCCACCAAGAGGTGAACGACCGCGTACCCGTCGGCAGCACCTGCATCTTCAGAAACGAGAGGAAAGTCCAGAGCTTCGGCGCACATGGCGATGATGTGGACCCGGTCGCCGCCCTGGGATTGGACGATCGTCTCGCCGCGCCTCCCCCTGAGACGAATGTCCAAGCACCGCGGCGCCGTGTTCTCCACGATGAAGCCGCCGCTCGTTCCGACGGGTTGGCTCCACCTTTCACGGCGCTAGGTCTTGTCCACCCCCCTTCCTCTCATGTCGACCCACAACCCCAGCTCCCGAGTGGCGGCGTCCCCCGGGCGCAGCTTCGTCGCGCCTACGGGGGAGATGAAGTGGTGGGCCTCGATCCTCCGACGCGCCGTCTACGCCGACCACGCACCGGCGCGCGCGCTCCGCTTCGCCCTGGTGACGCCGTTGGCCCACGTGGCCAACCTGAGCTTCGACTTCCAGGCCTATCTCTACGCGATCTTTCACCGACGCTGGCTGTCGCGGTGGACCCACCGGATTCTGTTCCCAGTCATCACCGCCGCCACCATGGCCACCCTGATGCGGGCCCACGAGGGTCTCGGCATCGCCCTGAGCGGCGGGATGGTCGCCTGGTACGTGGTTCAGGCCCGCTACAACCGCATGCCCGCGCTCGCGGTCGTCATGGCCGGTCTCGGGACCGTCACCGCGGTCGCGGGGTACATCTGGCACCGAGCGACGGTCGGCGCGTCGGCGTGGCTTCATCCGGGCGTGGGGGTGCTGATCTTGTCGTTTTTGGTGGCCTTGTCCCACGCCGGAGAGCCCGACGTGCCGCCGCGGACGAGCGGAGAAGACCGATGGGTTCCCATGGGTGCTTTTTTCCGTCGACGTCCCCTCGCCGCCTTCGGACGCTCCGCGGTGTCGATCGCGTCGGGGACGCTGAACGAGGTGTGGGGTGCGTGGCGCCTCTACCCCGTGATGGTGGCCGGAGTCTTGTGGCGGCTGGGCATCGACCGCGAACACCACACCCGACTGCAAGACCACATTCGCCGCGCCATCGAAACGGGCGACCCCGCGGTCGACCACGTGGGGACGGGCAACGGCGACGACGCGCTCGACCCCTACGCACGGCGCGCCACCCCGGCCCCGGATGACGACGAGACAGCCCCCGGACAGGCTCCAGAAAAGGCCGACCTCGGCGCCCTCGTCGCTCGAATCCGCTACGACCTCGATCGCGGCGACTGGCGCCACGAACGCACCCGCAACGGCGTCTCCGTGTACAGCCACCGCGGCCTCAATGCCCCCGTGGTGGGCTACCGGACCGTCGTCGAAGTCGATGCGCGTGCCGCCGAAATCGCCGCCTATCTCGGCCCGGGGCTGCTCGACGCCTTTGCCGAGATGAACCACCTCTACGTCGATGGCCACGTCCTCCTCGAACGGGACGGCCGTCGGGTGGTGCGGACCCGATTCTCGATGCCGGGGCCGATGGCCGGTCGGGAATTCGTCCATCTGCTCCACGTGGCGCAGGTCGCCTCGAACGAGTACGTCGTGGCCTACCTGGGCGTCGAGGGCGACCCGCTGCCCGCGGTGAGCGACGGGTACGTGCGCTGCCCGGTGTACGCGTCGGGACAGCGCATCACCGAGCGGGCCGACGGGACGACCCGCGTCGAGCACTTGATGGTGTACGAGTTGTCGGGGGGCGTACCGCGCTGGGCGCAAAATCATCTCTTTCATCGCGGCCACGTCGACGCCTATCTTCGGGAGTGGCGGGGCTTGGTCGAGCGATTCGGCGCCGCCGCGGGCGATGAAGGTGCGGCGCCGTCATGACCGCGATGTCTCCCGCCGCCGAGGGAACGTCGCCTTCGGCCGCGCCCGAAGCGATGCCGGCCGCGCCTCCACTCGAGGACATCGAGCCCGATGCACTCCGGGCCCGAGCCCTCGAGCACCTTCGCCGTTCGGCGGCGTGGCCGACGGCACGCCGCGTCGGTGGGGTGGCCCTGGCGACGGGTTATCTTCCCGGGCTCCCCACCCGTGCGTACCGAAGCGCGCTCGCCATGAATCGGCCGGCGCCCGACGTCGTCACCCGGCTCGCCGACGACACCTTCGCGGAGCTGGCCCACTGGAGCCGTGAGTTCATGGAGGGCGCTGTCCTCGAAACCCTCGTTGCCCCCACCGCCGACGGCGCGGTCTGGCGGTTGCGGGCGCGCTATCGAACGCCCTGGCCGCTGTCGCACCGGGAGTACGTCTATCGCTTCTCCCGCGAGCGTCTCGACGCGCGTCGGACCCTCATCATCTATCGGTCCGTCGCTTCGGAGCTCACGGTGCCCCCGGGCTTCGTCCGCGCCGTCCTCTACCCGAGCGCGCATCTGATCACCGCCGACGGCAACGGCTGCACGGTCGAACACGTCCTGGCGACCGACCTCAGCGGACGCTTCTTCCCGTGGATCCAGCGCCACCTCCTGACGGGCGCCATGCTCGACGCGCACGCCCGTGACGCGCTCGCGCAGCGCCGCCGCTGGTCGCGGCCCAAGGCCATCGACGGGGGCGACGACGAGGTCGATTCCCCGTGACGCGTACCCTCAGCGCCATCGTCCGGGTCGCGCTCGACCGGCCCCGGCCCCTCCTCGTGCTCGCCGCGGTCCTTCTGGCCGTCTGCGGGGTGGTCGGCGCCGGCACCCCCGTCGATTCGTCGCGCAACACCATGGTCGCCGCCGACCATCCCCACCAGGCCAAGCAGATGCGCTACTTCGAGCGCTTCGGCATCCCGCAGAGCATGTTCTTCGTCATCGAGGGCGGAGATGCCGCGGGGCGCCAGCAGGTCGTGGACGCGCTGTCCGCCGGGCTGGCCGACGAGCCGGCCCTCCAGGGCCGAATCCTGGCCCGGGTCGACGCCGACACCATGGCGGAGCTGGTTCTCCTTCACGCGCCCGAGCGGGCGGAGGCGCTGCGCATGCTCGAGCCGGGGCTCGAAGGGGCGCTCCAGTCGGCCGCCGGGGCCTTCGGGACCCAACCGGCATCGGCGAATGCGTCGCCTCGAGGCCGTCCCCCCCCCTCCGGCACCGAGAAGCTCGCGGCGCTCAGGCAGCTGCTCACCGCCGTCCTCGATGAAGTCGAAGGCGGAGACGGGCTCGCCGCGCTCACTGCGAACGGCGAAGAAGCGCCCTCCCGCCGCGGGGTCGACATGCAGGGTTATCTCGTCACCGAAGACGGGGCGGCCCACTTGATGGTGATGACCCCGGAGCTGCCGAGCGATCAGGCCGAGGCCGTCAAGCCCACGGTCGACGCCGTGCGGGCCATCCGGGACCGCGTCATGGCAGAGCACCCGGGGGTGACCGCATCGCTGTCGGGCCCTCCGGTCCTCGTCGTCGACGAGCAAAAACAGATCGAGCGCGGTATCGCCACCACCTCGGGCGTGACCGGCGTGGGCATTCTCGTGCTCCTTCTGCTGGCGTTTCGATCCCTCCGCTACGCCCTCCTTACGCTGGCGCCGGTCGCGGTAGGGGTGGCGATCACCATGGCGGTCGCTCGAGCGATCTACGGCGAGCTCAACATGGTGACGTCGAGCGCGTCGTCCGTCCTCTTGGCGCTCGGAATCGACTTCGGCGTTTATCTCCTCACCCGTTACGGCGAATTCGTTCGGGGCGGCGCCGAGGCCCGGGTCGCGATCCAACGCTCGGTGACGCGGGCGGGGATGGGCCTCTTCATCGGCGCCATCACCACGGCCGCCGCCTTTCTCACCACCACCACCACCGAGTTCACCGCCTACGCCCGGCTCGGGGTCGTGGTGACGGTGGGGCTGGTGCTCACGATGGCGGCCACGCTCTTGTGGATGCCGGCGCTGCTCTGGGTCGCGGGTCGCGGACGCGCCCTCCGGGCGCCCGAGCTGGCTGGGATCGGGGCCCTTCCCCGGCTGCTGTCGCGCGGTCACCGCGTCGTACTCGCAGCGGCGGCGGTGCTGTTCGTGGTCGGCCTCGTTCAGGCCCGAGGTCTCGCGTTCAATACCCGTTTCTACGACTTCATCCCCGACGAGGGAGAGAGCGCCGCCGCCCTCCTCGCGATCGAGCGGGACCCGGCCGCGACCCCCCTGGTGGCCCAGGTGGGGGCCGCGTCTCTCGCGGAAGCGCGGACCCTGAGCGCCTCCCTGCGCGCCCTCCCCGAGGTGTCGGATGTGCGCACCCCCACCGACCTCCTCCCCCCGCTGACCGCCGCGCGGCAGCAAGCGCTCGCGAAACTCGCCGCCCAACCGCCCCCCGACCCGGGCGCATGGGAGGCCGAGACCGACCCTCGCGTCCTCAGGGCCGCGCTGGCGGGGCTGAAGCAGGGGCTCACCCGACTTCCGCCGGGCGCGGCGGGGACCGTCGCGGCGACGTTGCCCGACGTCGTCGAAAAGCTCGAGCGGCGCGCCCGTGACGCCCCAGACGAAACGGCGGCCGCGGTCACCCGGTTTCGCCAGCGCCTCGGCGCGGTGTACCTGAGGGCATGGGACGCCGCCGCGAAGGTGGGCGCCCGCGGCCACTACGTCACCGACGACCTCCCCGCCGCCTTTCGCCGGCGCTACGCCGCGCAGGACGGCTCGGGCGCGGTGTCCCTCGACATCGTTCCCGAGGGTGAGATCTGGGACCCGGCCGTCGCCCGCGGGTTCGCCGAAGCGGTGTCGACCGTGGCGCCCACTGCGACGGGGCTCGCGATGCACGTCGACGCGCACCTCCGCATGATCCTCGACGGCTTCACCCGCGCCGCCCTCGGCGCCGCCGGTCTCGTGTTCGTGCTGCTGCTGGTGGCGTTTCGTCGCGTCGGCGATGCCCTGCTGGCGATGGTGCCTCCGGTGATCGGCTTCAGCTGGATGCTGGGCACCATGGGCACGGTGGGCTTCGACCTCGATGCCGCCAACATCATCATTCTCCCCCTCATCATGGGGCTCGGGGTCGACGCGGGCGTGCACCTCGTGCATCGCATGCGGCAAAGCGCCGCCGAGCGTGACGGCGTCGCCTCCCTCGACGACGTCGTACGCGGCACGGGCGCGGCGGTGTTCCTCGCTTCGTGCACGACCGCGATCGGCTTCGCGTCCCTCACCCTGGCGGAATACGGCGCGATGACGAGTCTCGGCGCCGCGATGACCCTGGGGGTCTCGACCTCGGCGCTGGCCAGCCTCGTCGTCCTGCCGAGCCTCATGCTCGTTCTGGGGCGTGCCCGATGAAGACGACCACGAGAGCCGAGCCATGACGCTTTTCACCCCTCGTACCGTGGCCAGACGCTCGGCCGCCGGCCCCATCGACCTCCCCCCGTTTCCCAAGGGCTGGTACGCGGTCGGATTCTCCTCTGAGCTTTCGTCGGGGCAGCTTCGCCACGGGACCTACTTCGGCCGCGAGCTCATCATCTACCGGACCGAAGAAGGGCGGCCGGTGGTGATGGACGCCTACTGCCCGCACCTCGGCGCCCACATGGGGCATGGCGGTTGTGTCCGCGGCGAGACGGTCGTGTGCCCCTTTCACCACTTCGCCTTCGACCCCGAAGGAACCTGCGTCGCGACCCCGTACGGCAAGCGCCTCCCCAACGCTACGGCCGCCACCGTCCCCGTGATCGAGCGAAACGGGATCCTCCTCGCGTGGCACCACCCGCGAGGGGCGGCGCCGGAGTGGGAGATCCCCCTCCTCGCGCCGGAAGCGTTCGGCCCCCTCAAGACGAAGACGTGGCCCGTCCTGCGCAGCCATCCCCAAGAGACGACGGAGAACAGCGTCGACCTGGGGCATCTCACCGCCGTTCACGGCTACGATAACGTGACGGTGCTCCGCGGCCTTCAGACCGATGGCCCTCGGCTCCACACCAAGTACGCGATGAGCCGACGGCACTTCTTGCCGGGCATGCCCCCCGTCGACTTCGAATTCGAGGTTCAGGTCTACGGGCTCGGCTATTCCTACGTCACGACCCACGTGCCCGCCCACGGCCTCCGGGGCCGGCACTTCGTGCTCCCGACGCCGACCGATGGGCACAACATCGAATTGCGCGCCGCGCTGTCGATCGATCTTCCCGAGCCCGGGCGCCTCAACCCCGCCCTCGCCCTCATGCCCCGAGCCGTCGCGCGGGCGCTGGTGGCGCGCATCATGATCCGTGAATACGCGGGCGACATCGAGCAGGACTTCTCGATCTGGGAACACAAGAAATACGTCAACCCGCCACGCCTGGCCGAGGGCGACGGCCCCATCAGCCGCTATCGCCGATGGTGCCGGCAGTTCTACCCCCTCAGTGTCGTGTCGACCGAGGCCTCGACCACGCCGTCCTCACCTCGACGCACCGCCGTTCCGTAGCGCCCCCCGCTACGGGGCCCTGGCCGCCTTCGCGCGAACCGCCAAGGGCACGGCCGGGCGCAGCGGCTTCTCGGGGCACGCGCGCCATCGCAAGGGTTGCGTCGCCCCACCAGCTGTGGCGTCATGTTGAAGGTGATTTTCATTATCAACAATACGGATCAGAGCAGCGGACCGATGAGGGAAAGAGATCTCCCCGTCGCCTTGGGCCTCCGATGAGCGTCGAGTGGTTGATCATCGGCGGCGGAATCCACGGCGTGCACATCGCCGCCCGGCTCGTCGGCGAAGCCGGAATCGATATCGAAGCCATTCGCATCATCGACCCGGCGAAGCGGCTCCTCGCGCGCTGGCGGGCCTGCACGTCGACGACGGGCATGACGCACCTGCGCTCACCCTCGGTTCATCACCTCGACCTGTGCCCGTGGTCGCTGCAACGCTTTGCGGACCGACGCGGACGCAGCCCCGAGATGTTCCAATCGTCTGTCGAGCGACCCGCCATCACGCTCTTCAACGAGCACTGCGATCATGTGGTGGACTCCTTCCAGCTCGCGCGCGCCCACGTTCGCGCCCGGGCCGAGGCCTGCTCGGTCGACGTCGACGAGGTCGAAGTTCATCTCACGACGGGGGGCAGCCTGACGGGTCGCAACGTCGTCCTCGCCATGGGGGCCAGCGAACAACCACAATGGCCCCCTTGGGCCCCCCGGGGAGAGACCAGGGTTCAGCACGTCTTTGCGCTTGGACTCGATGGCTGGCCAGCCGGGATGGAGACGGTGGTGGTGGTCGGGGGCGGGATCTCCGGGGCTCAGATCGCGCTTCGTCTCGCCGGCGAGGGGCATCGCGTCCACCTCGTCTCACGCCACCGTCTGCGCGAGCACCGCTACGACTGGGAGCCGGGTTGGCTCGGACCGAGGTTGATGGACGGGTTCCGCGTCGTCCGAGACGTCGGCCGCCGCCGCGTGCTCATCGACGAGGGTCGCCACCCGGGGTCGGTTCCCCCCTACATACGAACGGCGCTCGCAGAGGCGATCGCCGCCGGCGCGGTTCAATGGCACGAGAGCGACGTCGACGCCCTCGACCGAGGAGGCGACAGCATCACCCTCCGGCTCACCACCGGAGGCTCGGTTCGGGCGCATCGCGTGCTCCTCGCCACCGGCTTCACCTCGAAGCGCCCCGGCGGCGCCCTCGTCGATCGGTTGGCCGCCACGTACGGCCTGCCCTTCGCCCGCTGTGGCTATCCGGTCGTGGACACGCGCCTACGCTGGCACCCTCGAGTCTACGTCTCGGGCGCGCTCGCCGAGCTGGAGCTGGGCCCGACCGCCCGAAACATCGCCGGCGCTCGTCGCACCGCCGAACGCCTCGTCGCCGCCGTGCGCGAGGGCGAGGACATCGCGGCGTACCATCAGAACTTGCCCGAATTGCCCCACGCCTCGCGGGGGCCGATCTCTTCCTCGTTCATCCAGTGCTCGACGATCTGCCCTCCGGCCACACGGTAGAGGTCAAAAACCGCGATGTCTTTGCCACCGGCGTGACGCTTGCCGTAGGTCAGCGCCAGGTCGCCCTCGCCCATCAGGTGAAACAGCATCTCGTACGCTCCCGCCTCATCCGATTCTAGCCATTCCGCCAGACCCTGTCTGCCGGCGGCGACCGAGGGGCTGTGCTGAATGAGGCCATCGGCCACGAATTCGTGGATCTTGCTCGCCCTCTGCTCCTGGCGCACTTGCTTGGTGAATTCGAGCACCAAGGCCT
Organism: Myxococcota bacterium; assembly: GCA_039027095.1. Classification (GTDB taxonomy): domain Bacteria; phylum Myxococcota_A; class Polyangia; order Polyangiales; family Polyangiaceae; genus JAPYTK01. The sequence continues at coordinate 25,210 of JBCCLB010000014.1, forward strand.
TGGTTTTATCGGCATCCGCTCTCGTATCGACGTCTCTCGTGCCACCGACCATGTCTTCGCCAGACTTGGTTTCGGCATGGTAGGGCGCGATCGTGTCCCAGTGCTCAAGGATCAGGCCTTCCGCGTCGGTGTAGAACATGTCCATCGTCACCCATTGGGCGGCACCGTCATTCAGCGACTGATACGCGCTGCAAAAGACCCATCGGCCGTCTTCTAGAATGCGTACGATCTCAATCTCACGCTTCGGGTTACGCTGCACGAAGGGTTCGAAGAACGCGAGAAATCCTTCGACCCCGTCGCCTACTCCGGTGGAATGCTGGGTATAGCGATGCCCTGTGTACTTTTCGACGGCGCCGCGTGCGTTGCCGCCAGCGATACCTTCGAGGTAGATGCGGCGAACGTTGTCTTTCCCCTGTCCCATGATGATCGGCCTCCGAGCCCCTCGTCCTTAAAAAATCGCACGACGGCACTTATTGACCGTCACGCGCGGAACTCCGGGGAGCAAAACCGAAGGCCGAGCGCGGTGTCAATCATCGGCGACCTCGAGTTCACCGCCGGCGGCATCGCGGTAGGCGGTCGCGACGTCTTCGAGATGTCGGAGCGCAGCAATACGTTCATCCGGGCCGTAGGCGGCAGCGGCCGCGATCACTTGATCGGCGACCCTACGATACAACGGGCCCAACGCCGCGAAGGTACGGTCGGTGAGCGCGACGAGAACCACGCGGCGATCGCCGGCTTCGCGGCGACGTTCGACGAGCCCACGGTGCTCGAGACGATCGATGAGCGTCGACACCGATCCGGTCGTGAGCTCGAGCGCATGCGCGAGATCACCCGCCCGGAGCGGCCCTCGCTCCAGGGCGTTGAGCGCGCGGAGGTCGTTGCGACTGACCCCGACGCGACGCGCGGCGACGTGATCGAGGCGGTCGATGGCGGCGTACAGCGCGCGACACGCGGCCACGAGGGGGGGCATCGAGGCCCCCGGAGCGTCCTCAGGCATGAAGCGAGTTTGGAAATGTTCTGCGCAACCATCAAGATTCGTCTCCAGATATCTTGACGATCAAGATATATATCCCTTAGGTCCTTGGGCGCGGCGCACACCCCATGCCGCATCGAGAGTGAACCCATGTCGACCACCATTTCTGTCGTCCTGCTCGCGGCGGGCGCGCTTCTTCTCGTCGTGATCATCCTCTCTGCACTCGCCCCGACGCGGGTCACCTATGAGGAAACCATCGACGTAGATGCGCCCGCGGAACACGTCTTCGACGACATCCGGCTCCAAGATCGCCTCATGCGATGGTCCGCATGGCCGGGTGAGACCAAGTCTCAATGCGCCGTCGCCGCCGGCCCCGACGGCGACGGGGCGGTCGGAGCGCGCACCGTCTTCGTGTCGAAGGGCCGGGCCGTCGGCCACCAGGAGATCGTGCGCATCGTCGATCGACGCGAGGTCGCCATGACGCTGGTCGGTCCTGGACCGCCTCACGAGCCATCGCTGCGCTTCGAGTTAGAAGCGTTGACGCCCACGTCAACCCGGGTCCACCTCCACTTCGTCAACGAGATCCGACGACCCTTCAACGCCATCTGGCGCTTCGCCGGCCTCTCGCGTTGGACCCGCGAGATGCACCGCAAGGACCTCGCAGGACTCAAGAACTTCGTCGAGCCTCCCCATCGGGACGCGGACGGACGGGTCGTCGGCCGCCCCCCCACGCTCCCCAACCCCGCACGAAGTTCCGCTTCCCGGCTAGCGTGTAGTTTGTTCTTCCGGTCGCGAATCACCAGGAGCGCGTGTCCTCGGCGAGGATGGGTTGGTGCCATGGCCGTCGGAGCAGCATTTCGACGGCCTCATCAAGGATCCAAGGTGGCGGCCTTTGGCATGGCCGAGACGTCATGTTTCGGCACTCTCATCTCACGGCGTTTCTCGCGGCGCTCGTCTCGGCGAGCGCGGCCGGCGGTTGTGGCGACGACGCCTCGTCGTCTGATCCCACGACCACCACGCAAACCACCGGAACGGGAGGCAACCCGGCGGGAGGGTCGCCATCGACCGGCTCGTCGACTGGCGGTACGGGGGGGCAGGCCCCGCAGCGTTACCCCGTGTCGGTGGTCGTGAGGGGCCTCGAGGGCCGACTCGTCATCACGCTCGACGGGGAGACGATCGACATCACCGGACAGGCGGAGGCACCACCCACCGAAGCGACCTTTCCCACGGAACTCGGCGACGGGGCCTCGTACGAGGTCTTGGTCGAGAGCGACCCACCCTTGCAGACGTGCGCCCTCGCGGAACCCACGGGGGTGGTCGCCGGCGCCGCCGTCACCCTCGACATCGACTGCGGCAACCACTTGCTGTTCGCGGGCACCGATGGGACCGATGGTTCCGAGGTGTACGCGACCGACGGAACCGCGGCGGGCACGCGGCGCATCGCGGAGATCGAACCCGGATCGGCGGGGAGTTTTCCGCAACGCTTCACGTCGCTCGGGAACGGTCGCTGGGTGTTTTCGGCCGTTCGGGCCGACCTCGGGCGGGAGCTGTTCGTCACCGACGGCACCGCCGCGGGCACGACGGCGGTGCGCGACATTCGAAACGGTACCGACGGGAGCTTTCCCCAGGACCTCGTTCGCGTGGGCGCGCGTGTCCTATTTTCGGCCGGCGACGATGCCGGGGGGGCCGAGGTTTGGCGCACGGACGGCACCAGTGCCGGGACCGTAGCCGTCTCCGACGGGATCAACCCCGGCCCGACGTCGACGGACCCGAGCGAGCTCACCCGGGTCGGCGACGAGCTGTTCTTCGTGGCCGAAGTCGGCTCGTTCCGCCGTCTCTACGCGGTTCGCGACGACGACACGGTGGACCTCGTGCGGCCAAACCTCAGCATGCCGCGGGCCCTCACCGCGGTGGACGGCCGCCTCTTTCTCGCCGGCATCGACCTCCCAGTGTCCGGGAGCTCGGGAAGCGAACTGTGGATCAGCGACGGGACCGAGACGGGCACCGGCATGGTCGCCGACATTCGTTCTGGGGGAACGGGTTCCGGTCCGGAGCGGCTTACCGCGTTCGACGGCCGTCTCGTCTTCGCGGCGAATGACGGCCTCGCGGGGCGAGAGCTTTGGGTCAGCGACGGAACGACCGCCGGTACCCAACGCGTGGCCGACTTGACCGCGGGTCCGGCCGGCAGCTCCATCAGTGCCCTGAACATCGCCACCGACGGGGGCGCCCTGTTCATCATCACCACCACCACGTTCGGCACCGAGCTTTGGGTGTCCGACGGCACGGAAGCGGGGACCCAACGACTGACCGACATCGCTCCCGCAGGCCTGAGCGCCAGCTTTCAGGCGCCGAGTCGGCTCGCAGACGGCGCGGTGCTGCTCCGGACGCGAGACGCCAGTGCAGACGTGACCGCGCTGTGGCGTACCGACGGCAGCGTCGCAGGTACGACGCTCGTCCGCGCTTTCGCGGCTCCCGACCGAATTGAAAGCCTCCTGGGTCACGCCCTCGATAGGCCCTGCTACCTCATCGAAAGCGCGGGAGCCGGGGGCGAATTGTGGTGCTCTGACGGCACCCCGACGGGAACGTCGCAAGTCCTCGACCTCTGCCCCGGGGCGTGCGGACAGAACCAAGCCCAGATGGAGGACGAATGATGCGCGTCGATCCCAACCGGGTGCGGTTTCGCGCGTCGCCCCGCGCGGTGGATCGAAGCCGCATCATCGTGGTGGAACAAGGATCCACCCGGGCGGCCCATGCGCCCGTTTCGGCGAACGAGAAGCCGCTTGGCCCACTTCTCGGTTCGCTCCGGGATGCGGCTGATCCACCGACATCGGACGGCACGACTCGTGCGGAGTCCCGCCTCGGTTGGGCAACATGGACATGCGACTTCACACCTCCTTCCGCGCGGCTGCGCCCCTGGCGATCGCGGTCGCCGCGGCCGCCTGCACCGGGATCATCGGGGACGGCGTCGAGGACGGCTCCGCGGGGCCGCCAGGGTCAGACGACGACACGCTGGAGGGCTTCTCTCCGCTCCGGCGCCTGACGGCGTTGCAGTACGAGCGCACCGTGCGCGACCTGATCGGGGTGTCCGTGGAGGGTGCCGCCGTGCTCGCAGGGGACGAGCGCGTGGGCCCCTTCAAGAGCAACGTCGTGGCGCCGGTCACCGAACTCAACGTGGAGCAATACATGGCGGTGGCCGAGACCATCGCGCAGGCGGCGCTGGCGGACCTCGGGTCGCTCGTGACGTGCGACCCCGACGACATCGGTGAGCTCCAGTGCGGGGATCGTTTCATCGACGACTTCGGGACGCGCGCGCTACGGCGCCCGCTCGACGCCGACACGCGCGAGGAGTTTCGCCAGGTCTTCGCTCAGGGTCGGGAGACCTCTTTCGAGGACGGCATCCGGCTCGTCATTCAAGCTGCCCTCCAATCGCCGTATTTTCTGTATCACGTGGAGGTCACGCCCTCCGGCGACGAGGCCGAGGGACCCGAGCCCGTGGCCCTGACCCCGCACGCCCTCGCCGCGCGATTGTCCTACTTTCTGTGGCGCACGATGCCCGACCGTGACTTGTCCGAGGCGGCCGAGCGGGGGGAGCTGAGCACTTCCGCGCAGATCCGCGTCCAAGTCGAGCGCATGCTCGAAGACCCGCGGGCTGGCTTCGCCGTCGAGCAGTTCATCCGCGCTTGGCTCCACATCGACGACATGCGCGAGCTCGCGAAAGACCCCGATCTCTTCCCGGAGGTCGACGACGCCCTGCTGGAGTCGATGGCCCAGGATGCGGCCCGGGTCGGCGACTACGTGGTGCGGGAGGGGGAGGGCACCCTCGACGCGCTGTTCACCACCCCGTACTCGTTTGCACAAGGCCCGCTGGCCGAGTTCTACGGGATCGAGCCCTCGGATGGTGAGGTCCCGGTGGTTCTCGATCGCGACGAGCGGGCGGGGCTCCTGACCCAGCCCGCGTTTCTCGCCAAGGCCGGACACTCCGATCAATCGTCGCCCATTCACCGTGGGGTTGTCGTACGCGAGGACTTTCTGTGTCAGCCGCTCCCGGACCCGCCCCCCACCGTCGACGACACGCCGCCCGAGGTCGACCCCGACGCGACCACGCGGGAACGCTTCGCGCAATTGACCTCCGGTCCGGGTTGTAACGGATGTCACCGGCTGATCGACGGCGTCGGCTTTGGTTTCGAGGCCTACGATGCGGTGGGCGCGTACCGCGAGCGGGAGGGAGACCTCCCCGTCGACGTCCGGGGCAACGTCGTGGGGGCGGAAGACGCGACCGGCGAATTCGAGGGTGCGATCGAATTGTCGGCCCAGCTCGCGGCGAGCCAGATCACACGCCGCTGCGTCGTGAACCAATGGTTCCGCTTTGCCCTCGGGCGCATCGAAAGCGAGGCCGACGAACGCGACTTGGCGTCCGTTTACGCCACCTTTGGCGAACACGCCGATCTCCGGGAGCTCATCGTCGCCATCGCCCAGAGCCGTCCCTTCACCACCCGCTACCCCGGCCGCTGAATCCTCAGAGATCCACACGATGACGACCAACCACCAATCCTTTCGTCACGCGCGGACGCGGCTGTCGCTGCGCCGGCGCCGGTTTCTCGGGGCCCTGGGCGCGACCGCCGCCGCCCTGCCCCTCATCCCGGTCCCCGACTCGGTGGCCCAAGAGGCGGGGGGCCACCGCCGCATCATCTATCTGTTCAGCCCCAACGGCACGATCTACGACGAATGGAACCCGTCCGGTGGCGAGACGGACTTCACCTTTCGCGAGATCCTCTCCCCCCTCGAAGGCCTCGAACCCTACGTCACCGTCATCGACGGTCTGCGTCATCCCGCGGGGGGCCCCGGCAGTCGTCACGCGCAGGGGCCGCACAAGTTCATGGCGGGGTCGCGGCTGCTCGATGGCGACCAAGGCGGAGGCGGCAACACGAGCAGCGGGTACGGCAGCCACCAAACCGCCGACCAGCGGATCGCCGACGTGGTGGGCCAGGAGACGCCATTTTCGTCGCTGGAGCTCGGGGTGCAAAACGGTGGCGCCAACGTACGTTCGCGCATGGCCTACCGGGCCAGCAACCAACCCATCGTGCCCGAGGACAATCCTTACGCCCTCTTCGACCGGCTCTTCAAAGACCTCGACCAGGATGAAACTTCACTCGAACGCCTTCGGGCCGAACGTCTCAGCGTGATCGATGCCGTGTCGGGGCAGCTCCGCCGGGTCGCAGACCGCTCCGGCACGGCCGACCGCGTCAAGCTCGAAGCCCACCTCGAAGTGGTGCGGTCCATCGAGCGCCGACTGGAGAACGGCTTCGGTGCGAATTGCGTCGCGCCCACCGTCGGCGACACCATCGACCACCAGGCCGACGACAACTACCAGGTCGTGAGCGAGCTCATGCTCGATCAGCTCGTCATGGCCATGGCCTGCGACCTGACCCGCGTATCCACGCTCATGTGGTCACGCGCGACGAGCAACCAGATTTTTCCGTTCCTCGGCTTCACCGACAAACACCACGAGCTGTCGCACGAGCCCGACAGCAATGGGGCGGCGCAGAACAAGTTGGTGCAGATCAATCGCTTCTTCGCGGGTCAGCTCCGCTACTTGATGGATCGCCTGGCCGAAGTCCCCGAGGGCGACGGCACCATGCTCGACAACACCCTCATCGTTTGGGGTAACGAGCTGGGAAAGGGAAACTCGCATACCCATCGACCGGTACCGATCGTCCTCGCGGGAGGCGCGGCCGGACACTTCGCCATGGGTCGCAACCTCGACATCGAAGAGACGGACATGAACCGGCTTCTCGTCTCGACGCTCCAGTTCATGGGCCTCGACGACGATACCTTCGGCAACCTCGACCAGGGCTCCGGCGGTCTCGCCGCCCTGACGTGACGGGCACGACATCGGCGCCGCCCCCCCCGATGAGGCCTCAGTGTCCGGTCGAGGACGCGGGAACGCGGCGGCGGTCGCGCCAGGTTCCCGGTCGCATGGCGAGGACCGACCGTGCCTGGCGCGCGAGATGCGACTGGTCGTAAAAGCCGGCTTCGATCGACGCCTGGGCGAGGCTGGCGCCGTTGTCGATCGCCTCGCACGCGCGCCGCAGGCGGAGGCTCAGGTGGTAGTCGCGAGGCGTGGTGCCCATGGCCCGACGGAACCGCCGCATGAGCGTGGCGCGACTCACGCCGACCTCCGTCACGAGCTCTTCGATCGCGACCTTTCGGTCGAGGTGCGCGGCGAGGTAGCCACGGACGCGGGCGGCCACCCAATCCCGCGGGGCCCCGTCGTCGCCATCGGCGGCGGCGGCGGCGATTTCAACGAGGCGCTCGGCCAGCCCGACGAGCCGTCCCAAGCGCTCTCCCTCGGCCCGCGCCGCGCGCGACGCCTCGACGAGACGGCTCATGGCGACGTAGGCCGTTTCTTCGTGCAGCACCACCGGCCGCACCCGTGACCACGTCCCGAGTTGCATGTCCGCCGACAGCTCGACCTGCACGTAGGCACAGGTGGCGTCGTCCTCGTGCGCCGCGATGGCGTGGGTGACGAGCGGGGGCGTGACCACCAAGGCCGGAGCCGTCGCGACGGCGGCGCGGTCGCCGACGCTGAACACCATCGACCCCCGGGTCACCTGCCCCACCTGCCAGGTCGGATGGTGATGCGGCTGCAGCCGCGGGATACGCCCCTCGGCCGCGAGGAACTCCGCGTTCAGCGCTTCATCTCGCCAACGCTCCGGCGGGGTGAAGGGTGGTTCGTCGGTCACCCTCGGGCCATTATCGGCCTCGCCCGTCATGCCAACCCTAACCTCAGGCGGGAGCGCCGCGAGCCCGGGCACGGCCACGAATTCGTGCGATAGTCTCGGGGTGCATACAGGCACGGAGCTGAGCCCCGGCGACCTGTTCGGGGGCCGCTACGAGGTGGGTTCATCCCTCGGGGCCGGGGGTATGGGGAGCGTGTACGAGGTTCACGATCGAGTGACGCAGCGCCGTCGCGCGCTCAAAGTGATGCATCGGCGCGGCGTTGACGAGGAGGGGTTTCGGACGCGGTTTCGCCGCGAAGCCACCGTAGCGGCCTCCATCGACAGCGAGCACGTCGCCGACGTGCTCGACGCCGGCATCGACGCGCCGACGCAAACCCCTTTCATCGTCATGGAACGCCTGGAGGGTTGCGATCTCGCGGCGCGGTTGAAAGCGCGCGGCGCCCTTCCCGCCGCCGAGGCTCTTCTCTACCTCCGGCAAGTGGCCTGGGGTCTCGACATGGCCCATCGCGCCGGGGTCATCCACCGCGACCTCAAACCGGGCAACGTCTTCATCACCCAGCGCGACGATGGCTCGCCTTGGGTCAAAATCTTGGACTTCGGCATCGCGCGACGCATCGATGCGACCACGACCACGGGATCGCCCGGACTGGTGGGTACCCCGGTCTACGCCGCGCCCGAGCAGTTCCACGGTCGCGAACCCAGCGGACCGGCGACCGATGTTTTCGGGGTCGGGATGGTTGCCTACACGATGCTGGTCGGCGAACCCTACTGGGCCCCCGAGCAGGAGACCGCCGAGAGCGTCTACGCCTTGATGTACCGTCTCGGCGAAGGGCCAGAGGAGCCTCCCTCCGCGCGCGCTGGCGCACGACGAGACATTCACCTCCCGCCGGCCTTCGACCGATGGTTCGCCCGCGCGACGGCCTCGGCGCCCGCCGCCCGCTACCCTTCGGTGGGGGAGGCGGTCGAAGCCCTCGCGGCCGCTTTCGGGCAATCGCACCGGGCGCCGGCCCCCGTGTACGGTGCCCGCCCAAAGCCCGCCGACACGACCGCACGACCGGTCGCACGCCCCACGACGACCGCGCCCGCGCCCGCCCCCGGGCGGGTTCGGCGGAGGCGGTGGGTCGGTGCATTCGGAGCGGTCGTCACGCTCGTGGGCGCGACGGTGGTGACCCTTCGTATCGGCGCGACGGCGACCGCACCGGTCGACGATCCACTCGCCGCGATGAACGTCGCGTCGCCACCGACCCTCGGTCTCGAGGCCCTGGCCGCGTACGTTTCGCGGCGGAGTGACCAGGAGGCGAACCTCCGCTCGTCGACCCATTGGCGCTCCGTTCGCGCCGATTTCGAGCGGGTCGCCGGAAGCGTCGGCGTACCGCCCCGATGGTCGGCCGGTCGCGAATTTGCCCGCGGACAGGCAGAGCTACGCGAAGGGCGCCCCGCCGACGCCCTCGAGGCCTTCACGCGCGCAAGCGCTCGCGATGCCGCGTGGGCACTGCCATGGGCTGGGCGCGCCGAAGCGTATCTCTGGCAAGGCGAACACGAGCGCGCCCTCGAAGCGGCGCAACGCGCCGAACGATTGGATCCCGAATGGCCGTTTGCCCCGGCCCTGGTGGGCATCGTCCTCGCCCACCAGGGACGCGAAGGCGACGCGATCGCGGCGTACAAGCGGGGGCTGACCCTAGCCCCCGACCACCCCGTTCTGCTCGCCGGCCTGGCCATCGTTTACCACGGGGCGCATCTCGATTCCGAGGCGCTGCGCTACGCCGAGCGGGCGCTCGCCCTCGACGAAGACTGCGTGCCGGCGCATTTGGTGCTCGCCGAACGGGCGCTGGAACGACGAGACGACGACGCCGCGCTCCGGCACGCGAGCCGCGTGGTCGCGAGTGTGCCGGACCACATCTCGGGGTTGGTGGCCCTCGGCGATGCCCACACCAGACGCGGGAACCAAGAACGCGCCGAGGCCGCGTACCGAAAGGCCGTCGCCGCATGGGAGAAGAAGGGGCGGCCCAACACGGCTTCAGCTCGCTTCCTCGCCTTGAAGCACGCTCGAGGGCCCTCGGCCGCCCCAACGTCACGCGGCTCGAGGTCACTTCGCCCCGCATCGGGCCCACCATCGCCGTCGCGCCCTCCCGAGACGCAGCCCGCTCCCGAGGCCCGGCCGGCGTCTTCTCCCTCTTCCGGACCGTCGCCACCACCACCACCGCCGCCCGCCGCGCCCTCTCCCTCACCGCCCGCCCCCACGGCCCCCCCGCGCCCTTCACGGACGCGCATACCCCACAACTCCGGCCCGGAGCGGCCGCAGCTGATCCCGGGTCCATCGCCGTGACGCCCCGCCACGATACGGTCGCGTGGGATGTGTGCGAGCGGCTCGCCGGGGCCGCGTGCGACGGGACGGAGACGAGCTGGACGCAGCTCACCGAGCACTTGTGGGATTATTGGCTGCGGCGGATCCGAAGCCACCGCGCGATGGGCAGCCTCGCGCGCGACGAAGACCACGTGCACGACGTCGCCGCCCGCCTGGTCGACAAATTGGCCCCCCGGGGCGGCGCGGCGCTGGGACTCTATCCGTCGTGGCGAGATCGAAACCCGAACCGAACCTTCCGCGATTGGATGAACATCGTGCTCACCTTCACCGTGCGTGACCACGTACGTGCGACCCTCGGCCAACGCCGAACCCGCGACCCCGACCTCCCCAGCGTGAAACGCCTGCTCAACGAATTCTCCACCTCGGCCGCGATAGAGGAGGTCGGAGGGTGGCGCCCTCAATTCACGGCGGCCCATTGGCTCCGGCAGATGCTCGACCTCGCGGCGAGCCATCTTCGCGACGACCAGTACGCCGCGTTGACCCTCTGGCTGCAGGGGGCGCGATACGACGAGATGGGCGCATTCATCGACGGCGTCGACGCCGCGACGGCCCGCAACTTGGTCCGGTCCGCCGTCGCCATCCTGAGGCGTCGCTTCGCTGGCGCCCGCCCGTGAGGGGTCTCCGGGGTCAACCCGGGCTCAGCCAGTAGCAGAGCTGCGCGGTGAGAACGGCGAGGTAATTCCCGGCGGCGTAGCCGATGAGGGCCATCAGGATCGAAGCGGGGACGAGCGCCTCGCGGTGGTGGGCCGCCACGACCGGTCCCGAGGCCGCCCCGCCGATGTTGGCCGCGGAGGCGATGGCGGCGGTGTGGAGGTCGACCCGTAGGAGGCGGGCGGCGATGACGAGAAAGAGCCCGTGGATCGCAATCCACAGAAAGGCGGCACCGAGAAAGACCGGCGCATCACCGAGGCCGCCGATCGTCGCGCGCGCCCCCATCGACGCCAAAAAGAGATACACGAGCGCCAGTCCCGCCGGCCTCGAGCCAGGAATCAACCGTGCTCGGGTGAACGAGAGTCCGAGGGTGAAGGTGGTGAGCACGAGCGTCTGCCACGTCCGGGTGGAGAGCACGGGCTTCACCTCGGGAAGTCGTGCCGCCACCGCGCCCGACACGTAGATGCTGCTGGCCACGATCGCGATGAGATACGCCACGTGACGCATCTCGATCGGGGTCGGGGCGGAAGCGGTGTCGGCCGTCGCCTCGATCGTCGCCGTCCGCGCAGGATCGACCCCGGCCCAACGATTGAACCTTACCGCGAATCGCTTGCTCTGAAGGAGGATCGGAAGCCAGACCACATACACGACGTTGTCCGCGAGAATGGGGAGGCCGAGATCGTCGAGCCCCATGCCCCCCGCCACCGCGGCCATGTTTCCGGTGCCTCCAATCCAGGCCCCGCTGAGGGCACCAAACAGCTGCCAACTGTCGGGCGGCAGCCAGCGGCCGACGAGCGCGTAGGCGATCGCCGCCCCGAAGACGACCCCGACGCTGCCGACGAGCATCACCAGGATCCCGCGGCCCATGGTGCCGAGCGCCGACCGGAGATCGACCGACAGCAGCATCAAGGTGAGAAACGTGGGAAGCGCGTAGGTCGAGAAACCGTCGTAGGCGGCATTTTCGGCGGGGAGGACGCCGACATTGTTCAGAACGACGGGGACCGCGTAGATCCAGAGCAGCGGGGGAAAGTACTGAAAGCCCCGCCATTCGGTCTTGCCCTCGAGCCAGAAGAAAAAGGCGCAGATCGAGGCGAGCAGCGCCACGATCAGCACGGGAGAGGTGATCACGCGCGGGTGATACCGCGAACCCGGCGGAGGCGTCGACGACCGGAGGTCAACGCGAAAGGCCGAGGGCGGCCCCGAACTCGGCGACGAGCTCGAACACGTCGCCGGGTCGGGCCGCAGGATCGACATGCGTGGCGCGGGCGAACCACCCGTCGAAGGCCGGGGGCAGGTCCACCCCGCGTCGCGTCCGCGCGAGCTCGGTGGCCCGCGGCCCTGCGCCGGCCCGAATGGCCTCGAGCAGCCGATAAACGTGATGGTCGCGATCCAATTGGTGTTGCCAGTAAGCCTCGCCGACGAGCATTTCGTAGGCGATGTGCGCCATCGCGTAGCGATCGACCGCGGGGCCGAGGTCCGCTGACCCCTGGATCTGCTCCGGGGCCATGTAGCGGGGCGATCCCGCCGTGAGCGTCGTCTCGGCCCGGCTCACCGACACGATCTTGGCGATGCCGAAGTCGAGGACCTTGAGGTGATCGGAGCCGTCGTCGCGTTCCGTCAAAAACAGATTCGAAGGTTTGAGGTCCCGGTGGACCACGCGCTGCGCGTGCGCCCGGGACAACCCATGGGCAAGCTGCCCGAGCAGCGTGAGGACACGCCGTTTCGGCGGCGGCCCCTCGCGCGCGAGGAGCGCCGCCAAGTCTTCGCCGACGAGTCGCTCCATGACGATGAACAGGGCCCCCGAGTCGGTGGCGATGCCGGCGTCGTAGACCCGGACGATGTGGTCGCTTCGAATCCGGGCCGTGACGACCGCCTCCTGGCGAAAACGCTCTCGCAACGCGAGGCTCGAGGCGAGCTCGGGCGGCATCATCTTGACCACCGCCTCCGCGCCCGTGTTCACGTGGGTCGCGAGGAAGAGCGCGCCCATGCCCCCGGCGCCGAGCGGGGCCCCGAGGCGCCAACGCTCGCCGAGCAGACGCCCCGTCGTCGGTTCGGCTCCCTCGCGCGACCATTGGCTCATGGCGGCGACGCCTTCAATTCTCGCTGCAGACCTCGTCGCAGTCGGCCTCGGTGTAACAGAAGCCACACGCGTCGTTCCCGCGAATGTTGCAGCCCGACACGGTGGTCCCGCATGCGTCGCACCGTACCTCGCCGCTGCAGTCGAACAAGTCGCAGCATTCCTCGCCACCGCCCGAGGATGACGAGGACGTGGCGGAGCTCGTGGTGGTGTCGGTCGTCGTCGTCGTCGTGGTCTGATCGCCGCCCCCTTCGCCGTCCGCCGCGCCGGAGCCATCGCCTCCCGCGGCGGCGCCGCCATCGTCTTCCGGGCTCTCGTCATCGTCGCCACAGCCGACGACGAGGGCGAGCCCCAAGAGGGACGTGAACACGAGTCGGCGAAGGGTGGTGGGGGCGGGTGTCGTAAGCATCATGGGTTTTCCTTTCGGTGAAGTGGGGCCGCGCCCCCACCGTCGGAACGGGGGCAAAGGCCGTGTCGCCGCGAGCAGTCGACCGCGCGCGGAAAACCATCACGGACGAGCAGGATCGCGACGTCGCAGCGGCGGCGGCGTCGGGACCTCGAAACCGGTGTAGGGTCGACCGGTGATCCTCTCCGACCAGGACCTCCGCGCCCGCCTCGAGCAGGGCGACCTCCGCATCGAGCCCCTCGACGACCCGGGGCTACAGATCCAACCCGCGAGCGTCGACCTCCGTCTCGCCTCGACGTTCGTCGTTTACCGTATCCCGCACATCGCGTGCATCGACCCACGCGATGCCGACACCGTGGCGCGATACACGGAGCGGATCGAGATCGAGCCCGGTGCTGCCTTCGTGCTGCACCCAGGGGCGTTCGCGCTCGGGCGAACCCTCGAGCGGGTGACCATCCCTCCCGACCTCGTGGCCCGCGTCGAAGGCCGAAGCAGCTACGGTCGCCTCGCCGTCGTGGTCCACGCGACCGCCGGCTTCATCGATCCTGGCTTCTCGGGGACCATCACCCTGGAGTTGAGCAACCTCGGCCGCGCCGCCGTCAAACTGTACCCCGGCGAGCGCGTGAGCCAGCTCGTGCTCCACACCATGACGAGCCCCGCCGAGCGGCCCTACGGCAAAGCACGGGGCAGCAAGTACCAGGACCAGGTCGATCCCGAGCCGAGCCGCATCCCCCAAGACCGCCGCTGAGCCCACCGCCCCGGGCCAAATACGTTCCCCTGGCCGACCAGCGGCCTTTCGAATCCGCGCTCACCTCTTGGCCTTCTGGGTGCGGTCGCGCCGCCGCAGGGGTGCGACGTTCACAGGGCAGATTGTGAACAGAAGGTCACGCGGCGCCGAAACAACGGCGTGATTCGCGGCCCCTCGGCATGGCACGGCCCCTGCTCTACCTAGGGCGTCACCCAGCGAAGACCCAGCCGCGCAGACCGACGGCGCCGAGGAGAGAGCATCCACTCCGAAGCCCCGCCGGCCTGCGCGGCTTTTTTTGGGTGAGCGCGTGGCCGCGCCCCGGCCGTCATTCGAGGTCGATGTCTTCGAGGTCGATGCCCGCGTACACCTCGTCGACGGCGAACGAACCGTGCCCCTCGCCGAGCGGCAGCGACTCGCCAGGGCGGTAGTCGCGCTCGCGAAAACCCTCTTCGGTCCGACGGATGGCGGTGACGCGGCGCTCGCGATGGGAGACGATCAGCACGCACTTCAATCCGGGGCCACCATGCGGGCCCCGAGCTCAGCGTGCGCCATCGTGCCCCCCGCCATCGCGTAGATGACGCCGTCGCAGTATTCGAGCTTGAAGTCACTACGCGCGAGCAGCTCCAAGTACTGCGCATACTCGTAGTGGAGGCGTTTGGCGGACGACACGATACGGCTCAGGGTCGGCGACGAATGGCGGCCGCGATCTGTTGGGCTTCGTCACGACGCGCTTCGGCCAGTTTGCGGTAGCGAATGTCTTCGAGCAACGCGGCGGCCCGGGTGTAGCGCGCCGCGATCCCGTCCCACGCTTCGGCCGCGGCGTCGGCGGGTGCGGTCAACTGCCCGATGTACGCGGCGTTGAAGGCAGCCATCCCGCGGTACGGTCCCGAGCCGGCGGCGAGGGCGTCGAGCGCCGTGACGTCCCCTACGCCGAGACGCTCGGTCGGCGGCCGCGTCATCATCGCCGCGGCGCTCTTTGGCCCCCCTCGAAGCGCGAGCGCCGTGGCGAGGATCAGCTGTCCCCGTTCCCCTCGTTGCGCCGCCGGGAGCGAATGTAGGGCGTTGACCGCCTCGTCGACGTCGACCCGCCGCCAATACGATTGCGCCATCTCGAGCCGGGTGCGCGCGAGCAGACGGCGTTCTTCGCCCGAGAGCGACGACGACGGCGACGCCAACGCGATGCGATGAGGAAGGGCGAGTCCTCGCTCCATCAAAAAGCGAAGGAGTGGTTGCGCCTGATCCGGGGCCAAAACCAATGAGGCATAAAAGCTCTGGAGGCGCGCCGCGAGACGCTCTTCCGCGGCGGCAGGCGCACGGGGCTCCAGCGGCGGCAGCAACAGCGCGTCGAGGGCATCGATGGGCGCGCCTCCGTACATCCGCGACAAGAGCTCGCGCGCCCGGTCGACCCGCGGGTCGCGCAACAGCCCGATGGTGGCCAGGCTGCCCAAACCCACCAGGGCCGCATCCCGACCCCGTCGTTTCCGAGGCTCGAGCGCATCTTCGAGAGCCTGTCGATAGGTTTCGGCGAGCTCCTCGTCGGCCTTGAACTCGTCGGGGATCGGGACGTTCCGCGCGACGTCGATGAAGCGCATCTCCGCCATGCCCGCCTCGACGGCGACCACCGCCCGACCGTAGTAGCGCAGCGCCGCCCCGCCTCGCGACAGCGTTTCGATCGCCGTGGCTTGCTCCTCGATCCAGGGTTTGAGGGTCTCGCGCGTCCAGCGCTCGAGATGCTCCTTGTCGTGGGGGAGCGGAGCCGCGGGCGCCGCCGCCGTGGTGCGGCTCAGCTTGCCTGCGAGGGCGAGGCCGTGAATGGCATCGTGCAAGAGACCTTCGGTGCCCGGAGGAGGCGCGGTCAAGAAGGGCGTCGCGAGGGCATCGGCACAGGCCACCGGCGCGAGTTCGATGCGGAGCGCGCGCGCGAGTCCGGGGGGTAGCGGCGCACAGCGCTCGAGCGCCACGAGAACGGCGTCTCGTCCCGCCGCGTCGCCCACCTCGAGGGCATCGGCGAGCGCCTCGTGCGCGGCCGCCTCGGACCCGCAAGCGGGGGTCGCCGTCGCGGTACGCGCGACGTAAGCGCGGCACGAGGGAGGCGCGGGCGGGACCCCGGGCGGATCGGTCGGTGGGGGGCGCTCCTGCCGGGGCACGCGCGGCATCGCGCCGGGCAGGTCTTCACGCGTGAGCGTCCCCGACACGGCGAATGCGTCCTCGCCGCCGTCGGACGCCCGGACCGAGGGCACCGCCACCGCGCCCGGCGCTGTGGCCGGCGCTGTGGCCGGCGCTCGTGCGGAAGTGGACGGCGCACAACCGAGGCTGAGCCCCGACGAGACCAGTCCCGATCCGACGAGCAGCGCGGCCAGAACCCCGCCGCGGCGGGTGGTCGCGCCTCGGCGGCGTTTCCCTTCGACCGAATGACTCAACGTCGACCCTTGAAGCCCATCATGTCTTGGATGACGGCCTCGCTCGCTTCCGCGATCTCTGCCTCTTCGCGGGCGCGGTCCACGCAGTCCTCGCACAGGCGCCGTTTCCGACCGTCGACCCGGACCGTGAAGAGCTCATCCACCTCGTCATCGCAGGCTTTGCACAGCGGCATGGGTGCAGGGTACACCGGGCCCGTGGCCCTCGGGGAGACCGGATCGGCGGCGGCCGCGTGGCGCGGCGGGGTCAACCCCGAGGTTCATCCTTCGCCTCGACCGCCGCGGTGGGGGTCGCCGTGGGGCTCGTCACCTCAAACTCCGTGCGCCCGATTTCGTCGCCGTCTCCGTCGTAGACCACGACGTCGTACGCGCCGGGCGTGCGAGCCAAACGGGTGAACGACCAGGTCCGCCACCGCGGCGACGCCCCGATGTCGAGGGTCACCCGGCCCCGCTCGGCCTCCCCCCGCGGCGTGATGCTGACCGAGACCTCGCTGGCCACGCGGGCGGGATTGGTGATTTCCAAGAATGCGTAAACCCGCGGCGTGGCCGTCGTGAACGCGCCCCCCTCCCCGACGGGCTCGCGACGCTTCACCCCCTCGGCGACGATGAGGCGCTTGACCTGGAGGGTCGCCCCCAGGTCCGCCGGCGGAGGGGGCGGAGGCGCGCTCTCGACCACGGGTTTCGGGGCCGGCTTCGTGGTGGCGGTCGGCGACGCCGACGACGCCGCCGGCCGATCGAGTTCGGCCGCGCGCGCGGCGAGTCGGGCGCGCGCAGGAGCGGCCACGCTCGCCTCCAGCGAGGAGTCGACCCACGACGCTCGTTGGTCGCAACCAGGGGCGAGCAAGGCGGCGAGCATCGTCAACGGGGCGAGGATTCGGGTGTGCAGCATCAGGACCTCCAGAGCGCTCTTCGGGGAGCGTCGACTCGCGCGGCTTGCGCGGTCCTCCTCCGTCGTCGCAAACCACGATCCAAACACCATCGGCGATTGAATTCGGCTACTTGGACCGAGGCTCGACGGGCGCCCGCCCCGGGGCTGTGGCTGCTCGTACCCGGTCGTGTCAGCGTGGCCACGATGTCGCCTCCGCTCGCACCTTGCCATCCTCACCGTCTCGTCTCCTCGGCCCTCATCCTCTCGGCCGCGAGCCTGCTCGCGTGCGGCACCAACGCGGTCGATGCCAACAAACCGTCGCCCCCCCCGCCCGACGGCGCCGCTTCCACGGCCCCTCCCGGCGTCACCTCATCGTCGTCGACAGAAACGCCCGACCCTCCAGCCCCCTCATCGTCGCCGGCTGCCCCGTCGGCAAAGCTGACCCTGGTCACCGACGGGCCGCCCGCCGGCGTCGCCCCCCTGTCGGAGACCGAGAAGGCCGAGCTCCAGTATGCCTGCGGGAGCTACATGCAAGCCGTCGCCCAACGGGTCGGGCCCGGGGCGGGTGGGCGCGCCGAGACGACCGTCCGGGTCCTCGAGGCCCTGAAGGACGACACGAGCAACCCTCGGTGCAAGAGCCTGGCGCAGCGAGAGCTGGCCGCGTACCTCGCCGAAACGCGGGAAACGGCCGCCCGCAACGACATGCGGATCATGATGGTCGGCATGGCCCAAGCGCATGAGCGCAACGGGGTTCTCTGCCCGCCCTCGCCCCCCGTGCCTGTCGATCTCGCGTCGCTCGCCGAAGGCACCCGCGGCCACGTCGCGCCGGAGGCGAGTTACGACACCGAGGCGTGGTCCTGCAACGGCTTTCACCCCCACGGCCGCCCCCAGTTCTACCAATACGAAGTCTCGAGGCCTGACGCCGCGCACTTCGAGATCATCGCCCGCGGCTATCCGGTACCGGGGGGCCCACTCTCGGAACTCGTCCTGACCGGGGAGGTGCGCGACGGGGCGGTCAAGCTTCACAGCGAGGTGTTTCGACGAGAGCTGCGGTAGCATCCGATGATGCTCGTCCCGCTCACCATCAACGACTTTCTCCACCGCGCCGAACGCGTCTACCCCGATCGCATCGCCGTCGTCGATGAGCCCGACCAACCCGCCGCGTCGTGGGGGCAGCTGACGTACCGGGAGATGGCCGCCCGCGCCCGGGCCTTCGCCGCCGGCCTCGACGCCATGGACATCGGCGTTGGCGAGCGCGTCGCGATGGTGAGCCACAACTCGGCCCGTCTCCTCACCGCGCTCTTCGGCGTCTCTGGCTCGGGTCGCATCCTGGTACCCATCAATTACCGGTTGGTGGCCGAGGAGATTCAATTCATCGTCACGCACAGCGGCGCGCGCCTGCTGCTCGTGGATCCCGAGCTGGAGGAAGCCCTCGATTCCGTCCACGCGCCCCGAAAGCTCATCATCGGCCGCGAAACCGACGACATCGTGATGAAGGGCGATGTCGCCCCTGTTCCGTGGACGCCCGACGAAGGGGCCACGGCGACGATCAACTACACCTCCGGCACCACGGCGCGTCCCAAAGGCGTGCAGCTAACGCACCGAAACCTCTGGACCAATGCCGCCGTGTTCGGGTGGCAGCTCGGCATTACAGACCGTGACGTTTACCTCCATACCCTGCCTCAGTTTCACGCCAACGGTTGGGGTCTACCCTATGCGGTCACGGGTATGGGCGGTCGCCACATCATTCAACGGAAGGTGGACGGAGCGGAGATTTTGCGCCGGGTCGAAACGCACGGCGTGAGCCTCATGTGTGGCGCCCCGGTGGTGTTGGGGCGCGTTCTCGACGCGGCCGCCGCGTGGGAAGGCCCCATCCCCGGTCACGGGCGTACCCGCATCGTCGTCGCGGGAGCCCCGCCGCCGACACAGACCATCGAGCGCTGCGAGCGCGAGTTGGGGTGGGAGTTCATTCAAATCTATGGTCTCACCGAAACCTCGCCGCTTCTGACGATGAATCGGACGCGGGCCGAATACGATGCCCTGGAACCGTCGGAGCGCGCCGAAAAGCTCAGCCGGGCCGGGGCGCCGGTCCTCGGGTGCACCCTGCGGACGACCGACGAGGGTGAACTCGCCGCGCGCGCCAACATGGTGATGGCGGGCTACTGGAACCAGCCCGAAGCGACGGCGAGCGCCATCCGCGACGGCTACTTTCACACTGGGGATGGGGGACGTCTGGACGCCGAGCACTACGCCGTCATCACCGATCGCAAGAAAGACGTCATCATCTCGGGCGGAGAGAACGTCAGCTCCATCGAAGTCGAAGACGCGATCTTCAAGCATCCGGAGGTGGTCGAAGTCGCGGTCATTGGCATCCCGGACGAAAAGTGGGGTGAAGCGGTCGCCGCGCTGGTGGTCAAACAGGAGGGTTCATCCCTCGACGAAGCGGCGGTCATCGCCTTCGCCCACGAGCATCTCGCGGGCTACAAGTGCCCGAAGCGCGTAGCGTTCCGCGACCAGCTCGACCGTACCGCGACCGGGAAGCTGCAAAAGTTCAAGCTGCGGGCGCCCTACTGGGAGGGGCGCGACCGCCAAGTGAATTGACCTACCGCCTCCAACGCACGACGACGACACCCTCGCCGCGGGTGTTGCGCAGGGCCGACGTGGCGCAACTCCCGACCGCCGCGCAGGACGCGCTCGCCGCCGTCGACGCGCATCCCCGCGGACCGCACCAAGACTTCACTTTTTTTCCCGCCCGGACCGAGGCGCCGGTGCTGGCGCGCCTGCTGTGGCAGGCGGTGCTGCGTTGGATGCTCGCGCTGCTCGTGGGGCTGACCGGCATCGGCATCGCGGTCGCGAGCACGGGCGCCGTCGGTGCGCTCGTCGGTCTCGCCGTGAGCTTGGCGTACGCGGTCGCTGCGTCCGTGTGGGCGTTTTCGCCCGTGGTGCGGGTAGCCCGGTTCCACCCTCGACAGACCGAAACGAAAGCCTACGGCGTGTTTTTGCTCGATTCGGGCGTGCTGGTACGCGAGCCTGAGGGCCTTCACTTCGTGGCCAAGCAAGCGCTCCAGGAAGTCCTCGCGATGCGGCACGCCGAGCAGGCAAGCCGCGGCGAACCGATGTCCTACCGTCCGGAGCGGACCGATGTGACCCTGACCTACACCGATGAACGAGGCCGTAGGGGAGGGATCCCCCTCTTCTCTCGCGCGTGGTTGGGGCACGATCCACCGGTGCTGCATGCGCTTCAGCGATGGCTTCACGGGACGAACGACGTCGAAGCCTTCGGCGAGGCGCCCGTTTCCCAGCTCACCCGCACCGACTGGGCCGACCAGTGGCGGCGCTTTTGGCGACTGCGCGGTGTCGCCCTGTTCCTCACGTCCGCGACGGCCATCGTCGCCCTGCTGTGGCCCCTGTTGGGGACGGTGGTGATCCCGATCGCCTTGGTCGGCTGCGCGCTCGCCACCGCCGTGGCCCGACTTCGGTACGGGGCGTTTCGCTGCCCGCGATGTGGGCTCTCCCCCCGCATCCCCGTGCACGGCGCCCAACCCCGCTACTGCCTGACGTGCGGGCTTCCGATCTTTACCGCCCCTCGAGCCCTTCCCTCGCCGGGCCCGGATGACGCCGCCCACGACCCGTCCCGGTCGAGGGGCTCACCAGACTCTGGTACAAGCGCGGCATGAATTGGACGAGCAGGTCATGGATGCTGCTTCTCTGCGGCCTCGTCGCCCTCGGGGGCTGCAAGGACGACGAGAAGAAACCCGAAGAAACCAAGGTCGAGGTCACGCCCGAGAAGGAGCCGGCCGCCGCCGTCCCCGTCGCCAAACTCGAGGCCCCCGCGGGGGTGCTCGCCTTCGGAGGGGCCAAGAGCCTGGCCGAGGCGACGAAAAACCTCGGCGGCGTTCCCGATCCCTCCGCGATCACGGGCCAGCTCCAAACCATGCTCGGCCTGCCGAAGCTCGATGCCCAAAAGCCCATGCGGTTTCTTCTCGGTGACCCCGAAAAAGAGCAGGATGGCGCGCTCATCCTCGCCATCGAGGTGGGCGACAAGGCGGCGGTGGAAGCGGTGCTCCCCGAGACCAAGAAGGCCGACGACGAGGGAAACGCCTACAGCTACCCCGGGCCCTCGGGGAAAAAAGTCTACGTCAACACACTCGAGAACTACGCCGTCTTTTCCCGCGCGAAGGAGGCGTTCGGCACGCATCGCGCGTTTCTCGAGAAGGTGACGGCCGCGGAAGTCGCGGGCAGCGGCGCCACCGCGATCCTGAGCGTGAAGAACGCCTCGACCCTCTACAAAAAAGAGCTGACCCAAGCCTTCGATGAAATCGCGAAGACCCCGAAGGAGGCTTCGGGCATGGGCGCCGGGCAGATGGCCGAAATGGCGGAAGGGTTCAAGGCCATCGTTGGCGAGATCGACACCGTCGCCCTGACCCTCGACGCCGTCGACGGAGGCAGCACCGCGCACTTTATCGTGAATCCCATCGGGGGCAGCGATTTCGAGGGCGGCATCAAGGGCCTCAAGGCCAAGACGATGAGCTACCTCGCCAAACTTCCCGCCGCCACCAAAGCGGGCGCGGTCATCGCCATGGAGCCCGAGCTCGGGGGGCTGGCGGAGAAGATCTTCGCTTGGTCCCTGCGGCTCTCGCTCGGGGACGACGATCCCGAGCTCCTCGAAACGACGAAGGCGTACTGGAAAGCGAGCACCGGGGAGATCGCCTACGCCCTGACGGAAGTCCCGGGGGTCGAGGGACGGGTGATGACGGCGATTACGGGCATCACCGACCAGGAGACCGTGCTGAACTATCAGAAGGCGGCTTTGGCGATGTACGAGAAGACGTCCTTCAAGGACAAGATGGCGGCGCTGGGGGTGAGTTTCGAGGTTCAGCCCGACGCGTACGAAATCGATGGGGCCAAAGCGACGGTGGTCAAAACCAAGGGCGATGCGGCGAAAGACCCCGTCATGGCGTCGATGTTCGGCGCGCTCGGGGAGCAACACATCATCGTCGGGAAAGACCTTCAGATCATGTCCTACGGCGACAATGCGAAGAAGGTGGCTGAGGCATGGCTCGGGGGTACGGTCCCGGGCGGGTTCGAGAAGTCACCCGCCGTCGTGCGCGCCCTTGGTCACAAGGCGCCGGGAACGTTCATGTTCGCCTGGGCTGACCTGGGGGTGGTCGCCGGTTCGGTCATGGGCGCGTTCGCGCCGTCGGGAGGGGCCGGCCAAGCCCCCGAAGTTCCCCCGACGCCCGACGGCGTCGCGATGAGCCTCGGGGCCAAGGACGGGCAGCTCCACCTCGTGCTCGACCTACCGAAAAAGACCCTCGATACCCTCGCCCAGATGGCGGGACCCCCGGGTCTCTGATTTCTTTGCGCCACGCGACGGTACCCCAGCCGGCCAGCACCGGCCGGCCAGCACCGGGGCCGGCCAGCACCGGCCGGCCAGCACCGGGGCCGGCCAGCACCGGGGCCGGCCAGCACCGGCGGCCGGCCAGCACCGGCCGGAGGCTACGTCGCTGAAGGCACTGGCCGCAGCGCTTCGAGGTAACGGTCGGTGCGGGCGCGGCGAGCGCGGGCGATTTCAGCGGGGTCGACCGTCGCGATGCGTTCGTCGGGGGTGACGCGAAAGAGAGGCTGGCCCTTCTTGACGATGACGCCCTCGCCGCCCGGAATCAGCACCTCGTCGATGGTTCCCGCGAACGGCGCGGCGATGCGATTGAACATCTTCATCACCTCGATGATGTACAGCGGCTGACCCGCGTCGAAGTGCATGCCGACGTCGATGAAGGGCGGTTTTCCCGGCGCCTCCTGAGCGTAAAACATGCCGCCGGTCGCGGCGACGACCTCGTTGGCGCCGGCCGTAGGGGGCGGGGCCAACACCTTGAGCATGCGCGCTTGGAGGTCGGGGTCGAGAAGGTTCTCGGGGATGATGCAAGAGAGGTCGTCGTCTACCCGGAGCGCGAAAAAGTCGGTGTCGCATCCCGCCATCGCCGCCAGGCCGAGGGCATCGAGCCCGAACTGATGGCCTTCGTGTGCCGCTTGCACCGCGGCCCATAGCGTGGCGTCGAAACCAGCCGGGGGCATGGGCGCCGCCAATGCCGCGGTCAGGGCCGGCCAACCCGGATGACTCATCCGCGAGGCGAGCGCCTCGTAGAACGCCAACCCGGTGTCGAGCAGCTCCTGGTCGTGGTCCCAGATCACGTACGCCGCGGGGGCCCCCGGCCATCGCTCCATGTTCAGGTAGCGGTAGGTGTCGCAGAGCAGCCGAAGCGGATTGCTCCGCCAGCGGAGACGCCCGTCGCGCACGTCGAAGCGGTCACGAAACGTCGCGAGCCACCCGCAGTGGACATGAGGGCTCGAGAACAAGGCGCGCAGGGGCCTCCCGATCAGCGTGGACTTCGACCGAAAGGCGTTGGCGATCGCCGCGGTGCGCTCAGCTCGGGCCCCGTCGCGACGCGCTTTGGCCTCGGCGTCTCGCTGCAATCGGGCGAGGGCGTGGTCGACGTCGAGGTCCTGCGCCGCCTCGGCCAGTCGTCCCACCTGCGTCAGATAGGGAACCACGAACCGGGTCGTCGGTTTCGCCCATACGTTCCAGCCGAGCAACCAGCTGGTGAGGCCGTAGTGAAAGTGGAGGTTGGTCGCGAGGTCTGACCCGCGGAGCTTGGTCGCCCGCAGCACTTCGCGGAGGCGGGTAAAGCTCTCCCGACGATCGTTGCCCGAGGTGACGAGAAGCGCGATGTTGCTGTCGTACGCACCCGCGACCACGTAGTGCATGAAGCGCCCGGTATCAGGATTCGGCGCGCAGATCCCCTGCGCATCGCGGACCTCGTACGGGAGCGGGGGCGACCAGGCCCGAATGCGCCCGCCCGCATGCGGCTGCAGCGCATCGTTCGTCGCATTGAGACGGGCTTCGAGCGCCGCCCCTTCGCGGGGAACGAGGTGGGGCTCGGGGAGTCGGTCCTTGTGCCGCGCGCAAAGGGCCATCGCCTCGACGAGCGACGTCACCACGAAATGGTCGTCCGGCGCGGCCGGATTCTCGAAGCGGAGGCCGTAGCAGAGTTCGCTCACCCGATGCTCGACTTGAATGCGGGTGTTGACCTCCATGAAGTAGTGACGATCGCCCTCGACGATGCACTCGAAGGTACTGGCCGAGTCGAGGCCCACCGCGCGCCCGAACCGCCTTCCCTCGTCTTCCATGCGGGCGAGGGTCTCGCGATCCTGACGCAGCGAACTCGCCTCCGCGGTCCGGCCCGCCGCCTCGGCCGCGGTCTCGGCGCGTTCCAGTTCTTCGCGGGTGACCGAGACTTCCAGCAGCTTCTGTTCGTGCATCTGCAGCGAGCAATCGCGGCCTCCCAGCGCCACGCACCACGTACCGTTGCCGAGGAGCTGGATCTCGTTGTGGCGGGTCTGCTCGATGTTCAGCTCGAGGAGCATGTTCTTATCGTCGCCGACCCCCGTCGCCTTCACTTCGGCCAGGACTTCACGCGCGAGCGCGGGCGCCGCCTGGGCCGCCGCGGCCGCCTCCTTCGGCGAGGCGGGAGCCGAGAGGATTCGCTGGCCTTTCCCGCCTCCGCCCCCGATCGCCTTCAGCCGAATGCGGCGCCCCGGGTGCGCTTCGAACAACCGCCGCACCTCGCGCTCGACCTGAGCCGCGAGCTCGTCGATGGTGAACAGATCGATGCCCCGGCGGAGCGAGCTGCGGAGCACCGCGTCGGCATAGGCGTGGAGGTCCTCGTGGTCCCGAGCCGCCCCGTCGACGTCGAGCTCGTGACCCGCAACCAACGCGTCCAGCGCGTCCCGGTCGGGATGGTGGTGAAGCAACAACCTCGTGGTGAGGTCGTCGACCCCCGGGGTCACGCTGACCCGCTCCGCCTGGGCCGTGCGCTTCGCCTCGTCCTTCATGCCGGCCGCCCGCTGCGTCGCCGACCCCGGTCCCATGAAGGTGAGACCCGCATCTTCGAGGTACGCGACGAAACGGCTGTCTTCCGACATGAAGCCGTATCCCGCAAACACCGTGTCGTAGCCGTGTTCGCGACAAATCCCGACGATTTCGGCCATGCGGAGGTCGCGCGCCTCTTTGGTGGCGCCGGTGTAGTCCTCCACCATGTGCACCCGCCCCGGCGGCAGCCCTCGTACCTCGGGAGCGAGCGCGCCCGGATAGACGATGGAGTCCTTCTCGCTGAGGAGAATGCCCACCCGTGTCATTCCCATTTCGTGAAAGACATCGAGCGCCTCCTGGCGAATCGGCCCCCGACACACGATGAGGGGCTTCACGTCTTCGCAATTGAAGCTTCGGACCCAATCGGACGACGCGTCGCCGAGTCGTCGATTGGCGTGTACGAGTCGATTCTTCTTCATCGGGCGACCCTCAATGAAACTCGCGCTGCGGACCGACGAACGGCGTCGGCGTGTAATGGCGCATCAGAAAATCGATCTCGTGGGCGAGCTCGCGGCGCAGCTCCGTGGGCATGACGAGGCGAGAGATCGAACCCAGGCTGAGCGCCTCCCGCGGATTCATGAGCTCACGTTCGTACCGCCAGTTGAGCTTTTCCTCCTCGGCTTTGAGCCACGCCTCGACTTCGGCCTTGGCATCCCGCCGCGCGTCGTCCTCCGCGCTTCCCGCGGCAATTCGCTCGAGCCCCAAGGCCTCGGTACGTCGCCCGACGTCACCGCGTAACGCGCGGAGCTCGCGCTTGTAGACGAACTCCTTTCCCGCGGGCCCCATGACCGCGACCCTCGTCGTCGGCAACGCGAGCACGACGTCCGCTCCGGTGGGGTAGTTGTTGAACGAAGCGTAGGCCCCGCCAAAGGCATTGCGAATGAGCAAGAGAATGCGAGGCGTCCGCACGTCGATGATCGCGTCGAGCATGGCGCGCCCCGCGTGTACGATGCCCCGCATCTCCTGCTCCCGGCCGGGGAGGAACCCGGTGGTGTCCTCCATGAAGATCAGCGGAATGTTGTAGAGATTGCAGAACCGGATGAAGCGCGCGTTCTTGAGGGCTGCGTCGACGTCGATTTGCCCGGAGGCGACGGCGCTGTTGTTGGCGACGAACCCCACGACGTGCCCGCCGATCCGGCCGAATGCGGTGACGGTGTTCTGCGCTCGCCGCGGCTGCACTTCGAAGTAGTCCCCGTGGTCGCAGAGCTGTTGGACGATGATGCGTACGTCGAAGGGCGTGTTGAAGCCAGTCGGGCTGTCGAAGGCCTTGCGCAGCAACGTGTCGAGCTCGCTCGTCTCACGGTCGAGCGGATCGCTCGTCGGCCGGTACGGTGCCGCCGAGCGATTGTCGTCGGGGAGGTAACCGAGCAGACGGCGCACGGTCCGCAGCGCTTGCACTTCGTCGTCGACGGTGAAGTCGCTGACGCCGCTCTGCCCGTGGACACGGGGCCCGCCGAGTTCGTCGGCGGTGACGTCCTCGCCGAGGACCGACTTGACGACGCCCGGGCCGGTGAGGCCGAAGAAGGTCTCTGCGGGTTGAATGACGAAGCTTCCCTGGCGGGGCAGGTACGAGCCCCCGCCCGCGTTGAAGCCGAACATGCACATGATGCTCGGGACGACGCCGCTGAGTTTCCGGAGGGCGGTAAACGCCTCGGCGTACCCGTCGAGGCCCCCCACACCTGCGGGGACGTAAGCGCCCGCGCTATCGTTCATGCCCACCAGCGGCAGGCCGCGCGCGCCGGCGAGTTGGTACAGCCGTGCGAGCTTTCGCCCATTGGTGGCGTCCATCGAGCCCGCGCGGACGGTGAAATCGTGGCCGTAGAGGGCCACGTCACGGCCGTCGACCTGGACGACGGCCGTCACGAGCGACGCCCCGTCGAGCTTCTTCCCCCAGTTTTCGAAGAGTACCGTCGGGCGCCCGTCGGAGAGCACGTCGATCCGCTCCCACACCGTCATCCGGTTCTTCTGGTGCTGCCGGATCAATGCCGACAGGCCCGGCTCACGGGGACGTTTCCTCAACGCCGTCGCGGTGACGATCGTCTCCTCGTAACTGCCCTCCGGCGGCGGCGGGGAGGGCGCGTCGGGCGCGGGAGCGAGAGGATTGTCGAGGCGCGGGCTCGGGCGATCGTCACTCATGGCCGCGCCGGTCTTACCCAAGTTGGGGCGACCTGCCAAAGCCCCTCGCGCTCAGGGGTCACGCCGGTCGGCGCCGTTCGGATCCCGCCCCCAACTGCGACGCCGCGACGCGATCCCGAGGAGCCGCAAGGGTTCGGGACTCTGGGTGAATTCGATCACGTCCCCGAGCGACACTTTGACCACGCGGTCGGGGCCGTCGACGTAAAGACGCATGTTGCGGGTCTTGCTCCGCGCGACGATCGACGCTCCGGAGGCGGCGACGATCCGCGTCATCTCCTGCTTCTCGTCGAACGGCCGGTACGCCTCGCGCACGACGAGCTGCAGCTGCTTCGATGACAGCGGGAGCACGCGCCCCCCCGCTGAGCGCTGCGCCGCGGTCGACCCCGCCGCTGGCCCCACCCAGAACCCGCTCGAACGTTGCTCCTCGCACCGACCCCCATGCTCGAGAATGTAGCGCGACGTCTGCGCGGGGACCTGGTGACAGAACAAGCAGTCGTTCAGGACACGGGCGTAGACGGCTTCACCGTTGAGCCGCACCTCCATGCGGGTGAGCGATGTCGCCCGGAGGCGGCCGGCGAGAGCGTCGTGAATCGAAGAGGCCGCGGTCCCTTTGCGCGCGCCGCAGAAAAAACCGATGGACGTGCTCGGGGCGCTGTTGACCCCGAGGACCGGGGTCGTCCCCACGCTATGGGACGCGGCGAGCAGGGTGCCATCGCCGCCGACGGTGATCACCAGATCGAAGTCGCGATCGTCGAACGGTTGGCGTCGCTTTCGAATTCTCGTCACCGAGACCCCCGCCGCCTGGAGCGCCGCCTTCACCTCGGCCACCGTCTCCGCGTGCTCTTGGTGCGAAGCGAGCACGTCGGAGACCGTAGGATCGTTTTCCTCGAGCAGCCGGTGGAGCCGGTCGCTCGGCTTGTCGCCGGCGAGTTCGATCTGCGACTTCTTCAAGAGGAGCGCGACGTTCACCCCGTCTCCTTCGGGCTCGGACAAATGCAGCGCGGCGGGAGCCGAAGCATGGGCTGGGGACGATACCCCATGCGTCGGGCGACTGGGGATCCGCAGCGCAGGGTTGCCCCGTGAAACGGGCCCCCGCAAGCTACGCCCCGATGGGAGGCGGGTTCCGGCCGTTCGGGCGCGCGGCGGTACGAGGGGCGCTCCTCGCTCTTCTCGGCGCCACCGGAGGGGCCCTGATGTGCTGTGGGGGCGGACAGACGCGGGCCCATCCCTTCGACCGTTCCTGGGCGGACGAGAGCGGCGAGGAGCTCGAGGTCTTTCGGCGCAACTGGCGCCCTTCGGCCCGGGCTCCCGTCCCGTCGGTCGCGATCGGCTTGGTCGATGACCGCACGCTCGTGGGCCTCGACGTCGAAAGCGGACGGCGGTGGCGGTACAGCTTCCCGTTCGAGGGGCGCCCGGTGCTGTCGGGAAGCGTGCTCGTGGGTGCGGGCGACGGGTATCTCTTCGCCCTCGACCCCACCGACGGACGCCGTCGCTGGTGGCGCCCTGCGGTCGGCGTTCTCCGCGGCGCCGGGGACGACGGGGAAACGACGGTCGCGAGTCTCGAGGGGCTGACCGGCCGACGCTCCCTCGTGCTCGCCATCGACCGCCGCGGCAGCGTCGTGAGGCAGATCTTCGACGACGCACGTATCGGCAGCCCCGCCGTCTTCGACCAGTTTGCGTTTCTCCCCTACGAGGGCCGCCAAGTCTTGGTCTTCGACCTCGTCGCCGGGACGGAAACCGCTCGTGTCGTCTCCTCTCGGCCGACGACCCGCGCCTTCATCGCGGCGGGAAAGCTCTACTTCGGCCACGACGACGCCGTCGCCTTCGATGACGCGATCGTCGATGCCCGCGACGGAGGGGGCACACGGGTCGCGCCGCCCGCGCGCGGGTTCCCGGGTCGCCCCCGGTGGCTGTTCCCGGGCGACGAAGCCCCTCCGATGACGACCATCCGTCACGACAGCGTCCGGCTCTTGTACGCACCCGGCCAGCCGCGGGCGACGCTCCTCTACCATCGGCTCGCGCTGGGGCTCGACGACCGGGGCCGCGTGCGCTGGGTCCGCACCGCAGACGCGCCCCACGTGGGCGGCGTCGCGTACGCGCGCGAGGTGGTCGTCTGCGACGCGGCCGGGCGCATCCAGTGGCTCGACGCGGCGCGGGGCAACGTGGTCGCGCGTGCGGACCTCGGCCTCTCCGTACGGGCGTGTCTCGTGCAAGCGGAAACCCGGGTCGCGAGAAAGCCCGAGCCGAAGCCATCACTCGTCGATCAGCTCACGCTCGCGCTGCGATTCAGCGACCCGCTCCACCTCCCGATTCAGCTGGAATTGATCGATGACCTCGACGCGATCGACGGCGACGCCGCGACCGCCGCCCTCGTCGAGCTGGCGGCGCTCGTCCCGCGGACGGCCGCCCAGGAGACCCTGCGCGAGGCGATCACGGAACGACTCGCCACCCGCCGGACAGGCCTGGGCGTGCTGCGTGAAGGCCTGCGACAACTCAGCCCCTGGCGCCCTTCCGCGCTCCCGGTCGCGGCCATGGCCACTGCATTGCGCCGGGCGGGGGACGCGCGGGCGGGAGACGCGCTCGTGGCGGCGCTCCATCACCCTCATCTCACGTCGGAGACGCGGCTGGCCGTGGCCGAGGCCATCGCCGCCGTCGCGACCCCCGAACACGCCTTGGCGCTCTCGGCCTTCGCGGCCCGTCACGCCTGCATCCGGCCGGAGGAAGGGCCGGCGTGGCGTCGCACCCGAGCGCGGGTCTTCGCCACGCTGCATCGGTTGGCCGCAGAAGGCCCGGCCGAACGCGCCCGACGCGCTTGTCCCCCGGCGCGCGCCCCCACGGCGGCGACTCGGTCGCAACGGGGCGTGACGTCGGCCCGCTGACGTCGCGCGGGCTATCGCGAAGGCGCCCCTCCGGACGACTCGGGGCAACCGACGCTCACGCGACGTACGAAGCGGAAGGAGGTTCGCTGGTTGGAGCAGGTGATCGCCTCCCCCGACATGGCCACGTGGACGAACAGGGGTCCCCCCCGCATCGAGGCTCGGTGCTCGGTGCATTCCTCGGCCAGGGAGGGGAACGACACCGGGCCGAACGCGCCCTGCTCGCTGACCCCGGGCTGTCTCGTGCAAGAGAGAACGTCCGAGGCGGCCCGGGCGACACGGGCGATCTCTTCGCCGACCTGCATGGCCTCATCCCGATGAACGGTAATTTGCTCGGTCTGGAATTCCGTCTCCGCCCCTACGTCGACCGCCTCTTGCCGAGGACACGACACTTGCCAGAGGACCGTGCCCTCGATGGTGGTGTCACCCGCGCCCACCGTCACCGTGACGCCCTGCAAGGTGCCTGATGGGTCGGCAAACTCGGCGCCCACGAGACTGTCGCCGCAGGAGAGAACCGATGCGTCGGGGATGGGCGTCCCCTCTTCGATTTCGTTGGTGGGCTCCGCGCAGGCCCCGAGCATCGCGCAAAGGACCCATCCTGAATTTCGGGCGACGCCCGCGAGTGTGTTCATCACGCCGTCCGCTAGCACGAGGCGGGCCAGCAATGGCGATCAGGGGTTGGCGATGAAGTGCCAACCATCGTTCACACATCGGGTGTGTCCAGGTTGGGGGCGCGGCGACGCGCTTGTCCCCCCGCCGTCGAAACGGCTAGCGTCTCATCTCTGTCGGGGCCGCGTTCGGTGAATGCCCCAACCTCGGCCTCATGACCACCGTCCTCATCCTGGACAACGACCAAGACTTCGCCGCCGAGTTGCGGGCCGCCCTGGCGCCGCGCGGATGCGACGTCCGGGTGTGTCTCGACGGTCCGAGTGGTCTCGAGGCAGCCTCCCAGGCGCGGCCGACGGTGGTGGTGATGGCCGTCGAGCTTCCTCGGATCAATGGGTTCTCGATCTGCAACAAGCTCAAAAAGGACGTCAATCTCCGGACGGTGCCACTCATTTTAATGTCGCGTCATTCGAGCGAGGAGACGTTCGAGCAGCATCGACGCCTGCCGACGCGCGCCGAGCACTACCTGCACAAGCCGATCGAGGTCGACGCGGTCGTGTCGGTGATGGAGCCGTACCTGGGCGCCGACGACGCGGAGATGCTCGCCGAAGACGACTTCATGGACGCGGCCGTGGTCGTCGATGACCCGTCTTCCTCCGATGACGACTTCGATGGCCCCGTGCGCACGGAGGAGATCCCGCTCGAAGAGGCGCGGCAGACGGCCGAGCGACCCATCATCGACGACGAGCAGACGGCGGTCACCGACCGCTCGATCGTCGAGGAAGCGCGGCGCGTGTTGGCCGAGCGTGCGCGTCGCCAGAGCCGTCCTCCTGCTGCCCCTCGGTCCTCCCTTCCGCCCGTGGTGGGGCGTTCCAGCATTCCCCCAACCTCAGCGGGCGGAGACCGCAGCCTCAGCACCGCGGCCCAGGTCATCACCACGCTTCGCGCCCAGATCAAGTCGACCCTCGATCAGTTGGAAGACGCCCAGCGACGGGCGTCGGAGGCGGAGCGACGAGCCCTCGAGAGCCAGGAAAAGCTCGAGGCACAGGAACGTGCCCTCGCGGCCTCGAGCTCGGCCGAGGCGGAACGTGAAGCCGTTCGTTTCGACCTCGAAGAACGAATCGCGACCCTCGAAGACGCGCTCGAGGCCGAACGGAACGACGCGGCGGAGGCCGCTCGGCGGGCCGACGAGATGGCGGACGCGTTCGCGGAGGCAGAAGCGAAGCGCAAAGCCGCCGAAGCCGAACGCGCGATGGCGGACCAACGCGCCGGCGACTTCAAGTCGGGCGCGCGAAAGATCGCAGAGCAGCTCAACGAGCGGGCGCGGGAAGTCCGCAAACTGCAAGACCGTCATCGCGACGAACTCGATGCGGCGAACCGAGGGCACGACGAAGCGATGCGCGCGCAGGAGGAGCGGCTGCGGCGCGAGCTCGGGCAACGCGAGGGCGCCCACCTCGGCCAACTCGCCGACGCCAAGGATGAGCTGTCGCGGGTCCACGAGGCCACCCTCGACGAGCTCGGCCGCACCCACCATGCGGCCCTCGACGCGCTCCAAAACGAACACGAAACGGCGCTGAAGCGCGCCGCAGACGAGCATCGAGCCGACCTCGGGCGGGTCACCCACGCGCACGAGGCCGAAGTCGACGCCCTCCGTGCACGGCACACCGAAGCGCTCGAAGCCCGTGACGCCGCGCACGCCACGGCGCTCCACGCCCTCGAGGACGAGCGTACCGCGGCGCTGGAGGCGCAGAAGAAGACGCTCGAGGAAGCCTTGGCCACGCAGGCCGAGGCTCTCGAGGCGGCAGAACGCGCGGGCCGGGACCACGAGGATGGGCTCGCTCAGGCCCGGGCCGAGGGCGCACGACAGGCGGCGGAAGACGCCGCGCGACA
The DNA here is from genome assembly GCA_039027095.1 of Myxococcota bacterium. Classification (GTDB taxonomy): domain Bacteria; phylum Myxococcota_A; class Polyangia; order Polyangiales; family Polyangiaceae; genus JAPYTK01. The sequence goes on from JBCCLB010000014.1 coordinate 57,893, forward strand.
GCGCGCCGAGGCCGAGGAGGGGCACACCGCGGCGCTCGCGCGGGCCCACGTGGAGCTCGAAGGCGCGCACGCGCGCCAGGCCGAACTCCAGGCCGAAAAAGATGCGGTCGTGCGGGCACGGGAAGAGCTAGCGGCGAAGCTGTCCGAACGCGACGCGGAGATGAAGGCCAAGCGCGCCGAGGTGACCACCCTCGAGGAGACGATCCGTAAGCTTCAGGCGGAGCGAGACGAGTTCGCCACGCAACTCGCGGCGCGCGACGCATCGCTTCGCGAGCGTGCGGGTGAGGCGGAGCGATGGCGCACTGAGCGCCAATCGCTCGCGGCGGAGGCCAAGGCGCTAGAGGAAGAGCGCGATGCGCAGGAGCGCCTCCTCGTGGAGGCGCGTCGTGACCTCGACGCCGCGGTGCAGACGAGGGAAGCCATCCAGAACGAGCTCACGGCGTTGCGAACGCAGAGCGACGAAGCGCTCGCAGGGCAGCGAAGCGAAACCGAGCGGGCGCGCGCGGCGCAGGAGGAAACGGATGCGGCGCTGCAGCAGGCGAGAGAACGCCTCGAAGCGCTCGAGGGGGCGCGGCGCCGCGACGAAGAGGCGCTGAAGCGGACCCGCGACGCGCTGGCCGGCATCATGAGCCAACTCGACCCCGCCGCGGACGATTGATCGATCAGAACGCGCGGCGGCGACCATCTCGAGCTCCAACGCGCTAGCGGTGGTCGGCGATGCGGGCGATCCATTCCCGGAGCAGGGCGATGAACGAGGTCTCCACCTTGCGCGCCGTGTCGGCGACTTCGTCGTGGCTCAGCGGCGCGGCGCTCATGCCGGCCGCCAGGTTGGTGATGCACGAGATCGCCGCCACGCGGACGCCCGCGTGACGCAGCGCGATGACTTCGGGAACCGTGCTCATCCCGACCGCATCGGCGCCGAGCCCGCGTAACATTCGAATTTCGGCCGGGGTCTCGTAGGAGGGGCCGAGCATCGCGGCGTAGACCCCTTCGTCGAGCCGAACCCCCGTCGCCGCCGCGGCCTCTCTCGCCTCGTTGTTCAACCAGGGGTCGTAGGCTCGGGTGAGGTCGGGAAAACGTGGCCCGAGGTCATCGTGATTGGGGCCGACCAGCGGGTTGCGACCCGAGAGGTTGAGGTGGTCGCTGATGAGCATCAGCGACCCGGGCTGAAAGGTGTTGCGGACACCGCCAGCCGCGTTGGTCAGCACGACGAAGGGACACCCGAGGCGGGCGAGGGTGCGCACCCCGTAGACCACGCGGTCGAGATCGTGGCCCTCGTAAACGTGGGCCCGTCCCTGAAGTACGGCGATCCGGTGACCGCCGAGCGTTCCGACACACAGCTTGCCCTGATGGCCGACCACCGTCGTGGGCGCGAAGTGGGGTAGCTCCGAGAAGGGAATGGCGACGGTGTCGTCGAGGGTGTCCGCAAACGCGCCGAGGCCCGAGCCGAGCACCACCCCCACCCGTGGCGCCTCGTCGTCCGCTAGGCCTGCGCGGCGTCGCACGACCGCGCACGTCTCGTCCAACCGCGACATCAGCTCCTGCGCCATCGCCGGATGCTGGGGGGCAGCCCCCATCGTCGTCAACCGAGATGCGGGTTTCCCGGCCCTGGACCCTTGTGTTAAGACCCGCGGCCGTTTCAAAGGCTCGCCATGACCAAGCTCAAGACGTTTCTCGCCGACCAAGGGATCGACCAGCGCCGGTTGCTCATCGCCTCCAAGCATCTGGAGAAGCTCCGGAGCGAGGACCGGCGGATCAAGCTGGCCCAAGCCAAGGCGCGCAAGTCCGACGACGGCAAGCTCCCCGAGGGTCTCGGAAAGCCTCGCTCGGGGCGGCCGGTGACGGCGGTGGGGTTGGGGGCCGCGCTCGAGGGCAAGCGCGTCTCCGGGCCGATGCGTACCCGCATCCTTCGCGCGGTGAACCGCATCCTCGAGCAGAAGAAAAAGGATCCAGTCACGCTCGACGTGCTCTTCGACGTGCCGAAACAGAACCCTCCGAAACCCAAGGCCGAAGCCGAAGGCGAAGAGACCCCGGCGGCGTCCTGACCCGCCGCGGCGGCATCGGCGAAAACCTCCGGTGAATGAACCCGTCCGCGGAGGCATCGGACGGGTGTGGCCCAGCCCGCGCACGCCAAGGCTCTGATGCCGGCCGACTTGGACGATGTCGTAGCCCGAGCCCAAGCGGGCGACGTCGAGGCCTTTACCGAGCTGTTTCGCGCCCATCGCTCGCTGGTCACGGGCGTGGCGTACCGGATGGTTGGGCCCCACGCCGACCTGGAAGACATCGTTCAGGACGTCTTTCTCCAGGTCCATCGCAGCCTTCCCGACTTTCGAGGTCAGTCGAAGTTCACGACGTGGTTGCATCGAGTGACGGTAAACGTCGTGCTGATGGCGCGCCGGCGGGCGCGTAGCCGACCGAAATATGCCGACGAGGAGTCGGCGCCCCCCGAGCCCTCGGACGACCCTTCCCCCGACCAAGACCTCGACCGTCGCCGACGGATCGAAGCGTTTCGGCGCCTCCTCGATCGCTTGAGCGAAAAGAAGCGGACCGTGTTCGTGCTCCACGATCTCGAGGGCATGCCTCCGGTCGAAATCGCCGAGGTCGTGGACTGCCCGGTGCTCACCGTGCGCACCCGCCTGTTCTACGCGCGCAAGGAGCTCGCGGAGCTGATGCGGCAGGAGCCGTCCCTCCACAACGTAGCGACGCTCGGCCAGCGGCGACGCCGTGGCCAGGCCGATGGGCCGGCAGAGGAGTCCGAGTGAACGAAGCGAACGATGATCCCCCTGAGGGCGGCGTGCAGGTCGACCTCGAGTTGAGCGACTCAGAGGCGCGCTCGTTGCGGTTGATGACGGTGGCGCTTCGCGACGCGGAGCCACCCGACTTGGATTGGCCTCGACTCGAGCGCCGCCTCGTCGCGGCGGTGACGGGGAACGAGGTCCCGGGCGGACCGAGCCGACAGCGCGAAGCCGGGCCAGAGCGCGCTCACGGCGACGCGCCGCCCCGAGCGGATGCCATCGCCGAGGAGTTGCCGGCGCGGACCGCGGAACGAATCGGTTCCCTCGGGCATGAGCCGGACGGGGCGAGCCAACGACGAGGAAGCCATCGACGCTGGGCGGCGCTCGCGTTGGCGGCGGGGGCGGCGCTGGCCGGGTACAAACTCGCGCCGACCGATGCGCCTTCGCGGTCCATGGTGGCCAACGACCACGCGACGGCGCCGGCCGCGGCGCCTTTGAGCGTCGCCCCCGACCCGGCGTCGTCGTCGGACGAGGCGCGACCCGCCCGGGCGCCGTTGGACGTGGCGGCTCAGCCTCGGGTCGATGTGCTCGGAGGGCCAGCGATCGCGGTCGCGTCGCTCGCGCCCGGCACGGAAGTCGTCGCCGACGCCACGCCGGTGCGCTTCGGCCTTCCGGGAACGCTCGGATGGACCCTCGCCCGCGGGAGCGCCGCCGCCATCGACACCGTCGCCGTACCGCACGTGATCCGACTCCACCGCGGACGGGTCGACGTCGAGGTCGTTCCCGACCGGGTCGTGAAAGAGGCCTTCGTGGTGGTCGCCGGGGCGACTCGGGTCGCCGTTCACGGGACGTCGTTCGCGGTGGTCCGCGACGAAGACCGGGTATCGGTCGACGTCACCCGCGGGGAGGTCGAAGTTGCATCCACGCAGGCGCCTGCGCGCCCTCCCGTCATGCTGGTGGGTCCGAGTCGCGGAGCGTTTTCGGCGCGGTCAGGAGACCGCCTCGAGGGGTCTGACGCGGCCGAGGTCGGCGGGCCGACGCCTACCTCGTCGGTCTCGCGTCCGCCGACGCGCCCTGCGCTCACGGTGGGAGAGGCGAGAGCGACCATGCTCGGGTGCCTTCGAGGCGCGCTGGGCCGAGCCGCCGCCGACGAGCCTCGCGTGACGATCGCCTCCACCGTCACGGTCGTTACGGGGGCATCGCGCGCCATCACCACCGTGCGGTTCGACCCGCCCCTCCGGCCCGACTTGCAGCAGACGTGCGGCGGCATGCTTCTCCGGCAACGCCTGGGCGAGGGCGAACGCACCACCTTCCAGATCCGCCTGTCGAATCGCTGACGGAGGCGCGGCGAGGCCCTGGATGCAGGGCACTGAGGGGTCGACCCGGAGGCCGGAGACCCGGAGACCCGGAGGCCGGAGGCCGGAGACCCGGAGACCCGGAGGGCCGGAGGCCGGAGGCCGGAGACCCGGAGACCCGGAGACCCGGAGACCCGGAGACCCGGAGGGCCGGAGGCCGGAGGCCGGAGACCCGGAGACCCGGAGACCCGGTGGCCCGGTGGCCCGGTGGTCGACTCGGGCAAGGGGGGAGCTCTCCTCGGCTTTTCAAGCGTGCCCTCGTGCTCGGGTCCGTCAAGGGGCTCGCGAGCTCGCCCGCGCTTCGCGCGGCTTCGCCCTTGACCGACCCTGCGCGCGAGACCGGGGGGTAAGCCTCGAAAGGAGGCTCACATGAGCTTGAATGAGATTTTGGAACGCGGCTTGAGCGAATCGGGTCGAGGGGTGAATGAGGCGACCGCAGTAGGGGCGGCGACGACGACGGCGCCCGCGGCGGGGCCGACGGCGGCGGCGAGTCGGTACGTGCCGCTGCGGGTGCTCGATGACATCGTGGCGATGGCCGCGCGCGTCCACGCGCTGGCCGAGCGCCTGAAACGGCAAGACCGCGAACTGTCCAACCAACTGCGGCGCGCCGCGATGAGCGTGGGCCTCAACGCGGCCGAAGGCGTCCAGGCCCGCGGTCGCAAGCGCGGCGCCATGCTCGACATTGCGATGGCGTCCGGCCGCGAAGCCATCATGGCCCTGCGCCTCGCCGCCGCCGTCGGCCATCTCGACGCCGCCGCGGTCGACGCCGAAGCGGACCGTATCGACCACATCGTCGCCATCCTCTTCAAACTCGCCCGGCGCTAGCTCGCCAGGCAGCCGCCGTCGCCGGCTCCCGGTTGCCTAGGGGGGCCGGCGGCCCCGGAGGTCCAGAAGCACGGAGGTCCAGAAGCACGGAGGTCCAGAAGCACGGAGGTCCAGAAGCACGGAGACCCGGAAAGCCGGAGACCCGGCAGCGCGGGGGGCGAGGCCATTGACCGGCCCCAGTACGAGGGCACGCTGGAAGGAGCCAGGGAAGCCGCCCTTTTCGGCAGAACTGCGAGCCCCGAGCCCCCGATTCGGAGACCCCAGCCTGGCGCGACGACAGAGAAGCGCAATCGGCGAGTTTTGCTCGCATTTGGGGTCGCTGAGTCACCCTAGACCCATCAAATACGCGCACTCCTCGCCAATCGCACCGCTTCGTCTGACGAAACCCGGCGCCCGGAGCTCCAGAAGCCCCGAAAACCCGCAGCCCCGAAAATCGGTATCCGGAGACCCCGAACGTCGGGTACCCGAAAGCTCGGAAGCCTCGCCGACCTCTAAGCGCAGCGGCCACGCCAGGGACCGCCGGTCTTGTTGCGGTCGAAGGTCACCAGCCCGCGGGTAGGGTTGGGGGCATCCGCGGCAGAGGCTCCCGCTCGTCCGGACCCAGCCCCTCGCGAGCCAAGACCCTTACGCCAAGCCCGAACCTACTCCGTCGCTTCGACGTCTTCGTACACCGGGTCGAACGCGCAGCGGACGGTCTCCACGATTGAAGGCGACCCGTCGGAGGGGCCCGAAGCAATGCTAAACCCATCGATCGCATCAGGGCGATCGAGGAGACGCGAAGCAAAGATCGCGCGAACGAGTCCCGAGACGATCCCGTCGTCGAGGCGCGGAATCGAGGCGGCCTCGGCGTCGGTCTCTGCGTCGCACAAGCGCTGGACCGCGACTTCGTCGGCCACGATGTCCGCCAAGCCGAAGAACAGGTCTCGGTGGCCGAAGGGGCCCACATCCTCCGGCACACTTCCCACGGGGAGCTGGCCCCGGAGGTGCGCCTCGAGGCGACCGAACAGGTCGTCGTTACAGGGCGCTCCGACCGTGCAGCGGACGTATTCGGCGCCGAGCCCCGCCGGTCCGACCGCATTGGCGTCGCCCACGCCGGCGCGAATCAGCTCGTGGGTGAGGGGAAGGCGGCCCCCGCGCCAGGCACAGAAGGAACTCGCCGCTTCTCGGCTCATCGGGCGGGGGAGGTTCGATTCGAGCGTCCCGATCTGTTGCTCGAGGTCCGGCGGAAGCGGCGGACCACACGCACCGGCGTCGACGCACTGCTGGTAACAGGCGACCGACGTCTCGACATCGTCGACGAACATGTCGTCGGCCCGAAAGCGGTTGGCGAAGTAGTCCTCGTTTTCGCGCGACCGATCGCACTCGGTGATGAATTCATCCACCTCGCCGCTGTTGGTGTCGACTTGAAAAAGAATGGCGCTCGAGAGCCAAACCGGCCCCGCGGGCACAAGCCGCGGGGTGGCGCAACCTTCGAAGGAGACGGCCGTCGGCGGCAGCACGGGCATCCGCCCGCTGACCCCTCCCCCTCCGCCGTCGTCATCGCCGGGCGCGGAGACGCTCGACCCACACCCAACGAGGCCGAGCGTCAGGACCATATTGACGAGGGTGTTCCGACGCACCGGATGGCTCTGGTTCATTGCGACCACCAGAGCCCCCAATCGAAGGGCGTCACGCATCCCCAGCCTCCTCCTGAGGTTGTTGCCGCAGCGTTGTCGAGGAAGGTCATCGAGGCCGTGGGCGCTCGGGTGTTTCTGCGCGTCGTGCCCCGCGGTCAAACGTCGCCGGGTTGAAGGAGGCGGGAGTCGGGGACGGGATCCATGTCGGCGATGTACTCGGTCAGCAGAAAGGTCGGCTTGGCGCCGATCGGTCCGAACTGCACGCCGAGGCCCTGCCCTTTTTTGCGCCAGCGCACCACCGCGTCGACGTCGATGGTCTCGGTCGACAGCGGCAGCGTCAGCCGCAAGGGCGTCCCGAACGCCAGCTCATCCAGGGTGGCGAGAAAGGCGCCGCCGAGGCTGAGGTCCTGGAGTCGCGCCGTCTCGGGGGGCCCCCCGTCGACGGAAAAGGTCACCGTCAACTCGACGGCCTTTCTCACGTGTTCACGTCGCTCGTCCGGCATCTTCTAGGCAACCCTCGCTCGTGCCTCGTCCCCGATGGGGGTAGAGGTACCAGCGGTGAAGTCGCGGACCAAGCGCGCTCCGACGGAGCCCTCCCCCGACCCGCGACGGCGACGCTTCGACGCGGCGCTCGCCGGGGCCATCGTGGTGACGCTCGCCGGGTCGGCCATGCTGCTCGCCGTCCCCCGCAACGCGACCCCCACCCACGTGCCGCTCCCTCGGGTCGATGCCCCCGCGCTCGCCCTCACCCAACGAGAGGACATCGCGCTCGCCCGGCAAGCGCAGACCGAACCCCTCGACGTGGACGTGCGGGCGGTGGGCGGAGAGCTGCGGCGCTACAACCGGGCCGCCGCGGACGATGACCAGGTCACACTGGTTCAGGTCCGCACCTCGTTGGTCCGCGCGGTGGGAAAGGCCCTCCGGCGGGGCGACGGGCCGCTCCGGGCGCTCCGGGCGTACCAGGCGTACCGGTTCGTCGAGGAGTTACGTACGTGGACGCAGAAGGGAACGCAGTCGGACGAGCTGAAGGCGCTCGGGGGCGACTTCGTCGCCACGCTCGAGCGCAACGCGTGGTGCGTCCCCGAGACGCCGCGCACGCCGGTGATGGGCGAAGACGTGCTCGTCGTCCTCTATAAGGACCGCTGGAACGACTTGACCGGCCTCGGGCCCGACGCACGCTTTGCCCTGACCCGCGACGAAGAGCGACTGCGCTACGGGTTTTTGCTCGTCTACCCCTTTCGCAAACGCGTCTACGGCCCCGCGGGCGCCGAGCGAACGGCGTTTCTCATCGGGCGCCAACGGCTGGCGACCATCGACCGCCTCGCGGCCGTCGACGACGCGTATCCCGACGCCTACGCCCGAGGCATCGTGCACTTTCAGATGGGGCGCTGGGAGGCGGCCGGCGCCTCATTTCAGCGCCATCTCAACGCGGCGGAGGACGGCCCGTACACGCTCCGGGCCCGCAACTACCTGCGTCACGCGCTCGACCTCTCGGGCCAAAATCCCTGACCCCTCCGCCGTCGACGGGGTCGGGCTTCGATGGTAGCGACGCCCCATGCCCCGGCGAGACGACCTGAACAAGATCCTTCTGGTGGGCTCTGGCCCCATCGTGATCGGACAGGCCTGCGAGTTCGACTACTCCGGGACCCAGGGGGCCAAGGCGCTCCGTGACGAGGGGTACGAAGTCACGCTCGTCAATTCGAACCCGGCCACCATCATGACCGATCCGGAGATGGCGCTCCGGACCTACGTCGAGCCCCTCGAGCCCCGGACCCTTCGCGCCGTCATCGCGCGGGAGAAGCCCGACGCGATCCTCCCTACGCTCGGGGGCCAGACGGCCCTCAACCTCGCGCTCACCCTCCACGAGAACGGGACGCTCGAGGAGCTGGGCGTCGAACTCATCGGGGCGCGCCCCGAGTCGATCGCCAAAGCGGAGAACCGCATGCGGTTCAAGGAGCTGATGGACGAGATCGGGCTTCAGTCCGCGCTTTCGGGGTACGCGTACTCCGTCGAGGAGGCGCGGGCCATCGTGGAGGGCGACCAGGTGATCGCCGGCGGTACGGGCTACCCCGCCATCCTGCGTCCGAGCTTCACCCTTGGAGGAACCGGAGGGGGCATCGCCCAGCATCCCGACGAATTGGCGAGCAAGGTGGCGTGGGCGTTGAGTCAGTCCCCGCGGGGACGCGTCCTCGTCGAAGAGAGCATGCTCGGATGGAAGGAGTTCGAGCTCGAGGTCATGCGGGACCGGGCCGACAACTTCATCGTGATCTGCACCATCGAGAACGTCGACCCCATGGGGATTCACACCGGCGATTCGGTCACCTGCGCCCCCGCGATGACCCTCACCGACCGCGAGTACCAACGCATGCGCGACGCGGCGCGCGCGATCATCTCGGCGGTCGGGGTCGAGACCGGGGGCGCCAACGTCCAGTTCGCGGTCAACCCGCGCGACGGACGGATGGTGGTCATCGAGATGAACCCTCGGGTCTCCCGGTCGAGCGCGCTCGCCTCCAAGGCGACCGGCTACCCCATCGCCAAGATCAGCGCCAAGCTCGCCGTCGGCTACACCCTCGACGAGCTGAAGAACGACATCACCGGCACCAGCGCCGCCTTCGAGCCGACCATCGACTACGTGGTGGTCAAGTGGCCCCGCTTCTCGTTCGAGAAATTCCCGGGGGCCGACACGACCCTCGGAACGCAGATGAAGAGCGTGGGTGAGGCGATGGCGATCGGCCGCACCTTTCCCGAAGCCTTGGAAAAAGCCGCGCGCTCGCTCGAGCGTGGCCACGACGGCGTGGGAAGCCTCCGCGACCGGGTCGACTTTCGCGCCTACCGAGACGACCCCAACTGCGCCCGCGACTTGCTCATGGAGGGACCACGGGCCCCCGTCGAACCGGGCGCCACCTCGCCGGCCCCGCGCCTGGACGATGACGCGCTGCGCACCCTGTTGCTCGAGCTGCTCCGCACGCCCCAGGGCGACCGCTTGTTTCTGATCGCCGATGCGATCCGCGTCGGTGCCCGTCCCGACGACATCTTCGCCGCCTGCCAAGTCGACCGGTGGTTCCTGCGCCAAATCGAGCGCATCGTCGCGATCGAACGACGACTCGAAAACGAAGGCATCACCGCCGCCTCGTTACGAGACGCCAAGCGCCTTGGCCTGGCGGACGCACGGATCGCCCGGGTGTGCGGTACCACCACCGATGCCGTTGCGTCCGCTCGCCGCGAACACGGTCTGCGCCCCGCCTACCGGAACGTCGACACCTGCGCCGGCGAATTCCCCGCCGAAACGCCCTACCTCTACGGCACCTACGACGGCCCGCCGGGGGCGGAGATCCCGGTCTCAGAACGAAAAAAGGTCATCATCCTCGGTGGCGGCCCCAACCGGATCGGCCAGGGCATCGAGTTCGACTACTGCTGCGTTCACGCGAGCTTCGCGCTCGCCGAGATGGGCATCGAGTCGGTGATGGTGAACTGCAATCCGGAGACGGTGAGCACCGACTACGACACCTCCGACCGCCTCTACTTCGAACCGCTCACCTACGAGGACGTGCTCGCGATCTGCGAAGAAGAGCGACGCGCCGGGACACTCCTCGGGGTCATCGTGCAGCTCGGCGGACAGACCCCGCTCAAGCTCGCGGTGCCGCTCGCCGAGGCCGGGATCCCCATGCTCGGCACGTCGGCCGACGCCATCGACCGTGCGGAGGACCGGGCCCGCTTCGACGCGCTGCTCCACGACCTCGGCCTTCAACGTCCGCCCGGTCGCATCGCCACCACCTCGGAGGAAGCGCGCGCGGTGGCTTCGGAGCTCGGCTATCCCGTCCTCGTGCGGCCGTCGTACGTCTTGGGGGGCCGCGCGATGATGGTGTGCGACGACGAGGCGGAACTCTCGGCCTACATGCACTTGGCGGTGGAGGCGGCAAAAGAGGCGGGGAGTCAGGCGATCTTGGTCGACAAGTTCGTCGACGATGCCATCGAAGTCGACGTCGACGCCGTCGGGGACGGCGAACGGGTCGTCATCGGGGGCGTCATGCAGCACATCGAGCAGGCGGGTGTGCACTCGGGCGATTCCGCATGCGTGCTCCCTCCCTACTCGCTTTCACCCGCCCTGATCGCCAACCTCGAAGAACAGGTGCGACAGCTGGGCCTCGAGCTCGGGGTCGTGGGCCTCATGAACGTTCAATTCGCCATCAAGGGTTCGGAGGTCTACGTGCTCGAGGTCAACCCTCGCGCGGCGAGGACCATTCCGTTCGTGTCGAAGGCGACGGGTCGACCGCTGGCGAAAATCGCTGCGCGGGTCATGGCGGGGCAGAAGCTGGCGGATCAGAATGTCGAAGACATGGCCACGCCGACCCACGTTGCCGTGAAAGAATCGGTGTTTCCCTTTTTGAAGTTCCCTGGCGTCGACACCCAACTCGGGCCCGAGATGCGGTCCACGGGCGAGGTCATGGGGGTGGCGCGGACCTTTGCCCTCGCCTACGGAAAGGCGCTGCAGGGGGCCGGGGTCGAGCTTCCCCGACGCGGCACCGCGTTCATCTCGGTCCACGACGACGACAAGCCCGCCGCCTGCGTCGTCGCCCGTCGCCTCCGCTCGCTCGGCTTCGACGTGCTCGCCACCGACGGCACCCTCGCGGCGCTGACCCGGGCTCGGATCCCCGCCTCGCGCATCAACAAGGTCGCCGCCGGTTCGCCTCACATCGTCGACCGGATGGAAGCTGAGGAGGTTCAGCTCATCGTCAACACGACCCGAGGGGCGCAGTCGATCCGCGACAGCTATGCGATCCGCCGTCGGGCCCTCCTCGGCGGCCTGCCGTACTTCACCACGATGTCGGCCGCGCTCGCGGGGTGCGACTTTCTCGAGGCGACCGACGCGGCAGATACGGAGGCGAAGCCGCGGGTCAAGAGCCTCCAGGAGTGGAACGCCTTCTGATCCTGCCGGCCCTGCCTACGCGAGCTCTGCCTACCCGAGCTCTGCCACTGCAAGCTCTGCTCCGGACGCTGGCGCTCCCTGCACGGGCGGGGCAGCGCCGCCGGCCGGCCGCCATCGCCACTGCGGCCTGCATCCTCGGCGCAGCGTGCGCCCCGCGAGGCGACGCGACGCCAGCTACGGTGCCGGCGCCCGCCGCCACGGCGCTTCTTCCCCCTCCGCCGCCTTCGCCTGGTCGCTCGGTTCCTGGCGTCGACTACACCGTCGCGTTCGATCCAGATCTTTCCTCCGTCGCCGCGCGCGTATGCTTCACGGGCCTCGAGGTCCCGACGCGCTTGGCGCCTCCGATGGGCGCCGCGTCGCCCTTCCTCGAGGTGGCGCGCACCGCGCGCGGCGCGCTTGCCGTCGACGACGCGGGCGTCGACCTCACCGGGGTCGGGTCGGGAGACTGTGTCGAGTACGCCGTCGACCTCGATGGGGTCTTTCGCGCGGGGAGCCAGATCGACGGGGTCGCGCGGTACGCGGACGCCGCGCTGCTGTCACCCGACTGGTGGTTGTGGCCGCCCGAGCCGCGGGGCCCAGAGATGCCCATTCGCGTCCAGTTTGCCGACGCGTCCGGCGTCGCCGTTCCGTGGCCGCGCGACGACGAGAACGGCCCGTCGTTCCGTGTCCCCGAAAGTGCCTTTCGGTGGAAAAGTCAGGCCGCGGTGGGGGCGCTCGACCGACACCGACGCCACGTGGGAACGACGACCCTCGACGTCACGTTGGTTGGGGCCGACTTTGGAGCGCAGACGAACGCCGTCGTCGACTGGGTTCACGACGCGGCGACGGTGGCGGCGGAGCTGCTCGACGGATTTCCGGTGTCCCGAGGATTGGTGTTGGTCGCCGCCGACCCGGCCCGCAGCGGCAACACCTTCGGCCTGGCGCTCCAGGGGGGAGGACCCACGGCGGTGCTCTTGATGCCGGCGACCCCGCCTTCGGCCGCCGCCCTCGCCGACGATTGGACCGCCGTCCACGAGCTGCTGCACTTCACCCATCCCCCGATGCCGGCCGCCGAGGCATGGTTCTTCGAAGGCGTGGTCACCTACCTCACGCCGGTCGCGCGAGCCCGCGCGGGCCGGATCGACGCCCGCGCCGCGTGGACCGAGCTCTTCGAGGGCTTCGACCGCGGCGAACATCGCTCGGGGACCGGGCGCCCGCTCGCCGAGGAATGCCGGTTGATGCACCGCACGGGGTCCTACTGGCGGGTCTATTGGGCGGGGGCCGCGGTCGCCTTTCAATGGGATGTCGCGCTGCATCGGCGCGGTCGGTCGCTCCGCGAAGGGATGGCGGCGCTGGCCAAGGCAGGCCTGGACCCCAACCGACGCTGGACGGGGCGTGACCTCATGGCCCGCCTCGACGCATGGTGCGACTGCGACCTCCACACCTCGATCGCGACCCCTCACCTCGAGAGCGCCACCTTCCCGTCCCTCGCGACGCTCAGCGACCGCTTGGGCATTCGCTACGTTCGCACGACCGGTCTCGATGGGGTGGTCACCCTCGACGACGAGGCTCCCGAGGCCGCGCTGCGGGACCGCATCATGACACGCGGCGACGCCCGCTGATGGTGTCTCCGGAGATGGGGGGTCCCTGGGCCGTACGCGAAGCTCGAAACGCTGGACGTTCGATGCCAGATCCCCGCCCGCGGCACCTCTTTTGTGAGACGATGAACATCTCATCCGGCGTCGGTGGACGCCTTTTTCTCGCGGTCGTCGCGCCGGTCCCATGAGCCAACGAAAAACCCTGCTTCAGCGGCGCCAGGCGCCCACCCTCCTCGGCCTCGAACCCACCGAGGTCGCGCCCCCGCGGCCCCTCCGCCCGGAAGAGTTGTCGGCCACCCCGGCGGCGTACATCGTGATCGTGACCGACGAGGCCGGCGTCGAGCGGACGGAGAGCTACGACCAGACCGAGCTGATGATCGGGCGCACCATCGACAACGAGGTGTACCTCCCGAGTGAGCGGGTCTCTCGCTGTCACGCGATGCTGACCCGCGACGACGACGGCTCTTGCCTCGTGGTCGACATGGGCAGCACCAACGGGACCTTCGTCGCCGGCCGCGCGATCGGGCGGGACCCGACGCGGCTCACGCCCGATGACGTCCTTCAAATCGGAGGCTTCGCGCTCCGCGTGTACGGGCTCACCGTCGACCACACCACCCCCCGCCCCGCGAGCGCGAAACGACGGGTCGAGCCCGCCCGCACGACGAGTTCCCCCGCGGAAGCGCCGCCCGTCCCCGCGTCGCAGCCCTCGCCTGCGCTCGAGCGGTCGGCGCCGCCTCCGCCTCGATCGAGTGCTGCGCCTCCGCGGTCGAGTTCGGCGCCGCCATCGAGCCAGAATGCGACCCGTCGGCGCAAAACCAACTTTCGCACCACGATCGTCGATCCACCGCCGGAGCCATCGACCGAGGTCTCGGCCGATCTCGTGGCCGCCCTCGTGCGCCGCGTCGCCCGAAAACTCTCGCCCGAGGCGACCGACGAGCAACGACAGGCGTGTTTCGGGGAAGAGCTCGTACATTTGACGAGCCGGGCCAACCTCCACCCCAAGGGCATCAAACAATTGACCGAGACCGCGCACGGCGAGCTCTTTGGTCTCGGACCGCTGGGCCCGTACTTGGAGCGACCCGACGTCGAGCGGGTCCGCGTCCACCGGCGTGGGGTCGCCCTTCACGACGGCCAGGGATGGCGTGAAGAAGGCGCGACGTACTCTTGCCGCGAGGCCGTGGCGCGGAGCGTCGAGCGGTTGCACCGGGGAGGGGCCCATCTCGACGATTGGGAGGTGTCCTACGTCGAGCTTCCGGAAGAGCAAGGCGGTTCGCTCATCGACCTCCGGCGCCGCCCCGCGCTTCATCCCCTCGAGGCCTGGGCCCGGCACGGGGCGGCCTCGCCTTCGATGGTGCGCATGCTGGAGCAAGCGATGGTCGAGCGGCTCAACATCTTGGTCGTGGGTCACGCCCCCGAGCTCCTCGGCTCCCTCGCCATGCTCACCCCGGCGCCCGAGGGCCTGTGGATCGGCGCCCCTCCCGGCAGTGACTTCGACGGCACCATCCTTCGCCCGCGCGGCGATGCGCTCGCGTCGACCATCACCTCGAGCGTCACGCGTGCCTTCGGCTACGTGTTTCTCCCCGACGCCCCCGGGGCGCTCAACGCCGTCCTCGAGGCGGTCGTGTGTGGGCTGCAAGGTCTCGTCACCATGTGGCCCGCCCACACGACCGAGGTCGCCGTCCACCGCGCCACCACCCACCTCGCGGCGATGCGCGGCTGCGAGGTCGAGCTGGCGTGGTCGCAACTCGCGTCCTGCTTCGACCTCGCCGTCGAGGTCGGTCCGGGGCGCGGCCTGCGCCCGATCGAACGCATCGCGCGCTTCGAGAGCGACGGCTCGCTCGTCGACCTCCAGCGCCACGAAGACGGCCGCTTCGAATCACTCCACCCCCCCGCCGTCTCCTGATTTCCGAGACGGGTGCTACCGTACCCAGGTGCCGAACGACGCGACCGAGCCTCCGGATTCGCTCCAGCGGCCGAGCGCGTCGGCGGATGCCTCGCTTCGGGCGCAAATCGAACGGGAGCGGGCGATGACGCCGAAGCAACGCATGGCCCTCGCGCTCGCCCTGTACCGTCGCCGGGGTTCCGTCGTCGTCACGCCAGGGCCACCTTTCAACCGACCATGACGGCGGAACGACTCGAGGCGACCCTGGCGCTGGCGCACGAGGTCCTCGACGTCCTCGACACGCACGACGTTCAGGCCGTGGTGATTGGCGCCCTCGCCCTCGCGGTCCACGGCTACCCGCGTGCGACCCGCGACCTCGACCTCGGCGTCGCCACGTCGTTGTCCACCCTGGAAAACGTCGCGCAGACGCTTTCCCAACGAGGGATGACCGTCGCCCTACGGCGGCCGGATCCACAGGACCCCCTCGGAGGCGTCGTCGATGTCGAAGACGAAACCGACGACTTGGTCCAACTCGTCAACTTCGACAACCCGCCGGCGGGAGGGTTTCCCCGCCTCGTCGTCGACGCCCTCGCGACGGCGGAGCCTCTCGAGCCGGGGGCTCGGCTGCGTGTGGTCGACCCGTACCATCTCGTGATGTTCAAGCTCTATGCCGGAGGCCCGAAGTCGGCGCTCGACATCCTCGCCTTGCTGGCGCGGGCGCCTCAACTCGACCGGGCCCGGCTTCGAGATCTCGCGGCCAGCTACCGGCTGGACCGCGCGCTGCAGCGCGTCCTGTCTCTCGCCGACGACGGCCTGACGTAGAAATCGTGCTGACGCGGGGGACCCCGGGTTTCGTCCTTAGGTTGGAGGAAACACGACGATCCACATAGGGAGTTCGCCATGAGCACGGTCGATACCTTCAGCTACCGCAACCACGAACCTACGGTCGGGTGGCGCTTGAAGGAATTACGGGCCGTGCGCGACGCCAGCTTGGCCAGCGACGTGTTCGACGGGCATCTCTGGGTCTTCCGCCGACGGTTCGCGCGGACCGTCGCCGCCGCCGCGGGGCTCGCGACCCTCGTCGCGGGCGTGGTGGGCACCATCGGGCTCTTCGTGTTCGTCGAGGCGTCGCACCGGGGGCCCGAACGGATCGGGGCGTTCGCGTGGGCCGACGCCGCCGCCGTGGCATTCCTCTTGGCGCTGGCGATGGTCGTGGCGGCGTACGCGGCGGCTCGGATGCTGGCCGCCCGCGCCTTTCGCCGTTTCATCCTCCGCGCGGGGGGCCACCGCGCCATCCCCGCCGTGGAGCTCTCGGTCCTCGAGCGTCAGTCGCCCGTCGCGACGATGCGGGCCGTCGTCGCGCAGTGGGAACGGGTGAGCGTCACGCTGCCCGTGGTGGCGGTCGCGTTGCTCGGCCCCCTCACGCTCCACCTTCCCTTCGTCATCGACATGGCGGACCTCGATGCGTTTGGCCCTTCGTTCCTCGAGGACTTCGGGACCTGGGTCCTCTTGAGTTCCGCCATCGTGGGGCATGCCCACCTCGTCTTCGCGATCGCGTGCTACCGACAAGCGGTGCGCCTCATCGACGGCGCCATCAGCCCGACCCGCGCCGCCGTCGTCGCCGTGATGTGGGCGGTTCTCGCGGCGGCCATTCCGGGGATCGTCTTATTGGCGCTGCCTCCGATCTTGACCCTCGTCACCGGAGCGGTCCTGGGCCCCGTCGTGTTCACGAGGGCCCAACGGACCCTCGACCAGGAGCGCGCGGCGTCACATGCTTGGGGCGCTGCATCCGCATCGTGACTGTCGCCGGACCGCGCGTGTCGTATCGTGCGCGCGATGACCGAGAAGGCGATCCCCGACGATTACGCACGCTTGCCCGCGGGCCTGCTCGGGGGGCTGCTGCTGATCTGCGCGGCGACCCTCGTCGATCCGCCCGCGGGTCGGTTCAGCTGGGCCCTCGAGGTCGGCCCCGGCTTGCTCGGGGTCGCCGTGTTGGCCGCGACCTATCGCCGCTTCCCGATGTCACGACTCGTCTACGGCTTCGTGTTCCTCCACATGCTCATCCTCATCTACGGCGGGATTTACACCTACGCCGAGACCCCGCTGGGCAATTGGGCGAAAGAGGCGTTCGGGTGGTCGCGCAACCACTACGACCGCGTGGGCCACGTGGCCTTGGGATTTTTCCCGGCCCCGATCATTCGTGAGATTTACCTCCGCCTCACCGACCTCAAGCGCGGGGGCTGGCTGTTTTTCACGGTGTGCTCGGTGGCGCTCGCGATCGGCGCGTTTTGGGAGCTTCTCGAGTGGTGGGTCACCCTTCTCGTCGCCAGTGACGTGGGGCAGGCATTTCTCGGTTCGCAGGGCGACATTTGGGATGCGCAGTGGGACATGTTTCTCGCGTTGGTGGGGGCGGCCGTTTTCCTGCTGACCCTCAGCCGCGTCCACGACCGCTCGATGGCGGTCGTGACGGACCGCTAAAGTGTCGGTCAAATCGGTAGATTTTACCGACCCAAAAAGTAAGGCACCCCCAAGACAATAGAACCGGCTCTGAGGAGCGATGCTCGCCCTCGCCGACTTGTCGGCGAGGGCGAGCATCGCGACACCACCAACGGTTGTGGTCGAGGGTGTAAGTCGCGACGATGGTCGAGGGAGGCCTAGGCCTCCCGGCGTAGCAAGCAGATGAGCACCCATTTCGTCCTCGTCACGCACGCGGCCCTCGTCGCGTTGACCCCGCTGGTCCCGCTGCCGGTTGTGGATGAATGGGCCCGCCGCAAGCTCGAGCGCCGCTTGTGGCTCGAACTCGCCGCGCGTCACGGACGCGCGCTGTCGGAGGTCGACCTGACCGTGCTCACCGCGACCAGCACCGAGGGGATTCTCGACGGCGCCGCCGTTGGGCGTCGCCTCCTCGTGATGCCCTTCACCTGGGTGTTCAAGAGGGTGATGCTCGCCTTGCGGGGCAAAGCGGTCGTCGAAGCGGCGAGCCTCGCATTTCATCGCGCCCAACTGTGCGAGGCGAGCCTGCGGCGCGACCTCGTCGCGACCTATGGCCCCGATCGCGTGCGCGATGCCATCGACACCACCATCGCCGACGTCCCCATCGCCGCCTCGCCCGTCACCGCCGCCGTGCGGACGGGGTTGAGGGCCTCGCGGGTCGCCCTCGCCCGTACCTTCGCTCGCCTCCACACGGATGCGGCCCGAAGTGATGGACAGCGCGAAGACATGTACGCCCGCGCCGTCGCGGCGATGCGCGACCAAAACGGCCTCACCGCGCTGGCCGCGCGGCTCGCCGAGGTCCCGGCCCGTCATCGCGATCGGTTGGAGCGGCGGTTCGTCGACCGTCTCACCGGCGCCGGCGCATGACACCGTGTCGTTTGTGACGTCACGACGCGCCGCGCTCAACTTTGGTGGGGGGCGGGCGTTCTCCCATGTGGTGACGCGTCACGACGGAACAGGAGCATCGCCGGAAGCCAGCGAACTTCGTCGCCATCTCGCGGCCTTAGACCGCTCGCTGGCCGTGATCGAGTTCGAGCCCAACGGCACCATCATCCGCGCCAACGACACCTTCTGTGCGGCAATGGGCTAACGCCGCGAGGAGATCGTCGGCCGACACCACCGGATCTTCGTGGACCCGGAAGAGGCGGAATCCCCAGCGTACGCCGCGTTTTGGAACCGCCTCGCCGCGGGCGAGTTTTTCACGGCAAAGTTCAAACGGCGCGCGAAAGGGGGCCGGGAGGTATGGATTCAGGCCACCTACAACCCCATCCTGGATGACGAGGGCCACGTGGTGAGGGTGGTCAAGTACGCCGCCGACATCACCGCAGAGAAGCAGCGCGCCTCCGACATCGAAGGGCAGCTCGCCGCCATCCACCGCAGCCATGCCGTCATCGCCTTCGACCTCGACGGCGTGATTCTCGACGCCAACGAGAACTTTCTCCGCGCCATGGGCTACGACGCCGAGGAGGTCGTAGGCCGTCACCATCGAATGTTCGTCGACGAACATCACGCACGCTCGGAGGCGTACGCCGAATTCTGGCGGCGACTTCGCGACGGCGAGAACTTCTCCGGGGAGTACCCTCGGGTCGCGAAGGGCGGCCGAACCGTCTGGATCGCGGCGTCCTACAACCCCATCCTCGACGCGACGGGAGCCCCCTACAAAGTCGTCAAGTTCGCCACCGACATCACGGCGCACAAGCAGGTCTTGGCGGAGGTTTCGCGCCTCGTCGCCGCCGCCCAAGCAGGCCGGCTCGACGAGCGGGCTGATGCAGGCATCTCCGCGGACCTGGCGCCCCTGATGCAAGGCATCAACGCCATGTTGCAAGCGTTCGCCGACCCCGTGGAAGAGCTCGCTTCGGTGTGCGAACGCCTCGCCGCGGGCGACTTGAGAGGGGGGCTCGAAGGTACGTACGCCGGTGCGTTCGGTTCGCTGAAGAGCAGCGTCAATCGATTCGTCGATACGTTAAATGACCTCCTGTCGGGGGCGAAGACCATCGCCGGGCACGTCGCCGAGGCCGGCACGCACGTCCGACGCACCAGCGCCGCCCTCGCGGAAAGTGCCAGCCGAGAAAGCGCCGCGGTGGCGCAGTCGTCGTCTGCCTTGACGGCGACGACGGGTCAGGTCGAAGCCAACGCTCGGAACGCGGTCGTGGCGAGCCAATCGGTGGCCAACGCGGCCGAAGCGGCGCGGACGGGGCAGGACCGCATGGCCGCGCTCGAGGAGGCGATGAACGATATCTCGGCCTCGAGCCAAGAGATCGCGAAGGTCAACGGCGTCATCGACGAAATCGCTTTTCAGACCAACCTGCTGGCCTCAACGCGGCGGTGGAGGCGGCGCGCGCGGGAACGTACGGCAAGGGCTTCGCGGTGGTCGCACAGGAAGTGCGAACCCTGGCCGAACGGAGTGCCAGCGCCGCCAAAGAGACGGCCGAGATCATCGAGCGATCGCGGGAGACGGTCGTCAAAGGGGTCCAGCTCAGCGCCGCGACATCATCGGCGCTCACGGGCATCGTCACCGACGTCGAGCAAGTACAACACGTCGTGCGCGACATCGCTGACGCGAGCAAACAACAGACGAGCAGTCTCCAGGACGTACAGCGCGCCGTCGAACTCATCGCCGAGGGCGCGCACACGACGGCATCGCACAGCCAGGAGCTGGCGCGCGCCTCGGAGCAGTTGAGCCAACAGACGGGGGCGCTCACCCGGTCCATCGGGCGGTTCCAGGTCCGAGCCGCCGCCGCTTCTCCGTCCGCACCACCCCCAGCGGCGCTCGAGCGGCTCCTGAGCCTCCTCCGAGAGGATCGCGACGCCGCGTCGAAGCTGCTGCAACGCCTCGCCGCATCGTCGTCGTCGTCGTCCCGCAGGAGCCCCGCGGGCGCTTCCCCCGGGCGGCGTTGCGCCGGGCGCGGAGAGGGAGCGGCGGGCCCCCCCGCCTCACACGGGGGCTAAGAGGAGCCTTCGGGGGACGACGGGGTCGTCGCCGCGTCGGAGGAGAGCAGCGAGGCGATGTTGGCGACCGACCACGCCGTCGCCGCCCCCATCTGCAGCCAGTCACCGGGAGACTGAATGCCGTAGACCAACATACTCACCATCCAACAGAGGCTCGCGACCATTTGACCCAGCCACTCGACGCTGAGCGCGCGGGCGAGTCGGCTCTTGCTGGCCGTCGGCACGGCGACGCTTCCTTCCGTCAACATACGCAGTCCTCCCCGCACACCGATAGGTCGTCGAGGTACATGCCGTAGTCCCGATACATCTCGAGGAACTCGGCGGAGAGTCCGAGCGACGTGGCGATCGTCTTGGCGACGACCGCGAAGCGCTGTCGGTACTTGTAGATGAAGCAGAAGACGTGATTGTCGTGCCGCACCGACGGCCCGACGAGAAAGAGGCCCGGGGTGATCGTCGACTCATCCAGTTCGGTCAGGGCCGGGAATCCGTCCTCGCGAGACTCGAACAGGTCGGAGATGAGCCGGTGGCTCCCGTCGAAGCCCCCCGCGAGGAGCGGAGGGGTCTTCGTACGGTATCGCTCACCATTGTCGGCGGTCACGATGAAGCTGTCGTCGTCATCTCGTTTCACCGTCCGGATGGGGGTGTTGGGAAACAGCTGGACGTTCTCGACGAAGGGACGGGTCCGCATGCGCTCGGCCGAATACACCGAAAGCGCCACGCTCGGGTCCGAGCTCTCGTCCTTCCAGGGGCATCCACTGTCGAAGACGCGCACCCGTTTCCCCCGTTGCGCGAGATGGAAGGCCGCGTCGATGCCACTCTCGTAACCGCCGACCACGATGAAGTCGTCGCCCTCCAAATCTTCGTAGCGAGGGATGGTTGCGGTGTGCTGGCAAAGCGTACCGCCCTCGACGCTCGACAGGCTGGGGTATTGGTACTCGCCCGCTGCCCAGACCACGTGCTTGGCGCGCACGGTGCCCTTCGGCGTTTCGATGAGGAAGCGCTCATGTTCCTTTCGTACCTTCTCGACGTCGGTACGCTCTACGATCGGAAGTTCGAAGTACTGCGCGACGCCGATCAGATGGGCGGCGTACTGCTCGCCGGTGGGATGCTCCGTCTCCAGACTGAACGCCGGCGACACGCCGATGGCGATCGAATTGATGTCGAGCATGCCGATCGAGTTGGTGGGAAACGAAGGCGTGATGAAACGGGTCTCCGCCGGCCACAGGGCGAACGACGCGCCGACGATGTGGCGTTCGAGGACGAGAAAATTCTCGACGTCGGCGTGCTTGAGGGCCACGGCCGCACCGATCCCCGCGGCGCCGGCGCCGATGATCACGACGTCGTAAATGTGGTCGGGGTTGGCGATGTGCGGGGGCGGTTCTGGTTCGCTCGGTCCGGGTTGCTGCTCTTCTTCGCTCACGTCGCGCCTCCTACGAGATTGGGCCACCGGCCGGGGTCCGCCCCCGGATCGTCACGCGGGTTTCCTCGAGAGGAAATCCGTCCCGGGGGCCGGTGGCGTAACACAAGTACAACTGACATGCTGTTGCATTCACCGGGGAGGCGTCGCAATCGGCGTTCGTTCGTCTCCGGTGACGATCGCTCGCGGGCGCGCGGGGTGCCGCCGATCACGCTTCATCGTCGACGAGCAGGACGGTGCGTTCATCGGACCAGGTTTGACCGTCGAGCGCCGCCGTCACGCGTACCACGACGGCTTCCCCCACCACCTCGGCCGGGTCGTCGATGTCGAGGACCACCCGGTCGCCGACCCGCAACCAATGGTCTCCGTCTTCCAACACCGAAGCCGCCGCCAGGGTAGCCTCGGTCACGAACCCCAGCGGCTCCGCTTGCGGGCTCAAGACCTCGTACACCAAACGTACGCCGTCGGGGCCGAAGCCCCCGAAGCGCAGGCTGACGTCGACATGCCAACCTCCCTGGATGCCGGCGACGAGTTCCACCGAGTCGGTGAGGGGGGTGAACGCCGTACGCCCGGTCCCCAGTTCGATCCAAGGGTCGCCGTACACGCCGTCCGTGGCGCGAGCGATCGTGGGTGCGGGCGGACCTACGACGAAATCCATTCCTGAATGGCCCGTATCGCGATAGCCACCACCGTCGCGGCGCTTTCGATGGATCGATTGCCCGACGTAGGTGCCCTCGACCCATACGAATCCAGCGTCGACGGCGTCGGGCAGGCGCTTGAAGATACCCGCATCTCCGTCCATCAGGCACTCGACGCCATCCAACACCGACGAAACGGGCGCCATCGGGAGGTCGCCGTCGGCCGACGCGGCCACGCCGAGCGGTGTATCCCCGGCGAGGACGACGATGCTCGGCCCGAATACGGTGACCAACCAATCGAACCCACCGTTGAACACCACGGCTTCGAGATTGTCCACGGTGGGATGGTCTTCGTCGCGGTCGGAGGCGTCGGCGACAAAGGTCTCGTAGCGCGCACCGGAGAGGTCGATGGTCGAGAAGGGGCGGTGATTGGTCCCGTCGTGGGCGATGACGAGGTGCTCCCCCGGTTCGAGCCGGGCCCCCTCCGGCATGCGCCATACCGACGACATCACCACCTGGTCGGGGTGAAGGTCGCGGTAGCCGGCGGGCACCATACCCGGGTTGATCTCCCCGGCCGCCCCGAAGACGTCAGCTACCATCACCCCCGACAGGTCGAGAGGATGGGACGCCGCGTTCACGAGCTCGATGAATTGGTCGGAGAAGTAATGGTCGGTCCCCCCCCGAGGAGCAGCTCCGGAGTAATAAAGCTCCTCGATGAGAAGTTCGCCGGTCTCCGGGCGCACCGCGGGCGCGGGGGCCTCGTCCTCGGGCCGGGGGGGGACGACGTCGTCGTCGCGGGCGCTCTCCGGCGAGCAACCGCCCGCCGCGGGCCCGACGACCGCGAGCCCGAGGGAAAAGAGCAGCGTACGCGTGGTGTTCATGATGATGGGGTCAGCTCAGGAGACCAAGCGCCCGTGGGACTTGGGGTCGCCACCCTACGCCCACCCCCACCAGATGCAACCGAGTTGCATCTGGTGTGACCGAGGCGGCAGGGTACGCGCCGCGGGCGCCCGGACTCGGGGGGCCGCTGCACCGGTCGCCTCCGATCGAGGCTCGGGGGTTGCGGCGCCTGGTGCTCACCCTGACGCAGCGCTGAAAAGAGACATCACGGTCCGCCCTTTGCAGGTGCGGTCCACCAACGACGACGTCATCGTCGTCGATGGCGCAAGGTCTGCGACGCCGCCTCCCGTGCGCGCACCGACTGCGCCGAGAAGGGACCGCCGCCATGAGCACCACGAGCCACCGCCGCGTCGACACGAACCTCGAAAAGATGCCGGGCCATTGGGTGCTGGCACGCATGGGCAAGCGGGTGCTGCGACCGGGGGGCGTCGAGCTCACGCTCGGCATGCTCGACGCGCTCGCGATCGGGGCGCGCGACCGCGTGGTCGAGCTCGCCCCCGGCCTGGGGCGAACGGCTCGCCTCACCCTCGAGCGCGGACCGGAGCGATACGTGGGGATCGAGCGTGACGAGGCCGCGGCGGAAACCGTTCGGCGTCTCTTGCGCGGCCCCCACCAGACGTGTCGCGTCGGGACCGCCGAGGCGACCGGTCTCGACGCGGGTAAGGCCTCCGTCGTGTACGGAGAGGCCATGCTCACGATGCAGAACGCGCGCACCAAAGCGGCCATCGTGGCCGAGGCCTACCGATTGCTCGAACCCGGCGGACGCTACGGCATTCACGAGCTGGGGCTCACCCCCGACGACGTGTCGCAGGAGCGAAAGGATGTCGTTCTGCGCGAGCTGTCGCGCACGATTCGGGTCAACGCGCGGCCGCTGACGACCCCGGAGTGGCGCGCGGTGCTCGAGGACCAAGGCTTCGAGGTCGTGGCGGAGCGGACCACGCCGATGCACCTGCTGGAACCACGCCGCCTGCTCGCCGACGAAGGTCCCGCCGGCGTCGCCAAGATCCTCTTCAACGTGGCACGCCACCCGGCCGCCCGGAAGCGCGTCATCGGGATGCGGCGTACCTTTCGGCGACATCGCGACGTACTCTGCGCGACGATGTTGGTGGCGAGAAAGCCCAAGCCCGCGGAGCCGTCGTGAAAAAGCGGTCGCTGCGGCCGAAGGAGCACGGGGCGTACGGACAGATCGGACTTCCGCTCGCGGCGGCCCTGCTCGCCGGCCGCCCTTCTCTCGCGGGCGGACTGCTATCGCTGGGGGCCGGGTTGGCCTTCGCGAGTTACGAGCCGGTCAACGTGGCGCTGGGCCATCGCGGGCCGCGCGCGCAGACGAATCACGGCGCGAGGGCGCGACGACGGGCCCTCGGGCTCGGCGTCACGGCGATCGCCTGTGGCGGCGCCGGGCTTCTCCTCGGCGGCATCGAGGTGGCGACGGCGGCGGCGGTTCCGCTGGCGCTCGCCCTCGGGCTCCTGCCCTGGGTGCTCCGCGGTCGCGCCAAGACGCTGAGCGGCGAGGTTCTCGCCGGCGCCTGCCTCAGCGCCGCCGCGCTCCCCGTCGCCATCGCGGGCGGAATCGCCGCAAGCCTCGCGGTCGCCGCCTGGCTGGCCTGGTCCCTCGCGTTCGCCATCACCACCAGCACCGTGCGCCGCGTGATCGCCACCGCCAAGGGTCGCCCCCACCGCGCGGAAGCGCTGGTGCTCGGGCTCTCGAGCCTCGGCCTCGTCGCGACGGCCCTCGTCGCCCCCGTCGCGTGGGCGATGTCACCGCTTCTGGTCGCCAGTTGGTGGCTCGCCCTCCGCCCCCCGCCCGTACGCCGCCTGAAGCGCGTCGGCTGGACCCTCGTCGCCTTCACCGTCGTCGCCGCCCTGGCCCTCGCCGCCCTCGTCCGCCTCTCCGCCTAACCCGCTACCAACACGGCGTCGGTGACGGCGGCCGTACGCCAGGTCGGCGTCTTTAATCGTGCGACCACACCCACGACGACCATGATCTCATGCGGGTATGAGGCCGCGGCCTCGGTTCTAGGCTATGCGACCAGCCCCTGCTGCGGCGCGCGACGTCCGCACTTCCTACGAAGCGATCCCGCATCGCCTTCTTTCTCTGTTCGTGAGGCATGCGGAGCGCAAGGAAACGTCACCAGTGAAGATTCCCAACGACCTCTTGACCAACTTGAGTTCGGCCGATGTCGCGAAGACGCTGGCGTGGTGGCGTCGTCTCTCCCACGAGGCGCAGCTCGAGTTTGTGCAGTGTTGGGACGCGAGAACCGATGACACCGCATTTCATGGCGTATCGCGGGATGGCGATATCGAGTGGCACGAACTGCCCATTGAACTGCGTGGCCGACTCGTCGACGACGAGAACCGCGTCGACGACCGGCTCGCTCGCCAGCAGCTTCTTGAGTTCGTGAACAACCAGGAAGAGGTTCAGTTCTTCCTCGTGGATCGGCAGTTCCACATCTGTCGCCAGCACCCTGGCGCGCGTGCTTGCCTGAGGTCCGGCCTTATCCCCAAGGGCTTCCGCTGCGAGCGCAGCAACGCTGGCGACTGTCCGATGATGCAGATCCTGGAAGCCGCCGACGGTCGCTCAGTCGAACTACACCCTCGAATCAAATGGATGGTGTCGCGAGACTCGCCGACGGTGGTCGAGGGCGATCGTGGCCGCCTACGGCGACCGAAGACTTGACGCGCTGCGTCGAGGCGGGATGGATGGAGGGCGATGCTGTCTACTGCACTGTACGAGATGACCACCGGGGCGCGGCTCGCGAACCAGTGGATGGGAGGCGCCGCCCAGGCCGTCGCGTCCTGGCCCGGGATGCGATGGCTTCCGCAGACGCCTTGGGTGGCGGCGTGGGGCAAAGTCACCGAGCGGAGCTTTCGCCGGATGGCGGTCGAGCCGCGTTGGGGCATCGAGGTCGAGGGCCAGCGCGTCCGCCGTACGCCGGTGATGGAGCGTGCGTTTGCCCAGCTGACCCACTTCGAGGTCGAGGGACGGGCGCCGCGGGCGCGGCGGGTCTTGGTCGTGGCGCCCATCTCCGGTCACTACGCCACCCTGCTGCGGGGCACGGTCACGTCTCTTCTCCAGGACTCCGAGGTGTACGTCACCGAGTGGCGGAACGCGCGCGACGTGCCCGTCGACGAGGGCGACTTCGACGTCGAGCACTTTGCCCACTACGTCGCGGACTTCATTCGCGCGCTCGGGCCCGACGTTCATGTGGTGGCCGTATGCCAGCCGGTCCCCCTTACGTTGGTCGCCACCGCGTGGCTCGCGGCCCATGAGCCTGACGCACAGCCCGCATCCCTGACCTTGATGGGCGGCCCGGTCGATCCCGCGGCGGCGCCGACCTCGGTGAGCGACTTCGGCCACCGGGTCACGATGGGCTACCTCGAGCGCTTCGCGGTCCAGCGCGTGGGCCGCAACTACGCCGGGGCCGGCCGCGCCGTGTACCCCGGGCTCACCCAACTCAGCGCCTTCATGTCGATGAACCTTCCGCGGCACCAGCGGGCGTTTTTCGAGCAGATCGTGCGTGAAGCGCAGGGGGAAGCGCGCGACGACGACGCGCACAATCGCTTCTACGACGAGTACCTCGCGGTGATGGACATGCCCGCCGAGTTCTACCTCTCGACGGTCGCGCGCATCTTTCAGGGCCGCGAGGTCGGCCGCAACGCGTTCACCCTGGATGGCGAGCGGATCGACCTCGGCCGCATCGACCGGACGCCGGTGCTCGTGGTCGAAGGCGGACGGGACGACATCGCCGCGCCCGGGCAGTGCGCCGCGGCGCTTCCCCTGCTGACGGGCTTGTCCGACGACCAGAAGGACCGCCACCTCGAGCCCGACGCGGGCCATTACGGGATCTTCGCCGGACGCGCGTGGCGGGAACGGATCTGCCCCTACGTCGTCGCGTTCATGGACCGCCACGCGCGCGCGGGGTCTTGATGCGCCGCCGCATTCTCATCACCGGCGCCGGGAGCGGCATCGGCGAGGGGCTCGCCCTCGAGCTCGGCGGACGACCCGACCACGCGATCGTCGTGACCGACCTCGATCACGAAGCGGCGCGCCGGGTCGCCGACGCCATCGTCGAGGCGGGCGGGAGCGCCGAAGCCCACCCCCTCGACGTCGCGGCGCCCGACCTCGCCTCCCACCCCGCCTTGGACGGCGCGGTCGACGTGTTGGTCAACAACGCCGGGCTGCAACACGTGTCACGGCTCGAGTCGTTTCCCATCGAAAAGTGGAATCAGCTCATCCAAGTGATGCTGGTCGGCACGGCACGGCTCACCCAAGCGGTGCTCCCCGGGATGCGAGAACGCGGCTTTGGGCGCATCGTCAACATCGGCTCGATCCACTCACTGGTCGCCTCTCCCTTCAAGTCGGCCTACGTGGCGGCCAAACACGGGCTGCTGGGGCTCTCCAAGGTGGTGGCCCTCGAGACCGCCGACGTGGACATCACCATCAACACGATCTGCCCGACCTACGTGCGCACCCCCCTGGTCGACGCGCAGATCGCCGCGACGGCGGCGGAGCACGGCATCACCGAAACTGAAGTCGTCGACGAGATCATGCTGAAACCCATGCCCAAGGGCGTCTTCATCACCTTCGATGAGCTCGCGGGGATCACCTCGTTTCTCATGTCGGCGGCGGCGCGAAACATCACCGGACAAACCATCACCGTCGATGGGGGCTGGACCGTACGGTAGCGCTCGCGGCGACGTCAGGCGGCCGAATGGTGTAATCTTACACCTTGGCTAGAACTTCAGCCCTTCTCACGCGTCGTCCGGGGGTGCGGCGGGCGTTTCTCGCGGTGGCATGGTTGCTCTGGCTCGGCGGCTCGAGCGTGGTCGCTCGTGCGGCCAACGTGTGCATTCGCCCCGAGCCGAATCCGTGTTCGGGACCTCGCGTCGCCCTCGGACCCCATCAACCCCTGGCCTTCGGCGTGCCGAGGCCGCTTCCCGTCGCGCCGCCCCCCCGTCTCGCGCCGCTGACGACGAGCGACGCCGGCATCCCCTCCCCGTCGAGGCGGGCCCGACCCTCGCAACGGTGGCTGATGGCGGAGATCGCCGAGGTCGAAGCGCTCCTGGCCGCGACCCGTCGCGACCATCCCGACCACCCACGGATCCTCCGGCGACTGGCCGAGCGCTACGTCGAGCTCGCGGACGGCCTCTCGAGTCAGGGCGCGTCGACTCCCGCGCGGGCGCGGCGCGCCAGGAGGGCGGCCATCCGCTTCTACCGACGGCTCCACCGAAGCCATCCGGACTACTGCCGCTTTCCCCGAGCGCCGCGCGCCCGCCGCAGCTGCGACGACGAGGTTCTGTACCTTTGGGGTCTCGAGCTCGAGCGGATCGGGGAGGCGACCCTCGCCGCCCGCCGCTACCGAACCCTGTTGATGACGTCGGGTGCACGCTCGCCTCATGCGCCCGCCGCGAGCCTGGCGGCGGCCGAGATCGCCTTCGACGATGCACGCGCCGACGCCACGCGATGGCCCGCCGCCGCGCGCGCGTACGTCGCCGCGATCGCCCACGCGCCGCCCGGAGGTACATCCTGGGCGTATGCGCACTACAAGCTCGGTCACGTCCGCTGGCACCAGAACGACCATCGGGGGGCCCTGAAGGCCTTTTTCGACGCGCTCCGCGCCTCGCCGACCAAAGCCCTGCGGGAAGCCCTCCGTCGCGACCTCATCCCGGTCTACGCCCGCGTGGGCGACCCCGCCCGCGCCTGGGTGACCTTCGACGCGCTCGTCGGCTCGGGTCCGGCCGAGCCGGACGCCACCCGACGCATGGTCGAGGCGCTCGCGCGCCGATTGCTCGATACGGCGCAGTTCGAGGACGCGGAGACGGTGTACGCCGCCCTTTCGCTTCACCCCGCCTCCGCGGCGGCGCGATGCCGCGACCAAGCCGCCCGGGTCGACATCGCGCGCGCTCGGTGGCCGCGAGAAAAGCCGCGGGTGGAAGCCGCGCTCCGAACCTTGGTGCGACGCTTCGAAGCCATCCCCGAAGATCGCACGTGCGGCGCCCTCACCGCCTCGAGACTCGCCTCGACCGCCATCGCCTGGCACGTCGAGGCCATGGGCAACCCAGGCGGCGCCCCCCCCCGCCTGGGGACGGGAGACGCGGCGACGGCCGAGGCGGCGGCACGCCTCTATCGACGCTTCACCCGCACGTTCACTGACGGTGCCGCGCTCGCTCGGTATCCCTATCCCCAGTTGCGTCCTGAGGACCGCCCGACGCTGAGCCGGATCCACTACGCCCACGCCGACTTACTGTGGTCGCTCGCCGACTGGCGTGGCTGCGCTCCGGCGTTCGAAGCGGCCCGGCGGGCGGCTCCTGAGGGCCCCCTCGCCGCGAGGGCGATCCAGGGACGGGCGCTCTGCCACTTGCGTCAATCACGTTCGGCCCGGGGACCGCGATCCCTAGAGGTCCAGACGCAGACCGCCCTCGGTCCGGCCGCGGCCCGCGCCGTCGATGCGTATGGGCGCTATCTGTGTCGTATTGAAGCGGTTGGCGCCGCAGGACGCACCCGCCGGGACCGCATCATTGCGGCCCGGGCCACCCTGCTCGCGGCCCACGGGCACTACGAAGCCGCCGCGCGCGATGAACGCGCGCTGGCGTTTCATTCGGGCCCCGCCGCCCCGACGGCCGCCGGGCGCTACCTCGACGCGGTCGAGGCGCTGCGGCGCCGAGAAGCAAAAGCGAGCTGCGTGGCAGAAATGCGGCGGGCGCTCCCGAGACTCCGCCAGCGTCACTGTGATGGGTCGTCGCCGCCGCGGCTCTGCGCTGCCCTCTCGGATCTCGAGGGGCGCTTGGATCGGCGTGAGGCGGATGCCCTCCTCCGCCACGCCGACGCGGGGAGGCCGGGCGCACGGCACGCGTACCGCACCGGCGCCCAAAGTTATCTCGAGCACTGGCGGAGGCGAGGACGGGACGCCTGCCTCCGGGGTGATGCCTCGTGTCCGACCTTCGCCCGCATCCTCCACGAAGCCGCGCGGGCCTTCACCCGGGCCGGGCTTCGCGCCGCCGCCATCGACGTGCGGTCACAGCTGGTGGACCCGGCGCATCATCTTCACCGGACCGCGGTCGGCATCGATGCGCGCCGGGACCTCGGGGTCGACTTCGAGGCTCTGGGTGACGAGGCGGAGGCGGCGACCCACTTTCGACGCTACGCGCTCGACCACCCCGCCCGCGAAGATGCGCCGGTTGCCCTCGCCCACGCCATCACGCTGCGACGCCGCGCCGGAGGGGACCCGTCCGTGCTCGTCGCGGCATTTCATCGTCGCTTTGCCCACCGCGCGCCCCGGCTGGCGATGGAGGTCTCCCTCGAGCGGGCCGACACCCTGGCCCTCCGGGGCGACACCGCGAGGGCGCGTCGCCACCTGATTCGCGACGCCAACCGTTTCCGGGCCGTCTCCCTCCAGCTCATGGTCCGCATCGAGGCCCGCCTCGGACGCTGGAGCCCAAGCGCGGGGGACGGCGATGCCCACTTCGCCCGGGCGCAGACCGCCCTCCTTCAACGGCCCGCCCTGTTGCGGTCCCTCCACGTCGCGGCCAGGGGCGACGGGCCCCGGTTTGCGCGCCGCGGGGAACGTCGCGTCGCGTCCACGATGGCCGCCCTCGGAGAGGCCGTCTTTCGCCGGGCCGCAAGCCTTCACGCGCGCGCGACCCAATGGCCGCGCGGTCCGGATGCACGACGGTGGTTGGCCACCCGAGCCGACCTCGTCGAGGCGGCCGTCGACGCCTACGCGCCCTTGCTCGAACTCGACGCCCCGGACTGGTCGCTTCGCGCGGCCCTCGCCACCGCGCAACTCCACGAGGGCCTGGCCCGGGACGCCCAGGGCATCGTCGACGACGTCGACCGCTACCGCCGACGGGCGCGGCAGGCCTTCGAAGCGTGCGTCGAGCTCGGCATCGTGCACCAGCGTTTCGACGGTCCGGCGCGTCGCTGCCGCGACGGGTTGGCGCAAGCCGAAGGAGAAGCGCGTCGGCGCTAGCCGGCAGCCGGCCTTCTCGACCGACACCATGGCTTACAGAAAGTTTCAGACCGAAGGCCGACTGCGGTGACGCGGTAGAGTTTGCCCGACGGGGGGCCTTTTGCGCCCCGGCTCGTTGCTTCTGGGTGATCACCCGGTGCGAGAATGCGGGATCGAGCGCTACGAACTGGTCATCTTCAAAGCTTTCGTTAACTGTCAGTCGTGCAGCTGCGGCGCACGACGCGCCGCGGCCACCAGGAGGGAACCCTTGGCTCGACGTGCATTCACGTGGGCACGGGTGGCGTGCGTCTTCGGGGCGACCGCTGCCACTGCTTGCGCCACGAACGAAAACTCCGACCCACCAACGACCGTGCAGGAGGTCCGCGACGACATCGTCGGAGGCCAGGCCACGGCGGCCCTTCCCGCCGTGGGCGCGCTCACGCGGTTTGGCAGTTCCTTCTGCACCGGAACGTTGATCGGACCCCGGCGGGTGCTCACCGCAGCCCACTGCCTGGAAGGGGTCGCCGCCGGATCCATCCGATTTGCCATCGGCCCGGACGCGCGCGCCCCCGAGGCGTCCCTTCCCGTCGCCTCGGTCACCCCACACCCGAACTACAATCGCTTCTCGCTGGCGAACGACATCGCCTACGTCACGCTCGCGCAAGACGCGCCGGTGCCTCCCATGGGCACGCTGCCGCAGATGGATCCGTCCTTCGTCGGCCAAAACTTCGTGCACGTCGGGTACGGGGCGAGCAACGGGTTCTCGCAGACGGGGAGCGGCATCAAGCGCTTCGTCACCATGCCGGTCCGCGGGGTACAGGCCACGACGTTCAGCTACGGCGAGCCCGGTCGAAACACGTGCAATGGCGATTCGGGAGGCCCGGCGTTCGCGCAGGTCGACGGCGAGCTGCTCGTCGCGGGGGTGGTCTCCTTCGGCGATGCCACCTGCTCGCAATTCGGCGTGAACACGCGAGTCGACGCCTACGCGGACTTTCTCGCCATCAGTCCTCAGAGCGATCCCTGCGCGGGCGAGACCTTTGCGGGCCGTTGCGACGGCGAGGTGGTCGTTTGGTGCGAGAATCAGCAGGTCAACTCGAACGACTGCGCGGCCACGAATCGCGTCTGTACCTTCTCCGCCGAAAACCAGATCTTCGCCTGCGCCGCTCCCCCCACCGATCCCTGCCAGGGTGAGACCT
Source organism: Myxococcota bacterium (assembly GCA_039027095.1). GTDB lineage: Bacteria > Myxococcota_A > Polyangia > Polyangiales > Polyangiaceae > JAPYTK01. Next base: position 90,352 of record JBCCLB010000014.1, read on the forward strand.
TCGCGGGGCGCTGCGTCGGCAACACGGTCGTCTACTGCGACGGCGACGGGGTCCAGCAGCTCTCCTGCCCGGGTTCGTGCGGGTTCGACAGCGCCAACGGCTTTTTCAACTGCCTCTGAGCGCGCTCTCGGCTCTCGGCTCTCTCGGTTCTTTGGGCTCTCTGGGCTCGCGGGGCAGGGAGGCTATCTGGGCCGGCTCAATGGGGGTTGGACGGGCCGGTGCGCGCATCGGTCCAGCCCACCCAGGCCACCCCGTCGGGGCCATGCTCGCGCTTCCAAATGGGGACGCGGGCTTTGACCCGGTCGATGAGGTCGCGGCACGCGTCGAAGGCCTCCCCGCGGTGGGCGGCGCTGGCGGCACACACGACGGCGACGTCGCCGACCACCAACGAGCCGACCCGATGAAAACACGCGACGGCGACGCCTGAGCGCGCCTGCACGAGTTCCTGCGCGATGGTCTGGAGTTCTCGTTCCGCCATCGTGCGATAGCAGTGGTACTCGAGCGAAGTTACGGCGCGTCCTTCACTGTGGTCGCGAACCACGCCGACAAAACTCGCCACCGCTCCTGCCTCTGCGCGCGCCACGGCTTCGACCACTTCGGTCAGCGACAACGGGTCGCTCCGGATCCCGGTAAGGGTCGTCATGACGGCTCGCGCCGGTAATCGCCGCGACGACCACCGGTCTTCTCCAGGAGCATGACCCGCTCGACCACGAGCTCGCGCTCGACCGCCTTGAGCATGTCGTAAACGGTGAGGGCGGCGACACTGGCCCCGACCATGGCTTCCATCTCGACGCCCGTGCGGTCGTGAGCTTCGGCCCGCGCCGTCACGGTAACGCGCCCGGCCTCCACGTCGACCGTGATGTCGACGGCAACCGACGTGAGCGCGACCCCATGGCAAAGGGGGATGAGCGCATCGGTCCGCTTCGCCGCCATGATGCCGGCGATTCGGGCCGTGGCGATCACGTCGCCTTTGGGACCGCTGTGGTCCCGGACGAGCGCGGCCGTGTCGGGGCGCATCCGAAGTCCCGCCCGTGCGACGGCCGTCCGGTGGGTCGGCGCCTTGACCCCGACGTCGACCATGCGGGCGGCCCCGCTCGCGTCGAGATGCGTCAGTGGGATCGACCCTGCGGGTTCGCTCTCACCGCAAATTTCCGTGACCGCCTGAGCCAAACGGTCTCGGTCTCCGCGCGAAACCAGATGCGCAAGGGCGAAGCGCGCGAGACCGCCGAGCCCCGCCCAAGCGTCGGTCAGCGTGGCGTCCGGGGAAGCCTGAAGACGGCGAAAGTCGTCACGCTCGATGACCTCGGGCGCAGGCGTCACCCCCGCCACGGCGGCGCTCGCCGCCTCGATGTCACAGGCCTCGCCACTCCCGGCTTCGACCACGGCCCGCCGCGCCTCGAGCGACATCGAGCGCCACGCCGCGAGACCGACGTGCAGACCGGCGGCGTCGAGGGCACGACGTGCCGCGAGCGGCAACAGGGGCAGCGTCTCATCAATGTTTTCGAAGAGATAGACCTTCACGCTCAACCTCCGGCCACGGGGGGGATGAGCGCCACCTCGTCGCCGCTCCGCACGAGCGTGTCCGCGTCCGCGTACACCCCGTTCACGGCGAGCTTGAGGGAGGGGCGGTGAGGTTCGAGGTCTGGGTGGTCCCGACAAAGAGCATCCATGACGACGGCCACCGAGCAGGGTGACGTGGGCAGGCCGACCTCGACGGAAGCCGCACCGACCACGTCGCGCGCCCCGGCAAAGGTCAGCACGGTGACGGATTCGGACATGTGGTGACGCTTACGAAGCCAGGCCCTTCGCGTCACCCGGGGAGTTTCAAATTGTTTTGGTCTGCCTGCGGCCGAGCCGGTGCGATGTTCTTTTTGCATGCGTCCCGTCATGAGCCCCGTCGCGACCCTGTTCCTGGGAGCCGCCCTCGTGGCCGCCGCCGCCGGATGCAGCGTCGAGGGGGCGATCGGGGCCGGGATCGGCCAAGACGACGGTTTCGGCGACGCGGCGGGCAGCGGAGGGCGCGGCGAAGGCGGCGGCGTCCCAGGTACCGATGGGGCGGGCGGCGGCATCGACACCTCGGGAGCCGGTGCCACCGGCGGAGGTGCGTCGTCGACCGGCGCCGGCGGGGACCCGGATGGCGGAGGAGGAGGTGCCGGAGGCGCACCACCGCCGCCGCCTCCCCCCACGTCTCCCAACACGGTCTGCTTCCCCGGGGCGGACATGAGCTACACGACGTGCTTTCCCACCGTGGGCAAGGACGCGAACTTTCCCTCGGGGTACAGCTATCCGTCGAACGCCAGCCCGAACTACCAGCCCCCGACGCGCTTCATCGACCTGACGGCCCACTCCAGCAGCATCAAGCTCGCCCCGAACTTCACGCTCGGCGAATTGATGCAGGAGTGGAAGGGCGACTACGCCATTTACGAGCCCCACGTCGTGGCCAAGCTCCAGGCATTGCGCGACCAGTCGGGCGGTACCCTCAGCGTCAACTCGGGATTTCGCAGCCCGGGGTACAACACCGGCGTGGGCGGGGCGACCTACTCGCGTCACATGTACGGCGACGCCGCCGACATGGCCAGCAGTGTGGTGTCGCTGAATACGATGAAGAACCTCTGCGAGGGGCTCCAGGCCGACTTCATCAACCTCTACACCTCGCACATCCATTGCGACTGGCGAAACGAAGCAAAGGACCCGGCGTTTTTCGACGCTCCCTCGGCGCCGGCGCAGTTCACGTCCCCGGGGTCGGGTGCGGGCGCGCCCGCCTACGAGGCGAGCCTCCACGTCGCGCCCGACGGCCGTTGGCACGCGGAAATCACCGACTTCGACGAGGGGGAACCCTACCGCGAGTGGGCGGCGTTCGACCGCGAGGGGGATCTCGTCGAGGTGGTGGCCGACCGTGACTACGCGCCTCCGGCCGCAGCGGCCCACGTGGAAGTCATGGTCGGAGGACAGCGGACCGTCGTCGTTCCCGACGTCTCGGCGCCCCACCGCTGGCATGTCGTCGACGCGGTCGACATCCGACTCGAGACCGTCCCCGACGACCCCGGGTTCGACGCAGGGCACCACCGACACGAGTGACGACGGCGTGACGAGGCGCTGCCCCTCCGCTCGCTATCCTCGCTCTTTATCCAACGCTCTGGCCTCGCCGGGTCTTCCTCACCGGTCCCCTGCCGCGAAGCGCTTGGTTGCGCGTTCCCCGCCCGTCCGCGTGGGGGTGTCATACGGGCGGGCTGTTGGTAGGCTTCGCGCGGCATGTCGTCGTCGTCGTCACGGGCGCAAGGTCTGCCGGTCGGGTCTGTCCTGGCCGGCCGCTACCAGGTTCGGCGCGAGCTGGGCCGGGGCGGCATGGGGTTCGTGTACTTGTGTCGTGACCTCGTGCTCGACGAGCGGGTGGCGCTCAAGCTCATGCCACGCAACGTCTCCGAAGAGGGAAGCACCAAGCGCAAGAAGGGCCGCCACGACGACGCGTGGTTCTTCTACGAAGAGGCGCGCGCCCTGGCCGGACTCGACCACCCGGCGATCGTGCGGGCGCGCGACTACGGCGTGCTCTCGGATGGTGCGCCCTACCTCGTCATGGACGTCGTGCCCGGTCGCTCGTTGCACGAGTGGATTTACCGAGCGCGCACCGAAGGACTGCTCCCGTTCAACGTGATATGGGCCACGGTCGACCAAGTCCTCAGCGGGCTCGCCCACGCCCATGCGCGCGGCATCATTCACGGTGACCTGAAGCCGTCCAACGTGCTCCTTCACCGCCCCTCGGGACACGAGCCCCCGCGCGCCTACGTGCTCGACCTCGGCCTCGCGTGGCTCACCCGCGACCTCGTCGACCACCGCCTCGACGGATCGCGCGAGGTGGCGCCCACGGTACGCTACGGCGCGGGCACGCCGGGGTGGATGGCGCCGGAGCAGATCCGCATGGCGACCCCTCACATCGGCTCCGCCACCGACCTCTACCCCCTCGGATGCCTCATCTACACCCTGCTCGTCGGCGATGAGCCGTACGAGGGGACGAACGACGAGCTGATCGACCAGCACAAGAACGCGCCCATCCCCGACTTCACCCCCCCGGAGGACACGCCGCGCGACGTGGTGACCTTCACCAAGCGGCTCATGGCCAAGTGGCCCTGGAATCGTTTCCGCTTCGCCGCCGACGCCCGACGGGAGTGGCATCGCTTTCGTCCCGAGGGCAGCTACCCGTCGATCGCCCCGCCGCCCGCCATCAGCTCCGCGCCCGGGAGCAGCCGCACGGTGGGCAAACACAAGAGCGACGTGGCGAGCATGCCGGCGCCCCCCGACGCCCCGAAGGTGGCGGTCTCGACGCCCGGCCTGCTGGGGGTGCGTCCCAGCCCCCTCGTGGGTCGAAACGAAGAGCGGCACATGCTTGCCGACGTCGCCCGCGACTTGGCGGCCGGGGTCGGGGCAGAGCACCACCTGGTGTTGCTGAGCGGCGTCGCCGGCGTGGGCAAGAGTCGACTCGCCGAATGGCTTTGCCAGGACGTGCACGAGCACGGCCTGATGCTCCCGCTCCGCGCCCGGTACCGAAAAATCGCGGCCCCCCTTGACGGCATCGAAGGGGCGCTGGTGCAGCACTATCGGGTCGAGAAGGTGAAACGGACCACCATCGAGAAGGTGCTGATGAACCTATGGCGGGTGCGTCAGGACGACGATGAGGGCCTGACCTGGGTGGCGGGCGCCGCCGCATGGCTCAACCGGCAAAAGGGCGACGACGATACGCTGGGTCCCACCGGCAAGCGCTTCGTGCTCGACCGGCCCGAGCTGCGCTGGCTCGTGATGCGCAAGACCCTCGAGCGCACGGCGTCCGGGCGCCCGCTCTTGCTCTGGCTCGACGACCTCCACCGCGCCCCGGCCGACACGTTTCAACAACTGGCGCGACTCAAGCGCGACCTCAAGCACGTGCCGATGCTCATCCTGCCCACGATGCGCAACGAAGACGTCGCCAACGACCCTACCGCCCGGGCGCGGGTCGAATTGCTCGTCGAGGAGTTTGGCGGGCGTCGGGTCGAGATCGAGCCGATGAATCTGCAGGAAACGCAGAAGCTGTTGCGCGAGACCCTTCCGCTCAGCGACCAGGCCCTCGAAGTGGCGTCCAGCCGGGCCAAGGGCAATCCGCTCTTCGCGCTCCAGCTCCTCCACTCGTGGGCGATGCGAGGCGACCTCCGGCAGGAGGAGGACGGCCACTACTCCGTGGCGCACGAGTCGATGGCCAAGCCGGCGAGCACCACGGCCGAGCTGTGGGAAGAGCGGGTCAAGGCGCTGCCTCGGGAGCTTCAACCGGCTGCCCTCGCGGCCTCGGCCCTCGGGGGCGACATTCGGCGCGACGTCCTGCGGGCGTTGCTCGTGGCGCTGGGGCTCGAGGCCGGCCGGGCGATTTCGGCGATGAAGCGGGCCCAGCTCCTCTTGCCCACCGGCACCGACCGGCTGCGTTGGACCCACGCACTGCTCCAGGAGTACCTGCTCGGCAACCTCTTCCACCAAGACGACGCGCAGGCGGTCTTTCTCGCGGCCGCCCACGCCCTGAGCCACCATCCGGTCGCGTCGAGCGGTCGGATCGTCCGCCACCGGGTCACGAACCTCATTCGGGCCGGCGAACTCGAGCAGGCCTCGGAACTGCTGCACGACTATGTGGCCACGTCGTGGGGTCAGGTTCGCGACGCGGCGGTGACCCTGCGCGACCTCCAACTCCTCGACAACAAGCTGAGTGGGGTTCAGCTTGCCCATCACCTCCGTTGGCGCGCCGAAGCGAATCGCCACGCCGGTTCGTTGGAAGAAGCGCGTCGTCAGGCGGAGATCGCGCGACGGACGTTCCGCGACTACGGCGAAGAACTCGACGAGGCCCAATGCTTGCGCTTGCTCGGGCACATCGCCTCCGACCTCGGCGCCTCGGCCCAAGGGCGCCGCTTGGTGACGCGGGCGCTGACCCTGTTTCGCCGTCACGCCAACGTGGTGGGCCAGGCCCAGTGCGAGGTGTTGCTCGGTGAAATCGACTACCTCGTGGGCGAGCATCAACGCGCCCTCGACGTGCTCAACCAAGCGGCCGTCAAATTCAGCCAGATGAAAGACGTGCTGGGTCGGGCCCAGACGCTCATCCTCCAGGGCTTCATCGAGCAGTCCGGGGGCTCGCCGCGCCGCGCCCGCGAAATGCTGGTCGTGGCCCGCGCCGACCTCGAGCGCATCGGCTACCGGCTTGGCGTGGCCCAGTGCGACCTCGCGCTCGCCCACGCCGACCACCGGGAGCGCGACTTCGCCCGCGCCCACGAGCGCGCCACCCAGACGCTCAAGGCCTTTCGCCTCATCGAAAACCCGCGGGGCGAGGCGGGCTGCGAACGGCTGCTCGCCATGAACGCGCTCGACAGCGGTCACCCCAACACGGCGGAGGTTCACGCCCGGGCCTGCGGTAGCCTCTACGCCAAGCTCAACGACCCTTGGGGAAAGGTCGAAGCGCTGTTGCTGTTGGCCCAAATCGCCCTGTACCGGGGGGACGACGAAGCCGCGCGCGAGTCGCTCATCCGCGCGGAGGCGATCGCGCTCGCCGAGGCGGAGCCCAAGCAACACCGCCACCTGACGCTGGCTTGGCTCGCCGCCCACGAAGCGCGGTGGTCCGACGTCGCGCGAGAAATCGACGCCGCCCGCCGCACCTTCAAAGACGCCTCCCAGAGCGGCGATCACACCCCGCAGCTGCTGCATCAATTCGACGCCCAGGGTTGGCCCGAGCCCGCCGGCGCGCGCGTCAAGAGTTGGCTGCAGGCGCTCGAGCGCACCCTCCACTGATCGGTCGGGGCGCGGGTGCAGGCGCTCGGGCGGCGTCTCTGCTAAAGGGCGGCCTGGCGATGAACGACGACGCGGTGACGAAGTCGGGGACGGTGGCCCTCGTCGGCCGTTCCAACGTGGGCAAGTCGACGCTGCTGAACGCGGCGCTCGCCCTCCCTCTCGCGATCGTGTCGCGGAAACCGCAGACCACGCGCGACCGGTTGCTCGGCGTGGTGCGCCACGGCGGCGCGGAGATCGGCCTTCTCGACACGCCGGGATTTCACCGCGCCCGCAGCCGCCTCGGCAAGGAGATGAACCGGCACGCACGGCGCGCGGCCAAGGAGGCCGACGTGGTCTGTTTCGTGGTTTCGCTTCCGCCCCGCCCGGTGGGCGAGCTCACGCCCCACCCGGGCGACCTCGCGCTCCTCGCCCAGGTCCAAGAAGACGCGACGACCCCGGTGGTGCTGGTGATCAACAAGATCGATCTGCTCAAGCGCAAAGATGCGCTGCTCCCGCTCATCGCCCAGTACGCCGAGCGGCGCACGTTTGCCGCGGTGGTTCCCGTGAGCGCACAGCGTGACGACGGGGTGACCCGTATCCTCGACGAGGTGGCGCCGCTGCTGCCCGACGGGGACCCTCGATTCGACGAAGACACCCTGACCGACCGGCCGCTGCGGTACTTCGCGGCGGAGTACGTCCGCGAGCCGATCTTGCGCGTGACCTCCCAGGAGGTACCGCACGCGGTGGCGGTCACGGTCGAGCGGTTCAGCGAGCGCAGCGGCGGATTGGTCGACATTCACGCCACGATTCACGTCGAACGCAACGGACAGAAGCGCATCATCATCGGAGACAAGGGCGCGGGGCTGAAACGGATCGGCACCGAGGCGCGCCAGCGCGTCGAAGACCTGCTGGGGCAGCGGGTGAACCTGCAGCTGTTCGTGCGCGTGACCCCCGACTGGCGCGAGCGTCCGGCCGCGCTCGCCGACTTCGGCCTCACCCTCGAGGCGGCGGAAACCGCCCCCCTCGACCTCGAGGGTCTGACCGACGACGACGACGGCGAAGGCGCGGCGGCGCCCGACGAGGAGACCGACGCGTGACCGTCAAGCCCATCGTGGCCCTCATCGGCCGCCCCAACGTCGGCAAGTCGACCCTCTTCAATCGCCTCGTCGGGCGCCGCCTCGCGATCGTGCACGATCGGCCCGGCGTGACCCGCGACCGCCACTACGCCGACGCCTCGGTCTTCGACCGTGACTTCACCCTGGTCGATACCGGGGGCTTCGACCCCTTCGGCGACGACGCGATGCAACAGGGGATCATCACGCAGCTTCGGGTCGCCCTCGACGAGGCCGACGTGGTGCTGTGCGTGCTCGACGCGCTCGCCCCTCCCACCTCGATCGACTCGGAGGAGATCGCCTTGCTGCGCCAATCGGACAAGCCGGTGCTGTTCGTGGCGAACAAGGCGGACAGCGACCGCAAGGAATCGGAGGGGCACGACCTCTACCGTCTCGGGATGGAGAAGCTGCTCTTCATCAGCGCGCTCCACGGGCGAGGGATGGTCGAGCTCGAGGACGCCCTGTTCCAGGCGCTGCCGCCATCGGCGCCGAACCCGGTGGCGGTCGACGACACCGCCATCCGGGTCGCAGTGGTCGGCCGGCCCAATGCGGGCAAGTCGTCGCTGGTCAATCGCCTTCTTGGCGAAGACCGGCTGCTCGTGGACGACCGCCCCGGCACCACCCGCGACCCCATCGACGCCCGAATCGAGCGACGGGGCCGCATCTACGTCTTCGTCGATACCGCTGGCCTGCGACGCAAAGCGAAGGTGGCGAAGAGCCGCGATGGGGTCGAAGGGGCGAGCGTGATTCAAGCCGTGCGCGCCATCGACCGCGCCGAGGTGGTCGTGCTGCTGTGCGACGCCAACGAGGGCGTGGCCGAGCAGGACGCGAAGATCCTGAGCCTCGCGCTCGACCGCGGCCGGGCCATCGTGGTCGGCCTCAACAAGGCCGACCTCCTCGAGGCGGGGCGCGCCACCGAAGCCAACCGCCAAGCGTCCGATGTGCTCTCCTTCGTGAGCTGGGCCCCCTTCACCCGTTTGTCGGCGAAGACCGGCCGCGGCGTGGACCGGCTGCTCGACACGATCGACCGCGTGCACATCGAGCACGGCAAACGCGTGGCCACGGGCGAACTCAATCGATTCTTCGAGACCGTACTCGAGCGCCATCCGCCGCCGACCCAGGGCGGCCGCGCCCCACGATTTTATTACATCACGCAGCCCTCGACCCACCCGCCGACGTTCATGATCGTCACCAGCCACCCCGAGGGGCTTCACTTCAGCTACCAACGCTACGTGGTCAACGCGATCCGCAAGGCCTTCGGCTTCGAGGGCACCCCCATTCGCATCGTCTATCGCCGCAAAGGCCGCCGCCCCAAGAATAAGAAGCGACGTTGACCCGTTCCCGGACAGGGTGGGGGGTGGGGGTCAGTCTTGCACGCGGCCCGAGCAGATGCGTTCAGGGCCTTCCCGGAGGAGAAAGTCGGTCTCTTCGTCGCCGACCAACGTTCGGAGGCGGTCGATGCCCTTGGCCACCTCATCCACATCGGAGACGCGGTGGGCGTCGCTGCAGGCGGCGTAGTAGTAGCCCTCTTCGAGCAGCTCGTGGGCGCAACGTTTGGCGCCGCGGCCGTACTTGCCGACGAGCGCGGCGACGTCGAGCAACAAGACGGTCCCCCCGTCGAGGAGCGGGTCGAGCACGGCGAGATCGTCCCACACGGGACGGTACCGTTCGGGATGCGCGAGCACGGGCCGCAGCTTTTTCATTCGCAGCTCGAAGAAGCGTTGGCGGTAGTGCACCGGAAAGCGCCGGTTGGGGAACTCCATGAGCAGGGCCCGTCCGGACGGCGGGTACGGGAGGCCACGGCCCGCGACGATTTGGGCGAACACCAGGTCGTCGAGGTGGTGCTCGCTGGCCAGGCCCAGTTCGGGCAGGCCGGATACGTCGCGGAGGGCGGCACACGTGCGTTCGTAGGCCGCCTCGAGCATGTCCCGGTCGTTGTCGAACATGCCGGTCCGCATGTGGGGGGTGCCGATGACCCGAGCGAAACCGACGTCGGCCAGCCCCCGCAGCAACGCGATGCTGTCGTCGGTGGTACGCGCGCCGTCGTCGATGCCGGCCACCCAGTGGCAGTGCAGGTCGATGAAGCGGTCGCGCATGCTCCCAAGGGGTGCGTCATTTCGGTCCCCTGCGCAAGGGTCCGAAACGAACCCGACCCGCCGCGACGACGGGCCGCGGCGGCGTTACCCATCTGGCGGGCTGTGCTACGGCTTCGACCCATCGTGGACGCTGCCTCTGCACCGCGCGACCTCAACCAAACCCTGGCGTCCAGCCGCGTGGTGTTGTGCGTGGGCTGCGGCGGGGTGGGAAAGACCACGACGTGCGCGGCCCTCGGCCTCGCCGCGGCCATGCGGGGCAAGCGCGTGCTGTGCCTCACCATCGACCCCGCCAAGCGGCTCGCTCAGAGCCTGGGCCTCGAGTCCTTCGACACCGAGGCGCAGGTCATCGACGCCGACGTCTTCACCCGCGCCGGCCTCGAGGTCCCGGGGTCGCTCACGGTGATGATGCTCGACACCAAGACGACCTTCGACGACCTCGTGCGCTCCCTGGCCGACAGCGACGAACAGCGCGACCGCATTCTCGACAACGTCCTCTACCGCTACATCTCCACCACGCTGGCCGGTACCCAGGAGTACATGGCGATGGAAAAGCTCTACGCCGTGAAGGACGACGACCGGTACGACATCGTCTTTCTCGACACGCCACCGACCTCGCACGCGCTCGACTTTCTCGATGCCCCCGAGCGCCTGGTCGGCGCGATCGACAGCCCCGCCGTGCGCTGGTTCATTCGCGCCTTCAGCGATTCAGGACGGTTCTCGTTGAATCTGTTGCAGCGCGGCGCCGCGACCATCCTCAAAGGGGTCGGCAAGATCACGGGCGGGGGCTTTCTCGAGCAGGTGGCCGTGTTTCTCACCGAGTTCAACGCGTTGTTCGGGAGCTGGCGCGAGCGGGCCGAGGTGGTCTCGAGTGCGCTGCGGGAGGAGGGCGTGTCCTACGTCCTGGTGACCACGCCCGAGCCCACGAGCATCCGCGAAGTCCTCTTCTTCGGCGAACGGCTTCGGGCGCAAGACATGCGGCCCGATGCCTACGTGGTGAACCGCGTGCATCAGCCGCCGGAGGTCGACGCGACGGAGGCGGAAGTCGCCGACGCCATGGTGGCCGAGAAGCTCCTTCTCGACGACCAGGCGGCGCGTCGCGTCCTCGAGGCGGTGCGTCACGAGACCCGACTCGCCTCGCTCAACCGACTCAATCTGTTCGCCCTGGAAGAGGCGTTCACCGACGACGGCGGTCCCGTACCCGCCGTTGCCTACATCCCCGACTCTTTTCACGACATTCACGACGTGAGCCGGCTCGCGTGGGTGGCCGAACAGATCGCCCCCGCAGACTTGGCCCGATGAGGGCCGTCGGGCTAGGCGTCGGCCATGAGGTGCCGATGGCGGGCGGGACTCGTGGTGGGGCTGGTCTCGGCGATGTTCGCATCGCCAACATCGGCAAAGTCACACCATAAGTCGCCCTACACGTACCGCCAGACGTTCGGGTCGGCGGTGCGACTGCTCAAGGTCGACCTGGGACTCACGGTCACAGAGAAGGATCCGGACTGGGGCTACGTGCTCTTTGCCTACACGAGCCCGGAGAGCGGAGATCGCGAGAGCGAAGGGTCGTTCAGCTTCGTCGAGAAGGAGGGGACGGTCAGCGTCACCCTTCAAATCCCGAAAATGCCCTCCTACCACGAGCAGGTGATCCTCGACCGTCTCCAGCGCAAGCTGAAGGAGGAGCACGGCGAGCCGCCACGGCGCGAGGCAGAAGATGAGGATGAAGCGCCCAAAGACGGCGACGGCGACGGCGAAAACGACGACGATGACGACGCGGCCGCGAGCGACGACGACCGCACGGCGAAGCGCCGAGCGCGCCGCGGCCGGTCCTGAAAGGGGATCTCGCCGGCGCGCGATTGTGCGTACAACGCCGCCATGAACCGAAGGCAGGCGGCGGCGACGTCCGCGGTGGGAGGGGTGGTGCTGGTCCTCGCCGTCTTCTCGGCGGTGACCGACCCGCCCGCGCCCGAGCAGATCTGCCTGCAGGGGATCGATCGCCTCGAGGCATGCCGTGAGGAGACGCGCCGGCCCCGGATCGCCGCTTTCGCCCGGCGCAAGCAACAGGAGGGCTGGGCCGGGTGTACCCGGTCCGAGGCCGACGTGGCGATGTACGAGACGTGTCTGGCCAAGCCGAGTTGCGACGCCTTCTCCGCGTGCCTTCAGGCTTACGCGACCCCTGCTCCCTCCACTCCTCCCTCCGCTGTGGCCCGCCCCACCTCGACGCGACCATGACCGACGACGACGACGACGACCCCGTTTTGGCCGCGGCGATGCAGCACATCCAAGCCGGGGCTTTCGATGCCGCCGCCGACACCTTGCGCCAGGCGGTCGCCGAAGGGCCGGAGCGCGACGAAGCGAGCCGTCGACGCCACCTCACGCGGGTGATGAACCTCGGCGACCTGCTCGTCTACCTGCGCGCCTTCGACGAGGCCGAAGCGGTGCTTCGGGCCGGGCTTCAGGGTCGGGCCGACCTCTACGGCCGCACCCACCCCGGCTACGCCTACGGCCTCGAACCCTTGGCCGAGGCCCTGCTCCGGGCCGGACGGGCCCGCCAGGCGCTTCCCGTCGCCGAACAGGCGGTCGCCATCCTGTGGAACCACAATCACGAGCGCACCCCCGAGCTGATGACGCTGCGGGCGTTCGTGCGCGTCGCGGTGGATCCCGAAGACGAAGCCTTTCAGGACATGGAGGCGTTGCCGGCCCGACTCATTCAGGTCGCGATCGACACCGCGCTCGAGCGCGCCGGGCGCGACCTGACGCATGGGCCCCTCGTGCTCCGTCAGCTCCTCGCCTGGATGGACGCCCACGGCCACGGCGGCGACCGTCGAAGCGCCGTACGCGCCGCACTGGCCGACGCATGAGGTCCTTCGCGAGCGCCACGGCAAACGCTCGGTGACCACAACGCCCCGTCGGCCCAAATACCCCAGCGGCACAGCGCTCCGCGACCAAAACGCCCCGTCGGCCCCAATGCCCCAGCGGCACAGCGCTCCGCGACCAAAACGCCCCGTCGGCCCAAATGCCCCAGCGGCACAGCGCTCCGCGACCAAAACGCCCCACCAAGGGAACGCTCCGCGACCAAAACGCCCCACCAAGGGAACGCTCCGCGACCAAAACGCCCCACCAAGGGAACGCTCGGCGACCAAAACGCCCCACCAAGGGAACGCTCGGCGACCAAAACGCCCCATCAATCGGCGTGAAGTGCCGCCACCGCGAAGCTGAGCTCGGCGGCGAGCGGATGCGGCCACCCGTCGCGCAGGGCCTCTGCCATCGCGCGGTAGTACCAGCGAACCTGGTCCCGCGGGGCGCTGAACCAACCCCACACCTCTCGGCCGCGGCGTAGATCACGGAGAATGCTCGTCGCGTTGTGGAGCTTGTCCGCCGCGACCACGAGCTTCGCGTCCGCATCGAGACGCCGGACCCGGGCGATGTGCGCCGCTTTTCTCGCCCGCCAGGGCGGACGGGGATGGGCGTCGGAATCGGTGGCCGCCACCACCAGCCCCGCCACCCGCTCGCCGTAGCGGGCGGCGATGGTTTCGGCCCCCACCCCGCAGTCTTCGATGGCGTCGTGCAGCAGCGCCGCGATCGCCTGATCTTCGTCGCCACCGTAGGTCCCCACGACCGACGCCACCGCGAGCGGATGAACGATGTAGGGGACCCCGCCGCCCTTGCGCCGCTGGCCCCGGTGAAGCTCTGCGGCGTACGTCAGCGCGGACGCAAAGCGCGGCCCGTAGCTCACCTCGACCGACACGCGGGCGCCGTCATCATTCGGGGCCATCGAGCACGTCTTCGTAAAGCTGCTCGGCGAGGAAGCTCGTCCCCACGGACGCGAGCCGAACGTGCTCCCCGGCTTCGTATCGCTCGACCGTCCACGCCGAGCCGCCGCGTCGATAGACCTCGACGTGGACGCGGTCCAGCGCGACGAGAACGTATTCCTCGAGGCTTACGAGCGATTGATAGGCGAGGCGTTTTTCCATCCGGTCGCGGGCTTCGGTCGAGGGCGACAGGACCTCGATGATGAGCTTGGGGGAGCGCTCGATGTGATCGTCGAGCGACCCCGAACAAGAAACCACGACGTCGGGGTAGAAGAAGCGCGCGTCCACCTGAACACCCAGGTCCGAGACGAAGGCCCGACACGGAGCGCCCTGCAGCACGGCATGGAGCAAGCGCCCAGCCGCGAGCGCGATCAGGTTGTGCCTTCGCGACGCCCCGACCATGGCGTACACGTAACCTTCGATGAATTCGTGACGCACGTCCGAGCGCTTCTCGCGCTCCAAATACGCCGCCACGGAGAGCGGGGTCAGGATCTCGACGCTGGACACGACGCGCTTCAACATGCGGTGCGCCGTCGGACCCGGCAAGCGATTGCGTTCACGTCCTAAAGGCCTTCGGCCCTCGTCTCCGCAGAGTGATGTCCTTCGGCACCGTCCCGTCGCTGGCCTCGCCTGCGTCGCGCTCGTCGCCGCCTTCCCCCTGCTCCGGGGCGCGCGGACGCCTCGCCGTCATCAGCGCCGGTTACCGAGTAACCAGACCAGGCGGGCATGACTGGGGGGGCTTGGACGTTACGTGGTCGACATGCGCTTCGTGATCTTCTTCGCCGTGTTGCTCGGCCTGTTGGGGCTGATCAACGGCTACGTGTACTGGCGCGCAGTGCGGGCCTTTGGGTGGGGGAAGGTGGGGAGGCGCCGGTGGGCCGGGTTGCTGGCGGTGGGCATCGTCGCGACGGTGCTGGCGCGCTTCCTCGCGCCGCTCGGCGACCTCGCGGTGGCGCTCGTGGGCGGCGTGGGCGCGACGATCCTCATCGGCTCGATGGTCGCGTTTGGCGTGCTCGCGGTCGACGGCGTGGTCCGCGGGCTGTTCTTCGTCGCATCACGGATCCGCCGGCCGCGGGACGGGCGCCAAGGCATGGCGCCGAAAGACGCGACGCCGGAGGAAACGAACCCCGAAGGCCGTGTCGGCGACGTCGCCACGCAGGCCCCGGCGGACGCCTCCCTCGCGGCGGCCTCCGAACCTCCCCCTTCCCCGGGCGCCGCCCCACCGGTTGCCCCCGCGGCCTTGACGCGCCGGAGCCTGCTGGAGCGGGCCACGGTGACCGGTGCTCTTGGGCTCGGCGGCAGCACGGCGCTCTACGGGGCGGTTCTGGGCCGTTCCGACTACACCGTCGAGGAAGTCCCCATCCACCTCGAGCGGCTCCCGAGCGCGCTCGACGGGTACACCATCACCCAACTGTCAGACCTTCACGTGGGCCTCTTCATCGGCGACGACGAGTTGTCGGCCGCCCTCGGACTGGTCCGGGAGACCCGGCCCGACGCCATCGTGCTCACCGGGGACCTCATCGACAACGACGTCGCCTACGGGCCCACGCTGGCGCGCTTTCTCCGCCGACTAAGCGAGGTCGCGCCGACGTACGCCATCCCGGGGAACCATGACCACTACGCGGGCGTAGGCGCCACCCTTCGCTACGCGCGCGAAGCCGGCGCGCGGGTGCTCTTCAACCATCACGAGCGCATCGCGGAAGGAAAGATCGTGTTGGCCGGTGTCGACGACGTGTGTGCGCGTCGGCGGGGCCAAGGAGGACCCGACCTTCGACGCACCCTCTACGGGGCGCCGCCCGATGCCCCACGCATTCTCCTGAGCCACAATCCGGTCTTTTTTCCCGAGGCCAGCGACGAGGTCGACCTCCAGCTCAGCGGCCACACCCATGGCGGCCAATTCAATCCGGGCGTGCGCCCGGCCGAGTTGGTGCTCCCCTTCGGCTACGTCGCCGGCCGCTACGAGCGCGACGGCGCCCAGCTCTACGTGAACCGCGGCTTTGGCACCACGGGGCCGCCTTCGCGCCTCGGGAGCGCCCCCGAGATCACCAAGCTCGTCCTCACGGGTTGACGCCGCGAACTCATCCTCCCCACACCCTTTGATGTTCGCTGCTTGGAAGCACAGACGAGCCCGCGTTCGCCTTGACCAGCCCGAGCACGAGGGCACGCTGAACCAAGCCGAGGAGAGCTCTCTTCCCTGAAGCCCCAGAGCCCACCCACAGGCCAGAGACCTAGAGCGCACGACAGAGAAGCCAATTCGGCGAGCTTCGCTCGCAGTTGGGGCCCCCTGAGTCACCCCAAGCGCCACCAATGCGCGCACTCCTCGCCGATCGCACCCCTCCGTCGGACCGGCGCACGCAACCCCGCAGCCCGGAGCCCCGGAAACCCGACACGCGGAAACCCGAGCCCCGGAAACCCGGAAACCCCGACACCCGGATGCCCGGAAACCCGGAAACCCCGACACCCGGATGCCCGGAGACCCGGATGCTTCGAGCTCACCAGAGACGGCTCGACCCATCACATCGACGGTATCGACGCTGTCGATGCTTCGGAGAAGATCGATCCGCAGGGGCGGCTGTCCCATGAAGACCACCGCATGGCCGGTCAGAGCTGCTCGAGGATTTGCTCGGGCCGTGGGTGTTGGTCTTGCACCGCGCGCTTGTTCCAAAGCTCGCGGGGGGCGTCCGCGCCGTCGAGACGGGTGACGATGAAGTCACCGCGGCCGCCCTCGATGAGGTCGACGACGGCGCCGGGGTGCCGCTCCTTGATCACGGCGGCCAAACTGGTCGCCTGCGGCGCGTAATTTCACACCACGCAGTATTCGATGCTCAACTTCATGGCGTGGAACGTGTCACGCGTTCACCGAGCCGTCCAACGTACGCGCCGGGGCGGAGCGACCCGTCGCCAATCCCCTCGCCGCTTGCTCGAACACGTCCGCGTGCGCCTCGGCCGCCCGGGCGATCGGCTCGGCGTAGCCTCCCCCCATCGTGACCAGCAGGGGCCGCCGGCCGACACAGGCGTACACCAGGGCGTTGCGACGGCGCAGGCCTTCGCGGGTGAGTTCGAGCTTTCCGAGGCGGTCTTCGGCGAGGGGGTCGACGCCCGCCTGGTACACCACGAAGTCGGGACGATGGGTCGCCACGAGACGAGGCAGGTGCGCCTCGAGGGACGCGAGGTACGCCTCGTCGCCGGTCCCGACCGGAAGCGCGACGTCCAGGTCACTCTGCTGTTTCCGGAAGGGGAAGTTCTTCGCGCAATGCACCGAGAACGTGAACGCGGCCGGTTCGTCGGCCAGGAGCGCCGCCGTGCCGTCGCCCTGGTGTACGTCGAGGTCGATGACGAGGACCCGGAGACCCCGTCGCACGGCGAGCACGGCGGCGGCGGCGACGTCGTTGAAGACGCAATAACCGCTCCCCTCGTCGCGAAAGGCGTGATGGGTGCCCCCGGCGAGGTTGCCCGCCCAGGTGTCGTGGGCGAGGGCCCAGCGGGTGGCGGCCATGCTGGCCCCGAAAATCCGACGGGTCCGCTCGACGATGTACGGCGTCCACGGGCGCAGGCCGATACGACGCTCGATGCGGGGGTTGAGGGCGCGCGTCAGGAAGGCGTCGACGTAGGACCGGCCGTGACAGAGCAGGAGGTCGGCGGTGTCGGTCTGCGGCGCTTCCTCCACCGACACCGGAGCGCCGCGGGCCCGCAGCTCGTCGTGGGTGTCTCGGTATCGGGTGCGGGGAAACCGCGCGTTCGGGTCGATGCCGTCGGTGTACACCGGGTGATACCAGACGCGGAACACGCCCGAGACTTAGCGGCCGGGCGCTTGGCGGTCAGGGTGGCGGGCCTTATGGCGAGACGCGTATGCCGGAACTCCCCGAGGTCGAGCGCAGCCGCGCGCTCGCCGAGCGCGTCGCCGTCGGCCGCACCATCGTACGGGTCGGCGCCGCCGACGACGACATCGTCTTCTCGGGCGTCACGCCCCGGAAATTCAAGGCCACCCTGAAGGGCCGCGCCGTGGTCGCAGCGCGCCGCCACGGCAAGCAGATGTGGCTCGAGCTCGACCGTGCGCCCCACCCGTTGATCCACCTCGGCATGACGGGACAACTCTACGCCCCCGGCATCGATGGCCTCGAACTCGAGAGCGGCATCAAAGTCGCCGAGTGGCCGCCCCGCTTCACGAAGCTCCACCTTTGGTTCGACGACGGCGGGGAGATGGCCTTCACCAACGCCCGCCGGCTCGGGAGGCTCCGACTGCGGGACGATCCCACCGGAGAGCCTCCCGTCTCGAAGCTCGGCTTCGACCCCCTGGCGTCGCTTCCCGGTCCGGCCGCCTTTCTTCAACTCGCCCGCCGGCGGAAGTCGCCGGCCAAAGCCGCCCTGCTCGACCAGTCGTTCGCCGCCGGCGTCGGAAATTGGATCGCCGATGAGGTGCTCTACCAGGCCGCCGTCGACCCCCGCCGGCCCCTGGCCGACCTCAGCGACGAGGAGATCGAGCGGGTGCGCAAGAAACTCCGCGCGGTGGTCAAAGCCGCGGTCAAGGTCGACGCCGACAAGGAGCGCTACCCGAAGCGATGGCTCTTCCACCGCCGCTGGGGGAAACGAGCCGGGGTGTGCGACGCCGCCGGAAATCCGATCGAGCATCTCGAAATCGGCGGCCGCACCACCGCCTGGGTGCCGGCGGTGCAGGTTTGATGCGACGGCCGTGGCGCCTTTTCTGCGCCGCTTCCGCGGGTGGAGAAGTCGCCGCCATCGCCGCTGATTCGGAGTAGGGTGCCCCCGTGTTTCGCCCCGAAGGAGCCGCTCCTGGTGACCTCGTCCCTTCCCGCGCGCTCGGCCATCCCACCTGGTGGGCAGCGCTCGCGCTTCTCGCGTTGAACGACCACGCCCTCAAAGGGTGGGGCCCCGCCGTCGTCACCGGCAAGCTCAGCGACGTGTGCGGCCTCGTGGTGGCCCCGGCCCTCATCGCGACCGTCTTCCGCGTCCGCCGTCGGTCGGGACTCCTCGGGGCCCACGTGGTGGCCGGACTCGCGCTCGCCGCCATCAACGTCTCCCCCCGCCTCGCCCGCGCGGCGGAAACGGTCGCCCACGCCGTGGGGGTCCCCTGGCGAATCTGGGTGGATCCGACCGACCTCGTCGCGCTGCTCGTGCTGCCCCTCGCGTTCACCGCGCTCGAGCCCACGATGCGGCGAGGAACCGTGACCCGCCCGCGCATGAACCTGGAGCGGCTCGGGTTGGCCATCGGGGCCGCGGCGTGTCTGGCCAGCAGTGCGCCTCCTCCCGACGCCCTGGTGGTGACGCCCGGCAAGGTCGTGGCCCAGGGCTGGACGGGCGAGCCCGTCTTCGTGGTCGACACCGCGAGCGGAGAGCGATTGAGGGCCTTCGCCGCCCCCGGGATTGAGCGCGACGGCGCCCGTCTCGTCGCCGACGACGTTCTCTACACGGCGCGCGGCGCCACCGTGGTGGGGCATCGCCTCTCCGATGGGGCGGAGGTGCTCGACTTCACCGCCGACGATGCCTCCTTTCACGACGCCTTCGCCACCGACCAGACGCGCCTCTTTTTGCTGTCCGAACCGGCGGGAGACCACGCGATGGAGCGGGTCGTCGCGGTCGGTCACGATGGCCAAGCCGCGTGGTCGGCCGCCCTCCCGAGCGAACGGACGTCGCGGTCGCCCAGCGAAGGTCCCGTGGTCACCGCGGGCCTCGTCGTCGTCACCGCAGACGACCAGCTCGTCGCCCTCGACCCCGCCGGCGGGTCCCGGCGATGGACCTATCGGGCCGGCCGGCCGTTGCGCGGCGTGGTCGGGGCAGGTCGGGTGGTGTGCGCCTTCGACGACGAGGGGGGCCTCCACGCGATCGATACCGCGACGGGGCGACCCCGGTGGCGCGCGGGAGGCGCCAACGTCGACGGGGCACGCTGGGGCGACGCAAAACCGCTGGGGGCCACCGATGCGGGCACGTTGGTGTTCATCCGCGGCGACCAGCGCCTCGTGGCCATCGACGCGACCTCTCAGGCCGTCGTGTGGCGGTCGACGTTGCGGGTGGCGCGGGTTGCGTTCGGCCCACAGCACGCCGTGGTCGATCTGGGCGACGGTGACGATGGACACCGGTATGGCCTCGTCGACCTTCGAAGCGGCGCCGCGGCGTGGGTCCGAGAGCTCGACGTGGCGCCCGACCATCCTCCCCACCTGCTGGCCGACGACGGGATCGTCCTGTTCGCGCCGTCGTACGAGCAACTCGTCGCCTTCGAGCTCGGCAGTGGGGAGCGCAGATGGACCTTCGACCTGGACGAGGGCTCGCCCATGTTCGTCGCGGGGGGCGCCGGCGGATCCCCCATCGTCGTCGCCCGACGCTGACCGACCGCCCCTCACGAGCGGCGGAGGGCGGGTCACCCTCGAGAAGACGAGGTCGAGAGACGGGCCAAGAGAACTGTGCACCTCATTCGAAGTAAGCGTTTTGACCATTGGCGCAGCGGCCATCTCGGTTGAGAACCGTGAGCGCGGACGCTAGCTTGCGCACCGTGAACCTATCTTCGTCGTACGCCGTCTCTCACGCTCGCTCCGCCGTGTCCAAGTCTGACCCATCACCGACCGTGCCGCTCCGCCACGAGCGTCGACCGGCGGAAGAGATGGTGGTGCGCTCGCGGCAGTTTCGTGCCCGGCTGGAGCAGCGTCGCTCGGTGCGCCACTTCAGCGACGAGGCCGTGCCTCACGAAGTCCTGCAGAATTGCGTCGCCGCAGCCGCTTCGGCGCCGTCCGGTGCGAACAAGCAGCCTTGGACCTTCGTCGTGGTGACCGATCCCGCGCTCAAGAGCCGGTTGCGTGAAGCCGCGGAGCGAGAAGAAGAAGCCTTCTACGGAGGCCGGGCCAGCGACAAGTGGCTCCGCGACCTCGCCCCCCTCGGCGTCGGTCCGAACAAGCCCTTTCTCGAGGTCGCGCCCGCCCTGATCGTGGTGTTCGCCCAGCGGCGCGGCGGCGATGGCGACCAGCACTACTACGTGAACGAGTCGGTGGGGATCGCGGTAGGCTTCCTGCTCGCCGCGCTGCACGACGCCGGTCTCGCCACGCTGACCCACACCCCCAAACCGATGAAGTTCCTTCGGGAGATCCTCGAGCGCCCCGACCACGAGCACCCCTACATGCTCATCCCGGTCGGTCTCCCCGCCGAGGACTGCGAAGTGCCCGCGATCGTGAAGAAGCCTCTCTCGGAAGTCCTCGTCGAGCGCTGACGCGCGCCGCCCCTCGCGCGCGACACACCCAAGGGAGCTGGGGCCGCGTCCGTCCGGGGACGATACCGTCAGGGAGACAGGGCCCTCAGGGAGATAGGGCCCTCAGGGAGACAGAACCGTCTCTTCCTCGGTGGCGGCGTCGACCTCGTCCTCGGTGAACGGCAGCCGTTCGTACCGTCCTTCGCGCCAAGCATCGACCCCGAGGAACGCACCGGGATCCGTTGGCTCTCCGGGGTTGCCGGGAGCAAAGTTGATCCACGCCTGGGGCCGCCCCGTCTCGTCGAATTCAGCCACCATTCGGTAGGCGGCGCCCGACGTCGACGTGATCGTGTCCGCCGGCTCGTCGCCGCCTTGAAACAGGCTCCCCGACCGAACGTCGATCGTTCCGTCGGCGCCTCCCGACGGAAACCGGGGGCCGTCGTAGGCCGCGACCCCGAGGTCGCGGAAGTGCGTCTCGTGGAGGTCACCCCACGTGTAGGCGCCGTCGATGCCCCCGTAGCGGGTTTCGAGAAAGCGAACCGTATCGTCGAGCGCGGCCAGCACGATGGCCGCCCGGCCTTCGGTCATGAGTTCGTCGGCGCGCGGATAGCCGCGAGTCAGCGTGAGCAGCGCCCACTTGACGAGGTAGATGGGACTTGCGGTTTCGATGGTACTGAAGGCGAGGGACAGGTCGTCCCGCAGGGTACGCGACGTCGCGAACCAGAGGAGCGCGTGAAACACGAGCGCCTCCGGCGACGTGGCGTCCATCCTTCGATCCCATGCTTCGAGTCGCGCGGTGAGCGCCGCGAGATCGGGGCGGTCGCGATAGGCCTCGAGCGTTGGATCGGTGGTGGCCGCCGCGAGCGCATCGGCGAGGATCGGCACCAAGAGATCCGCCGGCCGGCTGTGGGTGTCGCGCTGCAGCTCCTGCATCTGCTCACGGCGCACCGCCCCCGTCGCGACGAGGCGCTCCAGCTCCGATGTGGCGCGCGCGGCACGGGTGCCCGGGTCGAAGAAGACGCCGAAGTAAAACGGGTCGTCGGCGATCGCGCCGCCCTGGGTGAAGCCGAAGGGGTCGTTGTTCGCCGACACGAGAAATCCGCGCGCTTCACCCCCGCTGCGGGGCAGCCGCGACCTATCGAGCGCTCCCCAGGGACCTACGCGCTCGCCGTTCAGCAGCGCGTAGGGAGGTTGGTCGGGAGCCGTGGGCCCGCGGTCCGGGACGGCCATGGATGAGCGATACACGATGTCGTCGGCGGTGGCGGCGATGAAGTTGAAATTGGCAATCTCCATGCGATCGACCGCGGCCGCGTAGGCATCGAGGTCGGAAGCCGCCCCCATCGAAAAAAACCCACGCGCTTCGTCCGTGGGGCCGAAGCCCGTCCAACGAAGCAAGATTCGCCCCGACGCGATCGGAAGCGGCGAAAGGTTCTCGGGGAGCAGGCGCCCGTAGCCGGGAACGACGACCACCTCGACGTCGACCGCGGGGGCGTCGCGGACGAGGACCGTCTCCCGCGTGACCTCCGCCGCGATGCGTTCCCCGGCGATGGTGACGGTCGTTCCGTCGTACGCGACGTCGACCAAGTCCATGACGTCCGGATACGTCGTGGTGGCCGTCCACGCGAGGTCACGATTGTGCCCGAGCTGAATGCCCGGACTGCCGGCGAAGCTGAACCCGGCCACATCGAGCGTGCCTCCGCCGTCGCGGCTGTTGAGATGATGAAGCCAAAACACGGACGGCGTGCGGAGGGGCTGATGCGGATCCCCCGCGATCAGGCTTCGACCGTTGGCGGTATGGCGACCGGATACCGCCCAGTTGTTGCTGGCCCCCGGCTGCCACTGCGCCCATCGCTCCGCAAAACGTTTCATGGCGGCGCGACTACCCGGCGGCCACGCGGCCCGTTCCGGTGGTGGCGGCGGGGCGACGTCTGAGGACGCTTCCCCCGGGGCAGACGTCTCGGCCGGGGGAAGAATGAACGCAGACTCCAGCGGAGCGAACAAAGGAAGACGCTCCCACACCTCGGGGGTGTACTGGCGAAGGAGGCTGGCCAAGAGCTCGAATTCGATTTGATTGGCGTTGCCGAACAAGACCAGCTTCCCCACGGCCAACCCGTCCCGCACCGCCCAGGGCTCGGGCGCGTGGCCCAACTCGCGGAAGCCCGCCGGCAGGGGTGCGCGCCCTTCGCGCACCTCGTCGATGAATGCGTTGACGCCCGACGTCCAGGCGAAGAGAAGCTCGTACTCGGCGGGAGATGTCTCGCGTAGCTTCGCTTCCGTCGCGTCGGCATCCGAGGCAATGCCCATCATGCGAACCAAACGGTCGTCGTCGACGTAACGTGTGCCGCCGATCTCGGCCCGTCGCCCCAGGGCACGCCGACGTATGAAGTCCATCTGAAAGAGTCGGTCGCGCGCCTGCGCGAACCCCGACCCGTAGTACACGTCGGCGTCGGTGGCGCCGTAGACGTGCACGGCCCCGAGGGCATCCCGGCGCAAGGACACGTCGCCCTCGAGTTCGTAGATGGCCTCGTCTTGGGACGGCAACGTACATCCCGCCGCGGACGCCATCGCCGCGGTCATGACGACCGCCGTTGCTGCACCACCCCGTCTTAACCGAAGGATCACGCCGCCATTCTACCCTTCGGTAGATAACCTGGCAACCGAGGCCGCAGGAGAGGTGTCTGCCTCGCCTCCCTGCATCCGGGCCGACCGCTCGAGGATCGCGCGGACCGGAGGCCGCCGGAAAAAGGCCTCTCGGTGCTCGGGATCCCGAATGTAACCCGCGACGCGATCCACGTGATCGAGCGCACGGCGGCAGACGTCTGCCGCTACCGAAGCGGTGTCACGTCGGTCTCCCCCGCCGAGGGCGGCCGTCACCGCCTCGACGCAGAGCGACCGAATCGTCGTCCCGTACTCGCTGCCCTCCATGGCTTCGACGGCGCCGAGCGCGGTCGTGGCGAGCAGGACGCCGGCTTGGGTGTCGCCGGCGTCGACCCTCGCCGCCGCTTCGATCGACGTGGCGAAGACGTGATAGCTCACCAGCGCCTGGCCTTCGGCCAATTGCTTGGCCTCCGCCGCGCTCGTCGCCGCGCCTAGTGCATCGCCTTCCGCCCGCGCCACGAGGGCAGCGACGAGCAACTGGTGAATGCGGTCGTAGACGTTTCCGCCCATCGTGGCGAGCGCCGTCGCATCCCCGAGCCATTGTTTCGCCTCGTCGAGACGCCCCTGCTCGGTTTGGGTCGTGGCCGCGACCAAGAGGGTATCGATACGTCCATCTTGATCGTCGTAACGCTCATGGGCGTCGCGGGCCCGAAGAAGGTACGCCATTCCCTGCTCGACCTGGCCGAGGCGGGCGTAGGCCATGCCCACATTGGCGAGCGTTTTCGCCACCTTGAAGCGCCCGCCGATCTCCACGTCGATCGCGATGGCCGACAGACACATGGCGATGCAGTCCTCGTAACGACCCAGCACGAAGAGCGCGAATCCCAGGGAGTTCCGGGCGCGTGCTTCGCTGCGCGGTGCCCCCGCCGCCTTGAAGATGGCGATCGCCTCCGCATGGCTCTCGGTCGCCGCGTTGAGACGACCCGCCCGACGGAGCAAAACGCCCTTGGCCCGGAGGACCTCGGCGCGGGCGCGGGGGGTCACCGGGCCGCGGTCGCATACTTCGAGCGCTCGCTCGCACGAGTCGAGCGCCCCGTTGACATCGCCGAGGTCACGCAAGAGCTCGCAGAGGATGATCAGAGCTTCGACTTCGAGGTCGGGGGTGCCGGCGAACCGGGCCATGTCCGCCGCACGCTGGGCGAGCGGAAGTCCTTTCGCCATCTGCGCCTGGTCGAGCGCGAAGAGTGCGCTCCGTACGAGGGCCACGGCGACCCACCGCGCTTCTCGCCCGTCGCGCGCCATCTTGCGAAGCTCGTCGAGATGAACCTTCCGCTCTTCGCTCCGACCCAGACTGCGAAAGATGCGCTCGAGGGCGGCGTGCGCGTTGAGCCGGCGGTGATCGCCTACGGGGAGCAACGAAAGCGTACGCTGGAAGTAGCGCACGGAGAGCTGATTCTGGCTCGCCTGTTGGGCGGCAAACGCAGCCTCGAGATACGACTCCGCCGCCTGACGGGGGGCTCCGCCGCGCTCGAGGTGCTGGGCCACGATGGCCGCCGAGAGTCCGCGGGCCAGCGGCGTCGAGGCCTGGTATTCCCCGAGACGACGGTGCATGCGGGCCCGCCGGACCGCCTCCAACGCCCCGTAGGCGACGTCGCGCGCGAGAGGATGGCGAAAGTCGACCGACTTCCCTCGGCGGTCACATAAGCCGCGCGCGCAGAGGCGTGAGATCGCCTCGTCGTCCGCAAGCCGGGTCAACGTGATGAGATCCACCTCGGTCAGCGGGCCCCCCGCGACGGCGAGCCAGTCGACCACATCGTGTTCGGCCGACGGCAACTCGGCGAGCCGATCGCCTACCAATTGTTCGATGGTCGTAGGCAACGCCTCGGCGACATCACCCGGCTGCGCGGCATCGTGCCGAACCAATCGTGAATCCCCGCCATCATCTGGCTCCACGATGTCGAGGACGCCCCGCTCCAACAACGCATCGACCATTTCGAGCAAGAAGTAAGGATTTCCGCCCACGCGGGGAACGAGCTCACGACAGACCGCAGCCACCCCTTCCTGGACCCCGAGGCGAGACTGGACGAGGCGAATCTGTTCCTCGGCACTCAACGGGCGGAGTTCGGTCCGGACGAGGCCCTCCAAGTGCGGCGCGAGGCGGTCTTCCTGGCGGGCCACGAGGAGCGTGAGTACGGGCAACGGCTCTTCGCGCTCCAGCAACCGCTGGAGGAGCTCGAGACTCATTCGGTCGGCCCATTGCAAGCTGTCGACGACGATGACGACCGGAGCCGAGCGGGCAATCGCCCCAAACAGCATCTTCATGCCGGTCACGAGCAGATCTCGGTGGGCGTGGGCCTCTTCTTCGTCACGGATTTGGATGCGCTCCCCCGCGATGAGCTCGGCCAGTCTCGGCACGAGCCGATGCGCCCGGGTCTTGGGCCGCGCGCTCGATCCGAGGAGCGCCGAGAGCCGCTCGACCGCGTCCTCGTACCCATCGTCGGAACCGAGGCCCGTCACCTCGCGCAACAACTCGGTCGCCGTGGCGTACGGGAGGTC
Source organism: Myxococcota bacterium (assembly GCA_039027095.1). GTDB lineage: Bacteria > Myxococcota_A > Polyangia > Polyangiales > Polyangiaceae > JAPYTK01. The sequence continues at coordinate 116,480 of JBCCLB010000014.1, forward strand.
GATCTTCACGGGGGAGCACTCGACCCGGAACACCCTCGCTTCGCTGGGGATCTCCTCGAGAAACGTATCGAGCAGCGCGGTCTTTCCGATGCCCATCTCCCCCACGATGACGCGGGCCAACAGCTCTCCGGTGCGGGCCGACCGGCCTCGAGCCGACCGCCCGTTGGACGAGGCGGGGGGCCGCGAACTGCTCACGGCGGCCTCCTCGGGGCTCGGGGGCTCGGGCGGAGGCGGGATGGTGCTGACGCCCGGGTGATACACGGCGCGATGGTAGGCGGCGTGCAGATCGGCTTTCTCGGCATCCCGGCCCACGAGGTCGGTGGGGTTGAGCGCCATCTCCGCCCGTCGCTCGTCCACGGTGAGCGGACGGAGCAAGACGTAGACCCGCATCCGCTCTGGGACCGGCTCGTCCGGGGCGTGGGGGAGTTCGATGACGGGACCGTCGCTCCAACGGAACTCGCGACGGACGAGGCGGTAGACGCCCCCGGCGACCCATGTCCGGCCGGTCGGGGTGCGGGCCCCGAGCGCATCGGCGAGAAAATTCGCGGGCGTGTTGAGTCGATGCTCCTGGAGATGCCCGTCGGCATCACGCTCACCGGTGGCGATACCGCGGACGATGCCGACCGCCCCTCGTACGGGCACCGGCAAGTCCTCGGAGTGGCTCGACAGAAACTCGTGAACGTCGACGGCGATGAGGGCCGCGTCGTTGGGGGCGCGCGAGGGGTTCGCGAGAAGGCCCGCGACCGCGTAGGCATCGGTATCGCTCGACCACGACCATACGGCGCCGTGCTTGTAGGCAATCTCATCCAGAGTATGGCGAATCGTTTCGATACTCCGACGGGCCCCGGCCTCGCTCTGTACCTCGGCGAGATCTTCCAGCCCCTCGAGCCTGAGCTTCACCACCGCGACGTGGCGCACCTCACGCACGACGCGTCGCGACGTGTGGGCGGCCGTCCCGGCGCTCATCTCGGAGGCGGAGGTCCGTGGTTTGCGGACGGCCGCCATCGTCCGCGGCGCTGGCTCCACGTCATCGTCGTCGGCCCCCGCCTCGGACGCGCCCAGAACCGTCGCCATCGCATCCTCGACGGTCGTCGCGTCGACGAGCTCTTGTTCTTCGAGCAGCGCGCGCGCGACCTCCGCCGCCATCTCTCGCGCCGTCGCGAAGCGGTCCTCGGGGCGCCGCTGCAGCGCCCGCATGACGAGATCGTCGAGACGCGGC
>JBCCLB010000015.1:0-115288 GCA_039027095.1 Myxococcota bacterium
ACATCGAGGCGCGCGCGATGCCCGCATCGCACGTGATGGTCATCGCCGGCGAAGCCCATGGGGTCGCCGGCCCCTGCTTCTCCGACGGGGGCCATCGCTCCACCTTGCGATGCCCATCCCTCGTGGCGCCCACCCGCGTCCCCAGCGGAGCACCTCGAGCGATGGCCATCGCCCACGGACCGAACGGGACCCTATGCGACCATCAAATAGCCCGCAGGTCTCTCCCTTAGTCAGCCTGCTCGATAACAGTAGGTGGTCTCGACTCATCCGTGCCGGCCCCCATCGCGGTGGTGTCGGGCAAGCCCGTGACAGAGTCGTGGGTCAGCGTCAGCCCCAGCGGGGTCGCCCGTGAGCGCCGGGAGCGACAGACCATCGTCGTCGTAATCAACGTTCAAGGCGACGCCGCCGGCGGTCTCGCTCGAGACACGGAGCAGCAAGACGTACGTCCACGACACCGTTTGCGGTCCGGGCAAAACGCTACGCACGGGTTGACCGACCAACACTGCGATAGATGGGTGACCAATGCGAAGCCTCTCCCCATCAGTCATTCCCACGTAGGGATCTTGTCCAACGACGAAACGATCGGAGAAAACTCTAATTTGGTTTCCTTCATGAAGCGAAAGAGAGGTTCTAGGTCAAATCTAGGAATAATGGTTATTGCGAAAGGATCACCATTTTTTCCCAGGCGAAAGAGCATATCGTCGAGCTGCATGTCCTCCATGAGGAAGTCACATAGTGCGTCGTGCTCCCACGCGCAGGAACAGAGCAAGATGGTCTCCCCTGACTTATCCATTATTTGGATCCTTACAGGCATAGGCGTCGTGTTTACGGAAAAAAGTTCCCCAACTCTTCTAATTCATCTGGCCAGCCGGTCTTTCCCCCTTCCCATCGAGCAGGTGCCGGCGGTGCCGAAGTCGACCTCGTGTTAGCGCGCCCTCCGGCGGCGCAGTTAACGTCCCAACCTGACGTGGGGCCCGCTTACCGCTACTTAGCCAAATCCGACGCCTTCCAGGCGAAGCTGCCGACCAAGTAACATCCACAGTCTTTTCCGACAAATGGGATACTGTCAATGGTAAGTGAATTCCCGTCTTTAAGGTTGACCTTTATCCAGTCCGGACGAGGGATCTTCGGGGGAAAGACAACGGAGGTGATGTCGGCGTACTGGAATCTCACGGTGTTTCCGGCAGGATAGTCCAAGTGAATACCCGTTTCGCTTACTGATAGTCGAGTGCCGTCCTCCAGCATCAAGCTTCCTAGTTCCGTTTTGGTTCGTCCAGGAAGTAGTTCCGGAAAATAGTGAAACCAACGTCGGAAGAGGTGGTGTATCGCGTCATAGTGGGAAGTTGGCATAGTCGATTCCGCCGTTTGAGTGCAGATTATATCTAGCTGACAATGCGTTGCGGAAGGTTGGGTTTAAGATCGTACCTTGAACGCGTAAGTTGGATGCCCCCATGGCGCGTGCTGTCGTCTTTAGGCCGACGATGGCGGCGGGGAGATTTACGTTTTTCCCAAATATCAGATCGACATCCGCCACGACCGTATTGCCCTGTCGCGACAGGGTGCCGACGACCTCGACGATGCCCTGTGCGTCCCCGAGGTGCGCGAGTTTTAGCCGTCGCACACCGCGGGTAACAATCGCACCGACCACACCCAGGCCGGCTCCGATGCCGGCTCCAATGGCGGAGCCGACGCCGTACTCGCCGATGCCTCCGAAGATGGATCCGGCGGCGCATGCGGCTTGAGCGGCGGCGCCGTCGGGGTCGCCTTGGGCGGCGGCCATGGGGGCGTCTCTGCGGGTGACGATGCCGCGGGCGATAATGCCGACGCCGAGGGCGTCGGCGAGGTCGAGGAGGTCCGCCTGGGAGGGGGCGAGCCCGGTGAGGTCGACGAGGTTGACGGGGTCGCTGGCGGCGTACTCGTAGACGTTGAGGCCACCGGCCAGGAGTGACGGGTCCTTCGCGGTCCAGCGTGCGGTTTCTGGGTCGTAGTCTCTGGCGCCGAAGCGGAGGAGGCCGGTGGCGTCGTCGTAGAGTCCGCCGGCGAAGGCGAAGGGCTGGAGGTCCCAGGTGCCGGTGATGAGGGTGGGGTGGCCCCAGGGGTCGTAGTCGACTTCCTGGACGATGGCGGGGTTGGAGCCGGTGGGGTTGATGTCGACGAGGAGGCGGACGCTGCCGAGATGGTCGGTGACGAAGCGGTAGAGCTTGTTGCCGTTGGCGACGTCGACCATGAAGGCGGGGACGTGGGGGTTGTCGGCGTAGACGAAGCGCCTGGTGACGTTGCCGTTGGCGTCGAGCTGGGCGACGGGGTTGAGCTGGTCGCGGTAGACCCAGTAGACGGTATCGACCGAGCCCTGGCCGTCGTCGTAGGTGCGGGCGGTGCGGCGGCCGCGGCCATCGACGACGTAGGTAACGCTGGCGCCGCCGGGGAGGTTGACGCTCAGCAGGTTGCCGAGGACGTCGTAGTCGAAGGTGGTGAGGCTCGGGCCGCTGCCCTTGGTCTCGAGCATGCCGTTGTCGTCGAAGGCATGGGCGACGCCGTCGTAGAGGAGGACGCGGTCCTGCTCGTCGTAGGTCCCGACCAGCGCCAATGACCCGAGGCTCGAGCCGCGGTGGGTGCGGTTGCCGTTGGGGTCGTAGCCGTAGGCGTCGATGGGGGCGCAGGCGGCGCTCGAGCAGGGGCCGGCGGTGCCGAAGTCGACTTCGACGAGGCGGTCGTCGTCGTTGTAGTGGTACTGCCAAGCCTGCACCGCGGTCCCCCGGGTCTCGGTCTGGTAGACGACCCGCCCGAGCTTATCGCGCGCGTACGTGATGTCGAGCAACACCTCGACGGGGCTGGACTTGCGTTCGGTACGCATCGAAACGACCTCGCCAAAGGCATTGTAGCCGTAGGTCGTCTCAACTTCATCCGTGCCGGCCCCCATCGCGGTGGTGTCGGGCAAGCCCGTGACCGGGTCGTGGGCGAGCGTCAGCCCCTGCGGGGTCGCCCCCGTGAGCGCCGACAGCAACAGACCGTCGTCGTCGTAATCGAAGTCCACGGCCACGCCGCCGGCGGTCTCGCTCGCGAAACGAAGCAGCAGGTCGTACGTCCACGACACCGTTTGCGGCCCGGGCAAGCCGCTCGACGTCAGCGTGACGCTGTCCAGGAGGGCACCGTCGAATGCGGTGGTCAGTGTGGTGCCGTTCGCGGTGATCGTTTTGAGCTTCCCGAGCTCGACGCCGGTGCCATACGAAAGGCCGATGTTGCCCGGTCCGGGGATCACCACACTGGTGAGCTGCCCGGTCGACACGTTGTAGACGAAGTCGATCTCATCGGCCGTGGGCAGCGTCGTCTTGTCGAGGGCGCGGTCGTGATCGTAATAGTACTGGGTCAGGAACGTCGACGTCGATCCGCTCACGGCGGGAGGGGTGTAGGTCGTGAGCTGCATCAGGTCGTCGAACGTCATCGCGTGGGCATTGTTGACGCCCGGGGGATCCACCCCGTCCATCAGGCCGTCCGCGGTGTAGGTCATGCCCACATCGTGGGTCGACGGTGGGGCGATGGTGGTGGTGCGGCCGACCGCGTCGGTCGTGAATTCGGTGGTGCGCAGCAGCGGGTCGATGACGCGCGACAGGTGACCGTTGACGTCGTAGACCAATTCGGTCCGTCGCTCGTGCGCGCTGCCCGGCGCCGCGGTGATGAACCTCAATTGTCCGAGGCTGTTGTAGTCGTAGGTGACGTCGGCGAGCCCCCCGGTGCCATAGGCCACGCGAGGGCGACCCTTGGCATCGAGACCGACGGTTGCCTCGCGGTTTTCGGCCGAGACGCTGCGAACGCAGGTAGCCTCCGCGCAGAGCTGTCCCGTGTGATCCACTTCGACGGTTCGCGTGACCGTTTGGCTCTGCGTTTGCGCGGCATCTTCTCCGGTGGTCGCTACGGTGGTGGTCAAGGTGTCGAACGTGAGCGCGTTCGCGTCGTTGACGGCCTCGGTAATGGCTGAGTTCGTGGTCGTGGTCACGATGGGCTTCGACGGCGATGGCGTCACCACCGAGATGCTGTCGGGCGTGCCCATGCCAAGCCAGGATCCTGGCTCCAACGCGAGCGTCGCGGTGCTCCCGTCGGTGCGGGTCACGTTCCCGTCGCCGTCGAAGTAGCGTTCACTGGTCGTCACCTCGCCCGTGGCGGCGGTGGTGGTCCACTCTTGATACTCGTCGAAGGTTTCAATCTCGTACGTGTACGTGCGCCCGAGGGCGGTCACGTGGGTCACGTTTCGCGTCGTGTCCGTCGACGTGCGCGACAGGACCTTCATTCCCATCCCTGTCCCCGGGTTGTGCACTTCGGTGAGCCTTCCGCCGGCGACGCCGGCTTGCCCGTACTCGTACGTTTTGGGCTGCGTCGCTCCCGGAGACTTGAACGATGTCAGGAGCCCCGTGGTGGTTCCCGCTTCCACCCGGTACGTCATCGTCCACTGCTCGTTGTTGGGGTTGGTGACGGAGGTGATCCAACCGTCCGAGTTCGCGTCGGCGACAATCGTCGTGGTGTGACCGAACGGGCCTACGATTCCGGTGAGGTAGCCGTTGGCGTCACGGTTGACGGTCGTGACGAGACCGTCGCGGTCGGTGATGGTGGCGAGGCGCCCCTCGGTGTCGTACGCGAAGGTGTAGGCATCGACGTCTCCGATGGTGTCCACGGTTTTCTCGTGTCGACCCTCGATGTCGAACACGTCCACGACCGCGCCTCCGGCCCGCGGGACTTCGATCGAACTGCTGGAGGCATCGACGAAGGGAAGGTCGATCTTGATGATCGCCGGGATGCTGCCCGAGTCGGCAACGTATATCGATCCGGTGTTGCTGATGGCGACACCGCGGCTGACGCCGTAGTCGACGTCTCGGATGGCCTGACCATCGCCGATGAACCACACGTTGGATGGATTCACGGAGTTGTGCCCCGAGAACTGCCGAAGGATGCCGTTGTTGAGCGTGGCGATTCCGGAATCGGTCCAATTGACGTGGGACACGTCGGCCATCGAGAGGAACAGCTCCCCGGCTGGCGTCGCGGCGAGAAACCGTACGAGGGGCAGCGGAATCGTGTGGGGGTCCTCCGATTCAGCCGGGATCCCCACGTTTCCTCCTTGGGACGAGCCGTCTCCCGCGATTCGGAAGGCTTCTCCGTTCGCCACCCTGGTCAAGTGCGGTTCGTTCGAGTCGACGCTCACCACGAAGGCGCCATCGTCGAGGGCGACCACGGCAAGGGGGTGGTGCAGGTACACGTTGTCTGCACTGACCCCGGTCGGCGCGGGAGCACCGGCAATGATAGGCGGGCCATCCGATGACCAAATGTTGCCGGCCCGGGTCTCTGTCCATCCGGATGGATCCACCGCGAGGACCCGGTTCGCGAGGTGGTCGGCAATGTAGAGCGTTCCGTCCTTCGCAAGGCTGATGCCATGGGGCTGGCTGAGCCGAATGGCGGTGCGATGCGCGTGGGTCGGCGACGTAATGTTCGGGTCAATACCCTCCTCGCTGTAGGCGCCTACGTGGGTGGAAACCATCCCCGTCGCGCCGTCGATACGGCGCACGATCTGGCCGACGACTTCGGAAACGTACACGGTGCCGTCGTCGTCTACCCCGATTCCCCACGGGACGTTGAATCGCGTAGCCGAGCCCACCACCGCGCCGTCTCCCGCATGACCTGGGAGCCCGGTACACGTGCCCGCGAAGACGTGAAAGGTCTCGTCGAGCGTGTTCAGACGGCGAATGCAGTGCTGCTGGTAGTCGGCGATGTACAGCCACTTGCCTTCAGGCCCGAGGGCCACGCCGCGCGGACTGGCCGCATGCGGTGACGGAGGGAACCGTATTTCGTGGGCGGTGGGTTCGCGCACCGTGGCCGACTCGAGCGAGCCGTCTCCGTGGTAAATCTGTTGACGCGCCGGCGTGTAGGTGTGGTGTGCTGACAGGCTCCAACCCGCGAGCCCCGCACGACGCATGTCGACGTTGCCGAGAGCCACTGTCGCACTCCGCCAGACGGTGTAGGTCTGGTCATTCTGCCAAGACGGATCGGGGACTTCGAAGGTGACATCTGGGTTGAGAGGGAAGCCGTTGAATGAGTAGTCAGCGGGGGTATAGCCAATGACGGTGCCACCACCACCGCTGCCGCCTCCGCTTCCCCCACCAAGGCTCGAGACACCGATGCCGCGGACGTTCTGGAACTGGGCGATCGGGTTCACGAAGGTATAGCCCACTCTGACGATGGCACGCTGGGGTCCACCAAGTTCGCGGCCCCATTGGTCGATGCCATCCCATTCGAAGTCATGCACGAGGTTGGTTGGGCAGATTTCGCCCGGGCACGGTTGCGCGAATTCGTACGTTCGGCCCGCGATATCGAGCTTGGCGCGAACCTCCAGTCCCACCGGGGCCGTATCCCCCGTGATGGGCACCCGGAGCATGACGGTGTCTTTCCGAAAGCGCGTTCGGTCGCTCCGGTAGTTGAGGCTGAAGGGGGTGCCGGCGATCGGTACGCTCTGCCGAAGCGTTTGATTCTGGCACTCGACGACCGACCCCGAAACGCAGTCGGGATCGGGCTCGTCGTCGCCAGGGGGCTCGGGAGGGCCGATCGGGCAGTCGTCGTCATCTGGGGCACAGGCGCCGGCCGGCTTGTTGGGAAAGCCGTTGGGGTCGATGGGCGTAAAGTGCTCGACGGGGATGTGCCACACGGTGTCGCCCACCTGATACAGGCCGCCGATGGCCCACCGGTCGTGTTCGTCGAGGCCGAGCGTGGTGTAATCGGAAGCGGTCAGCGGGGTGGTGCCGTCGATCGACAACGCGGCGAGCCCACCGTCGATGGAGAGGACTTGGAAGATGAGCCCGTCGGGGGCCGCTTCCCACCGCGCGGTGCTGCGGTCGTAGTAGCCGAGGGGGACGAGTGAACCGACCGGATACCGGTAGAAGTTGTCCACCAGGAGGACCGCGGGCTGGTTGATGAACTCGACGGAGTCAGCGCCGATGGCCTGCGCTTCGTCTGCACTGATCTCGATGGCGTAAGTGTAGGCGCTGTTGGTCGGCAAGGCGGCTGGCATGGCGTTGGGGCCATCGGCCTCGGTTGTGTATTCCTTCTCGCGGAGGTGAAGCTGGGTCGCGGCAATGCGTTGCTCGGGCGCCGTTGGCGTCGCGTAGGTGACGAGCTCGGCCACCGTGCCCGGCTTCAGCAACAAGTGCGGACGCCGCGCGCGCGACGGTTGGCCCGTCATGGCGTCGTCTTCGAGTTCGCCCGCGAATACCTGGCGAGGCGACCCAGCGCCCACCACGGCGTACGGCAGCGCCACGGCGTCGGCCAGGTGCGAGGGCTGACTCATCAGCGGACCGCGCGGCGTCATCACGACCGGGTCGGGCAGGCGAGGCGTCGTACCCGGAGGCACCTCGATCTGTCGGTGGATCTCGTTGAAGGCGGGGTGACGGAAGTCGAGGGTAAGAGGCCGCTGGCCGCCGAGGACAACGAGGTCGAAGGTCCCATCGCTACGTGTCGTGGCGTGCCCGTAGTTTCGGTCGGCGATGTGAAAGTCGAGTGCGTGCACGTCGACGAAGGCAACCGGGGCCCCCGTTCGGTCCACGACGGAGCCGGAGACCATCGAAACCCGGTGGGGCTCTGCCTCGAGTCGGCTCTTGAGGGTCGCCTTTGACTCGCCGCGCGGTTGCTGGAGGTCCTCGTCGACCAGGAACATGACCGTGCCCGCGACGGGATTCAGGGTCGAGACCGCCTGCGCGCCCGAGCCGGGCGGAGTGACGTTCTGCACCGACGCCACGCCTCCGTTGTCGATGCACGAGTCGATGGTGTTGGGGTTGCCGTCGTCGACCACGACCGGCGTACCGGCCGCGCAGGTGCCTGTTCCGTTGCAGGTTTCGACCCCATTGCAAGCGTTTCCGTCACTGCAGCTGGTTCCGCTCGCGACAGGGGTGTGGGTGATGAGGCCCGACTGTGCGTCGCACGCATCCGCGGTACAGGGGTTGCCGTCGTCGAAGGCGTCGGGTGTCGGCGGCGCTCCGGCAACGCACGAACCGGAGGCGTTGCATCGGCTGATGCCGTTGCAGGCGTTGCCGTCGTCGCAGGAGGTGCCGGCCGGCACGGGGGTGTGCGTGACGGAGCCATCGCCATTGCACACGTCGATGGTGCAGGGGTCGCCGTCGTCGACGACGACGGGCGGGGTGCTCGTGACGCAGTCTCCGCCCGCGTTGCAGGTGTTGATGCCGTTGCAGGGATTGCCGTCGTCGCAGCTTGCCCCTGCCGGGAGGGGCACGTGAACCGTCAGGTCTTCATTCTCCGGGGGGCATGCGCCGGGGAGACAGTTGCAGACCTCTTGGGTGCAGGGGTTCTCGTCATCGACGAGTTCGGCGCACTGTGATTCACACTTGTCGAGCGCATCTTGCTCGTCGTCACAGTATTCACGATACGGCTTATTGTCGACGCAATGGATGCTTCCGCTTGAGCCCGACCAGCAGCCGATCCAATGCCTCAACTGGGTGAGGCACGATGGTTGTTTGGAGAAGGCGAACCAGTAGGTGCATTCCACCATGCAGTCGGGATGGGAGTCCCACGACTCGCAACCCGTCGCGTACATCTGGTACGTACAGAATGCCTCGCAATTATCCTGAAGGGGGACGCTGGGGACACCGTTGAAGGTGACGTCGCTCTCCAGGGTCACGTCGGCGGCTACGATGTGGCCGGAGAAGCTTGACTCATTCCCGACGGCGATGGTTCCGTACGGCACGATCATCGTGGCCGCTTGCACGTCGGTGCCTGGGCCGAGGTCGACCGCGTGCGTCCCCCCCGAATCCGTCCCGGTCACGAAGAACACGATCGGGTCAACGATATCTGACCCAGCCTCCAGTTCGAGTCGTTGTTCGATGCGCACCTCGCAGTAGTCCTGACACTCCAGTGTCGTTCCTTCCGCGAGCGTGACGTTCCGGAAGTTGTAGACCCCGGAGGTCAGTCGCAACTCATCTGCCCCTACGACCAAGTCGCGGTAGTTTCCGGGACTCAGTGGCGTGTCGTCATGGTCGACGTCCTGGCTGCCGGCGGCGAACGTGGGTGTCGGAGGAATGGGCCGGGTCAGAGGGAACGGCTCTGTGTTCGAATCGCCTTGGACATCGCCGGGGGGGGTGACCGAGAGGTTCTCTGCCGTGGCAGTGGCAACATCTCCGGCGATGGTGCCCTTGGAGCCGACGGTGATCGATGCGGCGCTCGCGCTTCCGTGGAGGAGCGCGTCGTCGCTGGTGCCGATGGTGAATTGGCCGGAAGCGCCGATGACGGCCACGTCCCCGTAAATCTCATAGCAGTTGTCGCAAACGAAGGTGTCGTGCGCGACGATGACCTCGTCGGGCATGCCTGGGCCGTAGGTCCAGGTGGGGTCGACGACCACGGGATACGCGGCGTGGTCGAGCGAGACGGTGAAGGCGACGTCGAGCGTGACGTCTGCGTCGGTTGCGGCGGAGGTGCCGACGTTGCCGCCCGCATGACCGTCGGTACGGCGGTCGATACTGACGGAAACGGCCACCGGCGCGCCGTTCGCGTCCACCGCGGCCGGCGGGGCGAGGGCGGCGAACCTTCGCCCCCGCGCATCGACGATGATGAGCCCATCGGAATGCGCATCGGGTTCGAGACCGCCGCGGAGGTCGACTCGATAGCGGAGCGAGAACGTTTCGCGCGCTGGCGCCTCCCGGAGCACGACCCATTCTTCGACATACTGGTCCGCGAGAAGGACCACGGTGTCGGCCTTCACGTCCGCGAGCGCATCTTCGAAGACCAAAGCCTCGTCGTGAGGTTCGGCCAACGATGCATGCGACCGACCCTGCGGGGTGATGATGAGTTGGCCGTGCTCGGCGTCCTCGATCACTGCCGCTTCGTCGGCGTGTTCGGCCACGCGGCCTTGCCAACGTGGGGGATCGATGTGGCCGACGCGCGACCATTGTCCGCGCGCCTCATCGTACGCGAGGTCGCCGAGGCGAGGTCGCACCAGCGCCGACCGCCAAGGCGAAGACTCGATGGCACGCACGGCCGCGGGCTTCGTTTCGGAGAGCGACGCTGAGTCCGTTGGCGGAGCCGCCGGGTCGGTCGAGCAACCCGCCCAGGCCAACAACAGCAGGCTGGTCGCGATGGCGACGAAGGTTGGGGTGGGGCGGGGTGGAGCGGAAAGGAGATGTCGCATGATGGATCGGGAGCGACCCAGTGCACCGCCCCCCCTGCGACCACCGCTCTCACCTTCGGCGCCACCATGTCAATCGCAGAATTTGCGGTTCTCCGATTTGTTAAGGTTGAACAAAAGTTCAACAAGCGAGGGCTCTCGAAGAGATAGCGGTTTGGGGTCCGTGTAGGTACGAGCGAAAAAAATGACGTCGAAGACGACCGGCCGGCTTTGCGCCAACCTCGGCGCACTCCGTTGGGCCCCACGTCGACGTGCTCGCTCGAGCCCTCAGGCGCCCGGGGTGAACACGATGGGGTAGCTCACCGTCACGATGCCGCGCTCGGGCGGCGGGAAGGTCAGTCCTCGAAAGTGGCTCGCCACGCAGGAGATGACCCCGGTGTCGGGGAGGTCACCGCCGCCGCTGACGCTGTTGACGGTGCCGCTGCGGCCGATGACGAAGCTCACCACGACCCGGCCGGCCAGGTTGGGGTTGTGGCGCAGGGCGCCTTCGTAGCAGCCCCGGAAGCGACCGTAGTTGTTGCGGACGATGCGCTGAATGACCTCGGGCGGCAGTTGGCCCGTGAGGGTCTCACCCTCGCTCCTCATCCGGGGGGGGCGCGCCTCGCGGCCCCGCTGAAGTCGCCCGAAGCCCCGGCCGAACCCGCTGTTGGCGCCGCAGACCGTCCCCCCGCAACTTCCGTGGCCGATGGTGCCGATGGGACCCAGGCCGTAGGCGGTTCCCCGGTCGCCGCCCCCCTCGCCGATTCCGGTGAGGCCGAGACCGCCGGGCCCAAAGCCGTCGGCGGGGTCGCCGGCCCACATGGTGCCGTTGGCGTCGATGGCATCCAGGCCTGAGGCGAACGCGACGCCCAGGTCGGACTCGGGGCCGGGCGAGCCCCTGAGGACGTTGATGAGGCCGAAGGTGCCCGCATCTTCCATCAGCTCGGCGCGCGTCTGGCCCACGGCCTTATCGGGGTCGCGGTCTTGAATGGCGATACGTCCGTCGCGACGTGGCGCCGCCTCATCGCCCGCGGCGCCCTCGTCGCCGGCGTGGCGCTGGCCCGACGCGCCAGCCTGCTCTGCGCCTTCATCGACGGCCGGAAGGTCTGGCTCGTCGTGCTCTCGCTCGGCCTCGCTGTCGAGGGCCTGTTGAACGAAGTAGCGCTGGTTTTCGGTAAGCGCATCGTCGGGTTCGTGGCCCAGATCGGGCATCATCATGGCCATGGCGCCGAGCAGCCCCGCGTGCGCGAGAAAGGAGCCGGCGATGGAGGCCGCGGCGCCGCTCGCGAGGGCCGCGAGGGTGAAGGCACGCAGCCGACGGCCTTTCTTTTCCCCGCGAACCTCAACGATGAGGTCGCCGAGGACGATGGTGACGCTCATGCCGGGCCGAAGGGGAAGCATCGCGGCGCGTGGTGCCTCGGGGCAAGGCCGCGTGGCACCGCTCGCGATGACCTCGTCGAGGCTCATCTCGACGCCCATCTCGACGCTCGTTTCGACATTGGCGGCCCTGCGGACCAGGCCGGTGGCGCGCTCCGGCAACACGACGCAACGGTCGCGGACGAGCGCAAGCCGGGGCTGGCCGAGGAGGCTCGAGGGGATTTGGAGGTCGTCTGTCTCCGTCTCGCCGACGACGAAGTTTTGCCCCTCGTCGAGATGGTGCACGGCGAGCGTCGTATCGCCCCAGCGGACGTGAACCGTCACCCCGTCGACCTGGGTGTCGCAATCGGTGGGTGATGCGGCCCCTGGGGCCGGAATCATGCGGTAGCCTTTGGGACCGGCCGCGATTCGCGAGCGAGGCGGCGCGAACCATTGTGCGGTGGTGGCGGCGGGTATGGCCTCGGCCACGCGCTCGCGGGTTGAGGTCGAAGATGGATCGGTGACGTATCGATGGTCCTGCATGGGCTCGCTTTCCGGGCATCCCGCAAAGAGACCGCAGCGCCGCGGGTCTTCGTGTCGACGGGCGGGGGGCGTCGAGAAAGGGCGCAATGCGCCATGGGTGGGCGCATCGCGGTCTTCGGCGGCGCGTCTCAAGGTACAGGACACAGCCGCCGCGACAGAGTTCCCTCGAAGTCGGAAAAACCCCCACCGGACGCGATGATGCTCGGGCCGCAGGTGGTGGGCGCGTCGGTGGGCGCGCGAATTGAGGCGTCGCCGTGGGCCGCCACGCGCCGGCGTGTCACCGATGTGCTTCGGGTCGCAGACCACCGAACGGCGAACGCGCCTGGCTGGTGTACGCGGGGCGACGACGTTAGACTTCAGCCATGTCCTCGGGAGATGACCTGCTCAGTGATGCCTTCGTGGCGGCCGAGGTCGAGGACGCGATGCGCGTCGTGGCCCCGGCGTTGGCGCCCGACGACCAGCAGTGGCTGCGGTCGGAGCTTGCGCGCCTTCTCGTCGAAGACCCGCGGCTGGCGGAGGCGTTGGTCGGGGCCCATCCTCGCTCCGTCGCGCACAGTGGCATGGTGGCGCGACGCTACCCCACTGGTGTTACCCGGGATGGTGTTACCCGGGATGGTGCTACCGGGGATGGTGCTACCGGGGATGGTGCTACCGGGGATGGTGCGAGCGAGGATGCGCATGACGACGACGCGTTGACCCGAGAGGTCGCCGTGGTCGACCCGCCCTACGACCCCGCGCGCGCCGCCGAGGGATGAGGTCGACCCGCGCCTTGCTCTGACCTGCTGCACTCTGACCTGCTGCCCTGGTGCCGCCTTACTCTGACCTGCTGCCCTGCTTTGCTGCCTTGGCGCCGCCCCGTCAGCCGCTTCCGCACCGCTCCGTAGGCCGCTGCGGCGTCCTCAGCCGCCGCAGCGGGTGAGGGCGCGTTCCAACGAGGCGGACTGGACGGTGCGGTGGGCGCTGACGGAGACGTTCACGCTGATGTCGTCGACCGTGTAGACGACGACGAAGCCCTCTTGCTCCCAAGTGATGTTCTGCTCGATGGTCTCGACCTCGACGTAGCGCTCGAGGCGTTCGTAACCGCCGCTGAGGAACACATCGAGGTCGACGTGCACGAAGTGGGTGTTGCCCACCACGATGGTACCGCTCTGCTTCACGTCGAGGTTGAGCGCGTTGCGCGCGCTCTCGCGATGCAGCGTCGCCACCGCCGCCTCGCCGGCTTGAGACCACGTCTCGGGGTCGTCGAGGTCGTCCTGCCAGGTGCGCACCACACAACGCAACGCCTCGGCATCGGCGTTGTCGAGAAACGCCTCGGCCCGCGCCGCGAGCGGCGGCTCGTCTGCCTCGCCTTGCTCGTCGGTTTCGCTCGCGGGCGCCGCCACGTTCTCGTGCACCAGTTGGCGCAGCTCGGCCCGTAGCGGCGCTTCTTCCTCGGTCGTGTCGCCGAGGCCAGTGAGCCGCCTCAGCAGCCCGAGCGCCCGCCGCGCGATGCCGTTTCGCAGCGCGAAGCGCGCCGTTCCGGCCGGGTCGAAGAGGGGCCACACCGTCTGGAGGCGGTCTCCATTTGGGAGTCCGGTGAGGTGCTCGCCCGGCGTCCACAGGTCGGCGCGAAGGTCGTGCGCGTCGAAGGTCCGGATCCCGCCACCCTGGGTAAAGGCGACGTTGACGTAGAGGGTGGGCCCGGCGAGCTCCATCTTGCGGCCCCACAACTCTCGCGGGCACACCGTCACCGTGTCGAAGAGGCTCGACGGGACCCCGTGGGTGTCTTCGTGCAGGTGCTGGAGAAACGTGACGACGTTGTCGACTTGCGACTTCATGGCCTCGTAGCGGCGGTCGCCGTCGAGGTTGTAGCGGGCGAAGAAGAACCCGCCGTTGAGGCAGGTGGTGGCGTCACCGACCTTGACCCGGTAGGCGTCATCGAGCGGGGTGGTTTGGGTCGGATCCACATCGCGGTGGGCGAGAGTTGCCTCCACCGCGCAGCGGCGGCTCGCCAGCGCTTCCTCAGCGTACGCGTCGAGACTCGCAACCCGCTCCGCCGTCAGGGTCGACTGTCCAACGTTCTCGACCGGCTGCCAGGCCGGGGCGCCCGATCCGCAGGCCGTGTGTTCCCCCACCTGAAACGCGGTGTCGCCGTCGCCCGGACCGCAGCCCGCGAGGCACGCGACCGCGAGCGCCACGCCGACGGCGCGCCAAGGGACGGGGCGAGGCCACTCGAAGAACGTCATACTAGGTACGACATGCACCTACTGTACCGGCAACGAACCTCTCCAACGCTCGTCGAATCAGGTACTTATCGGGGGTCCCATGGATCAGCCTTGGTCCACCTGGTTGGGGTTGGCCCGCTCGGGCCGGGTCAGCCACGGCTTCGGGGGCCGTCGGCCTCGTCGGCCAGGCGCTCGTAGTGCACACCGCAACTCGGGCACAGCGTCCACGCGATCGGATGTCGCAGCCCCGGCGCGAGGAGGTCGGGGAGAAAGTCCCACCGGTCGCTGAGGTCGTTGCGCGCGACCACGCGGCAACTACCGCACATGCGTATGGTGCCGCGAGGGTCTCGGTAGCGGTCGAGGTCGGGCGCCAGCACCACGTGTTCGTGCTCACGCTGGAAGATCTGCGCGTGAATCAGGAGCAGACCGCGGTGCTGAACGAGGGGCTGCGCGGTGAGCAGATACACCAGCAGATGCTCTGGCGTCGGCGCGAGGTACTCGTGGCGCCAGCGCCTTCCCTCGGCGAGGGTTCGCCGCAGCGCGGCTCGGTAGAAGCGGTCGAGCGGGGGCATGATGCCCTCGAGGAAAGGCCGCCCGAACGCCTCGGTCCCCGATAGAGACGCGACCCCGGACGCGCGGCGGTCCCACGCCGCGCTCGTCCACTGAATCGTCAGCTCGGCATCGACCGCGCAGGCGACGGGGTCGGGGTGCCCGTGTTCCTCCAGCAGCGCCTCCACTTCGGAGACGAGCGAGGGCTCTGAGCCACGCGCCGAGGACGCCCGCTCGCCCCCTCCCGCCGACGGGTCTGGCCTCGCCGCGTCCGCATTTGAACGCTTGGCCATGGCCCCCCCAACGTGGGGCCAACCGGAGTCACGAACAAGACTTGCGAGCGACGAATTCCTGATAGGTCACGGCACGTTAGCTCCTTGGAGAAGCGGGCGCAGACCTTGCGCGAAAACCGTCGGTTTAGGCCACCAAGTGCAAATCTCGCTGGGGAAACGGGATGGTGATCTCGGCCCGACGGAAGGCGGCGTCGATCTCGAAGCGGAGGTCGCTCGCGATGCGCGGCTCGCGATGGGGATCGTCGATCCAAACCGTGAGGACGAAGTCGAGGGAGCTGTCGCCGTGGCCCACGAAAAACACCTCGGGGCGCGGGCTCTCGAGGACGCGCGCGTCGGCGGTGGCCACCTCTTCGAGACAGCCCCGCACGCGGTCGAGGTCGCTGCCGTACGCGACGCCGATGGGGATGCGCAGCCGGTAGACGTTGGTGGGGCGCGTGATGTTGGTGACCGGGTTGCCGATGAGCTCGCTGTTCGGCACGAGGATGGCGATGCCATCTCGGGTGATGATCCGGGTCGCACGCAGGGAAATCTCGTCGACCACCCCCACCGTGTCGCCGACCATGATGAAGTCGCCTTTTTCCACCGGCCGCTGCACCAGCAGCGTGACGCCGGCGACGTAGTTCTGGGTCAGGTTCTGCAACCCGAGGCCGATGCCGACGCTGAGGGTCGCGCCCACCGCGGCCAGCGTGGTCAGGCTCAGGCCCAGCGTCTCGAGGCTAACGACCACGCCGAGCACGACGACGACGATTTGCCCCATGCGGCCCAGCGCGTAGCTGAGGCCCTCCGCCTTGGGACGACCTCGCTCGACGACCCGAACGATCGCCCGCCGGAGGAGCCCGGCGAGCACGACCGACGCGACGCAACTCGCCGCGAACACCACCACCGACTTGGACGTGACCGGCGTCTCGCCGAGCTTGAACAGCTCGACGTCGAGCTTGGAGAAGAAAGCCTGAAAACCCTTGGTGAAGTCGTTCATGGTGGCGGCGGCCATCATTCAACCGTCGTCGGCGCGTGGCCACCATGGAGGCGCTCAGCTACGGTTCTTTCCTTTGCTGACGAAGGTCAAAGCGGGCCCCTACACCGTGCGGGGGGTGTCGGTGGCGGGGGTCTACACGACGTTGCAGGTCCCCGAGTTGGGCCTCGTGTTCGATTGTGGGATGGCGCCGCGGGGCTTTGCGAGCACCGAGCATCTCTTCCTCAGCCACGGCCACGCCGACCACGTGGGGGCACTGCCCGGGCTGCTCGGGATTCGGGGCATGATGCGGCGTCCTCCGCTGCGCCTCTTTCTCCCTGCGCCCATCGTCGACGACGTCGGGGCGGCGCTCACCGCCATGAGTCGTCTCCAGCGTCACGAGCTCGCGGTGGACATGGTGCCGATGACGCCCGGACAGGAGCACCAGCTCAAAGGCGACCTGTGGGTGCGCGCGATCAAGACCTTTCACCCCGTGCCCTCGCTCGGCTACCTCTTCTTTCGGCGCGTGCACAAGCTCAAAGAGGCGTACCGCGACCTCCCGGGGGCGGAGATCGGCGCCCGACGCAAGGCGGGAGAGGACCTCTTCTTCACGGCGGAGCGTCTCGAGGTCGCGTACGCGACCGACACCCTGGTCCGGGTTTTGGACCAAAACCCGGAGATCCTCGACGCGCGCGTCTGCATTCTCGAATGCAGCTTTCTCGACCACCGCAAGACCCGAGACGGAGCGCGGGCGGGCTGCCACATCCATCTCGACGATCTCGTCGAACGTCTCCCGTTGCTCGAAGGCGCCCGCGGCACCCTCGTGCTGATGCACTTCTCCCAGCTTTACAAACCTTCCGAGATCCGGCCCCTGCTCGAAGCCCGGCTCCCTGCGGCCGTGGCCGAGCGCGTGGTTGCATTTGCGCCGCCCCGCGGGGCGTGGCCCGGGTGAGGGGCAACGGTTAACGTCCCCGCGTCATGGACCTGGCGGAACTGGTGGCCTGTTCGCAGGCGGTGGCCGCGACGCGGTCGCGGAAAAAGAAGATCGCGGCGCTCGCGACGCTGCTGCGCGGGGCGCGGGGCGACGAGATCGACATCGCGGTGACGTTTCTCTCCGGGTCGATGCGCCAGGGGCGGATCGGATTGGGATACGCCGCCGCCTCCCGCGTCACTGCGCCCCCCGCCCCGGGCTCGTCGCTCACGGTGCGCGAAGTCGACCGCACCTTCGGCGCGATTGCGGGCGAAGCGGGGGCGGGGTCGAACCGCCGCCGCACCGAGCATCTCGGCCGCTTGCTCGCCCGGGCTACCGAGCCCGAGCAGCGGCTCATCAAAGGGCTGGTGGTGGGGGAGATCCGACAGGGGGCGCTCGAGGGGATCTTGATCGAGGCGGTGGCGGCCGCGGCCGACGCGCCGGCGGCGGCGGTGCGGCGGGCGGTGATGTTGCACGGGGAGCTGGCGGGCGTGGCGCGGGCGGTGCTGGAAGAAGGGCCCCCCGCGCTGTCGCGGTTTGCCTTGGAGGTGGGCCGGCCCATTCAGCCGATGCTCGCCGCGACGTGCGACGGGGCGGAAGAGGCGGTCGCCCAGCTCGGCGAGACGGTGCTCGACTTCAAGATCGATGGGGCCCGGGTCCAGGTGCACAAGGATGGCGACGAGGTGGCGGTCTTCAGCCGTCGCCTCAAGCCGGTGACGCCCGCGGTGCCGGAGCTGGTCGCGTTGGTGCGGGCGCTTCCCGTCGCCACCGCGGTGCTCGACGGCGAGGTGATCGCGCTCCGTCCCGACGGCCTCCCCCATCCCTTTCAGACCACGATGCGTCGCTTCGGCCGCAAGCTCGACGTGGCCAAGCGCCGGGCGGAGTTGCCGCTCACGTCATACTTCTTCGACTGCTTGTACGCCGACGGTGCGCTCATGATCGACGCGCCGGCGAGGGCGCGGTTCGCGCGGATGGCAGACATGCTGCCGGCGGCGCAGATCATTCGTCGACGCATCACCACCGACCTGGAAGAAGCGGAGGCGTTTTACGACGAGGCGCTCGCGGCCGGGCACGAGGGCCTGATGGCGAAGGCGCTCGGGTCGGTGTACGCGGCGGGCAGCCGCGGGTCGGACTGGCTGAAGATCAAACCGGCCCACACCCTCGACCTCGTCGTTCTCGCGGCCGAGTGGGGCAGCGGCCGGCGCCGAGGGTGGCTGAGCAACCTTCACCTCGGGGCGCGCAACGTGGCCGACGGCGGCTTCACGATGCTCGGCAAGACCTTCAAGGGCCTGACCGACGAGCGGCTGACGTGGCAGACGGAGGCGCTTTTGAGCCGCGAACTCGGCCGCGAGGGCCACGTGGTCCACGTTCGGCCCGAACTGGTGGTCGAGATCGCGGTGAGCGACATTCAGACGAGCCCTCACTACCCCGGGGGGCTGGCGCTCCGGTTCGCGCGGGTCAAACGCTACCGCCCCGACAAGACCCCCGCCGACGCCGACACGCTCGAGACGGTGCGTCGGCTGCACCGGGGTGGCCATCGCGAGCGCAAGGGATAAAGACAACAGCACGATGTTCTCGTTTCTGTCGCCCAAGGCCGAAATGCCCTCCCCCGATCAGGCGCTGCCCGGGCGGGACCAACCCGTCATCGCCCCCCCCGAGCGCCACTTCGTGCTCGGCACCTCGATGGCCGAACCGTTCTCCGGCATGGAGCTGGCGATGTTCGGGATGGGGTGCTTTTGGGGCGCCGAGCGCAAGTTCTGGGAGGCGGATGGGGTGCATTCCACCCAGGTCGGCTACGCCGCCGGCTTCACGCCGAACCCGACGTACGAAGAGGTTTGCAGCGGCCGCACGGGCCACAACGAGGTCGTGCGCGTGGCCTACGACCCCCAGAAGACGAGCTTCGCCGCCATGCTCAAGGTGTTCTGGGAGAACCACGACCCGACGCAGGGCATGCGGCAGGGCAACGACGTGGGCACCCAGTACCGCTCGGGGATCTACGTCTACGGCGACCAGCAGGCCGAGCTCGCCGAGCGCTCCCGCGTTGCCTTCGCCGCCAAACTGAAGCGGGAGGGCTTCGGCGCCATCACCACCGAGGTCATCCCGGCCCCGCGCTTCTATTACGCGGAGGCCTACCACCAGCAGTACCTAGGGAAGAACCCCAACGGCTACTGCGGCCTCGGGGGAACCGGCGTGTCCTGCCCCATCGGCCTCGACGCCGCGGGGTAGGTGGGCTCACGGGCCAGCCAGCGGTGGCCAGCGCGCGGTGGCGCGCTAGCCGTTCGGGGATGCAACGCCGGCGACGGGCAGGCCCGCGCGGTGGAGGACCAGACGGGCGAGGTCGGGGTGAATGCCGAGCGGCTCGGAGATCGAGACGTCGACATTGGGATGGTCGGCCGCGGCCTCGCGGACGAGACGGGGGATGTCTTGGGTCACGTGACGGCCGGGGCCCAGAAAATAGGGCATGACGCGCACGGTCTCGATGCCCTGCGCCACGAGGGTCCCGAAGGCGGTCGCGATGGAAGGCTCGCAGAGCTCCATGTGGGCGGTGGCGACCACGACGTCGGCACCGGCGAGGTCGGTCACGAGGGCGGCGATGTCGTCGAGACGGGCGTTCGCCTCGGCCCGCGGGCTTCCGTGGTCGACGAGCAGCAGTCCAGTGGTCGCGTTGGCCATGCTTGCACCCATAGACCAACGCGCCGGTTTCGCCATGCGTGACGTCACCCCGACGTGGCGGCGGGCCGCGCGGGAGCGGCGGGGGTGCATCGCATGGCGTTGACTTTCCCCTTCAGAGCGACGGCGTGTCCGCTCAGGTCGAGGGTGCCCTCGAGGGACAGAGTGACCTCCCCCGTGCCCCCGAGGTCGCCGTCGGCGGAGAGGGCGAAGGTCTCCTTGCCGCGGCTGCCGCTCGGGTCGCCGGGAAACACGTCGCCCTGCAGCGCGGCGAAGGCGACGCGCGGACCTTCGTCGCCAGCGAGGTCGATCGCCACGTCGAGGTAAAAGTCGTACCCCTCTGTGAACGCGCTCCCGCAGGCGTGAGGGGCGCGGGTCAGGCGCAGGTGCTTCTTGTTGCCCACGGGTCGGATGCTCGCGCCGCGCACCTCGATGACGGTGCCGTCGATGGTGAGTCGAAGCTCGGGCTGGGGTCGCTCGGCCTCGGCCCGAGGCTTTCGGCCGCAGATCTTCACCGGGAGGTCGCCGGTGTACAGCAGGTGGCGCATGCGGTCTTGCACCGCCAGCTCCAGGTCCCGGAGCTTCAGCGTCTCGGCCGACGCGTCGACGTCGGCGAGCAGCGCCCCGCGCGTCACGAGCCCGCGGCCGCGACCGTCTTCGTCGTAGGCGTAACAAGACCGGATGTCCCAGGGCCCGGCTTCACCACCGGGCTCGATCGGCCGCCGGAGCCAAAAGTCGAGGGCGTAGTCGGCGCCCTCGGGACGCTCTGGATAGGCCTCCAGCAGCGAGGCGCAAGACACGCCGCCCGACCCAGTTGGGATCGTCACCCGCCACGCCGACTCCCCTTCGGTGCCGACCGCCAACGCCGGCCCGTGGGCGAGGCGGGCGTCGCCCTCGTAGAGACCCACCCGAGGCGGGGCCGTGGCGGTCGGGTTGGCTTCGGCCGTCGGCGTCGGATTGCACGCCGCGACGATCCCGACGAGCCCCGGGAGCCCGAGACACCAAGCTCGCTGCGCCATGTGACCACTCACCCCGCGACCATACACCCTCCCTCTGACGGCAGCGCCCGAGACGGGGATGTGGACTTACCCCTCGCCGGGCGGTCCGCGTTCCGCGCCAACAGATACGCGCGCTGTGGGCTGCAATGCGTCGTCGTCCACACCGCCGGCCTCGTCTGTCTCCAACGGAACGTTTGGGTCGGGAAGTCGACGTAGGTACTCCGGCCACTCGGCGCCAGCACCCGCGACATTACCGCAGCTGAACTGCACACCAGGGAGCGCCGCGAGCCCCGAGGAGGCCACACGCCAGAGCAGCGCGACGTCGGACCACTGCCCGCTGATGGTCACCGACGTCAATCCGTCGGCGACGGATAGACTCCGTACCATGAGCCCGCCGTCATCGGTCCCGAGACGGTCGCGAAGCTGCAAGAACCACCCCGAGTAGTCCTCGGGGACCGCGGCGGTCAGCTCTGCCGGTTCCCCATAGACTCGCCAGACAACGTCCAAGCCCGCTTGAGCGAACCAATCGATCCAAACCGCAGGGGGTAATGAACCGACAGGGCCCCGCACAGAGAACTCGATGCCAAGGAACGCGTCGACGACCTCGGTTCGGACCGTTCTCCGACGAAAGGGAAACCTCAATAACGTCGTGGCAAGCGGCTTCCCAGTCGATGAAGTGAACCGTCTCGCCAGGGCGCCACCGACCGTGGGTGGGGGTAGACACGACGAGGAGGAGCTCGGAGGGCAGCGGCTCGTCTTCCGCCGGTGCCGGCGCCAGCGCCTTCACGTAGGCATCTTCGAGCCAACCCCTGTCCTCGAGCCATGCCTCCAGCTGCTCAACGTTCTCAATCAGATACGTACGCATGTCGACCGAGGTTTGAGTTGCGGGGACGCTCCGCCGCCTAGCGGGCTCGCCACACCGTGGCGAGCCATGGCTGCTCGGAACGCGGCCGACCGGGCGGCCGATAGTAATGCTCGAGAAGCTCGAACCCGGCCGAGGTGACGTAGCGACGCCACGTCTCGAGGCTGAGGTAGGCGCCGTAGCGGAGGCCATTCATTTGTTCGACGTCCGGGCCGCGCGGATTGCTACAGAAGAGCACGCCGCCGGCTCTCAGCGTGTCGCGTAGCGCGCGGAGCACGCGCGGTAGCTCCTGCGTGGGGACGTGAAAGAGCACCGCGTTGGCAAACACGCCATCGAAGTGGTCGGCGGGCAGGTCGAGCGCGAGAAAATCCTGATGCCAAACCTCGCAACCGCTGTGGTCCTTCGCCATCGCGACGAACCTCGCGGCCCCGTCGAGCCCGATGGGGTCATGGCCACGCGCGACGAAGGTGGCCAGATCGCGGCCCGGTCCGCAGCCGAGGTCGAGAATGCGTTGGGGGGCTGCTCCGGGCAAATGGCGCAACAGAGCCTCGACGTTCTGGGAGACGTCATGGTCCTTGGTGCCGTCGCGAAAGTCGTCCGCGCGTTGTTGATAGTGCGAGAGGGTGGAACGCGCGATCGCCGAGAGTTCTTCGGGACCGAGTTCAGCGAGGGGGCGAGGGGGTTGGGTCATACGTCGTCTCTGGCGAGCGTAGAGCACTCACGGCCAGATCTCTCCTGTCCAGCCACGCTACGGTCTGTCGCATACATGAACGCAACACGACGAACCGCCGGCGTCGTAGTCCGGGGCGACTTCGCTGCGGAAGCCTATCGACACCGGAGCGCCCCGGCGCGCGTCCCTCATGCCGCTCTGACGCACCGTTGACTTCAGCGGCGCCGCGGCACGAAGGCACCCGGAGGTGACAGGGGATGGGCTCACTGTCACCTCGAGTTCCCCTCGAGCTCGCCTTGGATGATGAATTCAACGATTTACGGTCTGGCCGAGGGTTTGCTCAGCGTTGGGGCATGACCAAATCCCTTTTCATCGCGTTCGGTGCCCTGGGCCTCGTGGCCTGCTCCCTCCAGGGGGATGACCCGCCCCCAGCGTCGTCCTCCGGTCCTTCCGAACAGGTGCCGGCCGACTGGCTGGGCCACGAACTCGGCATCGCTCCCCCGACCATCCGGGAAGTTCCGATGCCGGTGGCGAGCCCGGCGAAGGACCGACACGCCGAGGATGTCGCCGATGACCCAGAGCGCGGCCGCGAGGTCCAGGCGCTCCGCGCGGACGCGCAGCTTCGCGGTCAGGCGCCTGATGATGAGGACCCACGGTGGACGTTCTACGACCTGGAAGCCGACCGTGCCTTCGAGGTGGCGTTTCAGCCCGAGGATCTCGCTCTGCTCTACACCGCCATGGTCGAGCGCGGCGAAACGGAAGGGTTCTGGCCGGTGGAAAACTCGGTCGCCGAGGCGGACAGGGAGCGCGACCAGTTGCCAGAAGCTACCGAGCCACCGCGGCCCCCCGACCTGCCTCCCGGTACCGCCGCCGGATGGAGCAATGGCCAGGACACGCGGGTGCGTCGCGGCATCGCCGACGGCTTAGGCGCTGGCTTCTGGCCATATCGCGCCATCGGCCACATTCCGAACGGAGAGGGCTGCACCGGGACCCTCATCGGTCGGAGAACGGTTTTGACCGCAGCCCATTGCGTGGCGTTCCAGGGGGTGGGGCCAAGATCAAGCCTCACCTTTCGGGCGCGATCCGACAACACCACCACCCCGATGCAGCTCGCGCCGTACGGTACGGCCAACATCGTGAGCATCTGGACGCCGTCCAACTACACCAGCGCCAGCCGGTGCGGAGACACGAGCCGAGCCGGTCAGATCGACTGTAATAAGTTCGACATTGCCGTGGCCGAGCTCGATAGCAACGTGGGCGACCAGACGGGCGCGTTCGGATACGGGTACGCGGGCGACAATACGATGCGTTCGTGGACGTACTACCTCCGCGGCTACCCCTCATGTAATCCCGGCTGGTCCGACCGACCCTCCAATTGTCCGACGAGTAGCGCCCCGACGCGAAACGCCGCCCTCTGGGGCGATGGTTCTTGTTCCACCGGTACCTTCTGGAGCAGAGGCCCGAAAGGCTGGAACCGAGAACTCTCGGTCAGCTGCGACGGGAGCCGAGGGATGAGCGGCTCGGCGCTCTACACCTACAGCTCACCGCTCAACCCTGGCTCGCCCGTCGCCTACGGCGTCTACTCGCAGGTTCTCTGCACCGCCTCGGCCTGTGCGGGAGACACCTACCCAAGTGACATCACGCGGATCACCCCGAGCTTCGCCCAGATGATCGCCGCGCGAAAGTCGCTCTGGGGAGGCTGAAGGAGCGCGTCGGGATCTCGGCCGTCGCGGAGCACCGGTTCCCCCTCGATCCTACCCTCAGCGACCGTACGCCTCGCCCTCACGGGCGGCGATGACGTGGCCGGTGGGCGACCCGGCTATAAAGCGTCGATGGCGAAGCGCAACTCGATGATGGCGGCAGCGGCGGCGGCGTTGGGGGCGGCGGCCGCTTGGGGCGCGATGGCGGTGGCGTCGTGCGGCGGGGGGCACCGGCATTCCCTCGGCCCCGAGCCGAAGCCTCCGCCGACGCTGGGGGGGAAGCCGGTGTGTCGACCGCGGCCCCAGCGGTTGGTGGACCTCACCCATCCCGTTCGGCCCGGGGTTCCCATCGTGCCCGGAGGCACGCCATTTTCGATGACCGCCGACGACGGGGCGGAGGGATATCGGGCCCACGTGTTCACGATGGGCAACGATACCGGCACCCACCTCGACGCGCCGGCGCACTTCGTCGAGGGACGCCCCGGCGCGGCGCAGCTCCCGCTCGAGACCCTCGTGGTGCCGCTCGTGGTCATCCCGGTGCAGAAGAAGGTCGAGGCGAACCCCGACTACGCCGTTCGCGCCACCGACCTCGTGGACTGGGAAGCGATTTGGGGCCCGATCCCCCTCGAGTCGCTCGTGGTGTTCAACACCGGGTGGCATGCACGGTTCAATGATCCCGAGGGGTACCTGAACCGCGACGCCGAGGGTCGGATGCACTTTCCCGGTCTGAGTCGGGAGGCCGCCGAGCTGCTCGTGGCGCGCGAGGTCGTCGGCGTGGGGATCGACACCCTCAGCGTCGACTCGGGCGCGAGCGAGGACTTCGCGGCCCATCGCGCCCTGCTCGCCGCCGGGTTCTACCAGTTGGAGAACCTCACCAATTTGGGCTCGCTCCCCGAGACCGGGGCTCGGGTGGTCGTGGGGGTGCTGCCCGTGGTCGAGGGGACACAGGCGCCGGCGCGGGTGCTCGCCCTCGTGGACGAACCGCTCCCCGGCGAAGAATAGCGCCGACGGGGCGGCCCGAAATGCACTGCGATCGATTGAGCGAGCCGGCGCGTTACGCCGGGGGGCCTTCTTCGGGCCAGCGGTCGAGGTCGGCCCAGAGCGCGTCGAGGTCGAGCTGGAGGTCGGCGTGACCCGGCACCGCGTGCGTCCCATCCGACGCGGCCAGCACTTCGATGAAGCGGCCGTCATCTCCCCGCGCGAGGACTTCGACCGTCCGTAGCTCGGGGTCGACGAGCCAGTATTGGCCGACGCCGAGCGCGGCGTAGTCCCGTTTCTTCGCCACCCGGTCGCGTCCTCCGTCGCGGGGCGAAGAGGACACGACCTCGACCACGATGTCTGGCCGCCGGGCCGTGCTGGAGGTCCGGCGCCCCGGAAGTCCCGGTCGCACTCGAGGCGGGCGAACGCATGCTACAACCCATCGATGGAGCACGAAGTCGAGGCAGAGCGACGGCGGCGAACCTTCGACGGGGAGGTGGTCCGGCCAGGGGCACCGAAGCCGGCCCTTTACGCTCCTTGCTTCACCGAGGCGCGTTTCGAGGCGATGTGGCAGCACTGCCAGCGTCAATGGCGCGCATCCGGACGTGCGCTGACGGTCTACGAGCGCAGTGCGATGCCGGGTGAGGTGTTTCGCATCGAGCGATGACCTCGCTCGACCTCCATCCCGACTTTCGCGACTTTCTCGTCGCGATGGCCGACGCCAAGGTTGCGTACGTGCTCATCGGCGGGTGGGCGCTGGCGGTGCACGGCTACGTTCGCGGTACCGACGACTTGGACGTCCTCGTGCGGGCGTCGAAAGAAAATGCCATCCGCCTGATCACTGCGCTGACGCACTTCGGCGCGCCTCTCGCGGCCCATGGAGTGACCCCCGAGCTCTTCGCGGAAGAGGGCTACGGCTATCGGATGGGGGTGAAGCCCCACCTCATCGAAATCCTGACGACGATATACTGTCGGTCAAATCGGTAAATTTGACCGACCCAAAAAGTAAGGCACCCCCAAGACAATAGAACCGGCTCTGAGGAGCGATGCTCGCCCTCGCCGACTTGTCGGCGAGCGTCGCGACACCATCAACGGTTGTGGTCGAGGGTGTAAGTGGCGTGTCGTTCGATGAGGCGAATGCGGACCATCGGGTCGCGACCGTCGGTGGAAGAAGGGTGCCCGTGATCGGGCGCGCGGCGCTGATCGCGAACAAGCGTGCTTCCGGTCGGCTGAAAGACCTCGCCGATGTCGACTGGCTCGAGCGGCACGCCGAGACCTGACGGATCTCGAGGTTGTCGACGGCGCGCGCGTCGGGGACAACGGACGGGCCATGCCGAAGGTCCCCGACATGAACCTACCGCTGCTCCCTCCGCTCGAGCCGATGCTCGCGAAGCGCGCGGGCAAGCTCCCGCCGGGCGACGCTTGGCTCTTCGAGCCCAAGTGGGACGGTTTTCGGACCTTGGTGTTTCGCGACGGCGACACCGTGTACCTGCAGAGCCGCGACAAGAAGCCGCTGGGCCGGTACTTCCCCGAGCTTCTGCCGCCGCTGCGGGAGGCGCTGCCGCCGCGCTGCGTGCTCGACGGCGAGATCGTGGTGGCGCGTGATGGCGCCCTCGACTTCGAAGCGCTGCAGATGCGCATTCACCCCGCTGCCTCGCGGGTCGCGATGCTGTCGGAGGAAGTGCCGGCGGCCATCGTGGTCTGGGACCTGCTCGCGCTCGACGACGTCTCCCTGCTGACGACGCCCTTTGAGACCCGTCGGGCCCGCCTCGAAGCCGCGCTAAAAGCCCCCGCGAGCCCGGTGCATCTGACGCCCATCACCCGTGACCGTGAGGTGGCGCAGGACTGGTTCGTTCGCTTCGAGGGCGCCGGCTTCGACGGGGTCATGGCCAAAGACCCGAGCGGAACGTACGCGCCGAAGAAGCGGACGATGGTCAAGGTGAAGCACCGGCGTACCGCGGACTGCGTCGTGGCGGGGTTTCGCTGGCACAAGAGCAGCCGCCCCACCGACGAAGACGAGGGCGACGCCATCGGCTCTCTATTGCTCGCCCTCTACGACGACGACGGGGGGCTGCACTCCATCGGGGTGGCCGCGAGCTTTACCGATGCGCGCCGGCGCGAACTGGTCGCCACGCTCCGCCCCTATCGCGATGGCGTCGAGGACCACCCCTGGGCGGCCTGGGCGCAGCGCCCCGCCGGACGCCCCCGCGACGACGGCGCGGGGGCAGACGACCCTTCGGCGCTCCGCCGCCCCGGCGGCAACACCAGCCGCTGGAACGCCAATAAGGATCTGTCCTTTGTCCCTCTCCGTCCCGAGCTGGTGGTGGAGGTCACCTACGACCACATGCAAGGACGCCGCCTCCGCCACACCGCGCACTTCCTTCGCTGGCGTCCCGACAAGGCGGCCGCCGACTGCACCTACGCACAGATGGAGGTCGTCCCCCCGGAAGAGCTGAAGAAAATCTTCGCCGCTCCGGGTGGCGGCTGAGGGCTGCTCTGGTGGTTGGCGGCTGAGGGCCGCTCTGGTGGTTGGCGGCGAGCGGGTGCGCTAAGGCGAATTCATGGCGTCGTTGAGCACTCCGCTAGACCGCGTGCGGACGATCGGAAAGGTCGAAGCGATCAGCTACCTGCTGTTGTTGGGGATCGCGATGCCGCTGAAGTACGCGGCGGGGATCCCCATCTTCGTGAAGGTGCTGGGCTGGGCCCACGGGGTCCTCTTCGTGGTGTTTGGCGTCGTGCTGCTGCAGGCGATGATCGTGCTCCGGTGGTCGATCTTCAAAGCGGCGGTGGTCTTCCTCGCGACGCTGGTTCCCTTCGGACCGTTCATCATCGACAAGCGGCTCCTCCGGGAGGCCGAGTCCTCATCGTGAGGGCTGGTTGCGGTGGGCTCCGCGGGGCGGGGCTCACGTTCGACATCCAGCCGTTGGTCGGCGCGCTGCCGCTGCGCTTCGGCATGGCCCGGGCCGAGGTCGTGGCCCGGCTCGGGAAACCCGACGGGACCCGCTACGACTGGGACGGTAGCGGCGCGACCGACACGTGGCGCGAGACGCGGATCCACGTCGGGTACGACCGGGAGGGAGACGTAGCGGAAGTCGGCTTTCGGCCGGGGGGCGGGGTGGCCCTGTCGCTGCGGGGCGAGCGGTTGTGGACCGCCACCGAGCAACCCGACCCGAACCCGGCCCTGCTCCGCCTCGAGCTCGCCCCCTACGCGTGGCTCGGCAAGCTCATCTTTCCCTCGCTGGACATCGTGACGGCCGGCTTTCACCTCGGCGACGCCAGCCGCTACTGCCTCACCGTCGCGAACGACCGCTGGAACGACGCGGTCACCGACGCTTACACGCCCGACCTCAGCCGCTACCGCCGCCCGTAAAACCGGACGTCGGCGCCCCGGGGAGTGTCACCCCGTGCCACGCCTGCGCCCGAAAATGCCGAGGATGGCGCCCCTGCCCGAGTCCGTGCTTGGCCCGTCCCCTGCATCGGAGAGGCACATGTCTTTTCTTCCTTCTCCATTCTCCGTGCGATGCGGCGGGCTGGTCGGGTTCGCGATGTTGGCCGCCACGGCCTGCAGCTTCGAGGGCCTTTCGTCCGACGACGCCCAACCGGGCGGATACGGCGCCGGCGACGCCGTCGGCGTCGGCGCCACCACCGTCGGCCCCGGGTCCACTGGCTCGGGTACCGGATCGGGCGGAAACACCTTTGCTCCGCCCCAAGACGAAGATCCTCCCGCCGCCTGCGAGGCGCTCGATCCGAACCAACCGACGGTTCTCTACCTGTCCGCCGACGACTCGAACTCGATGGCGTCGCCCGCGATGGCCCGCGGGGCGCTCGAGATCGGCGCCCCGGTACGCCCCGCCACGATCCGCACCTACGAGTTCCTCAACTACTACCGGATCGACTACGAGCCCCCCGCCGAGGGTGATCTCAATGTCGTGCCTCAGCTCGCTCTCGGCACCGAGCCGGGGACCTACGATCTGCAGATCGGGGTGCGGTCTCACGATGCGCTGACGCGCCGACCGATGACGATCACGCTCGTCCTCGACACCTCCGGCTCGATGCAGGGCCTTCCCATCGCGCGGGAGCGCGCGGTGGTCCGGGCGATCGCGATGAACCTCAGCGCGGGGGATATCGTCAACGCCGTCACGTGGTCGGACAGTCAGGCCACGTTGCTCGACGGCCACGTGGTGTCGGGGCCGAACGA
Source organism: Myxococcota bacterium (assembly GCA_039027095.1). Classification (GTDB taxonomy): domain Bacteria; phylum Myxococcota_A; class Polyangia; order Polyangiales; family Polyangiaceae; genus JAPYTK01. Next base: position 29,091 of record JBCCLB010000015.1, read on the forward strand.
CCCCGCCGTGATCGCGGTCGCCGACGGGCTGGTGGCGAACGGGGGCACCGACCTCGATGCGGGGTTGCGTCGCGGCTACGAGATGGCCGAGGCGTACTACGGCGCGAGCCGTCTCAACCGCGTCGTGCTCATCAGCGATGGCGGCGCCAACACCGGGGTGGTGGCGCCCGAGCTCATCGGCGGACCGGCCGACGACGCCGACGCCGAGGGGATCTACTTGGTCGGGGTGGGGACGTCGCCGCCCCAGACCTACGCCGACGACCTCATGGACGAAGTGACGGATCTCGGCCGCGGCGCCCACGTCTTCGTCTCCAGCGACGAAGAGGCGATCGGGATGTTTGGCGATCGCTTCGACGAGGTATTCGAGGTCGCGGCGCGGGGCGTTCGCGTCGAGCTCACGCTGCCCTGGTACTTTCAGATGTACCGGTTCTACGGGGAGGAGTTCTCGACGGTGGCCGAAGAGATCGAGCCCCAGCACCTCGCCCCCAATGACGCCATGGTGTTCAACCAGGTGCTCCGCGCGTGCGACCCCGAGGTCGTGAACCTGACCGACACCATCACGGTGCGCACCACCTGGACCGAGCCTCTGACCTACCAACCCCGGGAGACCTCGGTGACGCTCACCGTCGACACCATGCTCGCCAGCGCGTCCCCCCAACTCGAGAAGGGCAAGGCCATCGTCGCCTTCGCGGAGGCGCTCAAGGCGGGCACCACCGAGGCGATGTCGGCGGCCCGAGAAGCCGTCGAGGCGGCGAATCTCGATGGCCTCGACCCCGAGCTCTCCGACATCGCCCAACAGATCGAGCGCCACCCGGCGACCCCGTTTTCCCCCTGAACGCGGCGTCGCCCAAAGCGCGCGCGCTCGCCCCGCCGGTCCGTCAGAGGAGGCGGCGGGGTAAGCGACCCGTCAGAATAGCGATTCGTCGAGACGGTAGGCGAAGCCGATGAAGGGGAGGATGTCCTGGGTGCCGTGGGCCAAGCCCTGGGCCAAGTCGGCGCCGCCGCGGGTCTCGTAGTAGCGGATGCGGTAGTTGAGCCTCAGCGCCAAAAAGACGGGGGGGGCCACCTCGACATTGGCGCCGATGCCGAGTTGCCAGGCGATGGTGGGGGTGGTCCGAAAGGCGCCGTCGGTGTCGCCGTCGGTGTTGGGCAAATCGGTGCGGGCATCGTCTCCCCGCACCCCGAACGCGCCCCAGCCGCCCTCGACGTAGAGGGCCCGCCACTGCACGCGGAGCAGCGGACCGGTCCACACCTCCCAGAAGGGCCCGCCGCCGTCCCGGACCACCAGCGCCGTCTCCCCGTCGTCGGCAACGCGGTCGAAGCGGCCATAATCGCGACGCCCGAGGTCGAACTGGCCAAACCAGCCGACGGAGAAGGGGCCCCAGAAGCGCCAGGTGCCGCTCGTATACATCCCGAACTGCGCGTCGTTGGCGAGCCTCTGGTTGCTCTCGCCGCTGGTCGAAACCTCTGCCGCCGACGTGTACAGCGACCCGCTTCCCCCGAGGTCGAAACGAAGCACCTCGCCCCCGAGGCCGAAGACATCGCGCGGCGGCGGTGTCTCGGCCCGCGTTGCGGCTGGCCCCCCGTCCGCGGCGTTCGCCTCGGTGCTTTTCGCCTCGGTGCTTTTCGCCTCGGTGCTTTTCGCCTCGGTGCTTTTCGCCTCGGTGCTTTTCGCCTCGGTGCTTTTCGCCTCGGTGGCGTGCGCCACGGTCGGCGTCTCGGCCGAGGCCGGGCCGGCTAACGCGGCAAGGCATCCGCAGAGGGTCGCCGAGGCTACGTAGGGTCGTCGTCGCATGGCCCCCGGGTAGTCGGGGACGACGGCCGTCACAACGCCGGGGAACTCCCGAGCCATCGTGTAGTCTCAACCAACGTGCGTTGGGGTGTTCGTCTCGCCTGGCCTTGGGCCGCATCGCTCGCGCTTCATGGCGTGGTGCTGGTCGTTCCCCCGTCGCCCTCCGCTTCCCCCGGGGCGGAGCTGCCCTACGGCGCCTGGGGGGATGCCGAGGCGGGGCTGCTCGTGGACTTGGAGCCGGAGCCGCCCTCGGTGACCCCGAAGTCGAGGTCGCCTCGACCCGATCGCCCCGCCTTGCGGCGGTCGCCACCCGCGACGCCGCCGCCCGCGTCGCGTCCCTCGCCTCGCAAGGCGGCGTCGTCTCCAGACGCAAAGCGTCGCGGTCGGCGTTCCCCGGCGGCTCCGGCCGCGCCGCCGCCATCCCCTGCGTCTCCCGCGCCCGCGCCGCGCCCGCTTCGTCCCGCCGCCCCCCCGCGCCCGGCCGAGGCTCCGCCCCGCGAATCCCGGCCGGCGACGTCGAACGCCGCGGCTTCGTCGCGACCCCCGGATGAACGGGACGCGCCCCGACCAAGTGACCCCGATCGGCGCGGTCGGGACGTCGCCGCGGCCGCGGCTTCGGCGGCGCCCGCGGGGAGCGCGACGTCATCGTCGTCCCCGCGGCACGAAGCGCGGCCGGCGGCCGACGGGGAAGAGGACGCCCCCAAGTCGGCGTTTCGGGTCCCACGCGGCCACCGGGTCTTCGGTCGCGCGTTCGCCCGCGAGCTTCCCTTCGCGGTGAGTCGGGACCCGGTGTGGGAGACGCTGCCGCTCGGTCGGCTCGGCGTGGTCACGGTCGAGGCGTCGATCGGCGACGATGGTCGCATCCAAGATCTGGTCGTACGCAAGGGCGCGCCGGCCCCGTTGGTCGCCGCGGTGAAACGCACCCGACCGTCGCTCGGCGGGCGCTTTTGTTTGTCGGCCGGGGCGGTGGCGGGGCGCGAGGTGTTGCGGATCGACGTGACCCTGGAGCAGCGTGATCCGCCGCCCAACCAGAAGATTCACTACGACGTCAGCCGCCGCCCGACGTCGGATACCCCGGGCCGGGTGTTTTTCATCACCGAGCGCGGGCGTACGTTCGTGGCGGGGATCACGATCGCGTCGTCGACGCCCCGAGACGCGCCCTGAGGGCGGCGCTTCAGTTCAGAATTTCGACCGCCGAGGCGGCGAAGGAAAACCGAAACTCCATCGCGTCGCGACAGTCGGACGTCTGCGGCCCGTTGGTGGCGGCGCACCAATCACCGGGCAGCTCGATCATGCCGTTGCCGTCGCGCTTGCAACGGCGCGTACCCATGTTGTTTTCCGTGAACGGTCCGCCGATTCCTCGCGCGAGGGTGGCGCAGAGCGTTTCGTCCACGCCGCCGGGGAACTCGAGGACGTAGTCATCGGCCTCCTCCAACAGGATGTAAGCCTGGACTTGGCCGCCGGGGATGAAGGGCCGCTGGTTCTCACGCGCTTCGCAATTGAAGTTGGGGTCGAGGTTGAACTCGTCGTAGGCGCCGATACAGTTGAAATCGTCGCTCACGTTGACGTCGAAAAACCGCACGCCGCGCAGCGGCAACATGACGTAGTTGGCGCCCTCTTGGTCGAGAAAGACCGGCAGAAAAACCGAGTCGAAGCTCGACGCGTCGAGGATCCCCGCTTCGAGGCTGCCGGTGAAGTTGACGGGATTGATGTTGAGCAATTGGCCGCTTCCGTCGCTGTTGGCGGGCAGCACCTCGTCCTGAATGAACGCGTAGCCGTTTCGAGGGTCGGGTACGGGGCGCGCGACCCCGGCCCGACCGGTGCCGTTGACGATGTCGACCTCGACGATGATGTTGAGGAACCCCGCGTGGTTCAGGCGGCAGTCGGGGAGGTTCGGGAGCACCGCGTTGTCGAGGAGCACGCTCTCGAGGTTGGCGGCGCCGGTCTCGAAGGTACGGGGCCGCGTGACGTTCGCTTGCATGATCCGCCACCCCATCGTGGTCCGGTTCGCGTTGTCGGTGAGGGCGACGCAGCGTGAATCCACCGGAGAGCACTCCGGGGGCTGCGCACAGGGGCCGCGGGGATCTTCGCCCCCGGGCGCACCGCCATCACCGCCACTTCCCCCCGCGCCGCCAAAGCCGCCCGTCGACGGCTCCTCGAACGTGAATCGTGGCGCGTCCCCGATCCCCAGCACCTGGTTGCACGCCGCCAGCCCTACGGCCAGACCCAGGACCTTTGCCATCGCCTTCACGATGAAGAGACTACGGATCGAGAGGCCCCGTGTCCAAGGCCGGGTGCACATCGCCGCGCGCGTCGCCGCCCCGCGACGCCGAGCCCCAGGACCGCGAGGATCGCCGGGGCGCCCGGCGAGGGGGCATCTTGGCGCGGCTGCCGGCAACCACACCCGCGGACCGCGTCGTCGCGGTCGCCGTCGTGCGCGTCGGCGCGCCCGGTCGGCCCCTCGGAGTTCCCGCCTGCGCCCCCCTGCGCCGGGTTGGACGCACCGCCGCCACCCCCGGTGCCGCCGCTGCCTCCGGGCCCCCCGTCCGGGACGTCACAGCCTGTTCCCCCCACCTCGTGCCATCCGAGGTCGGGTTGGCCCCCCGCGAAGGGAAGGCCCACGTCGACGCCCGCATCGATCATCGGGCTCCCCGGTCCGAGGAAGAACATCGTGTCGAACTGGGGATCTGCGACCACGTCATCGACGCTGCCGATGTCGGTCTCCGCGTTGAAAAAGCCGTTGTGGCTCGCGTCGAACCCACCCGCTTCGACCCGGCCCGTATCAACCCACAGGTTGTTGCGCACCGAGCCCGTTCCGAGCCCGGCGCCTTCGATGCGAAGGCCATCGTTGTCGATGGCGACGAACGTGTTGTGGTACACGACTGCGTCGTTCGTTCCGTCGAACTTCAAGGCGTAGCCGGTGAAGTCGCGGACGAGATTTCGGGTGAACACCACCCCTTCGACCGTCCCTCCGTCTTCGCCGCGAAACTCCACGCCATTGAAGCCGGCGGACATCTCGTTGCAGTCCATTTCGATATTGGCCGGCCCCTTCTGGAAGACGACGACCTTGTTGTCGGGGAAGCCGTACATGCGGTTGCGGCGAAACACGAGCCCGTCCCCGTTCTTGACGTCGACCGCGTTCTCCGTGCGGCCGAGCGCCCCGGTGAAGTACATCTCGTTGCCCTCGACCAGGAGGTTTCGGATCGAGCGCTCGACCCCGTCGGAAAAGAGCTGAAGGCAGTCGCCACTGCAGTCGTGAATGTCGTTATCGGAGATGATCCAACCTTCGGCCCCGGGGTTGAGGACGATACAGTGAGCGTCCTGGTCGCCGGCGTCGAAGTCGTGGATGTGGCAACCCCGGACCTCGTTGCGGAGGCCGCCCCCGTCGATGCCATTGCGATTGCCACCGCTGAGATCGACGCCGAGAATGCGGTTGTCATGACCACGAAGGCGGATGCCACGCCGGCCGGGGCGGGCGACCAGAGTGAGGTCCACGACGTCCCAGAAGCTTCCGTCGATGGTCATTTCGCCGGTGATGACCGGTTGGGCCCCTGGCGCCGGCCGCAGGGTGCGTCGCGCTGAAGTGCTGCCGTCACCGTCGAGATCGACATCTTCGGGGTAGGCTCCGTCGTGAACGAGGATCGTGTCACCCGCGACCGCGGCATCGACCGCGGCCTGCACGGTGGGAAACGTCTTGTCGGCCCCCACCTCGAGTTCAGCTCCCTGAACGACGGAGGTCATCAAAGAGAGCGACGTCACGAGCGTCAGTGAGATCCGGTTCACTCGCGACATGTTACCCATCGAGGGGGCGACCTGGTCAACCGAGTCGAACCGTTCGGGGCGTGGCCGGCGGGTCGCTCAGACGGATCGTCTGTTCGTACCGCGTTTGGCCGCCGGGTCGGGACGAAGGATTCGTGGGGACGGGGGTGAGACGTGCCCCCGCGGGGAGAATGGATACGCCGCGAAGGAGACGGGGGATGTCCGCTTGGGCGTGGGCGGAAGCACTCCAGGCGGCGACCCAGGCGAGCCAGGAGATGTTCTGGTCTCGGTAAAACATGCGTCGCGGATCCAGCACTCGGGGCGGAACCTCGGGTTCGATGCCCCGTACGAGAGGCGCGATCGGTGCTCCCCCGTCGGCCTCGCCGAGCGGATACAACAATTCGATTCGATAATCATCGTCAGGCCACACGAGAAGCCCCGCGTCGGCGATGTCGTAGTTGATGGCGTCGCCGAGTTCGGCTTCGAGCTGCTCGCGGACGAAGTCCACTTGGGCCAGTTGGTAGAGCCCGGCGAGCGCATTCTCGAAGAGACGTCGTCCCCCGTCCCCGGGCGTGAGACGCGCGACGAAGCCGGGGCGGGGCATGCCCGCGACGAGAAAGCCCGACTGTTCTTCGAGGGTGATCTCGCAGGGGGCTTTCGATAGGGCGGGGCAGCGCACTCGGACCCGGATCCGATTGCTGCTCAGCTCGATGCCATCGAGATCGAGCGGGCCGTGGGGCCAGCGGGGACACCGGTGCAGCAGACGCAGCAGCTCGCGGTCGAAGAAACGGGCCACCCCGCGCTCGACGTCGCTGAGGCCCTCCCGAAAGCGGTTGAGGCCCCCCCCGCCGCGGGGCTTGCGATCTTTCCGGAGGACCGATGCCTCGTCCTCTCGCTGGGCGGCCCGGCGCAGGCGCTCGTAGAGCTTGGGGAGGGTGCCCGAATGAAACCCGGGCACGAGCAACCCGCGGACGGTCTCGCCGTGGGGGCCGACATTGGCCGCGGGCATCTCATCGGGACGCGTGGCGCGATAAAGCTTGTAGTTCTCCTTGAGCTCCCAGGCGAGAAACCCGAACACGCTGGGGATCAAGAACACCGTGACCCCGGCGAGGGTGTTGCTGATGAAGGGACCGAGGGGGCTCAACGGAGCCTGGACGATCTCCAACAAGACCACCGTGTACGGGAGCATGATCTTGTGCGCGACGGTGACCACCGGGAAGTGTTTTAGGGGGTTGATCTCCGGCTCGATCAGTAACGTGACGTAAAACCGCACGACGTAGGCGACGATGCCGAACACGAAGACGCCAACCCCTTTCAGGACCAGCTTGAGCACCGACTCGCCGTCGCGATAACGAAGCGCCTCGTCCACGCGGTAGATGCCCCGCTCCAGCATCTCCATCGCGGTGGTGAAGAACCGGCCGATGAGCCGAAATAGCCCCGGTAGCCATTGACGGCTCACGTACTGCCAGGTGGGCGCGAGCTGGTCGACGACGAAGTCCTCGAGGACGGCGCCGAGCCGGCTGCTCATGACGAGCGAACTCACCGCGAAGACGCCTCCGGCGAATGCGAGGGGCGCCCACCACGCGGCCGAGGCGAAAGGGCCGAAGAGATAGACGAGGCCACCGATGGCGGCGGGCAGCACGACCCGCCGGAGCGTCCATCGCACGGGCGGATGAGCCAATACGCGCCGGACGATGGGCGCATCGAACACGGCGCGGGGAAGTCGCAGAAAGGCCCACGCGAGCAGGACCCCCACCAGCTCGAGCACCTCGCGGGCAAACACCCGAAAGGCACGGCTGTGCACCAGGGCGAGGACGAGCAGCGCGAGCACGACGAAGCTCGTCGGGTTGAGCGCGGTGCTCCGACGGCTCAGGCCAAACCATTCGAGCAGCGGCCAAATGCCGTGGTCGACGAAGTAGAGCAGAACGTAGGAGGCGCCGAGGGGGAGGACCAAGGTGAGGGTGAGCCAGCGGCCGACCCGAGTGCCGAAGGGGATGCTGCTGACTTTCTGCAGGCCCCGGAGGTAGATGTCACCCCTTCTATAAATACCATCGAGCGCAATCGATAAGGCCCGGTCGGCTTTGAGCAGAGGGTCGCCGTCCCGAAGCTCGCGGAGGCCGTCGAGATCGTCGAGCTTGAGCTGATTGCGACTGATGGCGTCGCGCAGGGTGTCGAACGACAAGAAGCCCCGGTCGAGGGCGCGATCGATGAGCTCTTCTGCGACTTTGTCGCGGGCCAAGCGCTCGGCGCCGCTCTTGGGCACGAGGCCCACCTCGGTGAAGGCACCATCGATGCGGTGCTTCAGGACGGTGCGTACGTTTTGTTCGGAACGCGCCACCGCCCACTGCAGGGTTCGCTGCAGGAGCTTGCGGTCGCCGCCCCCGAGACGAACGTTGCGCACGCGCCGCGCGGCCGCCGCGATGTCGCGCGCCACGCGGAGCTCGCGGGTGGCGGGGAGGTCGCGCACCACGGGCCGTTTGCCCCGCGACAGGATCGAGGTCGCGAGGTCGACGGCGCGACGGGGGCGCTCGAACGCGACCACCGCCCGTTGCAACATGTAGAGAATGCGTCCCTCGACGGCATACTTCGAGGCGCGTTCGGCGGTCGCCCGGTCGCCGAGAAGGAACAACAGCGCCGACATGTCGGGGGCGGCGGAGCCCTCGACCGGAGCGGCGGCGGCGGGAGGTTTCTCTTGCGACGGTGCTCCCGGCGCGGTGGCGTCAGACGACCGCGCCTCCGTTTCGGGGGCGGGCCGTGACGGAGGGGCGAGGGCGGCGGTCAGCCGGGCGCACAGACTCTGAAGGGCGTCACGGGCGGCGGCCTCGGCGGCTTTTCGGCGGTCGATGTCCTCGATCGCAGCCGCCTGGAGCGCGAGCAGCGCAGCGCGCACGTCGTTGCCCCGGGCCCGCTCGATCGCCGCGCGGCGGAGGCATCGTTCGTGGGCGCCAAGGGAGATCGGGGGCCGGGGCTCGTCCCCCGCGTGGGGACCCATCGTCGGAAGGGCGCTGAAGGTCGGGCCGAGCGAGGTCCCGGCGGTAGGGCCGCCCCCTCGGTCGAGCACCACTTCGGGAGGGCGCCCGCGCTCGAGGAGGGGCCCCGGGTCGACGTCCTCCCGGATCGCTTGGGCCACCCGCTCGTGGTCGACGAGGCCCGGGAACGTGGTCACGAGCAGACGCGGGGCAAAGTGGACCAGCTCGAGGTAGAGCGCGCAGAACTCGATGTACACCTCGCGGTCGTCGCCGGGGGGGAGCGACAAGTCGTCGTGTCGGAGGATGGATCGGATCTCGTCGAACTCGATGCTCCCGATGGTCTCGATACGTCGACGGACGATGGCCTCGTCGAGGTGGCCTGCGGCACTTCGGATCTCGAGCACCCGATGCACCCGCGCGTGAAACGCAGCGCGCCAGAGTCGCGTCAGCACCTCGACCCGACCCCGGGCGGCTTCCCGCGAGGAGGGCCGCGCGACGAGCACGACCTCGGGCGGGAGGTCGGGCACGATCCCGCCGAGGTCATCGCCGCCGAGTGCTTCTACGAGGGCTCCGCGCTCGATGGCGTAGCAGCGGTCGTGGGGCACGACCCCGACGATGTCGCGATGGTGCTTGATGACACGACGCAGGGTGCGTGGGTCCACCACCACCACCCCCGCCGCCTCGCGCAGGCTGCGCTCGATTTCTGCGCGCTCCACCCCTACCTCTCGTCGGGAGCCAAGGCGTAACCGATGGGCCGGGGCCCCGCAAGCCGACACCCATCAAAGCCGTGACCACACGACCGGAATGGGATCCTGCGAGGAACAGCGGGCAGGTTTCGGATGACCGAGGTGAAGCAGCCATTTCTCCGCCGTCCGATAGGCGTCGGTGTCGATCACGGCGGCCCGGTGGACGAAGGCCAACAGGGCGTCTCGCGCCTCGTCGACGCGTCCCAGGGCCGTGTAGCTGACGCCGAGGTAGAGCCACGCGAGGGACCGGGATCCGAGTTCGGGGGCCATCACCAAGGCGCGTTCGAGGCTGATGCGAGCTTCGTCGAAACGTCTTTGCTCGGCGTGATCGACCCCTGCGCGGTAATGATCTTCTGCCGACGGGGCCCCCGCAGCGTAGCGAGGGATTTGCGTCGTCGCGATCAACGCGTGCGCGAACGCACCAACATAGCTCCCCGCCACCCCCAGGGGGGCCAGCGCGATGCCGCCCGCGACTGCGAGGTTCTCATCGTGAACGCGCGCCGCCGCTTCATCCTGATGCGGCGCGAGCCACCGCGCCACGTCTTCGCGGCACCGAATTTTCTCCTCCGTCAGCGGATTGGTGAGCAGAACGAACGGCGCATCGGGAGCAGGGTCATCGCGTCCTGTCTCCGCCGAAAGCACGTATCCCCGCACCGCCGGGGCATACCTCGCGTGGTGGCCGTATTGCCCTCCCGCGCTCGCGCAGCCCGTCGTCGCAACCAGAAGGAGCGACACCATGAAACCCATTATCTTGGTTCGTTCTTTCATCTCTCACCGGGGACACGGGCCCTCTTGCGCTTCATTTTCACCGGCGGTGCGGGCCGGGCGATGGCTCCGTCGTTGACGAGCTCCGCGGGCGAAGCCGAAGATGCGGTCATGCACGGAGTGTTGACCATCGACGCCCACTACGGCGGACACGAAGGCTCGGCCGCGGTGTATTTGATCCAAGATGCGGGAGAGGTCGCCTTCGTGGAGACCAACACGACGTATGCGGTCCCCCGGATGCTCGCCGCTCTCGAGCAACGCGGCCGGCGCCCCGAAGATGTACGGTACATCGCGATCACCCACGTGCATCTCGACCATGCGGGGGGCGCAGGGCCTCTGCTGCGCGCCTGCCCCCGCGCGACCCTGCTCGCGCACCCCCGCGCCGCGAAACACGTCGTCGATCCATCCCGGCTCGTCGCCGCGGCGAAGGCCGTATACGGGCCCGAGAAGTTCGAAGCCCTCTACGGCCGGGTCGAAGGGGCTTCCGCCGACCGCGTACGAGCCGTCCGCGACGATGAGACCTTCGCCTTGGGTCGTCGGCACTTGCGCTTTTTCGAGACGCGCGGGCACGCCAACCATCACGTGTGCATTCACGACGATGGGTCGAACGGGGTCTTTACCGGCGATAGTTTCGGACTTTGTTACCCCCATTTACAACGCGAAAGACGGTTGGTGTTTCCCACCTCGGCGCCGTCTGATTTCGACGCCGAGGCCGCCCTGCAGAGTGTCGACCGCATTACCGGGCTCTCGCCGGATCGCGTCTTTCTCACCCACTTCGGGCCCCGCACGGACGTCGATGCCATCGCGCGGCGGTTGCGCACGCAACTCGAGGGATACGCGAAGCTCGTCGACACCGCCGACGCGTCGTCGCGCACCGGGGACGAGCTCGCCTCGTTCTGTGTCGCGCGCGTAGGGGCCGAATTCGAGCAGTGGTTCGCCGAGGCCGGGCTCACCGCCGACCCGAGGCGCGACGTCATCGCCGGCCTCGACGTCGAACTCAATGGCCTGGGCATCGCCGCGGCCGTCGAGAAACGCCGCTATAAGCGAAGCGTAGCGGGCGACCCCACCCCTGCCGCGACGGGCCCTTCAGGTCGCTCGGGCGGGGCGTTCCCACGGGAACAGAACGGGTCTTGATCTCAAGAGCTGCGCGCTGATGCTGACCGCGATTTCGGCCGGCGTGTCGCTCACCATGGGCAGGCCGACGGGAGCGGTGACCCGAGACCAGACGCGCTCGTGTCCGCTCTCGACGAGAGCTTCACGAATGAACCGGAGCTTGGCGGGGCTGCCCATGAGGCCCAAGAACGGGGTCGCGACGTCGGCCAGGCCGCGGAGGGCGTCGATGTCCGAATGCGCGGCGGCGGTCATGACCACGACGTGACTGAGCGCCGGGTAGTCGACGCAATCCGCGACCTGGTCCCACGCGTCGACGACGGTGACGGTCGCCGGATCGTGCGCCCCGACGATGGCCGCCTCGGAACGCGTCTCTACGACCCGAACCCGGTAGCCGAGCGCGCGCAGGGCGCGCGACAGGGCCAGCCCGCAATGCCCTCCCCCGAGGATCACCACGCGCCGGTGGTTGATCGCATGCTCGGCGAACCCTTCCGGCCAATGGCGTCGCGGCCCGTGCTGGGGATCGACCGGGCGAGCGACGATGCTCATCTCGCCCTCATTCACGACGAGTTCGGCTTCCTCCGCTTCGGTCCGCTGGAGGGTGGCGAAGCGGAGGAGGGTCTCCGCGGCGTCGGGGCCAAGCCGAACCTCGAGATGACGCTGGCGACCCGCGCAGATCAGGCCCGACGGGGTACCATCCCCGGTGACGCGCCGTCGGTGATGGAGATCGAGCGCACGCCAGCGGGGGGTGTCGGCGTTCCGCGCGCGGGCGAGCACGTTGGCCTCCATGACGCCCCCACCGATCGTACCGACGCTCGTCCCGTCCTCGCGCACGAACAGTTTGGCGCCCCGGCTGCCCGGAGAGTGCGCGGTGTGGTCCACCACCACGACGAGAAAGGCGCGCCCTCCTTCGGCCAGGTAGGTTCCGAGTTCGCCCCAGAACGATTCGTTCATTCGGCGGGCGCGGAGGCGGGGCGGACCGCCGGGGCCGGTTGAGGTTGCGGTTGCGAGGAAGGCTGGTCGACGTGATGGCCGTGGAGGGCGAGCAGGACCCGTTCTGGGGTCGCCGGGGCATCGAAAGCATACGGACGGGGGGCGAAGGCCCGCATGGCGGCCCGGATCGCAAAGTAGGTTCCGATACCGTACATGAACGGAGGCTCGCCCACGGCTTTCGAGCCGCGCGGCCCCGCGGGTCGTTCGCTTTCGAGCCACTTCACTTCCAGGTCGGGGGCGAAGTAGACGTCCGGCGCCTTGTAGGTCGACAGCGCGCGGGACAACAAGCGGCCGTCGTCACCATACGCCAGCTCTTCGAGCGTCATCCATCCGATGCCCTGCATGAGGCCACCCTCGATCTGCCCCCGGTCGACGACCTCGTTGAGGGATCGGCCGAGGTTGTGGACGATCTTGACCGTGTCGACCTCATACACCCCCCGCAGGCAATCTACCGTCACCTCGGTGACCGACGTTCCGTAGACGTGATAAGCGAACGGACGGCCCCGTTCTTTGGCGACGTCGAAGTGAAGGCCGGGGGTGGCGTAAAAGCCGTGGGCCGACAAATCGACGCGGCGGAGGTAACATGCGGTGACGGCGCGGGGCCAGTCCCATTCCTCGACGGCATGCGCTCCGTCGTACAGCTGACTCGCCCGAAAGGAGAGGTCCTCGGAGGCGCGACCGGTCTCGTCTGCGACGCACTGCAGGATGCGGCCGCGGATCTTTCGACACGCGTCGATGGCGGCGTGGCCATTGAGGTCGGTGGTTGCGCTCGCCGCGCTGGGAGACATGTTGGCGACGCGGGTGGTGTTGGTGCTTTCGATCCGAACGCGGTCGAGATCGAGCCCGAGCTCCGCGCCGACGATGGTCGCGAGGTTGGTGGTGAGACCCTGGCCCATCTCGATACCCCCGTTCGATACGCTCACGCTGCCGTCGGTGTAGACGTGAACGAGGGCCGAAGCCTGGTTGAGGTGGGTTTTGGTGAACGAGATCCCGAACACGACCGGCATGACCGCCAGGCCCTTCTTCTCGGTTCGATGGTTGGCGTTGAAGGCGTCGACGCGGGCCCGCCAGGCCGCGAGGTCGAAGGTCTCTTCGGCCTCGACCCACGTCTCGACCGCCTTGTCTTCTTCGGCGGTCTGCCCGTACGGGAGGGGTTGGCCGCGACGAAGGAGGTTCTTCTTCTGGAGCTCCCACGGGGCCACGCCCAATCGCTCGGCCGCGGCGGTGATCGCGGCTTCTACGACGAACATCGATTGGGGTCCGCCGAAGCCGCGGAAGGCCGTGTGCGGGTGGAGGTTGGTGCGGCAGCACGCCGCGTAGATGCGGGCGTGGGGGAAGAAGTAGGCGTTCGTCGCATGGAACAGAGATCGCTCGAGGACGGCGGGCGATAGATCCGCCGTCGCCCCACTGTTCTGATAGAGCGTGACGTCGTAGGCGATGAAACGGCCGTCTGCGCCGAGACCGAGCTTGAAGTCGGCCTCGTACGGATGGCGTTTGCCCGTCATGACCAGGTCGTCGACCCGGTCGAGCAACAGCTGGACCGGACGACCGGTGACGTAGGCCCCCAGGGCCGCCAGCACCGCCCAGTAGGTCGCCTGGTCTTCCTTGCCGCCAAACCCGCCCCCGATCCGGCGGACGTCGACCTCGACGAGATGCTCGGGGATGCCCAGAACCCGGGCCACGTGGCGCTGCACCGAATACGGTGATTGGGTCGAGGAGGCGATCGTGATGCGTCCCCCCTCCTGGGGCAGCGCCCGGGCGCGATTGGTCTCGAGATAGAGGTGCTCCTGTCCCGCAATGTCACACGAACCCTCGACGATGACGTCGCAATCGGCCCACGCCGCCTCCACGTCACCGATGCGGAACGTCCGCGGGGTGCCGTGAAAGTCCCCGGCGTCGTGGGCGCGTCGCGGGTCGACCACCACCGGCAGGGGTTCGATGTCGCAATCGATGAGATGGGTGGCGGCCCGAGCCGCTTCTACCGTCGTGGCGAGGACGAGGGCGATGGGCTGACCGATGTAGTGCACCATCTCGTCGGCCAGAGACTGCTCATCGAGAAAAATGGCGCCGAGCTCGTTCGTGCCCGGGATGTCGGACGACGTGAGCACGGCGGCCACCTCGGGGTGCGCGAGCGCAGGGCCGGTATCGATTCGTCGGATGCGTCCGTGGGCGACGGGGGCGTAGAAGACGGCGGCGTGCAACATGCCCAGCGGAGGGGCGACATCATCGACGTACTCCGATTCGCCCCGAACGTGGAGCGGCGCTTCGATGTGGGGAGGCGGCTTGGGCATCTTGTTTCTCACCGTGGCGTCGGGGCCCACCGGGCTACTGGGCGGCCGCGAGCTCGGGGCCCATGTGGGCCAATGGATCGATCTCATCGAAGAGCTCGGTGAAGTGCGCGAGCAAGAGCTGGCGCGCCAGCAGTCGCTTGTACCGAGCCGACCCGCGCACGTCGTCGATCGGCGTGGCTTCCCCCGCCGCGATGCTGAGCGCTTCTCCCACCACGGCGGGCGAGAGGCGTTTCCCCTGGAGAAAGATCCCGGTGCGCGTGAGCAGCTTGGGGGTGGGACCGACCCCGCCCATGCTGATCGCCGCGTGGGTCAGTACGCCCGCCTCCCGCTCGAAGCGTGCGCCCGAGCACACGCTCGCGATGTCGAGCGCCTTGCGCTTCGATACCTTTTCGAAGTTGGTGAGGGTGTGCGCCGTCTCCCGAGCGAGGCGGATTTCGACGAGCAACTCGCCGGGGCGCTTGTCGAGTTGCTTGTAGCCTCGATAGAGATCACGAAGCGCGACGTCGCGGCGATCGTCGCCCTCCGCCAGCACGAGGGTCGCCCCGAGGGCGAGCAGGAGGTTGGTCATGTCGCCGATGGGCGAGGCGTTGACGATGTTTCCGCCGAGGGTGGCCCGATTGCGGATCGGTCGCGATGCAATGAGCCAGAGAAATCGATCGATACGAGGTACGAGGCGGCGGACGGCCTCGTGCTCGGCGAACTCGGTAAACGTCGTGAGCGCCCCCAGACTGAGGACCGGCCCTTCTTCGCGAATGCCGCGAATCCGAGGGTATTGCGCCGCGACGTCGTCCGCGGTGAGGAGACGGACCGGAGCCCCGGGGATTTCGGCGCCGCGCTGAACGTAGAGGTCGGTGCCTCCGGCGAGAAACAGGGGGGTGGGTGGCGTCGGCGCCGCGGGGGGAGGGGCGGGCGACATTTCGGGTGACATTTCGGGTGACATTTCCGCCAGACGGTCACCGATCGAGGCGAAGTAGGACGGCAGGAGCTCGGCCTCGACGAGGGCGGGAAGGCGGTCGCCCTCGGGGGGACCCTTGGCCTTTACGGTCGCGAGGATGGCGTCGGCCGCCCTTTCGATGGCGTTGTACCCGGTGCATCGGCAGAGGTTGCCGCTGATGGCTTCGCGCATGCCTTCCCGCGACAAGTCGGCCCCCTCGGTCACGATCACGTACCACGTCATCGCGACGATGAATCCCGGGGTGCAGTAGCCGCACTGGGTGCCGCCATGGTGCACCATTTCTTCTTGCACCACGCTCAGCCGGCGTCCGGCCTGCCGGGACCGGGTGAGGTTGAGTCCCTCGACGGTGACGACGTGTTTGCCCGCCATTTCTCCGAGGGGCACGAGGCAGGCCGTCATCAATTCGTACCGCGGGCGACCGCCGTCGAGGGCGCCGACGAGAATTGCGCAGGCGCCGCAATCGCCCTCCTTACAGCCTTCTTTGGTGCCCGTGAGTCGGCGTTCGCGTACGAAGTCGAGGACGAGGCGGCCGCGTGGCGCGTCCGTCTCCACGACTTCATCGTTCAGCATGAAGGTCGTCGTCGCTCCCATCTTCCTCGAGGTACCTTACACCCTCGACCACAACCGTTGATGGTGTCGCGATGCTCGCCGACAAGTCGGCGAGGGCGAGCATCGCTCCTCAGGGCCGGTTCTATCGTCTTGGGGGTGCCTTACTTTTTGGGCCGGTCAAATCTACCGATCTGCCCGGCACTATATCGTACCTTTCGGCATTCGGGTATGGCGGTGCTCAGCGGGATGGTCGCGTGCTCGGGTGGGGGCGGCGACGCGGGACCGACCGCCGCTCTGTCCACCGCCCCTCTGTCCACCAGCGGTCGGCATCGGCGGTGGTCCACGTCGGATACGCCTCCGACGCCATCAGCGCCTCGGCGACCGTGCGGGCATCCTCGAAGCGATCGGACGGGTTCTTCTCGAGCAGGCGAAGAATCACCACCTCGAGTTTCTCGTCGATGGCCATCCCGAGTCGTTTCGATGGCGGCACGGGGCAGGAATGCAGGTGATGGCTACACACCTCGACCGCCGTCTTGCCGACGAATATGTCTTCGCCGGTTACCAAAAAGTAACCGAGTGCGCCCAGGGCGTAGAGGTCCACCGGGGGGCCGACCCGGTCGGGGTCCGTAATCGTCTCGGGCGCGAGGTAGCCCGGGGTTCCCGCCACCACGTCGGCCTCGGTGAGATGGCGGCCGCCGGCGGGCTCGACTTCTTTGACGAGCCCGAAGTCGAGCACTTTCACCACGTCGGGCATCTCGGCGAGGTGGCATAGAAATACGTTGGCCGGCTTGATGTCGCGATGAACCAGGCCGTGACGGTGCGCTTCGTGAAGCGAGCCGCAAATCTGCGTCAGAATACGGGCGACGCGACCCGCGGGTTGGGGACCATCGCGCTCGACCAATTCGGCGAGGTCGATCCCGTCGAGCAGCTCCATCGCGTAATAGAACACGCCCTCCTCACTGCGCCCGAAGTCGTAGATGTGCACGGTGTTAGGGTGATGGAGTTCACTCGTGAGCTGCACTTCCCGCTCGAAACGACGCGCCGCGAGGTCGCCCGTCTTTTCGGCGGGAAGCAGCTTCACCGCCGTGGGGCGGCGCAACATCGCGTGTTGCGCTCGGTACACGATGCCCATGCCGCCTTCGCCGATCTTTTCCTTCAGCGTGTACTGGCCGAGCCGCTCAGCTGTTTTCGCCCGCTCGCGCAGCCCGCTCACGATGGACGAGCCGTAACCCGCGAGCCCCGACGCGATGACGGCGGACGTGGCCACGGCGGCGGTTTGAATTGCGGGGGCGACGACCTGGGTCGCAGGCATCCGCCACGCCAAGTACGCCTGGACGGCCACGAGAGGCGCGAAACACGCCAGTGAGACCCCCACCGTGCGCTGGCCTGAACTCGGGATGATGAGGGCCCGGCCGAACACGAGAAACCCCACGAATACGATCCCCATGTAGGGACCGACGCGAAGGTCGCGATTCAGGTACACGGTGCCGGCGAGAAGCGCCGCGGGATCGGTGACGCAGGCGACGTCGGCCCAGCGTGCGACCTTGGGGCTCCAGCGGCCGCGGGCCGCCGACCGCCAAAGACCGCCCATGAAAACGAGGGCCAGCCCGATCACGAGAAAGCTGCCGGGCCTGATGCGCTGGCCCGTCTGCGTCAGCACCCGGGTCATGCCCATGGCCGTGCCTTGCACGAGCATCACCCCCAACATGGCCCGCGCGAACATCGCGACGCGCTCCTGCAAGAACGCGCGCCCCGCTTGCGTGGAGACGTCGATGGCGGCCCCACGAAATCCGATGGGGAGGGGAACGGTGGTCATGACCCCAGCCCCCGACGCGCGCGTTTTCTCTGCCGCCACGACATGAACCGCTCGCGGCTCCACGTGTTTACGATCCGTGCGGGGTCGAGCCACGCGCGACGGCAATGGATCCGCCCCCAATCCATGCGCATCAATTCTCGGTGATGGTGCGCGTCGGAGGTCATGATGAAGACGACGTCGCGGTCGCGGGCGCGCCGGAGGATGGCGACGCTCACGTCGAGACGGGGTAGCCCGCAGTTCACTTCGAGCGCCGTTTCCGTACGCTCCGCCGCGTCGAAGATCGCATCGAGGTCGAGGTCGACCGGAGGGCGTTTGCCGATGGTCCGACCGGTGAGGTGTCCGATCATCTGCACCGAAGGGTCCTCCATGGCGCGGATGAGCCGTTGGGTTTGGGCGTCGCGCGGTAGGTCGAAGTGGCTGTGGATCGACGCCAGACACCAGTCGAGGCTCATCCGAAAGTCGAGGTCGTAGTCGAGACTCCCGTCTCGGCCGATGTTGAGTTCGGCGCCGTGGAGCACCGTGAGGGTGTCGTCCGAGAGGGCTTCGATTTCGGCGCGTTGGGCCGCGAGCTGGGCCCGGGGAACGCCCTGCCGGGGGATGTCCTCGGCGTGTTCGGTAATGGCGAGGTAGCGGTATCCGCGCGCGCGTGCGGCCGCGACCACCTCGGCGAGCGGGCTCCGGCCGTCTCCGCTCAAGTCCGTGTGGACGTGAAGGTCGCCGAACACCGAACCCACCGGTGGGGGCAGGCGATGGGCCTCGGCGGCTTCGATCTCCCCCGCGTCTTCGCGCAGCTCGGGGGCGATCATGTCCAGGCCGAGGGCGTGGTAGATCTCTTCCTCGGTTTCCGCCGCGATGGTCGCGCCGGTGCGGGCGCACGCGAGGCCATACTCGTTGAGGGTTTGACCCCGCGCCAGCGCCCGTTGGCGGAGCTTGACGTTGTGCGCCTTGCTCCCGGTGAAGTAGAGCAGCGCCGCGCCGTACTGATGGGGGGCGACCACCCGCATGTCGATCTGGAGGCCCTTGCGCGTCGACACGCTCGTCTTCTTGTCGCCGTGGACGAGGACCGCGTCGACCATGCTGAGCTTCGTCAGCCACTCCATGATCGGCCGTGGGTCCGCCTCGCTCACCACGAGCAGGTCGAGGTCGCCGATCGTCTCCTGAAAGCGGCGCAAACTGCCGGCGTACGCCGCGTCGCGGACGTCATCCCGCGCGCGAAGGGCGGCGATGAGCCGTTGGGCAATGGGCATCGCCTTGGCGATCGCGATCCGACGGGGTGTCGACGGGGCGCCATCCGTCCCCGCCTCGCCCAGCCCGAGCCGCTCGAGGGTGGCTTTGAGCTTTTCTTCCTTTTTGGCCCCGAAACCCGCGAGTCCTCGGAGCCGCTGCCCTTCGAGGGCGTCGCGTAGTGCAGCGATCGACGTGACGCCCAACTCGCGACGGAGCTTGTCGACCGCTTTCGGTCCGATCCCCGGGATCTGGCTCAAGGCGACGACCGAGGGCGGGTACGCTTCGCGCAACCGGTCGAGCTGATCGAGATGGCCCGTGTCGAGAAAGGTCCGGATCTTCTTCGCCGTGCTCTTGCCGATGCCCTCGACCGAGATGAGCTCTTTCTCGCCCATCGCTTCGATGTCTCCGACGAGCGACGCCACCGCGCGCGCGGCGCGTTCGTACGCGCGGACCCGGAACGCCTGTGGACTCTGCTCGTCGAGGGTCGTGAGCTCGGCGAGCTCACGGAGCAAGTCCACGACGTCCGGTTTGCGATCCATCCCGCGGTTTTGAGCGCTCGCGGCCGGCGTTTCAAGCCGGACGGCGCGCGCGGGCCCCGGTCGTGGCCCTTCAGAAGGGGGCGGACGTCGGGTTCTCGAGAATGTGGGGCACTTCCCCGCAATGAACCGAGGGGCTGCCCACCTCGGGGTAGGACTTCAGGATGTAGTCGGCGAGGTCGTTGCAGGTCGCGCCGCTGCCGCAATGGGCCACGTAGGCCGCGCCGCTTTCCTGAAATCGGGTGTCGTACTGGCGAAAGCTCACCTTCTGGGCCACCCCCGGCTCGTAGTCCGCCACCATGAAAAAGCGGCCGGCCTGGGACTTCACGGCGCTCTCGATGGCCTGCCAGTAGCGGTCGTGGTTGCCGTCCTGCGAGGCCATGAGGATGGCGTGCGCGTTGATGCAGTTGCCGGCGGTCTTCGACACACTTCCCGCCGCGTTTCCGTTCTGTACGGCCAAACCAAACGTCGCCAGCGCAGCCCCGCCCAACAGCAAATGCTTATTCATCATCATTCTCCCTTTGGGCGCGGACGCTACGATCGGGCGTCGGGCAGGGCAAGGGCCAACCGGCAGGGTTTCTTGCCTCCAGGGGGACCTCGGTGCGATCCTGCGTGCCCATGAGGTCCAACCGACACGGCGGTCCGGACGGTGCGACGGCATGAAGTCGATCGCCGTCGCCAGTCCCAAGGGAGGGGTCGGAAAGACCACCGTGGCGCTCCAGCTGGCCCACGCCCTCGTCAAGCGGCACCACCGCGCCTTGCTCGTGGACGGCGATCCCCAGGGCGCGATCGGCCTGTCGCTGTCGCCCAAACTCAACGCCGTACCCGGGTTCTCCGCGTTCATCGCCGAGGGGCGTCCGCTCGCGGAGGTCGTGGTGCCGACCCGCGTCGATGGCTTCGCGCTGCTTCCGGTGGGCCGGATCGGCCCGTACGAGACCGAAGCCTTTGGGGCGGCGCTCGCGAGCGGAGAGCGACTGCGGCGCTTGGTCGACGAGGCCGCGGCCGACTACGACGTCGTGCTCTTCGACACCCCGAGCGGGTTTGGGGGGATCACGACCGGGGTGCTTCGCGCGGTGTCCTATGCCGTCTCGCCGCTCCAGGCCGAGCCGGTGGCGCTGCGAGCGCTGACGCAACTTCTCGAAATGGTTCAGGTCTTGCGGCAAGAGGGGGCGGCCGTGCGGCTGGTCGGGCTCATCGTGACGATGCTCCAGGTCCGCAACGAGCATTCCTTCGACGTGGCCCGGGAACTGTTGGACCAATTCCCGCCCGACCTCCTCTTCAGTGCCAACGTGCCGCGTGACCCGGTGTTTTTGGAGGCGACGGCGAAAGGGGTCCCCGTCGGTCTGCTCCGTCGCCCCGCGCCGCCGGTGACGCACGTGTTCGACCTCATCGCGGCCGAGCTCGAGGAGCGGATGGGTCTGGTGGAGCAAGCGAGGAGCGATGAGCCCCAGCCTTTCCTGGTTTGAGCCCATGGAGGTGAGCACGTTGCTCGGCGAACTTCCCGCGCGGAAAGAGGCCGTCAATCGCTTCGCGGGCATGGCGCGACGCGACCCCGGGCGGTTTGCGACCTCGGTGTCGACCCAGCCCGGGCCGGTGCCCGCGGCCGATGACGAGGACCACGACGAGGATTTCGACGCCAAGGCGACGCGTCTGGCGGCGGGGGCCGCGCGTCGTCCGGGGGGTGGATTTCCGCCGGCCGAGCCGATCCCATCGACGGCCGACGGGCCGCCGCGCGTGACCAAGCCACGACGCCACCGGGGCACGATCACGGCGCCCCCGTCTTCGTCGGAGCCCGACGGATACCCGGAGTCGGCCGATGTCCCTTCGTCGCGCCCCGCGCCGGTTCCTCCGTTCGTGGCGCCGCTTGGACCTTTCGAAGCGCGGCTCGAAGCCCTGCTCCAGTGGTGCCTCAGCGGTTGGACGGCGCCCGGGTTGCGCGGCGGGGCGGTGGCCGACCACGACGGGCTCCCGGTCGCCTTGGTGCCCCCGCCCGCGGGATCGGTTCCCATCGAACCCTCGTGGGCGCCGCTCGTCGCGGGCGCGCTCGAAGCGGCGGTTCAGGCGCTCACGGCGAGTGGGACCATCAAGGAGGGCCAGATCGCCTTCGAACGCGACGAGGGGAGCCGATGGGCGGCGGCGTGGGTCCCCGCCGTCGCGGGGCGACGGTGGTTCTTGCTGCTCTGGGGACGCGATGTGCCGACCGGGGTGCCTTGGGCGGCCATGATCGACGCGTTTCGCGAAGTATGTCGACGCGGACGCCACGAGCGAGGAGTCGGGACGTCGTGAACGAAGGGTTGCGGATCCGGTTGGAGGAGACGCGGGTGCTCCTGAGCCTGAGCCTGGTCGCTCCGGGCACGGCGGGGGGGCGCACCGTTTCCGACCGGTGGGTTCGAAGCGGCGCGTCGGGGTCTTCCCACGCCGGTGGGAGCGACCCTACGTCGGAGGCCCGGGCCCTCGAGCTGGCGCGGTCGTTCGACATCGTGGCGGGCGCAGACCGCGCCGTCGACGCGATGCTCACCGCGGAAACGGACGTCGAGCTGGCCGTCGTCGTGCCCAGGGGCGCGACGGATCTCGCGGTCCTCTCCTTTCGCCCCTCGACCCCGCTCGGGCTCGTGCGGCTCATCGTCGCGCGGGCCCGCCCGTGGCTGGAGGAGGGCGCAAATGCGGCGTCCCCGCCGTCGGTCAAGCCGATCGAGCCGGTCGTGGCGCCCTCCGGCCCCCCGATCACGGCGTCGTACGAAGGCGCGCCCTCCCCTGCGACCGATGATGAGGACGTTCGACCGGGACTCCCGCCTCCCACCCAGCCGCCTGGGCCCGTCGGTGACCCCCGACCCGAGCCGCCGCGCGAGACACAAACGCCGGGCGACACCGGACCGCCGGCGCCTCCGCTCGTGGCGGCGCGGCAGCCCCAAGCGGCGCCGACGTTGACGAGCCCGTCCCAGTTCCAGGCCGCGTCGAAAACGGTGGCGCGCGATGCGGCGGCGCCTCCGGCGGCGATGCGATCCGATTCGGCGCCGCCCCTCCTCGGGCCCTCGGGCGGCGCGGGACCCGGGTCTGGTGGAGGCGGCGACAGCGCGCGCTTCGCCGGACCCCCGGCGGGGGCGACACGGCCGACCACCACCCTCTCCGAGGCGTCGTCGGAGGCGGCGGCGCGGGGCGTTCGGCTCCTCGCGTACCTCGATGCCCACGCCGATGATGCGCATCTCGCCTTGCTGCGCGTGTCGCTTCAGACCGGCCTCAGCATCGAGACGCTGCGCGCTCCCGAGGCGCTCGATGAGGACGCGTTGGAGTTCGTGGCGGCCTCCGTCCGTCGGATCCTGGGGCGCCCGCTGGAGATGTGACCATGTCCGCCCTGCTCTACGACCACCGCGATGCGCTCCCCCAGCACCACCTCCGGTTCTTCGCCGGGTCGGCGGTCGTGGTGCAGCACCCCTCCTTCCTCGCGGCCTTCGACCAGGTCGTCGACGACGCGCTCGGGCCGTCCCGCGGTCCCGCCAGTCGTCTCCGCTGCGCGCAACAAGCGAGTCGTCCTCTCCTCAAGCGGCTCGTCCATCGCATGTTGCCGACCTCGCCCGCACAGCGCCTCGACATCGCGCGACAGGTGTTCGCCGCCCTCGGACTGGGCCAGCTTTCTCTCGACGTCACGCCGGCCGGCGGTCGGGCGCGCGTACGCCACCCATTTCGTCTGTCCCTCGAGCCCGCGACGACCGGGGGGCCGGGCCGACCGTGGCCCCTCGATGCGATCGCGGGCGGCTTTGCCGGGGCCGCCACCGAGGTCGCCTTCGATCTTCCCTCGGGACTCATCGCCGTCGTGCCCGAAGCGTTGGGCCCCGAGGGTTCGTTTCGGCTCGACGCGAGGGGCACCGCGATGGAGGTGCGCACGCCGCACCAAGCGCAGATCCGAGAGCTCGTTCCGAGCAGCTTTGGGGGCCTGCACGAGGACCGCATCGCCGAGCGGTCCATCGACGCCCTGGCCCGCATCGAGGGAGCCGCTGGCGACGACCGGGGTGACCTGCGGGATCGGGACCAACGGCTCGCCTTCGTCCCGGCCGACTACGGACATGCTCTGACCCATCACCTTTTGGCGACGGTCACGGAGGAAAAGCCCAAGGCCCTGCCCGCCGCGCGGGCCTTGCTCGCGGAGGCGGGGTACACGCACGCCTTTCTCGGGCTCGGTCGCGCGCTCGCGGCCGGGGGAACCGCCTTGGCCGCGGGGGGGCGCTCGCCGCTGGAGGTACTGGTCGACGGCTTGGCCGTGGCGCGCGCCTGGGGGTGGGGACGCTGGTGCGTGGAGGTCTTCGTCCCCGAGGAGCGCCTCGTCCTCAGGAGCCCGGGCACCCCGGAGAGCCTCTACGTGGCCTGCACGGTCGAGGGCGCCGACCGGCCGCAAGCCCACGCGCTGGAAGGGGCGGGGGTGGCGCTGATGGACCTCGCCCACCGGACGGAGTGGACGCCCACCCCGAACCTCGACGCGCGCACGGTCACCGCGAATCGGCGGGCGCCGACGTGGACGGCGACCGTCACCCACAGCGTGGCGGTTGGGGATCCGGTCGACCGCGTGGTGGTCCAGCGGATCGACGGAGCGTCGCCGTGACGTGCGTCGTCGGTTTGGTCGCCGGCGGCCGCGTCTACGTCGGGGTCGATTCCGCCGCGGTCGCGGGCTGGACCCGACGGGTGACGGAGGTGAAGAAGGTCTTTCGCCGGGGGCCCTTTCTCATCGGCTACACCACCAGCTTCCGCATGGGGCAATTGCTCGAACACCAATTGGAGGTCCCCAAACAGCCGGCCGGGGCGAGCGACATCTCGTTCATGGTGACCACGTTCGTCGACGCCGTGCGGACGCTCTTCAAGGAAAAGGGGTTCGCGAAGGTCGAGAGCAACAGCGAGTCCGGGGGACAATTCATCGTGGGCTACCGGGGGGGGCTCTACACCATCGAGAGTGACTTTCAGGTCCAACTCCAGGCCGACCGATTCGACGCGATCGGCAGCGGCAGCGCCCACGCCCTCGGGGCGATGGACGTCCTGCGCGACCTCGCGCCGACCCCGCGTATCAAGCGGGCGCTGGCGGCCGCCGCGCACTTCAACATGGGGGTATGCCCCCCGTTTTTCGTGCGCTCGATGGCGGGCCCCAAGCGGGGGTCCTGAGCGTTATAGTGTCGGTCAAATCGGTAGATTTGACCGGCCCAAAAAGTAAGGCACCCCCAAGACAATAGAACCGGCTCTGAGGAGCGATGCTCGCCCTCGCCGACTTGTCGGCGAGCATCGCGACACCATCAACGGTTGTGGTCGAGGGTGCAGGCGGGTTTCAGGAGACATGGCAGACATCCCCGAGCCGAACGACGACGATCCCGAAGACGTCCGCTGGGCCTTGTCTACCGCCGAGCGATTGGTGGCGACGGGGGCCCGGGAGGCGGCCGCGCGGTGGCTGCGGCGGGCGGCGTCGGCCGCGCGTGACCACGATCGGGGCGACCGTGCGGAAGAGATCGACACCGCCGCCCGGAATTGGGACACCCCCGCCGCGGCGGGGATCGATGACGAGGCGACGGTGGTGTCGACGACCCCCGAGGTCGCGCTCGCGCCGGAGGGACGGAGGTCACGATCGACGAAACCGTCGACGGCGAGCCGGACGCCGGCGTCGCGCCTCGTCGTCGACTCGGTGCTGCCGCCTTCCACCGAGCGCGAACCGCGCATCGTGACCCGTCGGGCCGGGGTTCGGGACACCGCGGAAGACACCCGGATACCGGCCGTCGTGCGCGCGACGGCGCGTGACGACGCGAGCACCCTTCCGCCGACCTCTTCTTCGCCGCCCGCGGGGACCGTCGGCGAGTCTTCGGACACGATGATGTCGTACTCCCGCTATCGGGTGGCGGTGCTTGCGTCCTCCGACGATGCGCATCCTCGGCTGCTCCGGCTCCGCGACGGAGAAGCGGCGCCCCCCGGAGCCGCCATGGCGTTTCTCGTGCCGGAGTCGGCCGAGGATGGGGCCGCCATCGCGGCCCTGTTCGAGCTCGGCTGAACGCCTCGACCGCGCGCACCAGGGTGCCCGGGGTCGACCCTCAGCGCGAAGCCTGGAAATGCCGTTGGACGCGCTGCAGCACGATTTCGAGCTGTGCTTCCGCGTCGGCCTCCTCGAAGGCGTACCCGGGCGTTTCGTCGAGGGCGCAGTACCCGTCCCACTTGCATTCGCCGCTCGCGCACTCGAGGTCGGAGCGACAGGCGGGCCGCAACAGGCGGTAGCGGGGGCATCCCACGAAGTCGGGGGGGCAGTCCGCGACATCGTGGCACTGCTTGGGGGTAGGGGCTCCGGGGAGACCTCGCGCCCCGCCCGTCAACTCGCCGACCACGGTGGCCACGTAGGGGAACTCCGGCGAGCCGCTGTCGAGCACGATTTCGCTTGCGTGGTCGAGGGCGACGAAAAAATACCGGGTCGGCCCGGTCACGGTGCTGACCTGGCGGCAGGAGACTTCACCCGTCCACGTATGCCCCTGCCGCGCGAGCTCGACCGGTTGCCAGGTGCCCGAGCCCCAGGTTCGGACGAGGGCCACCACATGCTCGGCCTGGTAGCTCGAAGGCAGTCGCACGCGCATCGGGAGCGGCGTCAGAACCTCCTGCTGCGCGACGTATTCGATGCTCGGATGCGTCGGGTCTTTGTCGCGCACGTACTCGGCCGCCGTCGGCGCGCAGGCGGAGCAGGTCCACGCGGCGATGGCCATGCTGCTGGTTCTGATCCCCATGGGGAGGGGGTAGCACGCCGACCCGCTTCGCGCCCCGGCGGCATCGCTCGCGTTCAGCGCCGGGCCCGATACGTGTCGAGAAATGCGCGCCATGGCGTCCCCGCGGGAAGGCGCGCCTCGGCCCGATGAGGGCGACCTCCTCCGCGCCCGTCGTGCTCGGCGCACAGCGCGCGTACGAACGCGCCACAGTCGAACGTCGCCTCCTCCCCGCGAACGGCGAGCACCACCACCGCAACGTCGTCCTCCCCGGTGGCGGCGGCGACCACGGTCGTGCGGCGGGGATGGCGGGCGGCGCGCTTGCCCACTTCGCGCACCAAGTCGACCGGCGCCTCGGCGAGGTCGAGCACTTGCCACTCAGTGTCGTGGTCGAGCAGGTGCTCACTCATCTGTTCGCACAGCCCTTTCAACTGGCGGGTGCGGCGACGCTGCTCGGCCTGGAGGCGCGCGACGGCGGACGGGACTTCGGTCGGTGCGGTCGACAATTCGCGCCCCAGCGCCCGCAGCGCGCTCGACTCGGCTTGCGCCAACGCCCGCGCCTTGTGCCCGGCGGCGAAGTGGATGCGCAGCCGTCGCTTATGCCGCTCGGTCCCGAGCAGGGTCACCAACCCCACCGCCGACGTGTGGCCGCAGTGGGTGCCGCCGCAGGGCGTGATGTCGACGTCGCCGATCGCGACGACGCGCACATCACGGGACACGGATGGCGCTTTGCGCAACGGGAGACGGGCGAGCTCGTCGGGCGCGGGAAAGTAGGCGCGAATGGGGACGTCCCGATCCACGACGTCGTTGGTCCAGGCGAATACGGCGGCCAAGGCGCTCGGCTCCAGGTGCTCGCGGTCGACGTCGACCGTGCAACCGGAGGCGCCGAGCCGCGAGGACACGGTGATGGCGCCGACCTCGTCGAGCAAAGCCCGTGACAAGATGTGCTGACCGGTGTGCTGGGCCATGTGAAGGCGGCGTCGCGCCGCGTCGATGTGACCCTCGACCGAGGCGCCGTTCTGCACGTCGGGGGGAACCGACCTCGTCAGGACATGCGCGACCTCGCCATCGGTGCCGATCTGAACGTCGGCCACCTCGAGGTCGTGGCCCGCCACCGACAGCACGCCTCGGTCGGCCAGCTGTCCCCCCGATTCCGGATAGAACGCGGAGCGGTCGAGCACGAGGGCCGGGCGCTCGCCATGCGCGATCACTGCCACCACGTGCGCGGTGAACGCGAGGCGCAGTGAATCCGCGTAGTGCAACCGCTCCGTCATGGCGCCGGTATAGCCTACCTGTCGTTCATTCGAGCTCGTCGACCGAGAAGACCCCGGGGTGAAGCCGAAGCGTTCCGTCGCGGTCCCGCGACGCGGTCACGGAGAAAAGGCTCGTCACCCCGTCCCCGTCGAGATCGCCCTCGGCCGTCGCTTCGAAGCCCCCCGGTCCCGGGTCGGGCCCGCCCCGCGCGACGGTGAGGTAGGGGCCGCCGGCGACGTAGCCGAGACGAAACCGGGATGGCTTCTTCGGTCGAAAGCCGAGACACCGCCACCCTCGGTCGGCGTCGCCCCCGCCAAAGTCGAGGCCGGGGGCGGCGGAGGGGACATAGGGCCGCCGGCGAGGGACCGCGGCGGGGACCGGGTCGGCGGAGCCGCACAGCGTGGAGACGACCTCGTAGTGGCTCTCCGCGTCTTCGGTGGCGGGGTGGAGCACCTGCCGTCGGCGGTCGTCGAAGACCTGAAGGCCCGCCGCCGCGACCGCCATCACGGCCTCGCGTGCTTCGCGTCGCGCTTCGTCGCGGAGCGCCTGGATCCGCTGGTGGTGCGCTACAGCCGCCCCGGGCCAGAGGGCGTTGAGGCCGTGGAGGTCAAAGCGCCAACCGTCACCCTCGGCGCGCCAATCGAGCGTCAATCCACTGGTGATGCGCTCTGGGCCCGTACGCACGACGACGTCGGGGGGAAGCCCGAGGGCTTCGGCGTCGGTCCGCCGCGACGGGTTGGCGCGGAACGCCGCGGCGAGAAGGCGGCCGGTGTCGACCCAGACGCGAACCCGCGGCGTGTCGGCGAGCGCGGTGGCCGCGGCGTCGACCGCCGGATCGTCGCCGAGCCGTGGCGGTTCGCCCTGAAAGGCGCGCCAGCTCCGATCGACCGTCGCCTCCGGACCGACGGCCAGGAACGCGTGCTCGGCGGTCGTGCGGATGCGCACGTAGGGATGTCGCACCGCGTCGTCGGGGGTGGCATCGATCCCGCGGCGCCCGTCGACCCAGGCCACCCGGTAGCCTTCGTTGCGGCCCCCGAGCGCACGCTTGACGTCGCGTACCCGTGCCTCGACCTCGTCGCCATCGCCGACCTCCACCGCGACGACGACGGCGAAATCGGAGGGAAACCTCGGAAGGGCGGTGGCGCGGTAGGTCGGGGCGAGAACGGCGGCGAAGATGGCCTCATCGCCGGCGAGGTCGAGAACCTCTCGGAGTTTCAGCCCAACCTCACGCTCCGTGTCACGGATCGCGCGGCGGAGCCACTTGCCCGCTTCGGCGTCGCGGGTCCGGATGCGCCGGAGGGCGTCGCGCTCGACGTCGGCGCCGGGTTCGTCGACCGCGGTGCGGACCGCGAGGTAGGCCACCGTGCTCGCCGGAAGCCGCGCGCGCAGGGTCAAAGGTCCTCGGGTGGGACGGGACGCGAGCTGAGGATCGGGGGCCCACCGGCCCGACGTCGGCCCGATGACGTGGAGCTGCAGGCCGGCATCGACAACGCTCACGATCCCGACGATCGGCTCCGTACGCGCGAAGAGCTTCGCCTGAAGGTCGCGCGCATCGGTTCGCGTGAGCGCGCGAGGGTCCACAAAGCCGTACCCGAGGTAGCGCCGCGGGAGCAGCGCGGCGGTCGCGGCGAACGATTCGTTGTCGGCGAGGCTGGGTTGTCGGCCTTCGAGCACCTCGGCCGTGTCGTCGATGATGTCGGCGTTGCCCAACACCAGGAGCCGGTCGCGCGCGAACCACCCCATGGCCGCGGGGGTGCCGCCGGGAGCGAAATCGTAGCGTACGCCGCGCGCCAGCGTTGCCGGTGGGCCCAGGGTCGGGGCGGTGAGGAGCGGCGCGACGGCGGTCTCCTCGTCGAGGCGAAGGACGACGACCGGCTCGAGCGTCGGCGTGAGCGACGGCCATGCGACCGTCACCAACCGAGCGCCCCACGCCGCGCCCTCTACGTGGTCGAGGATCGTGCTGACGCGGCCAGGAGGGAGGTCGAGCGCGCGCGCGAGGGACAACGACACCTCGTCGCGAAGCGGAGAGAAATCACCTCGGTCCACGTCGAGGCCGCGGGCGTCGGCCAAGCTCTCGCGGGCGCGGGCGACGTTGGGGATCTCGATCCAGGCGTCGAGGTCCTGGGGCAGGGAGCGCGGCAATTCGGGGCCCGCGCCACGGGGGCGCAGCAAAAAAAAGAGGGCCGCGGCGGCGACGCCAATCACCGCGACCACGGCGCCGACGAGGGACGCGACGCCGCGCCCGGTGCGCGACGCGGGCGGTCGCGGCTCGGCCCTCGGCGCCTCGGACATGCGCGGAGCATAGCCCCATCCTCGTCTCGTGACGGAACCGAGACATTGGGGGGCGGGTCGTGATGAAGGTGTGAAGGGAGAGGTGGCGGTTCGGACGTCAGATGGGGAGAACGACGAACCCGAGCCCCTGGGAGACCCTCATGATCATCCGCACCGCATCCCCTCGAACCCGCCGCGGCATCGCCGTCGGCGCCGTCATCCTGTCGCTCGGCGGCCTCACCCTGTCCCGGGCCCCGGCGACCGCCGGCGCCGGTGACGACGCGGGGGAGGCCCGCACCACCCCCGCGCACGGGGTGCGCTTCGCCGGCCCGGGGGCCAGCGGGAGTCTCGCGCTCAGCCACGGGCAGGTGTTGGCGTCCGGTCCCCAACGGGTCTTCGCCGAGCTTCGGATCGAAGCCGACGACGATGCTGCGGATGCGACGGCACGCGCGCCGCTCGCGATGGTGATCGCGCTCGACACGTCCGGGTCGATGTCGGGGGCGAAGCTCGCCGAGGCCCGCCGCTCAGTCGCCCGCCTCCTCGAGCGAATGAACGACGACGATGAAGTTGCGTTGGTCCGCTACGACACGCGCGCCTCGCTGGTCCAGCCGATGGCGCGGGTCGGAGACGTCCGACCCCGATTGATGCGTCAGGTGACGGAGCTGCGGTCCGATGGGGGCACCAACATCCCCGATGCGTTGGCCGTGGCCATGCGCGAGATGGAGTCGGCCGGTCCCGGCCGCGTGCGCCGCGTGGTGCTGGTGAGCGATGGCCTCGATGGCCACCGCGAGCAGTCCGAAGGTTTGGCCCGTCGCGGGCACGACGGGGGCGGGGTCACCGTGTCCTCGCTCGGTATCGGTCTCGACTTCGACGAGGGATACCTCAGCGGTCTCGCCCGGGCCGGTCGGGGCAACTTCGGGTTCGTGCAGAATCCGGCCACCCTCACCGCATTTCTCCGGCGTGAGCTCGACGAGACGGCCGGGACCCGCATCGAAGGTACGACCGCGCGGTTGAGGTTGCCGGCGGGGGTCTCGTTCGTGCGCGCCGTCGGGGCGACCTCTCGCCGCGACGACGACGAGGTGACGTTGAGGCTCGGGGCCATGCCCGCCGGTGCGGTCCGCCGCGTCGCGATCGAACTCCGCGTCGACGCCGCGCGCCGCGCCACGCTCGACATCGACACCGAGGTCCGCTGGCGAGAGACGGGCGGTCGCGTCTTCGAACAGGCGCTCTCGCCATTGACCCTCGAAGCCACCGACGATCGAGCTGCGATGCACGCGTCCCGTGACGGCGCCGTGTACGCGAGTTGCGTCAGCGCCGTCGCGTCACTGCAGCAGTTGGAGGCCAACGAGGCGTACCGAGACGGTGATGCCTCGGGGGCGATGAAGATGCTGGAGGAGACGCGCGCGATGCTCGCGGAAGCCGAGCGCGAGGCCCCCGAAGGCGCGGCGGGCCGGCTCGGGGCGCAGCGACGGCGCTACGAAGCGGCCGCGGACGACTTCAAAGGGGCGCCCAGTCCCGCTTCGCGCGCCGCCCAGAAAAAGCTGGCCGAAGACGACGCCGCCAACCTCTCTCGTCCCTCGTTCTGAATCGGAGCCTCGTCATGATGCGTCACCTCACCTTCTTCGTCGCCATCGTCTACCTCTTTGGGTTCGAGCCCACCTCGCGCGGGCTCGGCTTGCTTCCCGCCGTAGTGGCCCTCGTGTTGGCGGGCGTCGCGCTCGCGGTCGCGGTCAGCGGGATCCATGCGCTGTCTGTCGCCACCGGGGCCGCGGGCGCGCTCGCCTTCGGGCTCTTGGGCCCGTTCTCGGCCGGAGCGGCGGGGGCGGCGGTCGCCCTTGCCGCCTACGCCGAGCGAAGTGTCCGCGTGCGCGACCGTTCGGCGCGCGCCCTCCACGTGGTCCTGGCGGGGTGCGGAGGGGCGGCCGCGGGCGTGGTGGCGGCGACCTACGCGGGGGCCGGCCTCGTCGTGCAAGCGGTCGTCGTGGTCGTCGCGGCCGTGCTGATCGCCGCCCCTCGACTCATCGAGGCCGACGATCCGGTCGCCCACGGTCTCTCGGCGCTCGCCGACGCCCTCCCGGAGGATGTCGGAGCGCGCCTCCGCGATGGAGCCGAGCTACGACGCGCCGGGGGCGAGGAGACGCTCGACGTGGACGCGCGTCGGCACGCGGAGGAGACGTGGAAGGGATTGCTGGCCCTGGCGCAGTCCCGGGTCCGCCTCGAGCGGAAGCACCCGGCCACGGCCGAGCAGCGTGCCCACGGCGAGGCGCTCCGCCGCCGCCTCGACGAACGGATCGACGCCCACGTCACCGCCCTGGGCCGGATCTTCTACGCCGTCGACGAGGCGCGCGCCGCTGAGGTGAGCCTCGACGACACGGCGCTCCGCCGCGTCGAGTCGAAGGGGGCGTCGCTCGAGGAGGTGAGTCGCGCCATCATCGAGGTGTGATGACCCGGGGACCGCGGCGCGTGTTTTTTTGCCGCCCCGGGTTGGCTAGGGTCTCTCGTGGGGCGTGATGAGGTCCGAGTCATCGGGGAAAGAGGCGCTGCGCTCCGAGGCGGCGCCGTGGTCTTTGCGAGGCGACGAGGACCCG
This sequence comes from Myxococcota bacterium, assembly GCA_039027095.1. Taxonomy (GTDB): domain Bacteria; phylum Myxococcota_A; class Polyangia; order Polyangiales; family Polyangiaceae; genus JAPYTK01. The sequence continues at coordinate 61,422 of JBCCLB010000015.1, forward strand.
TCTCCGGTGACCCGCCGGTCCGGCGCTCCGACCGGGGGGGGCGCGCCGAGTCACGACGCCGCCTACGGGGAGACGCTCGCGGCAGAGAGCATCGTACGCCCCAACCTCGCCGCCTTCACCGCCGCCGTCCCGGCCGAAGAGGGCCTCACCCGGGGTGACGCCGGGCGTTACGAGATCCAGGGCGAGCTCGGCGAAGGGGGGATCGGGCGGGTCTACGTGGCGCGCGACCTCCACCTCGGGCGGAGGGTCGCGCTCAAGGAACTCCTCCACGAGGTGCGGGCGTCGATGCGACCCACGGTCGACGGCCAACGCACCCCCGTCGAGTTGCGCTTCGTCAATGAGGCGCGGATCACCGGACAGCTCGAGCATCCCGGCATCGTCCCCGTCTACGAGTTGGGGCGACGCGACGACGACACCGTGTATTACACGATGCGCCTCGTGCGGGGGCGAACCCTCGAGGAAGCCCTGACCACGGCCGAGCTGAGCGATCGCCTCGCGCTGCTGCCGCACGTCGCCGACCTCTGCAACACGATGGCGTACGCCCACAGCCGGGGCGTCATCCACCGGGATCTCAAGCCCGAGAACGTGATGCTCGGGGACTTCGGGGAGACGGTGGTGCTCGATTGGGGCCTCGCCAAAGTCAAAGGCGAGACCGACGTTCAAGGCGATGCGCTCGAAGACGAACTCCAGCGGTTGATGACCGCCTCGGTCATTCAAACGGTGGCCGGCGTGCCGATCGGTACGCCCGCGTACATGTCGCCCGAGCAGGCGCGGGGCCACGCCGACGAGATCGACGAACGAAGCGACGTCTACGCGCTCGGCGTCATTCTCTACCAAATCATCACCGGCGTGATCCCTTTCGATGGCGACAACGCCAAGGAGGTCATCGATCGCGTGTGCGACGAGCACCCGGTCGACGTGATGGAGCGAGCCCCCAACTGCCCGCCGGAGCTGGCGGCGATCACGGCGCGGGCCATGGCCAAAGATCCGCGCGACCGATACCCCGATGCCCGTGCGCTGGCGGGAGACCTGAGCGCTCACCTCTCGGGCGGGGTGGTGCGGGCGCACCGCTATTCTCCCGCTGCGCGTTTGGCGCGTCTGTGGCGTCGCCGTCGCCGGACCATTCTCGCCGCGGCGCTCGTGCTCGCGGGGACGCTGTTCGCGTGGTGGTACCGCGGGGTAGCGGAGTCGCGACGCCAAGAGGCGGAGGCGCGACGCATCCGGGAGACGGCGGTGGCCGATGTGGACCGCATCATTGCCGACGTCGCGGCCGGCGACACCGAAGAACGATGGCTCGAGGTCCTGACCTTCAAGATCCTCAGCCTGCGCGATCCCAACTCCGCCCCGGCGATCGAGGATCACCTGATCGCAGCCGTCGCGCATCCCTCGCCCGACGTACGACGCCTCTCGGCGCGCACGTTGGCGGCGGTGAAATCGACCAAGGCCATCGATGCCCTCGTGTACCGTCTGGGGCCGGAGGTCGAGACGGTTCCGGAGGTCTTGGTCGAAGTGATCAACGCCCTCGGCGTGATCGGCGACCCGCGGGCGGAGGCGGCGGTACGCGAAGCGCGCGTCCGGGCCGGACAGTACGGATATTTGTGGACCCAGACGGAGCTCTCCTACCGGATGATCCCCCTGCCGGAGGTGCCCGCCGGTCGGACCCTGACTGCGGCCGAATGGCGGACCCGCGGGACCGCGCTGTGGTGGAAGGGTGATGTCGACCAGGCGCTCGCCGCGCTCGACCGGGCCGTTGCGCTCGACCCCAACGACCGCGACGCCTTCATCAACCGCGCGGTCGTACGCCGTCGCGCCGGCGACTTCGTAGGGGCGCTCGCCGATTACGACCGGCTGCTTCAGCTGGCCCCCGACAACACGCTGGCCCTAAACAATCGCGCCATTCTCAAGCGAGCGATGGAGGATTATCGCGGCGCGCTCGAGGATGCCGACCGCGTGGTGGCGCAAGGAACGCTGGGGGCCCGCGCGTTGAGGACGCGGGCCCTGATCAAGCGCTTCGCGGGCGACCTCGCCGGGGCCCAAGAAGACTTGATGGCGGCGCTCGAGATCGATCCCGACGATGCCCGCACGTACGCGAACATCGGGTTGATGCACATCTGGGCGGGCAATTGGGACGAAGCCCAGGTGTCGCTCGACGGCGCGATCCGCATCAACGACGGCTATACCTACGCGTACACGCTGCGCGCCCGGGTGCGGTGGATGTTGGGGCGGGTCGCGGAAGCACAGTCCGACATCGAGCGCGTGCTCTCGCTCGACCCTGAAGACAATCGAGCGCGGCGGCTTCGCGCCCGGATCCTGATGGTCGAAGGGGAGGACGCGGGGGCGAAGCGCGACCTCGACTACTGTCTGGAACGCCCCTGCATCAGCGACCAGCGTCGCCGTCCCCTGCGGCACGCGCAACGCGGGGTCGTCTACTACGCCGAGCTCCGTCGTTACGCCGAGGCGGTGCAAGAGCTGGAGATGGCCCTCGCCGGGGAACCGCGCGACGTCGACGCGTTCGAGTACCGGTTGGCCGCTTTCGCCGTGAGTCGGCGCCAGGGGGACGCGGTGGCGGAGCAGAGGTGGCTGGAGGAGTTGACGCAGATGCCTCGGGGACGCCGCCTGAGGTGGTACCAGCGCATCGTCGACATGCTGCGAGGCGACGTGCAGCCCGAATCCTTGGCGGTGATGATCCGCGCCCCCGAGCAGCGGTGCGCGCTCTTTCTCGCCTCCGGGCTTCGGGCCGAACGCGCCGGCCGCCCGGACCAAGCGCGCCGGTCCTACGCGGAGACGCGCGACCTCGGTGCCCCGGACGAGATCGCGTGCGTCCTCGCCGACCAGGCCCTGCGCGCCCTCGACGGGGCCTGAGGGATCCGTCGTCCAGGGGGCGCGCCGGCCCCCACCACGGCGCGTCCTCCATCAACCTCGGTAGTGTCTAAGGCACTGAAAATAGGCGTTTCTACATGTATCCTAGTGTCGGAAAACGTGTGATGCACTGGCACTTTTGTTGCAGATTGTACGGTCGCGTGCAGAATCGAAAGCCGGGGGGCCTCGTGGATTTCAAGGGTGAAATCTACTGAAGCGATCAGTCTCGCTAAAGGTCGGAAAATTCAATGCCGCACTGCGGCATGTATTCTGCGGAAAGGGTTCCCCATGATTCAGTCGGACACCGACGTCCTCGTCGAGAATAGCCAACGCTTCCTCTATCGCGGTGGTCATTGGACGACCGAGCACGGCATGCGGGTCTCCCACGCCGAGAGTCAGCGCATGACCATGCGGTTCTACGAGCTGAACGGACGCTCGCCTCGACTCGAGCCGGTCCCGGTCAAGCGTACCGTCGCGGCACGGAAGACGAAGAGCGACGCCAAGGCGCAGGCCCTTCGCGCGGCCATCGCGAAGGCGACCGCCAACAAGCGCACCAAGCGCTGACATCGTAGGTGGCTCCCGCCGTCGGGGTGTCCGACCCAGACGGCGGGTCTGACCCCGACGGCATGCGGCGGCCGCCTTCAGGAGTCATGACGCGAGAGCCGCCGCAGCGCCGACCACGGAAAGGGGTCCCACATCGGGGTGGCGGTGGGCTGACGCGGATCGAGGCGAAACCAGATCCGTTCCGGCGCGGCGCGGAGCACATGAAAGTCTTGGGCGGGCATGAAGCCCTGGCCCAGGAGGGCGAACCGCTCACCCGTCTCGTCGTGCTCCGCGAGGTCGAGCACCACCACCACGTGGCCCGGTCCGCCCGGGAGGATGAAGAAGTCGCCCCCCCGCACGTCGGCGGCGAGGACCGCTTCGGCTTCGCGGGCGAGGGAAATCGTCCCCGCGTAGCTGAAGAGGTCTCGCAAGTACGCGTTAAAGCTATCTCGGGAGTCGTCCGCGCGACGTCGGAAGACGCGAACGTCGCGCGGACCAACGACGCGGGGGCGCCAGCCGTCGCGCCAGCGAGGCCACGCGCTCGTCCAGCCGTTGGTGTACGTGAATCGGATCGCCTCGTCGTCGCCCCTAACCCGCAGGTACTCGGCCCGGAGACGGAGGACGGTGTCGGCGCACTGCTGAAGGTCCTCTCCGATCAGATCGAGGTCGACCACCGCACCCAACCGGGGGTCATCGGCGTCGAGGATGACCCGTCCATCGTAAGCCCGGACCGCCGTTCCCGGAGCTCGGAGCGGCAAATGCCGTAACCAGTGCGCGTAGCTCGAGGCGGCGAGGGCGCGTCGGACGGTGTGTTTCGGCGCCGGGAACCGCGCCGCGAGCGACGTGTGGCTGGGACGGTGACGCGCCCAGGGATACGCGACATCGGGGTCGGGCGCGTCGTCTAAGGTCGGACGCGGTGTCGTTGCGACGCCGGCGGGAAGGGCGGCGGGCGCGGGGACGGAGGGAAATGAGCGGGCCGCGGGCACGGCCGGCGGGGGGGTGGGGTTCGGCGCCGGTCGCGGTACGGGCGGCGGCGCCGGGGTGGCCTGATGTGCCTCGCAGCCCCACAACGTAGAGAGGGCGAGGGCGGCGCCACCCACGACGACGCCCATCGCTCGCGCGACATCGAACGTCACGGGGGAAGCGTGCGACGACCACGGAACTGCCGCAACATCACGCTCCGCCGGGGCATGCTTGCGCCGCCTGATCACTCCAACGTGACCACCCGTTCGGCCGTTTGGTACGTCGTCGCGATGGTCCCCCCCGCTTCGGGGGCGGCGGGGACCGGGGTCCGGCGCCAGCGACGCAAGGTGGTGACGGCGGGGGCGGCGCCCACGTTGGATAGACCTTCGGCATCGAGCACCACCGAAGTCGCATCGGGGGTCCGATTCCAAAAGCTCGCGAAGTCGAAGCGGTTCGCCGACCGGGCCACGACGACTTCGACCGCATCGTCGGGGCCGAGCGCGGGGCCATCCCAAGTGAGCGCGTAGGCGGCGTCGTTCGGCAACGTCGCGGGAAAATCGGTCGGGAACTCCGTGTCGACGATGGCGGGGAGCGGATTCACGTAGGTGGCGCCATCGACATCCACGTACTGGAAGTCTCCGCCGGTGACGCGACCGGCCCGCGCGGTCTCGTGCCAGTCGAGCGTCTCGTTGAACCCCATCACGACCCCGTCGAACGACACCTCGGCGCCGTCTTCGAGCACGAGGGTGGTGCCGGTAGGGCTTCCGATTCGAAACTGGGCGCGCAGAAAGGTCTGGTCGGACGCTGCGTCGTAAAGCGCCCAGTACGAGGTGAAGATCCGTTCTTGGGCGACGTCGGACGACGACTCCGAGCGGCACCCCGTGTCGTCGGCGCCCGCGAGAAGCGGAGCGCACAGCACGAGGAGCACCGAAGTGGCGAGGCGACGAGGCAAGCGATGCGATGAAGCTGAAGCAGTCATGTCGCCTCGTTTTGCAATTGGGCGACCAACCTACCAGCGGGTAGATTCGTCGCTCGGTTCGACCCTCGCGCTCCCCTGTGGCCAAACGTTCACGGTTGGTCCGACGAGCGGATCAGGAATCCCGTCGCACACGCCGTCGAAAAGCTGCCGGGCGATGCCGACGGGAGGGAAGGTTCGGGGTCGGGAAACGTACGTCGCTGCAACCCCGATGAAGTGTTGGGGACCCCTTACCACTTCGGAGCCAGACATGAAGCACGCCCACCGCATCAAGATCCTCTCTTCCTTTGCCCTCGCCATGCTCGGAGCCGCCGCGACCGGCTGTTCGACCGAGATGGGCGACGGCGACTACGAGGTCTTCCGCATCGCCTTCGACTCGGAGCGGGTCGATGCGGGTTGTTACGTGAACGGCGAGATCCCCGACTCCATTCGCGAAGACTCGACCACCCTCAAGAGCGCGGGGACGGTGATCATGTATCTGACGGGCCCCGACGAGGTGTACCTCGACACGGGTTCCATGGTGCTCGCCGGTGAGCCGGACGGAGAACTCGCCTACGAGTTCGAAGGAGAGGTCGTCGACGTCGACATCCCCGCCGGCAGCACGATGATCGACGCCGACCGCGACGGCATCGATGACTTCGAGGACCCGTCGATCGATTCCGACCAGGATGGCCTCGACGATGATGAATTCGACGGCTTCGGCGACCGGGTCGACCCCTTCGTCGACGTGGATGGCGATGGTTTGGACGACCGGGACCAGGACGACATCGTCGACGCTGACAACGATGGCATCGACGACAGCATCGTCGAGATCCCCGCGACCTATCGCTTTCGTACGGTCCGCGACTACAAGATCGAGCTCTTCATCGACGGCGATGTGGTCACGGGAGAGACGCGGGTCGCGTACCGCAACGTCTGTGAGGGAACCGAGTGCCCGGTCTCGTTCGAGGCGACCACCTGCTCGGTCGACAACACGTTCTCCGGCGTCCGCATCGAAGACGCGCAGGTCGACGTCGCCCTGGGCGCCAACCCCGGTGAGGCTCCGGCCCCGGGCGCATCGGCCGCCGAGGATTGATGGTCCGAGGGGGGAGGGGCGGCTCCTCGGTACCGTGATGCAATCGTGATAGTTCCCTCGGGCGGAGCGCCGTCTGAGGAACATGATGTCACCAACCCCACCACGCCCTAGCCTCTCTTCCCTCCCGTTCGTCCTCGCGCGCCGCCGCGCCGGTCATCCCCGGCGATGGCCATCCTTCGCGTTGGGCGTCGGACTCACGCTCGTGGCCGCCTGCGATGGGGGTTCCGCGCCCGCGACACCCGACGTGGTGACCGCCACCCCCGAGGATGTGTCGCCCGCGCCGGAGCCGCCCCCCGCGACCCCACCGGAACCGATGCCATCGGCCGAGGCGCCGCCCCCCGAACCGACGCTGCCGCCCGTGTCGGGCGGGCCGAGCGCAACGGCGATCCAGGCGAGCAACGACTTCGCCTTCGATCTGCACCGTCGGTTGCGCCGTCGGCCGGGCAACTTGGCGTTTTCGCCGGCCAGCATCTCGGTCGCCCTGGCCATGACGTGGGGCGGAGCGGAGGGCGAAACCGCGGCCGAGATGGCGCAGGTGATGCGATTTCCCGCCGCCGACACGCTTCACGACGGCTGGGCCACCGCGGTGAAGCGCTGGCAAACCAAAAGCCAAAACTACGAACTGGCGACGGCCAACCGGCTCTTCGGCGAGAAGACCTATTCGTTTGAAACGAGCTTTCTCACCGCCACCAAGGCTCACTACGGCGCCCCCCTCGAGCCGCGGGACTTCAAGACCGCGCCGGGGGCCCAGCGGACCTACATCAACGATTGGGTCGCCAAAAACACGCGCCAGCGCATCGTCGACCTGCTCCCGCCTCCGTCCATTCGATCCGACACCCGGCTCGTCCTCGTCAATGCGCTCTACCTAAAGGCCGACTGGTCGTCGCAGTTCAAGGATGCGGGGACGCGTGACGCCGACTTTTTCATCGATGGGGCGAAGTCGGTCACGACCCCGATGATGAATCAGACCGCGTCTTTTCGGTATGCCGCCCCCGATGGGGTGCAGGTCCTGGAGATGCCGTACAAAGGAGGGGACCTCTCGATGGTGGTGGTGCTCCCGGTGGCCCGTGACGGGTTGCCGGCGGTGGAAGCGAAGCTCGACGCCGCTCAGCTCTCGGGGTGGATGAAGGGCATGGCGTACGAGCGGGTTTCCCTCACGCTGCCGAAGTTCAAGATCGATCCGCCTAAGGCGATCGACCTGGCCAAAACCCTGAAGTCGATGGGGATGGCGCTCGCTTTCGATCGCAATCAGGCCGACTTCACGGGGATCGCCGATCCTCCCAACGCGGCGGATCGCCTCTACATCGGCAACGTGTTTCACAAGGCGTTCGTCGCCGTCGACGAAGCGGGGACCGAAGCCGCAGCCGCCACCGCGGTGGTGATGCCCCGGGCCGGGAGCGCAGCTCCGGTGGCGCCGCCGGTTCGCTTCGTCGCCGACCACCCGTTCCTCTTTTTCATCCGCGAGGTGAAGAGCGAGGCCATCCTCTTCGTCGGCCGCGTAAGCGACCCCAGCCCCGCGGGCTGAGCGGCCCCAGCGCCGCGGGTTGACCCTAGCGCCGCCGGGGTGACCCTAGCGCCGCCGGGGAGACCCTAGCGCCGCCGGGGAGACCCTAGCGCCGCAGGCCGGGCCTAGCGCCGCCACTCCGGGTCGAGCCAGGGGTGCGGGAGGTGTCGTCGTCGGTCGTCGGCCGGGGGGGCGACCGACGGGGGGCAAAGGGTGCCGACGTCGACGGGACAACCTGGCGTCCGCAGCCATTCCTCGACCAACGAAGCCAACGTCGCGCTTGCGGACGTCGGCGCGGCCGCCACGATGGCGCCGATGAGGTCTCCCATTCGCGCCGCGCGGCCCCGGTGCTCGTCGTAGAACCCCGCCAACACGCCATCGAGCGTGGAGGCGCCGATGAGATCGGCGACATTACGAAGAAAGTAGGCACCCTTGTAATAAGGGGCGGGGCTCCACAGCGGATGATTGATGAGGTCGATTTCGTTGCAGGTGGTGTCGGGCAGCGCGACGGTGTCGCGGGTCGTGCATGCGGTGACGAGCTCGCATTCGTAAAGGCTCCAGACGTCCACGCCGAGAGACTCGAGCGAGCGGGCGGCCAGATAGGTCGCGACGCCTTCCGACAACACGAAATCTTCCCAGCAGGCGATGCGTACGCCGTTGCCGAACCAACCGTGGGCCGCTTCGTGAGCGTGGGTTATCTGGCTCGAGAAAGAAGCCTGGCTGACGTGCCAGTAAGGGTGGTGCTCCATGCCGCCGAAGGCACCGTTGCCCCATGCGGCCGAAACGGAACCGACATCGCGGCCGTAGAGGTAACTCCCCAGCGTCGCCTCGTAGAAGGAGAACACGGCCAGGAGGTTCTGGGTGCCGACCATCGTCTCGGCTGCTTCGCCCGGAAGATGCCACGCGTGAACGGTGGTTCCGGCGGGGGTCGTGCCCAAGACCACGTCCGTAAAGTCTCCCGTGGCCACCGCCGGCATGTACGACGGCGCCTCGGCCGGGATTTCCGTCGGGAATACGCCGGTCTGTCCGGCGGGCACCCCCGTGACGGTGAGCTCGAACGTCGACCCCTCGTCGGGCGTATCGCGACAGGGGAAGAGGTTGCCGCAGAAGTGGGGCCAGAGAAAACTGACGCCCCGGGAGGGGTTCCAGCCGTCGAAACCATTGGTGGCCGGGAAGCCGTAGGCGATGTCGATGGGCGCGGTCGAGGACGCGGGGACCCCAATGCGGAGCTCGTCGCCTTCCGTCTCGAACTGAAGCTCGCGCCCATCCTGCCGGACCCCGACGACCGACAGCTCGAGGCCCCGTCGCAGCGACAGACCCTCGCTTTCCGAAGGCGTCAACGTGATGGATGCGGTCGCCGCTCGCGTCGCCACGTCGAGGGACAGCGCCGTGTGAACGATGTCCCGCGTGCCGTCGGCGGTCGGAGGAGGCGCGACCCAAGGTTCTCCGCCGCCCCCTCCCGAGGTCGTCGTGGCGCCCGTTCCTCCGTCACCCCCCGCGCCGGCGTCGCCCGATGACCCGCCACACCCAAAGAGTGCGACGGAGGCCACGGCCGCAACCCCGTTCCACCGGCCTCCCCTCCGCCGTCCCCGCATGGGCGAAGCGTAGGCCGGGGCGAGGGGCCAAGCAATGGACGCGAGCGCGCCGAGCACAAGGGGGAAGGAATGAGGCCTTCAAACGTACATTGAGCCACAAGCGTCATGAACCAACCTGCGCATCAGACCCCGCCCGTCGCCTACGACCCCGCCGCGGCACCGCATCCGGCCCATCCCTACCCGCACCAGCCGTACCCGCCGCAAGCGCCCACGATGGGTCAGCCGATGCATCCGGCCGCCTACGGTCAACCCCAGGTCGGCATGGCGCCAGCTCCCGTGGCGAAGCGTACCCCGGCGGGCGCGGTGGTGCTGCTGGTCCTCGCGGCGCTCTGTCTCCTGCCGGCGCTGTTCTTCGGCTACTACGCGGTGTCGAACTACGGCGCGGCCTCGAGGCTTGCTGTCGACCTCCCCGAAGGCGCCGAGTTCGTCGTGGCCGTCGTCGAGGCCAAGGCCCAGCGTCAGGCGATGTTCGCGGGGGTGGCCGGGGTTCTGACCCTCATCCTCGGAGGGGCGGGCCTCGCCCTTCGCACGCGAAAGACCGCCTGAGGCGCGATAAACTCGGCGGCGATGACGCAACCCGGGGAGGGTCCGCGGTGAGCCAACGGAGTCTGTTCGGGGCGGCCCTCGACGGTACCTTCGGCGCGTTCTTGCGCCGCATGCCCAAGCAGTCGCGGTCGCGCGCGCTCGTGACCGCGGTGGTGCAGGCCCTCGACGAGCAACTCCAAAGCGGCCGAGACCTCGATGCGGTCACCATCGAGACGGTGAGCGAGCGCGCCGGGGTGAGCGTCGGCTCGTTCTACGAGTACTTCACCGGCAAAGACTCGCTGCTGGGCGCGTTGGTCGGCCAGGTGACCGACCGCAACTTTCGGCACCTGTCCGCGCGCCTCGAAGCGCATGCCGTCGACGGGCTCGACGCGCTCGTGCGCGCCTTCAGCCGCGACATCGCCACGACCTACCTCGCCCACCCCCGGCACATGCGGGTCGTCGTGCACGCCATCGGTCGCCTCGGTCTGCTCGGCATCGTCAACCGTGAACGCGACCGGTTTGCGGAGGTGATGTGCACGCATGCGCGCCCTTTTTTGTCCGACGAAGACCCGGCGCGGGTCCTTCGCACGATGCAGCTTCTCGCCGACGGAGCGATGGGCGTGCTCGTGGCCGCCGCCGATCGCGAGTCGCCCGCCGACGCAGAGGCCGTCGCCGAAGAACTCGCCGAACTCGCATTCGGCCTGATCGCCCAACGACACGCGTCGTCGGCGCCCTAAAATCTGGGGACGGTGGCTGAGCCCAAGCGATAGGCCTGAATTTTCGGTCGGTTGGACCCTTGGGGAATCCGAGTGGTGCGAGGTGGGTTTTGGTCGCACAGTAGCCCGAGGCACACCATGACTCCCTGTCCCTGGTCGGACTTCGCGCCGGGTACCGTCGCGTTCTGCGAAGCGCGGCTCTGCGCCTGGATCGCCGAGCCCTCGAATACCTGGTCGAGCCTCGGCTACGTCGCGTTGGGAATCTACATGTTCGCCGGTGCGTGGCGGCCGGCCCAGCCGCGGCTGCTCGCGGTGGCCGTCGCACAGCTCGCCATCGGGGTGGGCTCGTTCTTCTTTCACGCGAGCGGCACCTTTGCCGGCGAGATGGTCGATCAATTCGGGATGTTTCTCCTATCGGGGCTCATCCTCGTGTTCGCCGCCGCGCAAGCCCGCGAATGGGGGCCCGCGAAAACCGTCGCCACCTACGCCGCCCTCGTGCTGGCCAGCACCGCCTCGCTGCTCGTCGTTCGTCCCGCCGGCATCCCGCTGTTTGGCGTGCAGCTCGCCGCGGGTCTCGGCTGGCAGATCCGGCTTTGGAAGACCACCGACGACCCTCGGGTGCGCGCCGCCCACCGTATCTTCTTCGTCGCCCTCGCCATCTTCGGCACGTCGTTCGCCATCTGGATCACTGACATCACCGGTCTTCTCTGCGATCCCGACAATCACTTCATCACCGGCCACGCCGTCTGGCACGTGCTCAACGCCATCTCGATCTTGCGCCTCGGCGAGTTCTATCGCGTCCGTTTTCACGCGTGAGTCTGCCGTCCGGCCCACCGCCTCCCCTCCGGCGCGACGTCGTGTCGCGCTTACGAACCGATGAGCACCGAGCTACGTAGCCTCGGAGGGAGCTCATGAACGACGATGCCTACCGCGACTTGGTGCCGTTCTACGGCTTGTTGGACCCGCGAGAGGATCACGCGGAGGAGGCGGCAGTTTGGGGGGAAGCGCTGGCGGCGCGGGTCGAGACGTCGGCGCCGACGCTTCTGGAGTTGGGGGCGGGGGCGGGAAACAACGCCTGGTACTTGGGGGCGCGGTTCCGCTGCACCCTCGTCGATATCTCCGATGCGATGCTCGAGATCTCCCGTCGGCAGAATCCCGAGTGTCGGCACGTGGTCGCCGACATGCGCACGGTAACCCTGAACCAGACTTTCTCGGTGGTGTTCGCCCACGACGCGCTCAGTCACATGGTCGACCGGCAGGACGTGGCCGCGGTGGTCGCCACGGCACATCGGCATCTCGACGTCGGGGGTACGTTGCTGCTCGCGCCAGATTGCTTCGACGACGGCTTCGACGACATGGTGGAGTACATCGAGCGCGACGAAGAAACCGCTGCGCTCCGCGGGGTCGCCTGGTCCCGACGCACGGGTCCAAACCGCGCCGAAACGGACTACGCATTGCTCTACCGGAAGGGAAGCGAGGTTTGCCCCGTCCACGTCCGTCACCCCGAAGCGCTACATGCCCGCGCGACCTGGTGCGAGCTCGTCGAGGCGGCGGGCTTCGAGGTGATTCTCATGCCGCGCGAACAGCCCCCCGGGTACGCCGCGCACACGCTGATGTGCCGCAAGATCCGGTGACGCACGGGCCCGTTCGTTCGCCGCCTGGCCCTCGAAGGGGTGTCGCGCGGGCCTCTATATATGCTCGATTCGAGGACCGGGGTGGGTGGCCGGTAGAACGGATGCTATTTGCCGAACTCAAAAAAGACGAAGTAAATGACGATGGCGGCTACGGCCACGAGGAAGAGGGGCATCATTTGCTGGTACGAGCGCTGTGCGCGCCTCGCACGCGCCAAGGGGTCGCCGGAATATCGCGTCTCCAGGCGACGGTGACCCAGGTGCTGGGCGAGCCGTTCGGCGAGCTGCTCTGCCGCGTCGTCGTCCTCGCCAAAGTGCGCCATGGATGTCGCTCCGAGCATGACGTGGTGGGTCGTGATGGTTCCCCCCGATTCTGTATCGTTGCGCTTCTTCTTGATGACGCCAAAGCGTTGCCGTTCCACCGGCATGGTGGCGGTGCGTCGCAAACCGAGCCACGACCAGCCCCAGGTGACGGTGTTGTTCTTCGCGTTGACCTCGATCACCCGACGGAGTGGCGCGAGGAGCCCCGCGACGACGAACAGGACCGGCGCCGCCACGATGTTGACGGTTCGCTCCCACCCTTCGAGGAGCGACATCCCACGCACGGCAAGGAGCGCCATGAGCGCGCAGAAAAAGGCGCCCCAGACCTGGCGACGGGGCGACGGATACGCGACCAACACGTGCTCCTTCTCAACGTATCGCGTCTTCAAGATCCCGTTCATCATGACCCTTCCCGCTCATGGTTGACGACCCTCGATGACCCCGGGCTTCGGCGGGCATCGACCCCGAGCGCATAGGCAGGATAGGCCCGCCCGCCTGGGTTTCGGAGAAAAATCAGCCTGCCCCGAGCCCCCGCCGAGCCCGTCGGGGTGGCGCTCGTCGATGACGTCGTGGAGCGACGGCGTGTTCCCTATCGCGTCGGCCCTTGGCGTTTACCGAGCGGGCTGGCGTCCGTCTACGCTTGCCCTCATCTCCGTCAGCGTTTCGCGTTGGAAGCGGCGCTGGAGGCGGCGGGCGAGGGGGGCGCCGAGGCGGGCGAGACCGAGGGGGCGGGAAATGGCGAGAACGTCGTAAGCGACGCGGCCGTGGGCGTCGCGAGAGAGGAGGAAGCGCTCTTCCCCGGCTTCGGCGTGGCCGGGGAGGGCGCCGAACGCGAAGCCATACCGGTCTGTCGTCTCGATCACGGCGTGGACCCGGCACGGGTGGGCGGACCAGAACCCGAAGTGCCGGGCCACGGTGGCGAAGACGGTACCGGGGCTCACCGGGCCATCGTCGTCGTCGTCGAGCCGCACGATGCGGGTGAACGACGCGGGGTAGTTGTGGATGCGGGACAGCGCTGCCTTGGCCTGAGCCCACACGTCCGCGCCCGCCCCGAGCTCCGTTCCGTAGTCGTCGAGGGTATAGCCGTCCGGCACCGGCGGGCGCGGATCCCGTAGGGTCCAGCCTACGTCGTCGTAGGTGAACGCGGCGTCGCGGAGCCCCCGGAGGAGCTGGCGCACGCGCTCGTCACGGGGCGCGCGCGCAAAGAAAGGCATGGTTCGAAGCAGCGCGGGGCCAACTACTTCTTGGCTTTCTCTTTTTCCTCTTGATGCTCTTTGATGAGGTTTTCGGAGATTTGCGCGGGCACCTGTGCGTACTTCGAAAACTCCATCGAGAAGTCTGCTTTGCCCTGGGTCGCCGACCGCAGCACCGTCGAGAACCCGAACATCTCCGACAGCGGGACCTCCGCCTCGATGCGCGCGAAGCCGTCGTTTTCGGAGGTGCCGGTGATCTGCCCGCGACGCTGCATGAGGGTCGCCGTCACCCCGCCTTGGGTCTCGGCCGGGCCGTCGACCTCGACCTTCATGATCGGCTCTAAGATGACCGGCTTGGCCCGCATGTACATCTCGCGGAAGGCGCCCTTGGCGGCCTCCTGGAAGGCCATGTCGGACGAATCGACGGGGTGATGCGCGCCGTCGTTGAGGGTGAACGACACGCCGCGGACCGGAGCCCCGATGAGCAGCCCCTTGTTGAGCATCGCCGTGAAACCCTTGTCGACGGCGGGGATGTACTCGCGCGGTATGATGCCGCCGACGATCTCGTCGATGAAGCGGTAGCCGACCTCGAGGTCGACCCGCGAGCTCTTGCCCGCGCCGCCCTTGGCATTGCTCGGGATCTCGGTCGACTTGCCGTCGAACGGGTCGATGTGACCGCCGACCTTGCCGTACTGACCCGAACCACCCGTCTGCTTCTTGTGCAGGTAGTTGTAGTCGACGGACTTCGTGATGGTCTCGCGGTAGGCCACGCTCGGCGGGCTCGTTTCGACCTCGGCTTTGTACTCCCGCTTCATCCGCTCGATGTACACGTCGAGGTGAAGCTCGCCCATGCCGCTGATGATGACCTCACCCGACTCGGGGTCGGTCGAGACCCGGAACGTCGGGTCCTCTTTGGTGAAGCGTCGCAGGGCCTTCGACATGTTGACCTGCGCCTTGTTGTCGACCGGGGTGATGGTGAGCGAGATCACCGGGTCGGGCACGAACATCGAGGTCATCGTCCAGTAGACGCTGCCGTCGGTGAAGGTGTCGCCCGAATTACAATCGACACCGAAGATGGCGACGATGTCGCCCGCGGCGGCGCTGGTGATGTCCTCCATCTCGTCGGAGTGCATGCGGACGAGACGGCCGATCTTGGTCTTCTTCTTGGTGCGGACGTTGAACATCTCCGCGCCCTTGACCATCTTGCCCTGGTAGATTCGCAGGTACGTGAGCTGACCGAAGCGGCCGTCCTCGAGCTTGAACGCGAGGGCGACGAGGGGCTTGTCGGGATCGTTGTCGACGGCGACCTCTTCCTCGTTCTTCTCCTGGTCGACTGCGTTGTACTGCATGTCGGTCGGGCTCGGCAGGAAGTGGCCCACCGCGTCGAGCAGCGGCTGCACGCCCTTGTTGTGGTACGCGCTGCCCATGAACACGGGGACGATCTCCTGCGAGAGCGTCGCCTTGCGCACCACGGGGTAGATCATTTCGACCGGCACGTTCTCTTCGAGCACCGCCTCCGCGAGCTCGTCGGAGAACATCGTGAGCGCGTCGAGCATCTCTTCCCGGGCCGACTCGACGTCGGCCTTCAGGTCGTCGGGGATGTCCTTTTCGACGACCTTCTCGCCCTTCTCGCCCTCGAAGTAGTAGGCCTTTTGCGTGATGAGATCGACCACCCCCTCGTGGTTGCTCTCGAGCCCGATCGGGATCTGCATCATCACCGGGTTGATGTTCAGCTTCTCCTTCAGCTGGTCGCGCACCTTGAACGGGTTGGCGCCGGCGCGGTCGAGCTTGTTGATGAAGGCGAGCCGCGGGACGCCGTAGCGGCGCATCTGCCGATCGACGGTCAGCGACTGGGACTGCACGCCCTCCACGCCGCTGAGGACGAGAATGGCCCCGTCGAGGACCCGCATCGCCCGCTCGACCTCGATCGTGAAGTCGACGTGGCCGGGGGTGTCGATGATGTTGATGTGGTTGTCTTTCCACTCGCAGTGGGTCGCCGCAGACTGAATGGTGATGCCGCGCTCGCGCTCGAGCTCCATCGAGTCCATCTTCGCGCCCACGCCGTCTTTTCCGCGTACGTCGTGAATCGCGTGGATCCGCTGGGTGTAGAAGAGGATGCGCTCGGTGAGGGTGGTCTTGCCCGAGTCGATGTGCGCGCTGATCCCGATGTTGCGTACGGTGGTGATGTCTTTGAGCATGGCGGCTTCTCGGCGGCTGATTCTCAGTCGGCGGGTCGATACACCATCTCTTCGCCCCTGGCCACGCTTCTCCCGGCGCTACCGTCGACCTGACGGGCCCGCGGCGCCTGGTTACGGAGCCCCCATGACGGTGGAACAAGGTGACGCGGCCCCGACCTTCGCGCTCCCGGGCAACGACGGAAGGACACATCGCCTCGAGGACTACGCCGGCCGACGGCTGGTGCTGTACTTCTACCCCAAGGACGACACCCCGGGTTGTACGACCCAGGCCTGCGACTTTCGCGACAACATGGCGCGCCTCACCGCCGCGGGCGCGGTGGTGTTGGGGGTGAGTCGGGATGCACGCGCGAGCCACGACGCCTTTCGCGACAAGTACGACCTCAACTTCGTGCTCCTCACCGACGAGGACGTGTCCGTTCACCGTGCCTACGGGGCCTTCGGCGAAAAGAAGAGCTACGGGCGCACCGTCGAGGGGGTGATCCGAAGCACCTTCATCATCGACGGCGACGGCGTCGTCACCGCCGCGATGCGAAACGTGCGCGCGGGTGGTGGCCACGTGGACCGCGTGCTCGCCACCCTCGAAGAAGGCTGAGGTCGGCGCGAGGTTGGCGGCAGGCGCTCCCCGAGCACGTCCGCCCGCAGGATGACGAGGGTGACGCGGACGGCGGCATGAGGCAGCCTCATACCCAATGACGATGGGTCAGGCGAACTGCGGGACCGCGTCCCCCTCCGGCCGTCGCGACGCGGACGGCGACCGGCGCCTCGCGTTCTCGGGGCGGCGGCTCGTCCCGACGCGGAGGCGCTCGCCGGCCCCCCTCGCCGCTCCGTGGCGGGCGGCGCTCGGCGTGGTGGCCCTGCTCTTCGTGTTCTTCCTCTGCGGGGACATCCGCTTCGCAGCGGCCCAGCCCACCGGCGCTGAACCGGCCGGTGCTGGGCCCGACGCGGAGGGGGAGCGGCCCGCGAAAGCGGCGGGTCGGCTCGAGATTCGCGTCAGCGAAACCGGCGCGACCATCACCGTAGACGGCACCCCGCGAGGCAATGCGCCGCTCCCCGGCGCGCTCGAGGTCGCCGCGGGCGAACACGTGGTTCAGGTGAGCCAACCCGGGTTCGAGACGGTGACCCGCACGGTGACGGTCGAGCCGGGCGACACGCCCACGGTCGTCACGGTCAAGCTCGAGGCGGCCCGGGGGCGTCTCGTCGTCAAGGCCGCCGGCGACACGCCGCTCGAGGTGCTGATCGACGGTGCCGTCGTCGGCACGACTCCCTACGAAGCCGACGTCGATGCGGCCACGTACCGGATCTCAGGGCGGGGCAAGGGGATCGCCGCCGGGGTTCAAGAAGTCAGTGTCGGCGCCGGCGACACCGTCGAGGTCACGCTGCAGGCGGGGGCGGCCACGGGTCAACTCGAGGTGCGCATCGCCGACGGCCAAGGCCGGGTGCTCATCGACGGCGAGGAGGTCGGCGTCGGCAACTGGTCTGGTGCGCTCACCGCGGGCCCCCAAACGCTCCGCGTCGAGCGCGATGGCTACGCGCCCGTCGAGCGCGAGGTCATGATCGTCGCGGGCGACGTACGCGCGGAGAGCGTCAAGCTCACCAAATCGGCCGCAGGCGACCTCCAGGCGGAGCCGGGCGACAAGCCGTGGACCTTCGATGGCTTCTACGGCGGGTTTGGGCTCCACGGACTCGTGTCCCCCACCGGGGCCAACAACTCACTGCAGGGCTCGTGCGACGCCCTCGGGGCCACGAGCTGTAGCGCCGGGACTCCGGCCGGGGGCGCTCTCACCGGCTACTTCGGATACGGTTTCGCGCCCGTGGGATTGGAGCTGTTCGCCCTCGGCTCGGGCGACGTCTATTCGCCGAGCGCCACCTTCGACGGCCGCACCCAGAGCGAAGTCAACCCGCTGCTCGCGAGTCCCGCGCGGGAAGAGGAGTTTTTCTTCGCCCGCGTCGGCGGGGGCGCGGCGGCACGCATCCGCTTGCTGTGGCCGTTCGGTATTTTTCGTCTCACGACGGCCGCGGGGGCCGGCATCGTCTACCGGCGTTTCTTCGGGGTCCGAGAAACCATGGCCACCGCCCCCGGCGACAACCGTGAGAACCGTGTTGTGTTCGACGAGCGGGTCATCGGCGATGTTTCGGCCGCCTTCTCTTTCGAGCTCGCCGGCCAGATCGCCTTGAGCCGGGTCGTCGCCCTCGCGTTCGGTCTCAACCTCTGGCTCGAGAACGCGACCGACGCGACCACCACGCGTCGCAACGACACGCTCCTCGCCGCCGAGGGACAAATCCCCTCGCCCATCGCCACGCCCCCCTACGACGCGGCGCTCGGGACCCAGTTTCTCATGTTGCCGTTTCTCGGCCTTCACTTCGGCCCCTGAGCCCGACCGCGGAAGCTCGGCGGTCCGCGGCGGGGCCGTCGTCGCGTTGGGCGTCCCCCGTCCGCGCCGGCCGCATTCGGCGTCAGGGGCTTTCCGCGGCGCGCTCGTCGGGCTCGATGACCTTGTCTTCGATTTCGGCAACGACGTCGCACGGAACAGTGAGCCGGATCGGGACCTCGGGCCCCGGTTGCGCCTGGACGGCGAAGAACGCCGCGGTGTCGTCGAGGGTTTGCCGCAGGGCCGCGCACGGCGCCCCGCAGATGCGAACGACGCTGCCTTCCCGATTCCAACCATCGACGGTGTCGACCGTCGCCGCCGTGCACATCGCGTTGCGGTCGATGTCGGTGCGGTCGAGGGTGACCGGGTCGAGGTACGAGAGCTCGGTCGTGACCTCTCCGGCGTCGATGTCGTCGAAGATGCCCACGAAGTCCGTCGCACCGTTCTCGGCCGCCTCGAGGTCATAGACGCAGCTGCCGAGGTCGTTCAGAACTTGTTGCACCGCCAGCGCCCCTTCGGCCGGGTCGCTCACGCCATCGAACACCTCGGTGCCGCCGGCCGTCGCGATGGCGCCGCCCTCGGCCGTGGGATTGCCCGGAGGCGGGGTGGGGCCGGGTTCGAGGACCGCGACGTACGTGAAGAGCCCTTCGTCGGTCTGCGCGGTCTGGGCGAGGTCGGCCAACGTATCCGTAGCCATCGAACACGTGGCTTCGAATTGCCGGTTGCCGACGACGATGGCCGCCCGACGATTGAAGGTACCCGTCGAGCTCGTCGCTCCCGACAGCGCCGTGTACGCACCCGCCAGTGCGATCTCCAGGTCGAGGTCGCCGTCGTTCGCATCGATCCCGCCGGTGGGACTGGCCAGCTCGGCCGCGATCACGGGCTGGACGGCCTCGGCGTCCCCGAAGGCCACGAGCGGTGTCTCGTAGGGGTTGGGGTTCGCGCTACAGATGTCGTCGGTTTGGTTGCCGGAGAGATAGTCGAAGGCGATGGAGGTCTTGGCCGCCACGGGGTTTCGCAGCGAGAGGTCGAGCGCGAACTGCAACGAGTCGGGGCTGAAGAACTCCCGCATGCTGTCGGACTTGTCGAGCAGAACGTAGAGCGCGCTGTCGGCCGCCGTCAGGGGCAGGCTCACCGTGCAGCGTGCCGCCCGCTCGGGGTCGTCGTCCTCGGCGCCCGGGCTGCGGCCCCCCTGCTGGATCTCACGCAGCTCGTCGTCGCAGATCGGTTGAAGCGCGCGCTTCGCCGGGCACAGCGCGGCCCCGCGAATGCCGATGATCTTCGGGTCGGCACGCTTGATCTGAGAGGTGCAGAGGTTTTCGGCGAGCCGGAAGACCGTCGGGTCGTCGGCGTCGGCGAGCACGAAGCCCTCTTGGCCGTCGAGGTCGAGAATCTCGGTGTTGAACGACCGGTAGATCACCTCGACGTTGAGCTGGCCGCCTGCGACCTCGGGCGCGTCGGCGGGGAGGGGAAGCCGGTAGGTACAGTCCCAATCGGCGGAGGTGGGGTCGCCCACCGGCACCGCGGGGAGCGAACCGGGGAGGGGAAGACACCGCTCCGGGCTGAAGCACGTGTTCGTGTCGCCGAAGACGAGGTCGTCGGCGTAGCGCTCGAGGGTGCCGTTGTCGATGTCGGCGGGCTCACACACGCCCCCGATGCAGGTCTCGTCTTCGCCACATGCGACGCCGTCGCAGCTCTCGCGAAGCGGCATGGGCAGGTAGAGGATCTCCTCGGGAAGATAGGGCATACGACGCCGTCGCAGGATGCGGACGTCGCCGTCGCCGGGCGTGAAGTTCTGGGTCAGTGAGCAATCCTCGCTAAACCGCTCGGCGGTGGTTTGGTCGCCGCGAAAGCCCACGACGTCGATGGTGACCGGCTCGACCGGAACCTCTCCGTTGCGACCCGAGGCGGGCACCACCCCGAGGGTGCTCGGCAACCGCGCCACACCCTCGACCACATCGTAGCCCTGGCAGAAGATGAACCGCCCCCCGAGGCGGACCGTGATGCCCACCGTTTGGAGGTCGCGGCCGACGTTGATTTGCGTCGTCATGCCGGCGACGAGCTGGGTGGGGTCGTTGCTGCAGGCCGAGAAGGGGAGCGCCAACAGGCTCAGCAGCAGCCCTCCGGCCACCCCTCGCCGCAGCCCAGAGCCGGCAAACCCAGAGCCCCCACTTCCAGAGCCCCCAGCCCGCGAAAAAGTCATCTTTGAAGCCATCGGATCCGAGGGTAACTCGGATCAGAACCGAAACAAGGTGGGCACCTGCCCGGGGTTGAACGTGCCGTCCACGGGCGCCGTCGTTTCCGGGCGGAGCACGAAATAGGCGCCGACGCCGATCCCCGCCGCGACGAGCACCCCGGTCACCGACCAAAACACGTACGCCGGCGTCGGGTCCTCTTTCAGCGTGACGCGCAATGTGCGTTCCTGCTCCGCGTCGAGGGCAACCTCCGTCTGGTAGTCGAGGTAGCCCTCTTTGACGACGCGAAGGATGCGCCCGCCGGTCGCCACCACGCCTTCCCACGCCCCGGTGCCGACCATCTCTTCGTCGAGGATGATGGTCGCGTCCGGGTGGTCGGTGATCACGCGGAGCTTTCCTTGGCGCTTCGCCTCGGTGAGGGTCAGCGTCACCCGGAGCGGCTGCCCGAATTGGAGCACGCTCGTCTGGCGGGCGGTGACGAAGCCAGGCGCCCGGGCCTCGATCGTATGCCGACCGATGGCCAGATCGCCGGAGTACGGGGAGGGACCCATCTCGGTGCCATCGATGAAGATGATCGCGTCGGCGGGGCCGTTGACCGCGACGGTGACCCGGGTCGTCTTCGTCTCGGGCTCCAGCGACACCTCCAGCTTGCGCGGCGCCTCGCCCTTGGGAAGTCGAAACTCCCGCCGAACGTCACGAAACCCCGGTTTCCGCACCTCGAGGACGTTTTTGCCCACGTTTGCCGTCACCGGGGCGAGCAGGGGCGTTTGTCCGAGGTCCAAGCCGTTGAGGGTTACCGTCGCGCCCTCTTGGTCCACCACGAGCTCGAGGGGCGTGACGGTATCGCGCAACAACCCGAGCAGCTGTTCGGAGCGGGTGATCTCCGAGCGGGGCAATTCGTCTCGGAAGGTCAGTTGTCGCTCCAAGAGCACGATCGCGCGGCTGTAGTTTGCGAGCTTCCGGTAGCAAACCGAGAGGTTGTAGAGGATGCGCGGGTTCTTGGTGGCTTCATGGACCGCCTGAAACTCGACGAGCGCGGCGTCGAAGTCGCCGTCGTTGTAGAAATCGACGCCTTCTTTCCAGCGCTTCTTGAGCTCGTCGGTCGGCAGGGTGTCCCGGATTTTCTTCGCGGCCGGCGCGTCGTCACCCCGTGGCTGCGCTCGGATACCGACCGAGACGAGACTGAACATGGCGACCAGGACGGCCGTGAGGACGGAGCGGAGCAAGGAATGCATGGTGAGACTTACGAGTCGATCCCGCTGTCGGAGCGGTTCTCGAGCGCGGGAGGAGGCGGCCGAGGAGACGGTGAGGGGGGCTGGACGCGGGGACCGGGCGGGCGAGGACCGGCCGGGGGCAGTGGCGCGTCGCCCCCCGAATCGACGGGCGCCGACGTCGTGGCATCGAGCGCCGGCGTCGCGTCCTCGTCGGAGCTGGTGGGCGCGGTGGACGTAGGCGGGTCGTCTCTTCCGCTCCTCTCGACGGCCGGCTCGGCACTCGTGGGGGGGGCTTCGTCGGGCGTCGCGGGCGGTTCCGTCGCGACCGAGGGTGCCGTCGCTTGCCCGAGGGCCCACGCCGCGGCGGCGGTGGCGGCCACGGCCACGACCGCGATCGCGTAGACCAAGGGGGTCGAGCGTTGGTTCTGCGTCTCCGCGAGCGTGGCGCGGACGGTGCCCTGAGCGGTGTCGCTGGCGACCCCGCCGCCCCCGCCGGGCGCGACGACGGCGCCGACCGGTAGGGGCCCGCTCGGCGGGAGGGTGATGGGACCCACGTTGACCGTGTTTTCGCGGAGCGCGTTGGGGTCGCCGTCGGCGGTCGGGTCGGAAACGGCCGGGTCGGAGCCGGGGCCGTCCATGAGCAACGTGCCCTGCATGCTCACTTGTTCGAGACCACCCCGCGCGTCACGCGCTCCCTCGGCCCCACGGGTACGGCGGGCGGTCGCGGTGAGGCGGATCCCGCCGTGGGTGGTGCGGAGGAGCTTGGCGGTGACGTAGTCGCTGCGGACGTCGGCGAAGGGTACGAGCGCCTCGGCGAAGGCCTCCGCGGACTGGTAGCGATCGTCGGGGTCCTTCTCCAGTCCGCGATGCACCGCCTCCCACAGGCCCTCGGGGAGGCCGGCGCGGCGGGCGTCGAGGTCGGGTGGGTCCTCGACCCCCAACATCACGAAGAGCTCGCTGAGCGTGCCGGACTCGGGCACGAAGGGCGGTTGTCCGCACAAGAGCTCGTAGGTGATGGCGGCCACGCCCCAGAGGTCGCTGCGAGGGTCGACGTCCTTGGGGCTCCGGGCCTGCTCAGGGGACATGTAGAGCGGCGTGCCGAGCGCAGAGCCCGCTTGGGTCAGCGCGATCCCCTCGTCGTCGTCGTCCTTTTTCACCTTGCTGATGCCGAAATCGACGATCTTGAGGAAATCCTGATCGCCCTCCTTGCCGATCACGAAGCAGTTCGCTGGCTTCATGTCCCGGTGCACGATGCCGGCCCGATGGGCGACCTGGAGTCCGCGGAGCATTTGAAGCGCGAAGTGCACGGCGCGACCCACGTCGACGAGCCCGGCCGCGCCCTCGCGTTGGAGGATGGCGGCGAGGTCGGCGCCCTCGAGAAACTCCATCACGAGATATGGCTGGCCGGAGGGCAGTTTGCTGACGTCGTAGACCTTGACGACGTGCTCGCTATCGATCTTCGAGGCGGCCACCCCCTCGTTGAGAAAACGCTCCACCACGTCGGGCTTGTGGAGCACGTCGGGGCTCATGAACTTCAGCGCCACCGGGGCCTGGCGGAGCCGGTGGCGCGCGCGGACGACCGCGCCCATGGCGCCGGCCCCGAGGACCTCACGGATCTCGTATTTGTCGTCGAGTACGTCGCCTGGTGCGGGGTACGGCGGCGTCTCGGCACTCATGGGCCAAAGCTAACCCCGATCGACGTCGGAAAAAAGACGACGGGGGAAACCCGGGGGCGAGGTGCACATCGACGCCCGGAGCGCGATCCTCTAGCTCCGCGACCATGTCGCTGGTCGCAATCGACCGTGCCCTCGCGGCGGCGGTGGCGCCGCTGCGGTTCGCCCCTCCGGTCACCCACACCTACCACCCGCTCCAGTACGCATGGGCGCCGCACGAGGCCTATCTGCGTCGCTTCGGGGCGAACCCCAAAGAGGTCGTGCTCGTCGGGATGAACCCCGGCCCGTGGGGCATGGCCCAAACCGGCATCCCCTTCGGCGAGGTCGGCCACGTTCGCGACTGGATGGGGATCGAGGGCGTGATCGACGCGCCGGCCCATCCCCACCCCAAGCGGCCGGTCCTCGGATGGGCGTGCGCGCGTTCGGAAGTGAGCGGGGCGCGGCTCTGGGGTTGGGCCCGAGCGCGCTTCGGGACGCCGGATGCCTTCTTCCGCCGCTTTTTCGTCCTCAACTACTGCCCCCTGTTGTTTCTCGAGGCATCAGGACGCAACCGAACGCCGGACAAGCTCGCGCGGGCCGAGCGCGAAGCGCTCACCGTGGCCTGCGACCGGGCGCTGGCGGCGGCGGTGGGGTACTTGGCGCCGAAGTTCGTCGTCGGGGTCGGGGCCTACGCCGCGCGCCAGGTCGCGCGGGTGTGCGCAGACACGGTCGGGAAGGCGGTTTGCGGGCAGGTCTTGCACCCCAGCCCCGCCAGCCCCCGGGCCAATCGGGGTTGGGCGGCGCAGGCCGAAAAAGAGCTCGCGGGATTGGGGATTCGCCTCGGCTGAGACGCGCGTCGCGGCGGTTCACACCCTCGCCCGAGACGTGTCAGGCTTCGTCGCCATGACGTCTTCGCAATGGTCGTTCACCCGGGCCGACGGTGGCTCCCTCCACGTGCATCAATGGTCGCCCGAAGGGCCGCCGCGAGCGGTGGTGCACATCGCCCACGGGATCGGAGAGCACGCCGCCCGCTACGCGCGGTTGGCTACCGCCCTCACCGGGCTTGGGTTGGTCGTGTACGCCCACGACCAGCGCGGCCATGGCCACTCGCGGGCCGATGGCGAGCCCTACGGCCACTGGGGCGACGGCGACGGGTTCGAGGATTGCTGCGAGGACGTGAGGGGTCTGCTCGCCCACCACGCGCAAACCCACCCCGATCTCCCGCGGGTTCTGTTCGGTCATTCCGGCGGGTCGTTGATGGCTCAGGCGTTGCTCGCGCGCGCCCCTCATCTCTTCGACGTGGTCGCGCTCTCCGGCACGAGCGGGCCGCCGCCCCCCATCGCCGCGGCGGGGCGCGCGGTGGCTGCGGTCGAGATGCGCCGCCTCGGGCCGCGGGGAGAGAGCCCCATCATCCGCAAGCTCTCGTTCGACGATTTCAATCGTCGCTTTCGCCCCAATCGGACCGAGGCGGATTGGTTGAGTCGCGATGAGCGCGAGGTCGATGCCTACGTGTCCGACCCGATGTGCGGGGCGCCGGGCACGGTGGCGACGTGGCGCAGCTTGCTCGGGCACCTCCCTCGGTTGACCCAGGCGCAGGCGCTCGCGAATCTTCCCCGCGACAAGCCGGTGTATCTGTTTTCCGGAACCCACGACCCCGTGGGGGAAATGGGCCGGGGCGTCATCGAGCTCGTCGACCGCTATCGGGCGGCGTGGATGACGGACGTCACCTACCGACTCTACGACGGGGGGCGCCACGAGATGCTCCACGAGCTCAATCGCGATGAGGTGACCGAAGAGCTGCTCGCGTGGTTGCGGGACCGGCTCGGCCTCGCATGAGCGGGTCGCCGCCCGAGTCGGGGAGAGAACGGGCGCTGCTCGGGGTTCACCCGCGCCTGGAGGCTTCGGTCCCCTGGGTGCGACTCGGCGTGTTTCCGACCCCAGTCGCGCCCCTCGACGCGCTCGCCGAGGCGTCGGGGTGGCCCCGCGGAGGCTTGTGGGAGAAGCGCGACGACCGGTCGAGCCCCCTCTACGGCGGGAACAAGGTGCGCACCCTGGAGGTGTTGTTCGGTGACGCCCTCGCCGACGAGGCGACCCACGTCTACGCGACCGGTGGGTTCGGGAGCAACCACGGTACGGCCACCGTGCTTCACGCCCCTCGGTGCGGCCTCACGCCGGGGGCGATGCTCTTTCCGCAGCCGGCGTCGCAGACCGCCGCCGACAACCTGGAGGTCATGCTCACCCACGGGCACACGGTGAAGATCCTGCCGCACCTCGTGGCTTTTCCCACGGGCTGGTGGCAGCTCCCGCGCGAGGCGCGCGCCCGAGGGGAGCGCGCGTACGTGATGGAGCCAGGAGGTGCGGTGCCGTTGGGGGCGCTCGGATACGTCTCGGCCGGGTGGGAGCTCGCCCACCAGGTGGCGGCCGGCGCGCTGCCGCGACCGCGGGTCGTGGTCGTGCCGGTGGGGTCGAACTGTACCGTGGCGGGCCTCGTCCTCGGCTTTCGGTACGCGGCCGAAGCGGGGGTCGGGTTCGTCGACGGAGGTGCGCCGGCGCCCCCGTTGGCGTGGGCGGTTCGGGTCACGCCCTGGCCCGTCACCACGGCCCGCCGCATCCTTCGGCTCGCTCATCTCACCTCGCGGCTTCTCGCGGCGCGCCTCGGCGACGCCACGCTCGTGCGAAACCAGCCCACCCTCGCCCCGGGGCTTAGGGTGGACCCGCGGCACCTCGGTCGGGGGTACGGGCGACCGACGGCCGCGGGCCGGGCCGCCATGCGACGCTGGCGCGCGACGACGACCCACGCGCTGGAGACCACTTATTCCGGCAAGGCGGCGGCGGCATTTCTCGACATCGCCCGCACCGTCCCGCGGGGCCCCGTCCTCTTCTGGTCGACCAAGTCGAGCGCGCCCCTACCACCGGCCGACCCCGCGGCGATCCGCGACGCTCCGCCGTCCGTCCGCCGGTGGCTCAGCCGATGCTCTCGAAGCGAAAGCGGAACGAGCGGGCGAGGGTGAGTTCGGAGCCCAGCTCCCAGCGGGCGGTCACCAGCTCTCGTCCGCCCATCCACGTGCCGTGGCGCGAGTCGAGGTCGACGACGAGGAGGTCCGGTTCGAGGGCCGGGCTGAAGGCGAGAAGGCAGTGGTAGCGGGACAACCGACTGTCGCCGATGGTGATGTCATTTTCTGGGCTTCGACCCACCGACAACGTGTGCGCGGGAGCGACGTGAAAGGTATCGCCGGGACGCAGCGGAGCCGCCCTCACGCCCGCCCGCGCGGCCTTCTCGACCATTCCGACGAAGCGAATCGTCGCCGCGCCGGCCAGCGAAAGCGGCACGCTCCCGGGCGCGCTCTTTCGCCATGGCTCCGAGGGGCGCGGTGGTTGCGTCGAAGGGCGCAGACCGGCGTCGACACTGAAGATGTCGCTGATGTCGGAGGGTTGCGCGCGGGCGAGAAGCCGTCGGCGCCAGCGCGCGTCGAAGCTCCGGAGGCTCTGGCGGTGGGCGGCATCGTCGACCGCGCCCGGTCGGATCGTACGGACCGTCTCGAGCGCTTCCCGCGGGGAGGCGCCCAGGGCGACGAGACAACAACAAGCGACCAGGCCGGAGCGGCCCAGACCATCGCGACAGTGCGTGATGACGACCCGGCCGTCGCGCATGTCGTGGAGCAGAAGCTCGACGAGGCTCTGCAACGGCTCGATGTCGACGGGCACGCCACCTTCGGGCATCGGGACCCACTCGGTGCGAAGCCCGCGAGACTGGGCGCGGAGCGCGATGTCTCCCACGGCGAGCCGCGCGAACTCGTCGCGTACGTAACGACCGCGCTCGAGCAGGGTGACGAGCACGTCGGCATGAAAGAAGCCGATGAGGCGGTCGAGATCGCCGTCGAGATCCCGCCGCCAGGGGCCGTCGTAGGCGTCGAGGTCGGTGCGCCCGGGGGTCGCGCACAAGCCGAGGGCACCGCGGAGACCCAGTGCCTCGTGCGGCAAGAAGTCCACGTGCAGCGGATGACTCAGCGACGTCTTGTTCGGCTCCCCCAATGCGCTCGCCCCGATATGCTGGTTCCGTTCGTACTGCTCCGGTGGTGAGGACGATGTGACGCGACTCAGAGGCTGTCGTCGACCGAATCGGTCATTTCGGGAACGAACGTGGTGCGCGGCGCGATGAGCAGCCGTGTCACTTGGGGTCGCTTCACCACGGGGGGAAGATCGTAGGCGTCGAAGGTGAAGCCGATCAGCGGGTCGTCGTCGAACGCATAGCCCGGGTCTGGAGCCAGAAACACGGTGCGGTACGGGTAGAAGTAGACGTAGCTGACGTCGTCGGCGCGAACGTTGTCGCCGAGGAGGGCCAACGCCTCGCGAGTGCCCGTCATGCCCAAAGCGAGAACGAACAGAAACCACGCCGCCGTGCGTGTGGTGACCGCTGGGGGGTGCGTTCGGTTCTCGTTAAACATCTTCACCGTAGCTGCAATTCTACCCGAAGAGACGGCGGTCGTGCGCGCCGATTACGCTTGGCCCTCGGACGCCGGCGGCGGCTCGCTGGGGTGGCCGCGGCGACGTCGCATCAAGCCCCGGAGAAGCCCCACCACGTCGCGGGCGTGGGCCGGGGCGACGATGAAGGCCGCGGCGATGTAGACGAGCGCCCCGGCGAGGATCTCGACGACGACGAGCAACCACGGCGACATGCCGGTCGGGAGGAGCAGGGCTCGGGTGCCGACCACGGCCCCCACCATCGGCGCGGTGGCGAGCAGGGGTTGCAGCATGGGCTTGGTGAGCCGCCACATGCTGAGGTCATCGGCCTTGACCACCGCGATGCTGGCCCATGCGTTGAGGGCAAACGCGACGCCCACCCCCGCGCACGCCCAGAGAATGTCGATGCGGCCGAGAAGGTAGACGAAGGCGCAAATCCCGCTCGTCTTGAGCAGCTCGAGAAAAAAGAGGGCCCGCGTTCGTTGCTCGGCCTGAAGGTAAGACGCGATCAGCCAGCCGATGGGGCGAAACACGCTCAAGGCCGACAGCAGGGTCAGCATCGGCGCCATCGGATACCATCGCGGATCGAAGAGGGCCCGCACGAGGGTCTCGCTGATCGCGCCGAGGCCCACGGCGAGGGGAAACACGAGCAGGGCCATGAGGCCCGCGGCACGGACGAGGGCCCGCTGACGGTCGGGTCCGTCGAGGTTGGCGAGGGAGGGGAGAAGGACGTCGCCGATGTGCTCCCCGACGTGGTCGGTGGGAATGTCGGCGAGGTTGTACGCGAGGTTGTACTGCCCGACCGTGGTGGGCCCGAACATCCCCGCGATGATGAGGTTGTCGGCTTTGGCCGAGTACCAGTGGAGAATGTTCGACCCCGCCATCGGGAGGCTGAAGCGCAGCATCCGTCGGGTTACCGACGCCCGCAGCCGACTCACGCGCAGCCATCGCGCGGGCTTCACGGCGAGGATCATCACGCCCGAGGAAACGATGCAGCGGACCAACAGCGCGTACGCGAGCGCCCAACCACCCATTCCCGCCGCGGCGAGCCCCAGGGCGGTGGCCGTGTAGACGATCTCGCTCAGGAGCACGCGGATCCCGAGAATGTTGAAGCGCATGTCCCGCGCGAGCACCCGACTCGGAATGTGTCCGGTGTGGTCGATGAAGACGGCGATCGTGAGGAGCGGGATGTACCCGAAGAACTCGTCGAATTCGGGGAACGAAGCCTCGAAGTAAGGCGCCACCCACGGGAGGGGCAACAGCACGAGCAGGGTGGCGAGCTGATTGTAGACGGTGGCGTGAAAGACCACGTCGTCGCCCTCCCGCGGGTTGGCCACGATGTACTGGCCGACCCCGAGGGCGGCGAAGGTGCCGACGCTGGCGACGAAGATCCAGGCGGTGTTGACCTGGCCGTAGGCGTCCGGGGTCAGAAAGCGCGTGATGAGGAGGGTGCCGATCAGGCCCAGCGCCCGTCCCCCCACGCTGGTGCTGATGGTCCAAATGGCGCCGATGACGGCCTTGTACTTCAGGGACATCGTGCGACCCGCCGCCGCCCCGGACGACGACGGCGAGGACTACCCGAGATGTCCGAGCCTGGGAAGCGCCACGAAGGCTACAGCCGGGGCACGCCGTCACCGGGTGCGGGCGACGGGGCCGGACGACGGACCGCGAGGCCCATCCGGACGCGAGGGGCGGGGGGAGGCGCCGACACCGCGGGCGCGGGGGTCGGCCTCGGCGCCATTTCGCCCATCTCAACCGCGGGGGGGTCGTCGATGGACCCTTCCGGCGCGATCGCGCCCATCATCGGCATCGGAGGGTCATCGTCGTTGTTCGGGTGCACCGCGGTCGGGGGAGGGAGGCGGGGTGGACGGAGTCCGGGGTCGACGGTGGTGGCGGGCGTCGGGGAGGGGGCGGCGGCGGCGGGGGAAAAGGCGGCCAGCCCGGCGCCTCCCACTGCGAGCGCGGCCGCGGCAAAACGCGTCATCTGAGTCCGGCGCCGGCCGACCGGACAGTCGCGGTGAATGATCGTCCCGTCGCGGCGACGGTAGAGCCGAACGCAGAGGTCTCCCTCGTGCTCGGCGAGCAAACGTTCGGCTTCGTCGGCCGTCATGGCAGACAGGTCGTAGACGTTCTTGTCGCACTGGCCGCAGTGCCGGACGTGATCGTCGCCGGTCATCGCCCGCCACGACGCCGAACAGGGGCTCGCGATGCGGATGTCGCGGAGCAGGGGGAGGCCTCGTCGTCGGGGAGCGTTGTCGTCTCGGGTCATGAGACGAATAAAACCCTCCCTCGAGCGGCGCCCCAGCACGGCTTCATCACGAACCGAGAGCTCGCATCACCGTTGTGTCACGACCGGGCGCGGCCGGCGCTCGAAGCGCTCCCCACGCGCCCTCAGGCTCGGTTCGCGTCGGCGGCGGCGAGAACCTCCTGGGCGTGCTCGGCCGGGGAGACCCGCCGCCACACCTTCACGACCTTACCGTCCTTGATGAGAAACGAATGACGCGCCGCGAACTCGCCCTGGACGGGGACGTCAAAAGCGCGCGCTACGCTGCCGTCGTCGACCACGAGGCCGAAGGGCAGCTCGTGTTTCTCGATGAACGCCTGGTGGGAGGCGGCATCCTGCATCGACACCCCGAACACCTTGACCCCCCGCTCCTGGAGATCGGCATAGTTGTCGCGCAGGCCCTTCGCCTCGACGGTGCAGCCCGGCGTGTCGTCTTTGGGGTAGAAATAGACGAAGACGAGGCCCTTCTGGTCGCCGAGCGCGACCTTCGTTCCATCCTGCAGGGTCATCTCGACCTTCGGCGCCGCATCCCCTTCCGCCAGTACCTTTTGCTCCATAGGCGCCTCCTTAGCGGGCTCAGCCGGATTCGGGGTCTTCGCGTCGGCCTCCCCGGTCTTCGGCGTTGCGGCCGAGGGAGACGCGGCATCGCCGCACGCAGTCGGACCCACGGCGATGAGGGTCAGCGACAGAAACAGGCGGGCGGGGCGGACCAGAGCAAAACGCATGGCGGGTCTTTAACGGCGACAGAGCCAAAGACCACCATGGCGCGACCGCCATCGCTTAGAAGCGATAGCCAGCGCTCAAACCGAAGAGCGGGAGTTTGACGTCGCGGGTGACCACCTCGGTGAGCGCCGCGTCGAACAGGGGTTCGGCGCTGTTCTGGAGGTCGCGATCCTCGGGGATGTCGAGCGTCGCGGAGGCGGCGAGGGTGTGCAGGTAGCCGACCTGGGCCCGGATCACCAAGTGGTCGTCGAAGGCGAGAAAACGCCACCCGAGGCCGAGGTGAAGATTGTGGAGTTGCGCCCCCACGCCCAGCGGGCCGTCGAATTGCGCCTCGATTTGGTCGCCGAGCTCGTCGTCGACCAGGCTCGCGACCACGTCGGGCGTGGCCGTGCCACCTACGCCAATGTACGTGTACCCGGCGTACAGCTCGAAGCCCGCCGCCGAGAAGGGTCGCCATCCCCCGCCCGCCCGCACCACCACCGAGTCGCCGAGGGCATCTTCGATGGCGGGACCGAGAATGGCGTTGTCGGTGCCGAAAGCTTCCACCAGCCCCACCACCGCGTCCGCGTAGCCACCGGGCAACCACCCGAGCTCGAATTGGAAGAGGATCCGGCCCGGGATCTCGAGCGAGAGCCGCGGGCCCACATCGATGGGGAAGGTCGTCCCGAGCGATACATCGAAGGCCACGGGCGACGGCTCCCGGTCCCCCTCGCCTTCGGGGGGTGCCGATGGCGGCGGGTCTTCCGGGCGTGCGTAGCCGGGTTGAGGGTAGCGCCCGTAACCGGGCGGGGGAGGCTGACCCGGCTGGGGGTAACCAGGGCGGCCGTACCCGGGCTGCGGGTAGCTGGGTCGAGGCCCGTACCCGGGCTGGGGGTAGCCGGGCTGCGGGTATCCGGGTTGCGGGTATCCGGGTTGGGGGTACCGGGGCTGCGGGTATCCGGGTTGCGGGTATCCGGGTTGGGGGTACCGGGGCTGCGGGTATCCGGGTTGCGGGTATCCGGGTTGCGGGTATCCGGGCTGTGGGTAGCCAGGCTGTGGGTAGCCGGGTTGGGGGTAGGCACCCGGCTGCGGAGAGCCGGGTCGGGGCCGGACGACCGGCGGCGGAGGGGGGGCCGCCGGGGCGCCGGCGGAGGGAGGCGGCGGCGGCGCATCGCGCTCCGCGTCGCCGGGCGCGGGCGATTGCGCCGAGGCCGAAGACGCGACGGTGATCGCGACCGAGGTGGCGACGTGTCCCTTCCGGATGCGACGGCGGAACCAGCTCGAGAAGCAGGACGGCATGGGCGAAGGTCAGCGGGGAGGAAACGACGGCAATTCGACGGTGACGGTGGTGCCTTCTCGTGGTTGAGAGTCGATGACGATGGTGCCCCGATGCGCCTCCACGATTCTTTTCACGATGGCGAGACCGAGGCCCGTACCTTCGGCTCGGGTGGTGAAAAAGGGCTCCCACACGTGCGCCAACGTTCTGGGGTCCATGCCGGCACCTTCGTCTCGAATCCGCACCCGAACGCGCGGGGGACCCTCGTTCGCGGTCGTCCCCGCCTCCACCACGACCCGCCCTCCCCCCTGTTCGCGCGTGGCTTGGTGCGCATTGACGATCAGGTTCACGATCGCTTGCACCAAGTTGTGCGCGTCCCCGGGAATGGCGGGCATGGGCGTCGCGATCTTCCGTTCGATCACGACGGATTCGGTCGGCCCGCATTGCTGTTCGGCCGCGAAGACGGCGCGGGTGAGCAACTCGGCCACGTCGACGTTCTCGCGGTCGGCATCGGTGGGCGCGGCGAACGTGAGCATGTCGTCGATGATGCGTCCGACCCGGTCGACCTCCTCGTCGAGAATGCGCTGCAGCAGGGCTGCTTCGGGAGCGTCGTCGACGTGGCGCCGAAGGGCCGTGAGGCTGTTCTGCATGACGGCCAGGGGGTTGCGAATTTCGTGGGCGACCACGGCCGCCATCTCTCCCAGCGCGGCGAGACGCTCGGCGCGGGCGAGCTCGTCACGGGTGCGCCGTTCGCCCTCGAGGGCGGCCTCGAGTTCACGAACGAGCCGTTCCCTGCCGATGACCTCGCGCTTGAAGCGAAGCAAGGTCGCGGCACTTCGGGCGAAAATCGCGAAGGCCTGTCGCTGCGCTTCCCCGAGGTCGTCGCCGTAATTCAGGGCGGCGACGCCCATCGGTTGGGTGCCCGCCATGAGCGGGAGCACCACGCTCGACTTGCCGTGCAGGGATCGCTGGATGGCGGGCAGCACGTCCCGGGGCACGTCGAAGACGGCGGCGAGATGGGCTGCGATCGCTTCGGCGCCCTGGATGTAGCGGGCCTCACCCGCCGCCATGACCCGGACGTAAGGGTGCTCGCGGGCTTGCAGCGGGAGACTGAAGTCCATCAGCGCTCCTAGCTTCACGGTGGCGAAGAGGGCATCGGTTTGCTCTTCCGGCCAGCGGGCAAGCGCCCGGAGCCGCGTGTCGTCCCGCAGCAGGATCCAGCTCATCACCGCGCCCAGGTCCGCGAAGCCCTTCGCCAGACGCCGTCCGAGTTCGAAGATGTCTTCGAGTTCGAGAAGCTCGGACATCGTCGCGAGGACGGTCTGAACGTGCGTTTCGAGCTTGTGAGGGGGCGCAGCCATGAACACCGCCACCCCCCGGTGGGCCGCTTCATCATGGTCAAGACCTCTCCGCGACACCAGCGACGGACCGGATCGGCTCGGTTGGCGGCCCCCGGCCGGCGGTCGCCCCCCGGCTTTTCGTGCGCGGCCCACGCCGCTACAACGGACGCACATGGTGGAACTCGTCATCGAGAACGACGTCGCGCGGGTCCTGGAACGAGCGGCGGAGGAAAAGGTGTCGGGGGGATGGGATGCGTTGGTCCTCGTGGCGCCGGCGGGGGCGACCACGTCGCTGCCGGCCGTCGACCAGGGGCTGACGCGGGCGCGGGCGGCGGATGCGTCGTTCGATGGGGCCGGCGGCGCCCATCTCGTGGTGACGGAGGGCGTCCCGGGAACGCGGCTCGTCTTCGCGTCGGTCGGTGACCTCACGAAAGAGTACGACGATGTGCGCCGCTACCGAGACGCGGCGGCGGCGGCGGTCCGCCGGGCTCGAGACGCGGGGGCGCAACGGCCGCTGCTCGTCGTCGCTCCGATGGCCGATCGTCCCGACCTCGCCCAGGCCGTCGCGGTGAGTGCGCTCGGCGCCATGGGAGGGCTTTGGGAGCCTTACGAAGCCCGCGTCCCCGGCGACGGGCGGCCGCTCGACCCTCCCGTGGAGCCGGTCGAGAAGCTCGGTTTGGCCTCGCTCGCGGGGCCCGTTTCCTCCGAACTCGCCGCCTGGGTGCGGGCGGTCGAGCGGGGACGTCGCCTCGCCCGAGACCTCGGGGGTACCGAGCCGGAGCGAATGGCGCCGCCTGCGTTTGCCCGACGGTGCCGCGACGCCTTCGCCGATACCGGCATCGACGTCGACGTGGTCGACGACCTCGACGTGATCGTCCGAGACTACCCCGTGTTGTCCGCGGTGGCGCGGGCGTCGTTCCCGGTGGCGCGCCACCATCCCCGCATCGTTCGGCTTCGGTACCGACCCGCGGGCGAGGTGCGCCGGACCCTCTTTTTTGCCGGCAAGGGGGTCACCTACGACACCGGCGGCGCCGACCTCAAGGTCGGTGGCCACATGGCCGGTATGAGCCGCGACAAGGGGGGCGCCGCCGCCATCGCCGGCATGATGCTCGCGATCGCGGAGCTGAAGCCCGAAGGGGTCGAGGTGGTGGCCGAACTCGGCGTGGTGCGGAACAGCATCGGGGCGGAAGCGTTCGTCGCCGACGAGATCATCACGGGCCATAGCGGGGTCCGGGTGCGGATCGGAAACACCGACGCCGAAGGGCGGCTGGTGATGGCCGACCTCCTGAGCCATCTCCGCGAGGAAGCGCGTACGGCGCCGTCCCCCACCCTGTTCACATGCGCCACCCTCACCGGCCACGCTGCGCTCGCGATGGGCCCCTACAGCCTTACGGTCGAGAATCGCCCGGCCCGCCAGCAGGGGATCGGAGTGCGCCTCGCCGACGCGGGCGAACGATGGGGCGATCCTTTCGAAACGTCGCGGCTGCGTCGCGAAGACTGGGACTTCATCCGGCCCCGCTCCCGCGCGGACGACGTCATCAATTGCAACAACGCGCCCTCCTCGGCCACCGCGCGCGGTCACCAGTTTCCCGCCGCTTTTCTGCTCATCGCATCCGGTCTCGCCGCCCACGGCCATCGCGACGCGGAGGTGCTGCTTCCTTTCGTCCATATCGACATCGGAGGCAGCGCCTGCGAGGGGGGTGATTGGCAACACGGGCGCCCCACCGCGGCGCCGGTGGTGGCCCTGGTCGCCGCGCTCTTTGAGTAGGGCGGCGCTCTTTGAGTAGGGCGGCTCATTGAGAGCCCACCTACGTCGCGTCACGCGCGGAGGGAGGTCGTCCAGGCGGCCACGTCCCTCGCGAGGTCCTTCTCGTGGCCCCGTTGGCCGTATCTCAAGGCCGCATACCGGTGCAGCAAGGCGGCGGCTTCGGCCGCGGCTTCGCCGGGAAGACTTGGGTCGGCCACGATGCGGTTGGCCCATTGGACCGGCGTCTCGGCGGGGTGGCGGGGTAGTCCGGCCTGCGACAGCGCCTCACTGAGGTCTTGGAAGCAAGCCAGAGGTCCGGCGGAGGCCGGCCCGGTCGGGAAGCGGCGTCGACGCCACGTACGCACCGCGAGGAGCAGGAGGATCAAGACCGACGGGGGAACGAGCATCTCGGCGGGGGTACGCGCGTCGAGCCAGTCGAGAAACGCGAGCCATTGGCTGCCCGCCGCATCGGCGACGGCCGCGAGCCACGGCGTTTGACCCCGAGACGCCAAGGCCGGCACCGCGGGGGTGGGGTCGAACGTGCGCCACCGCGCGCCGTCCCACGCTTCGACCCAAGCGTGCGCATCGCGCTCCCGTACCAGCGCGTACCCTCCGACGGCGTTGTACTCGGTGACGCGATAGCCTCCTACCACGCGGGCGGGGATGGACAGCGTTCGCGCGAGGAGCGCGAAGCTCGACGCGAAGTGCTCAC
This sequence comes from Myxococcota bacterium, assembly GCA_039027095.1. GTDB lineage: Bacteria > Myxococcota_A > Polyangia > Polyangiales > Polyangiaceae > JAPYTK01. The sequence continues at coordinate 97,473 of JBCCLB010000015.1, forward strand.
AGTGTCCACTGCGACCCTCGCGGATGAACGACACGACCGGATCGACGCCGAAGGGCACTTCGTTGTCGAGCGAGTAGGCGTGACGGGCGCCCAGCTCTCGGGCCAACGCTTGGAGGCGCGCGGTGGGGTCGGCCGCCGTGTCTCGGGTCCACGCCTCGGCGTAGGGCTTCAGCGCGTAGAATACCGATACCGGCATGCGGAGATCCTCCGGCGCGGGCGGATCGACCGGGAAGGTAGGGCTTTCGCCCGGCCGATACCAAACCCGTTGCGCGGGCTCGGCCGCGACCGGCGCGAGAATGCCCATCCGATCCACGAGCGCGTACCCTGTCGACACGGCGACGTCCCGAGCCCCGGGGGGCAGAAAGTAGCGCTTCGGTTCGTCGTCGATGAACTCGATGGCGACGACGTCATCGCCGACGGGGGCCATGGGGGGGGTGATGCTGCGGATCCGCTCGGGGTGGGACCAGCGACCGAACTTATACCGGTTGTAGACGACCCCGCGCAGCAGCGGTGGCGCCCCGCCCCGGATGCGGAGGACGCGATCTTCGGATTCGAGCAATCCCCGCAGGTCGCCCAGATCGAGCCGGTCGCTGAATCCGGTCCGGGCGACGACCCTTTGCATCACCTGTCGGACCGCCCAGCGATGCGCCTGCGGGATCGACGCCACGAGCGCCACCGCCACCGCCGCCGCCACGGCACCGAGCGCGGCGATGGCCCACGCGCGGCGACGCGCGATGCCGGTGAGCGGACCGTGGCCCGGGTCGCCGTACCGGCGTGCGAACGCCGTCGCCCCCAGGAACAGGACGACGAACGCGGGGTAGAGCCAACCTCGGTTGACGCCGCCACACGCGGTGAAGCCAACGAGGGTGAGGCCGAGGGTCGCGGGCACGCCTCCCCAGGGAGACGCGAAGAAGAGCCGCAGAACGGCCACCAACAGGGTGGCCCCGCCGAACGCCCGCCATGGGGTGCGGAGCTCGAGCAGCGCGCCCGCCGGCTGCGGGAATGCGGTCGCGATCGTCACGATGGCGATCGAGAACACGGGGACGAAAAACATCCCCTGCGCCAGCCGCCCGGCGCTCACCCGGGGGCCGACCACGACCGCGATGACCAAGAGTCCGGCCAGGAGGGCGGCGAGCGCCGCGGGGCCGACGATCGCGAAGAGCAGCAGGGTCACCGCCAGCGGAAGCGCGACCGCCCGGGGTGACGACCACCAGGGCGAGCGGCCGGTCGTAGGCCCGGGACGGGGGGTCAGAGGGTCAGCCATCGCCCCTTTTCGATGTCGACGGCCTCGACGACGCGCTCCCGGGGGTGACGCGCGGGCGGGGGCGGGGTTCGGGACCACCAGGGCGCTGCCGCCACCCGTAAGAGGCGCACCGGGACGCCGCGACCCTCGAGCGAGGTCAACCAGGCCAGGGCGCGTCCTTCGACCGATGGCGTCACGATTACGGCCGCGACCGGATCCACGACGAGGTCGAGGGGATCGCGCTCGGCCCGATGAATCTCGGCGGTGGCGAGGAGGTCCAGGGTCCGGTCGAGCCCGGCCCGTCCGGGCGGAAGACGGTGGATCTCGTCGCCGACGACGACGCGGTCGAGCTGGGTCCGGACGAGGTGCTCGGCCACCCCGGCCGCCAGCGAGATCGCAGCCTCGAGCGCCCGCTCCCCCGCGCCCGGTACGGCCGTGTCGACCAACAGCATGACGCGCCGCTGACGAAGGGGCTGGTACTGTCGGACGTGCGGGGTGCCCGTCCGCGCCCACGTCCGCACGTGGAGGTCCCGGACCGGGTCACCGCGGCGGTAGGGACGTACGCCGACCAACTCCGAGGCGTCGGCGGGGCGGTCGCGACGCGTCTGGGGCCGTCCTCGGTGTCCGGAGCGACTCGTCGCCGCCTCGGGGAGGGTGAGGCGGGTCACGCGCGCGAGCCTGGGGACGACGAGAAACTTGCAGCCGTCGCTCGCGATGGTGGGGCCCTGGATGAGCCCGAACGGAAGCAAACAGCTCGCGAAGAAGGGATCGAGGTGATGGTGACCGCGCTGGATGAACGTCGCCTCCACGTCGTCGCGCACCTGGCCGCCAGCCTCGAGGCGACCGAAGCGGGGCGGCTTGGTGACGTACTTGCCGTCCCAGGGAAGAAAGGGGCCGCGCAGGCGGATGGCGTCGTGGGGGGTGTCCGTCGGGTTGTCGAGCGTGAGCGTGAGACGCATGGGCGCCCCCGCCGCCACCCGGGGCGGGGCGCTCACCCGAAGCGTCACGCGACGCAGGCCGAACGCGGGCCGCACCAGCATCGAGCCGCAGAAGAGCCCGATCAGGCCCGCCCAGAGCACGAAGACCTGCGTGGTCCCGACCTGGACCCCGGCCGTACCCACGAAGAGGGTGACGATGGCGAGGGCGCGCCCCTCGTCGGAGAGCACCGCATAGAACCAAGCGACGGGCGTCACCAGGCGCCAGCGCCAGCTTTGGCGCAGGCGGTCGCGCGCATCGCGGGTCGAAGGGAGAAGGATGTGATTGAGGCGCGCGAAGTTCATCGGGTCGATCGCGGTCACGTGGGCACGGGGACGGCCGCTACCACATCGGCGATCAACGCGACGTCGCTCGTCCCGCCGTACCGCGCGTCTGCGCGCAGGGTCACCCGATGGGCGAAGGCGGGACCAGCGAGGGCTTGCACGTCGTCGGGCAACACGTAGGCGCGTCCGTGCACGAAGGCGCGGGCTTGGGCGGCGCGGTACATCGCGAGGGCGCCGCGGGGGCTGACCCCCAAGTCGAGGTCCCGGTGGTCGCGCGTGACGGCGGCCAACTTGATGATGTAGCGGGCGACGAGCTCGTCGACGACAACCTCCCTTACCGACGCTTGAAGGGCCCGGAGCGCGTCGGCGTCGAGCGCCGCGGTGACGTCGTCGAGGGGATCCCGGCGGTGGCGGTCGACCAAGATCGACAACTCGCTCTCCTCGTCGGGGTAACCGATGGCGAGCCGCAAGATGACTGGTCGAGCTGCGCCTCGGGCAACGGATAGGTGCCCTCGAAGTCGACCGGATTTTGGGTCGCGACGACGAAGAAGGGGTCGGGGAGGGGGTGGCGCCGGCCTTCGATCGTGACCTGGCCCTCGTTCATCGCTTCCAACAGGGCCGATTGCGTTCGGGGCGACGCGCGATTGATCTCGTCGGCGAGCAACACGTTGGTGAAGACCGGGCCCCGGTGAAACTCGATCGTGCCCTCTTTGGGGTTGAGGATCTCCGTGCCGAGAATGTCGGAGGGGAGCAGGTCGGGCGTGAATTGCACCCGCTTGAAGGCGACGTCGCTGGCGCGGGCGAGGGCTTTGGCGAGCGTGGTCTTGCCCACCCCGGGCACGTCTTCGATGAGCACGTGCCCGCCGGCGAGCACGCCGACGAGCAGCAGCTCGACCGCCCTCGGTTTGCCCCGGACGACGGCGTGAAGCTGACCGGTGAGGGCCTCGAGCGTCGCGCGAGGCGCCGCTGCGTCGGATCGGGTCGAGGCTGCCGTGGCCATGATCGCGTGGTCCGCCGTGGCGGCGTCACCGGGGACGCGTTTGCGGCTCGTCTCCGTCGTCCAATTCGTCAGCGGGCGCGGGAGCAGGGCGAGGACGATGTGGTCCCAACGGCGCGAGGGCTTGCTCGAGTTCGCGCACCGCGTGCTCGGCGCTCTCGAAGCGGCTTCTGGGCTGCAGGCTGAACGCACGTCGGAACCAGCCATCGAGACCGGCGGGCCAGCTCGGGTCGAAGGACGTGGGGACGGCGAACTCGCCGGAGAGAATGCTGAAACAGAGGGCGGGGAAGTCTTCCGCGTCGAAGGGCCGAACGCCGAGCAGGAGTCGGTACGTCACCACGGCCACGGCCCAGAGGTCGGTTGCGTGGTCGACCTCGGAGGGGCTCCGAAGCTGCTCTGGGCTCATGAAATGGGGGGTCCCGAGCGGTTCGTCGGCGAGGGTACGTACGGCCACCGTATCGTTGAACGTAGCGTGCGCCGTGCGCTTGGCGACGCCGAAGTCGAGGACCTTGAGGAGCGGCGTCGAGGTGCTGCGCAGCAGGAAGAGGTTGGCCGGCTTGATGTCCCGGTGCACCACGCCCGCAGTGTGGGCCGAGGTGAGCGCGCGCCCGAGCTGCTGAACGATGGCCAGGGTGTCGTAAGGAGAGAGGTTGCGTTCTCGCTCCAGGCGCTGCGACAGCGTTTCTCCTTCGAGCCACTCCATGACCATGAAGGGCGTCCCGTCTTCGAGCTCCCCCGCGTCCAGGGTCTGCACCAGGTGAGGTGACTGAATCAGCGACCACAGGCGGCTCTCACGGCGAAAGCGCGCCCGCGCGTTGTCGTCGCGGCGAAGCTCCATCGCGAGGACCTTCACCGCCACCTGAGTGTGCAGACGCATGTGCGCCGCCACCCACACCGTGCTCATCCCCCCCGCCCCCAGGGGGCGAACGAGGCGAACGACGGGGGTGATCCAAACGCCCGGCGAGAGCCGCATGACCGCCGGAGGCTACACCGCGCAAGGGCGCGTCCCAAGTCGCGCCAGCGACGGCCCGGCGCACGCCATGCCACGCATCCGGTCGACGGCCATCTGGACTGCTGCCACCCGGACTACTGCCACCCGGACTACTGACAGCCGCAGGTTCCGTTGGAGGCGCAGCTCGAGTTGATGACTTGGCAAAACAGGTTGCACGCGAGGAAGCCGGCGGGGTTGCTCAGGAGGCCACAGTCCGAAGTGCACTGGCCCTGCGCCGTGCACACCTCGTTGCCACTGCAGTCGGCTTCGCTGCAACACTCCGTGGCGCATTGGCACTGTCCCCCCACCGCGGTGTACCCCGCGTCGCATGCGACCGAGCAGTCACCGTTCGGCGTACAGGTGGCGGCCCCGTTGCTCGATGGCTCGGGGCAGGGGTCGCACGTCACCGAGTTGGTGCATCCGCTCGCGACCGTGTTCCCCACGCACATGCCGTCGCAGAGATGCTGGGGGGGCGTGCACGTCGGGCCCGGGTCGCCGCCGGCACCGGCGGAGGATGACGACGAGGCGCCGGCGTCGCCGCCTCCGCCCCCGCCCGTCGTGGCGGTGCTGGCGGCGGTCGTGCTCGCTCCGGGGCCCGCCCCGCCGGCGGCCGAGGTGGTCACGGTGGCGCCGTCCGTTTCGGTAAAGTCGCTCGTGTCCTCCCCGGCCGTGCCCGAAGCGCACCCAGCGCCGAGCCCAGCGGTGGCGAGCCCAGCGGTGGCGAGCACAGCGCCGGCGGTCAAGCACAGCGAGAAACGAACCAGCGACAACCTTGCAAACCCCTTCCTCATCATTGACTTCCTACACCCAAAAGCGCGCCCGGGGGCGCGATGAAGATCAACCGCCTTGCCTCTGCGAATCCCCGCAACAGGGCTTGAATCCATCTCGGGAAGCTTTGGCGAGCGCGGCCTTCGACGCCAACGATCGCCACACCCCGCGTCATGGGTTTACCGCAGCCAGGGCGCTCGAGGGAAAGATAACGACGCTCGTGGTAGGTTCTGTGACCACCAACCACCCACATGCCGGCATGCGATTCGACGACGATCACGACAGTCCCGACATCATCGACCGACGCGGAGAGACCTACGGCGGGGGAGGCGGCGGCGGCTTCATGTTGCTGTTGTCGCTCGTGCTTCGGTCCCGCTTCGGATGGGTCGGGGCCGTCGTTCTCGTCGGCGGCTATCTCGCCCTCGGGGGATTGCAGCGCCTTACCGGACCGACCCCGGTCGCGCGGAAGGCACCCGCGGGAGCCGGAACGGCAGGCGCCATCGATGCCCAAAGGGCCTTCGTCGGCACGGTATTGGACGATGCTCAGGACACCTGGACGGTACTCTTCGAACAGCGACGGAAGCGGTACGTGCGGGCGAAGTTGGTGCTTTTCTCGGGCAAAACGAAGTCCGCGTGCGGGCTCGGCGATGCGGCCATCGGCCCGTTTTATTGTCCCGCCGACCAGCGTGTGTACATCGACCTCTCTTTTTACGACGCGCTCCACCGCGAACTGGGCGCCCCCGGGGACTTCGCGCAGGCGTACGTGATCGCGCATGAGATCGGCCACCACGTGCAGAATCTTCGGGGCGATACGACGCGCGTGCACCGCGCCCCAAAGTCGGAGCAAAAGGGGGCGACGGGTCTGTCGGTGCGGCTGGAGCTCCAGGCGGACTGCTTCGCGGGCATTTGGGCCCATGGCACCCGCAAGCGCGACCTCCTCGAGAAGGGCGACATCGACGAGGCGCTGACCGCGGCCGCCGCGATTGGGGACGACCGGCTGCAGCGTCGGGCCGGGGGCGAGGTTCAACCCGAGTCGTTCAGCCACGGGACGAGCGCCCAGAGGGCCCGGTGGTTTCGGCGCGGTCTCGAGCGGGGCGACATCGACGCCTGCGATACCTTCGCGGCGGCATCTCTCTGAGCGCGCCTCCCGGGCCCCGTTGCGCCGCGGGCGGGGGTGCGCCACGTTTGGAAGGGCATGACGGAGCTGGCGGCATGAATCACCGAGACCGCACACGGGCGTCGTCGGCACCATCGGGGTGGTCCTCCCGGTCGCGCGCGATGGCGCTTCTCGTCGCCACCGCGGTCGTGACGTTGGTTCTGCCGCACGTGCCCGTCGTGCACTACCTGGCGTGGCCGCTCATGTTGCTCTCTACGTTGGCCCACGAGCTCGGTCATGGGGTGGCGGCGGTGCTGAGCGGCGGCTCGTTCCTGCGTTTCGAGATGTACGCCGATGGGTCGGGGGCGGCGCTCACGGCGACCGACGGCCGGCTTCAAGCCGCGTTCACGGCCGCAGGAGGACTGGTCGGCCCCGCCTTCGCGTCGATGCTGCTCTTCGGGGCGGCACGGCGCGAGAAGCTCGCGCGGTGGGGCTTGGGCACCCTCGCCGGGTTGCTCGCGTTGGCGCTGGTCCTGGTGGTTCGCAACCTGTTCGGTTTCGCCTTCGTGGCCCTGTTGGTCGTCGCCCTCGTCGCGGTCGTCCGGTTCGGCAACGCATGGTGGTCGCGCTTCACGCTCGTGTTCATCGCGGTCAACCTCGCCCTGAGCGTCTTCACGCGCGGAGACTACTTGTTCACCGAGACGGCCCAGACGGCCCGGGGGCCCATGCCGTCCGACGTCGCTCAGATGGCCGAGGCCTTGTTGCTGCCCTACTGGGTATGGGGCGCCGCCTGTGGGGCCATTTCGGTGCTCGCACTCGCCCTCGGCTTGTGGGCTTACCTCCGTTCCGAGCGTGGCCCTGGCGGCGGGGCCGCCGTCGCCGCCACCGGCTGAAGCCGCCGCCCCCCCACGCGCCCCGGTCGAGGCGGGTCGTCGCTTCTGGATGGATCTACTTTAGACCACTCCAGGATCCCCAGGTAAGGTGGGGCGCTCGGTCCTCATGTCGGGGTCAAGGTGCTGGGATCGCTCGATAAAGGTCGATAATGACCGAGCCCTACGTGCGTGCCAGATGTATGGCATTGGGCGTGCTTGTGGGCCTGCTGTCTACCGGCGGACCAGACGGCGAGACCCACCCATGCGACCCATCCGACGTTCCTCGTTCATCGCCGTGGCGCTCCTCGGCGCCGCCACCGCCCTATCCGCCTGCGCCGACTACGAGCAGACCCGTGGCGACTTCACCGCGACCCCCGAGCACTACGCGTGCACGTTGGGGGGGGCGTCGGTGCCCGAAGACTGGGACGGCAATTGGGGCGAGATCGGATCGTGGTGCGACCCTCGCGCGCTGGAGGCGGAGGGGCTCGCGGTCGATGTCGCGGCCACCGTGGAAGCCCGCTACCCGGGGCTCATCATCGAAGATCGCATCGGCCCGTGGGCCGACCGAAAGCCGGTCATCGCCAAGCTGGTCAAGACCATCGCGGTGTCGTCTCACATCGCGGCCGACCGCGTCGGGGCCCGGGACGCGTGGTCGGAGGACACCGCCGAGGCCTTCGTGCTGACCGCCCTGGCGACGGTCTACCAGCAGTCGTACTTTGGGCACTACAAGCGCATCGACGGAGCGGTGCGGCTCATGCGCGGAGGACGCGGCCATCACCACGGGGTGATGCAGCTCGACGACCAATGGCACCACGACGCGGTCTACGCCGGCGCGGCCGGGTGGGATCTCCTGACCAATCTGGAGTTCGGCCTCGGGCTGTTGGTCGACGCGTACCTTCACGCGGAAGACGCCTCGTGCGTGACCGATGCGCGAAGTCGGGCGCGGGCGGCCTACAGCGTCTACCACTCGGGTCATGCCCGGGAGGCGTGCCGCTGGGCCGAGCGCCCGTCCTCTGCCGACCGCAACTTCGTCCGCCGGTGGGACGACATCACCCGCCCCGGGCGGCTCGCCGCGTACGACTGGGTGATCGACTTCGAGGGTGCCCTCGCCGGTACCGACGACATCGACTACGCCGGCATCCTCGGCCTCGAGGCGTGGCCCGGGGGGGCCGGTCATGACGGAGGGGATGCAGCGTGCCACGCCGAGACGACCGACGCGCCGGAGACCGAGGCCACGGCCCTGGACCTCGGCGACGGTTTTTCCGGGTGTGACGACGCCGGACCGCCGGAGGTCACGGGGCGCATCACCGACAACCTCGACGCTGACTGGTACACGTACACGGCCGCACGCGTGGAAGGCTGCTTCGCCGAGCCGACCCTCATCATGGACGCAGAGCCGGGCCTGATGGTGTGCCAATACGTCTCCTGCGTGGGCGCGGACGCGCCGCCGAGCTTCACCTGTCCGTTCGGCACGGCGCCCGACGTGTCGGGTGAGGGGCGGGCGGGTTGCTGCAGCAACACCGGCGGCTTCTCCATCGACGACGTCGTCTGCCCGGCCCCGGTCGAGAACGCCGACCTCACGGTGCACCTTCGACTCCAGTCGGTCGCCATCGAGGTCGACGACTTCTGCTCCGACTACGCCTTTCGCCTCCATCAGTAGGCGGCCACGGCGGTTCCGGTCGCCGCGGAATTGCGCCAGGGTGGCGGGCCGTGGCGGCCCTGACCATCCACCGGAGCGAGCGTACCGAGGACCTCGCCGACGCGCTCGCCGACGCCTACGGGGCGGTGACAGACAGCGTCTTCAACCCGCCAGTTCTCGTCGTACCGGGGCGGGGCATGGCGGTATGGGTCACCCGGGCCCTCAGCCGGCGATTGGGTGTGTTTGTCGCCGACCGGGTGCGCTACCCCGACGCCTTTCTGCGCTGGGTGATGGAGCGCGCGCTCGGACGGGCGCCCGAGGCCCTCGACGCGTACGCCCGGCGCCGATTGTCGTGGGGCGTCTTGTCCGCGCTGGCGGCGATGGACGCCGAGACGCCCGGCGCCGATGCGCTTCACCGCTACGTCGGGGCGACCGACGGCAGCGGACCCCAAACGGGGATCGGGTCGCTCCAGCTCGCCGAGCGCTTGGCCGACGTCTTCGACCGATACCTGCTGTTCCGACCCGATTGGTTGCGGGCGTGGTCGGCGGGGAACGACGTGCACGCGTCGGCGGCACCGTGGGCGCCGGGGCTGTGGCGTCAGCTCGAAGCGAGCCTCGGCCGCGACCACATCGCGTCCCTCGAGACCGAGCTGTTGTCGGCCCCCGCCGCGGTCGCAGCGGGTGACGACGGGGACGTCCCCCCCGCCATCTTCCTCTTCGGGTTCGGCGTGCTGCCCCCGCTGTATCTGCGATGGGTGACCCACCTCGCCCGCGCGCACGACGTGCACTGGTTTTGGCCGGTGCCATCTCGTGGGTATTTCGCCGACGATCCGACGCCGCGCGCTCGGGCGCGCGCGCTGCAACGGGGCGCGGCGGACGAAGACGCGGGGTACGCCGCGTCGGTGCCGCTTCTGGCCTCCCTCGGCCGGCTCGGCGCGGATCAACAGAACTTGTTCGAGGGGATCCGCGAGGCGGCGGGGATCGTCGTCCACGAGGACGATCCTCCCGTCCCGTCCGGCCCCCCGCGCAGTTGCCTCGAGCATCTTCAACGCGACTTGCGCGACGCGGTGCGGGGACCGTGGGAGGGCGTCGACCCGAGCGATGGCAGCCTCCGTCTCCACGTCTGCCACGGTCCCCGGCGCGAGGTCGAAGTGCTGCAGGATCAATTATTGGCTCGCTTGGGAGAGGGGGACCTCGCCCCTCACGACGTGGTGGTGATGTGCAGCGACCTCGAACGCTACGGGCCCCTGGTGGAGGCGACGTTTGGCCTGCCTCGAGACGACCCTCGGTTCATCCCTTACTGCGTGGCCGACCGGTCGATTCAATCGGAGAGCTCGGCGATCGACGCTTTTTTTCGGGTCCTCGCATTGGTGGGCTCGCGGCTCCGGGCGTCGGAGTTGCTCGACGTTCTGGCGCTCGAGGCGGTCCGATGCCGCTTCGGGGTGGGGGCGGAAGAACTCTCGAAGCTCCGGACGTGGACGGCCGAGACCGGTATTCGTTGGGGCCGCGATGCGGCGCACCGGGTGGCGCACGGGCAACCGGACGATCATCGCAACACCTGGCGCTTCGGGCTCGAGCGCCTCCTCCTCGGCTACGCCCTGCCCCTCGAAGGGCGGGCCTTGTACCGCGGCCGGCTGCCCTACGACGAGGTGGAGGGGCGCGACACCGAGCTGTTGGGGGTGTTTGCGGACTTCGCCGAGCGCGTGTTCGAGGTGGTGGGCGACCTGGAGGAGCCGCGCCCGGTGGCGGCGTGGCGACCCGTTTTGCTCCGGGTCATCGATGCCGTGCTCGACGACGGCGAGCCGCACGCGTCGGCGATCGCGCAACTGCAACGCGGGATCGCCGACTGGGTCGACGCCGGGGGGGCGACCGCGGTTCCGTTGGGGGCGGGGGCGGTGGCACGCTCGCTCGAGGCCGAGGTGGGGCGGCAGGGGGTGGCCCGCGGCTACTTGGCGCAGGGGGTCACGTTTTGCGCGATGATGCCGATGCGCGCGATCCCGTTCGGGCTGGTCTGCCTGCTCGGGATGGAGGACGGAAGCTTTCCTCGCCGCTCCGCCACGCCGAGCTTCGACCTCACCGCCCACGCGCCGCGACGCGGAGACCGCACCCGTCGCGACGACGACCGCTACCTGTTTCTCGAGGCGATCACCTCTGCGCGGAAGGCCCTTTGGATCAGCTACGGAGGACGCGACCCCCGCACGGACGAGGCCCGACCCGCCTCGACGGTGGTCCAGGAGTTGTTCGATGCGGTGGCGCACGCGGCCCGCCCCGCCGACGCCGAGGGGGCCTGGGGGGCGATGACGGTGATGCATAAGGCCCAGCCCTTCGACCCCGCGTACTTCGATGGGACAGACCCGCGGCGGTTCAGTTTCGACCGCGCCGCCTTTGGGGCGGCGGTCGCACGCCAACAGCCCCCGCGCGCGACGTCCCCTCCGTTCGCCGCGCCCCTGCCCGCGTGGGAAGGGACCGCGCAGACGGTCGCGCTCGAGGATCTCATCCGGTTCTTCGAGGCGCCGGTTCGCTACTTGTTCGAGCAACGCATCGGCGTCGTGCTCCACCGGGAAGAGCGCGCGATCGAGGATCGCGATCCCATCGTATTGGACCCGTTGGCGCGGTACGGACTCGGACAGGAATTGCTCGAGTTGCGGCTCGCCGACACCCCGCGGAGCCAATTGCTCGAGCTGGCCGCCGCCCGGGGCGCGCTGCCGTTGGGCGCCGCGGGTGAGGTTGAACTGGCGGCCCTGATGCGTCCGGTGGAACCGCTCTGCGTGCAGGCCCTCGCCCTCCGTGAGGGGGCGGCGGCGGCGGCCCGGGAATCCATCGCGGCGCGCCTCCCGAGCGGGGTGATGGTGGCGGGGGAGGTCGAGGTGTGGCGAAAGCGTCAGGTGGAGGCCCGCTACGTCAAAGTCAGCGGCAAGCAGCTCGTGCGTTTGTGGCTCCGTCACTTGCTGCTCAACGCGAACTCCCCGCGGGAGAGCCACCTCGTGGGCCGCCCGGACAAGGGCTACCAAACGGAAGAGAGCGCGGCCCCGACGCATCACTACCGCTTCCGACCCGTGGACGACGCCGCGCAGCGCCTCGATGACTTGCTCGAGCTCTACGCGATTGGCCAACGAGAGCCGTTGCTCGTGTTTCCGCGCGCGGGGTTCGCGCTCGTGCGCAAAGAGGCGGGAGGCAAACGGGGCAGCGTCGACGGATTGTGGAAAAAAAGCGTCTGGGCCCGCGACCCCTACGTGGGGCGGGTGTTCTCCCCTGACGCGAGCGTGCTCGCCGACGACGCGCAGCCCTTCGCCTACGCGCGGCTCGGTCCTTCCTTTCGCGAAGCGGCGACCCGGGTCTTCGCGCCCCTCGTGGCCGCGTTGGAGATTCTGGGATGAAGCCGTTCGCGGCGGGTGACGTCGATACGACGAAGGGATTTTTGGTCGAGGCGAGCGCGGGTACCGGCAAGACCTACGCGATCACGACCCTGTTGGTGCGGCTGGTCGCTTCGGGCGCCTACTCCATCGACCAGATCCTCGTCGTCACGTTTACCGAAGCGGCGACCGCGGAGCTCCGGCGGCGGATTCGAAACCGGCTCGTAACGGCGGCCAAGGGGGGGGACTCCGGGTTGTCCCTCGACGCCGAGGCGAGGGCCAACCTGTCGGCGGCAGTGCTGCAACTCGACGCGGCGGCGGTCTTTACCCTTCACGGCTTCTGTCATCGGGTCCTCGTGGACGGAGCGTTCGAGAGCGGGCGACGTTTCGACCTGGAGTTGTCCGCCGACACCGATGGGATCGTCGCCGACATCCTGCACGACCACCTCGGAGCGCGGCTTCGGGAGCTCGATTCGGAAGAGCACGCGGCGCTCGTGGCCGAAAAGTTCACCCCCTCCCCGCTGATGGCGCTGCTCCGCGCCACCGCGTCGCGGCCGGAAATGCCGATCGTCCCCGCGGCGGACCACGACCCGGAGCCACCCGCACCCCCGGATGTCGCCACCCTCGTGGCCACGTTGGCGTCGCACTGGTCGCGCGACCGGGTCGAAACGGCTCTCGGCGACACGCAAAAAAACCCGCCGGCGGTGGCCAAGCGAATCGACCGTGTCGCCCACGCCCTCGCCGAGGGGCGCGAACCTCCGTCGGACGCGCTCGGGCGCTTTTCGTCGGCCGAGATCGGCCGCAACACCAAAAAAGGGCACCGGGTCGCGGACGACCCTTTCTTCGGCGCCGTCGACCGCCACCTCGAGGCGATGGAACGCGTGGCACCCTATTGGGCGTGGCGGTATCGGGAAGAGGTCCGCGCCCTCGTCTCGGTCGGCCGTCGGGCGCTGCCCGAGCGATTGGCCGCGGCCGGCCGTCTCAGCTTCGACGGATTGCTGCGTACGGTCCAGGATGCGCTCGATGGCCCCCGGGGGGCGCGGCTCGCGGCCTGGATCCGCGCGCGATACCCCGTGGCCCTCGTCGACGAGTTTCAGGATACCGACCCGGTGCAGTACGGGATCATTCGGCGGATCTGGTCACGCGACGAGGCGATGCTCATCGGCGATCCGAAGCAAGCGATTTACGCGTTTCGGGGGGCCGATATCTTCGCGTACCTCGAGGCGGCCCGACGTACTGAGGCGAGCCGACGCTATACGATGGCCATGAATTGGCGCAGCGACCCTGGGTTGGTGCGCGGCGTGAATGCGGTCTTCGCGCGTGCCGCCCCCTTCGCCATGGAGGGCGTTGGCTTCGTCGACGTGACGCCGCGACCGGGCGCGGTCGACCGCTTCGTCGATCTCGAACATCCCGCCCCGGTGCAGCTCCTGTGGCGTCGCGACCCGGAGGCGGATTCCACCGAAGGTACGGCGGCCTTGGTGCTGGAGCTGCTGACCGGTGGCGCCCGCCTGGAATCGTCGCCGGTGCGCCCCGACGACATCGCGGTCCTCACGCGCAGCAATGACCAAGCGTTCAGGGTTCAGGCCGCGCTGCGGCGGATCGGAGTTCCCACCGTGGTCACCGGACACGCGTCGGTCTTTGCCCACGAGCCGGCGGAAGCGCTTCTCGCATTGCTCGCCGCGACCCTCGAGCCCGGAGACGACCGACGGGTGCGCGCATCGTTGTGGAGTCCGCTCTTCGAGGTGGGGCCTCGTGACCTCCATGCGATGGCGACCGACGAAGACGAGACGCAAGGCGAGGCCTACGAAGACTGGGTGGGTCGCTTTCGCGACTGGCACGCCACGTGGCTCGCCCGGGGGGTGCACGTGATGCTCGAGCGCGTCTTTCGCGAACGGGACGTGATGGCCCGACTGCTGAGGCGACCCGATGGCGAACGTTGGGGTGCGGACCTCGCCCACCTTGGCGAGCTGCTTCACGCGGCCGAGCGGGCCGACCACCTCGGGCCGGCCGGGACGTACCAGCACCTCGCCGCGCAGTGCCGTGACGCTCCGACGGACGAGCGCGCCCTCCGTCGTCTCGAGACGGATCGCGCCGCCGTCCGCATCAACACCGTCCACAAGGCGAAGGGGCTCGAGTACCGCATCGTGATCTGTCCGTTTCTGGGCACCTCGGCCGAGCTCAAAGGTTCTGACCGCGATCGACCGAGCTATCACGACGACGAAGGACGACGCGTGCTCGATCTCGCTCCGGATGCGGAGGCGTTGAAACGCGCGGGGCAAGAGCGGCTGTCGGAGGAGCTCCGCTTGGCCTACGTCGCGATGACGCGGGCCATCCATCGCCTGTACGTCGTCTGCGAGCCGGACTCGGCCGCGTATCGCCAGTCCGCCCTCGCGTACCTCCTGCACCTACGTGGGTGTCCCGACGTTCGGGACCCACGAGTGTTCAACCTGTCGCCCGATGGCCTCCGCGCGGACGTCGAGGCGCTCGCCGCGTCTTCTGGGGGCGGGGTGGGGGTCATCGATTGGCGGTCGCCCGCCCCGCGGGGGCGCTACGTCGACGCGTCGGCGGCGGAGCGTCCGCTGACGTTATCGACGCCCCCGCGCCGGCCGAACGCCTGGCGGACGGCCAGCTTTTCCCACCTCGCGGGAGGCCGGGGGGGACCCGGTCCGACCGAGGGTCGCGAGGACGACGAAAGCGGAGCCGGCCCGGGCTCGGGGGAGACGTCCGTCGCGGCGTCCGATGGCGAGCGGGTGGCGCTGCACGAGTTTCCCCGCGGCCCCCGCGCCGGAAACTTCTTTCACCACGTGCTCGAGGGGCTCGACTTCACCGACCCCGAGGCGCTCGGGCCCCGCGTCCGGGCGACACTGGCCGACTACGACTTCGCCCCGCGATGGGCGGAGCCGGTGACCCAAGCCCTCGGCGAGGTGATCCGCACCCCTCTCGACGACCATCGGAATGGGCTCGCGCTCGCGTCGGTCGCCCTTCACGACCGCCGTGACGAGCTCCCCTTCGTCCTGCCGGTCGGGACCAGCCTCGGGCGTCCCCCGCCCGCTCCCCGGGTTCAGCTCTCGCTCACGTTCGGCGCCGCGGCGCCGTCGTCGGGGGGGGGCTTTCCGTCCGGAGGCGAAGGGTTCACCGCTACCGCGCTGGGCGAGGTCTTTCGCGACGTGCCGTCCGCCGGCTACGCGGAGCGGGTCGCCCGTCTGCCGTTCGCGCCCCTGCGGGGTTTTCTCAAGGGCTACATCGATCTGGTCTGCCGACACCGAGAGCGTTTTTATATCATCGATTACAAGAGCAATCATTTGGGTGACGCTTGGACGGACTACGCCGCGGCGGCGCTCCCGGATGCCATGGCCCACGGCCATTATTATTTGCAGTACCACCTCTATGCGCTCGCGGTGCATCGTTGGCTGCAGAGCCGGCAACCGGGCTACGACTACGAGCGCCACTTCGGAGGCGTCTACTATCTCTTCCTCAAAGGGATGAGGGCGCGGACCGGGCGGCACTTCGGCGTCTTTTTCGACCGTCCCCCGCGGCGCCGTATCGACGCGTTAGAGGCCCTTTTCGGGTTCACGACCACATGATCGAACCCTTCGAGGAGCTGATGGCGCGAGGGGTGTTTGCGCCGATCGACGTGCGCTTTGCCCAGGCGATGCGACGCCTCGAGCCCGAGGCGCATCCGCACGTCGTGATGGCGGCGGCGCTCGCGAGTCGGGCCGTACAGCAGGGTCACGTATGTCTCGACTTGAGCCGGGTGGCCGGCAAGCCTCTCATCGACGACGACGGACGGGCGGTCGATACCCCCCTGCCCGGGCTGTCTCACACCCTGGCGGAGCTGGAGCAGAGCGCGCTGGTCGGCGATGAGAATCCCGAGGCGGAGACGCCGCCGACGCCGCTCGTGAGGGCGGGGACGCGTCTCTACCTCGCGCGTTACCACGGCTACGAACAGCGGCTCGCCCGTGCGCTGCGGGCTCGGGCCGAAAGCGTGGTCGACGTCGCGCCGCGGGCGCTCCGCGCGGGACTCGACCGCCTCTTTCCCGATGCCCCCCCGGGAGACGCCCAACGGCGCGCCGCCGCGGTCGCGGTGCGGCGTCGCCTGGCCATCATCAGTGGCGGCCCGGGGACGGGCAAGACCACGACCGTGGCCAAGATTCTGACGCTGCTGCAGGAAGAAGCGCATCGCCGAAACCGGCCGTGGCTTCGCATCGCCCTCGTCGCCCCCACCGGCAAGGCGGCGCAGCGACTCGGCGCCGCGATCGGGGCGAGCCTCGACGCGCTCGACACCGACGATGCGGTCCGCCAGGCGGTGCCCCGGACGGCCAAGACGATTCACCGAACGTTGGGCCATCGGACCCACGCGCCCACCTCGTTCGCCCACGGTCGGGGGCGCCCCCTGGATGTGGACGTGGTGCTGGCGGACGAAGCTTCGATGATCGACCTCGCCCTGATGACCAAGCTCGCGGAAGCGGTTCCCGCGGAAGGGCGGCTCATCCTCTTGGGCGACAAGGATCAGTTGGTCAGCGTCGAAGCCGGGGCCATTTTCGGCGACTTGCACGGGGAAGCGGAGGGCTACACGCCGCCGATGGCGGCGATGCTCCGGGAGGTGACCGGAGACGTGGAGGTCCTCGAAGACGCTACGGCCGACGCGCTCGCCGACAGCTCGGTACGTCTGGTGAAGAGTCACCGCTACCGGGCCGACAGTGGCATTGCCGCGTTGGCCCGTGCCATCAACGAGGGGGATGCCGACGGCTCCGTCGACGTGCTTCGGGCCGGAGGGGACGTCGCCATCGTCGCGTCGAGCGGGCCGGCGTCGGCCTTCTCCCGGCGTGACGCGCGGTGGACAGACGCGATCGTCGAGGGATTTCGCGAGGTCTACGCGGAGGGGGCGACCCCCGAGCAGCGTTTGCGTGCCCTGGAGCGATCCCGCGTGCTGTGCGCCCACCGACGTGGACCCGGCGGCGTGGAGGAGCTCAACGCGGCCATCGCGCATCACCTGCGGGCGTCGGGCCTGCTGACGACGGGCACGAGCCCCTTTTTCCTCGGTCGGCCGATCCTCGTGACGAGGAACGACCACCAGCTCGGGTTGTTCAACGGCGATGTGGGTCTGGTCGTCGCGGGCGGAGGCGGGCGACCGGCGGTGGCCTTTCTCGGCGACTCGGGGGTGCGCATGGTGTCCCTGGCACGTCTGCCCGCCCACGAGACCGTCTTCGCGATGACGGTGCACAAGTCTCAGGGGTCGGAGTTCGAGCGCGTCGTCTTCGTCCTCCCGCCTCGGGCGTCGCCCGTCCTCACCCGCGAGCTGCTTTACACCGCGGTCACGAGGGCGAAGCGCCGGGTCGACGTCTTCGGCGCCGAATCGGTCTGGCGTGAAGCCGTCCGCACGAGAGTGCAAAGAAGCTCCGGGCTCGCCGTGCGTCTCGGGCGCGCATAGGCGCACCGGCACGCTCGACCAACTTGGGTTCCCGGGCGTCGGGGTGTCGGGGCACCGGGTTTCCGGGGTGTCGGGTGTCCGGGTGTCCGGGTGTCGGGGCACCGGGTTTCGGGGTTTCCGGGTTTCCGGGTGTCGGGTTTCCGGGTGTCGGGGTGTCGGGGTGTCGG
>JBCCLB010000016.1:0-112929 GCA_039027095.1 Myxococcota bacterium
CCCGCGCGGCCATCGCCACGATGTCGTCGAGAACCCGCAATCGCGTGTACCGACCCGCCGCCGCCGCCACCGCGGCCGCCCCGGGCGCCGTCGCCGCGCCAACCGCGGCCGCCTCATTCACACCTCGACCCGATTCCCTCAAGTCGCGTTCCAAAAACTCATTCAAGCTCATGTGAGCCTCCTTTCGAGGCTTACTCCCCCGCCCTCGCGCGCAGGGTCGGTCAAGGGCGAAGCCGCGCGAAGCGCGGGCGAGCTTGCGAGCCCCTTGACGGACCCGAGCACGAGGGCACGCTTGAAAAGCCGAGGAGAGCTCCCCCCCCTTGCCCGAGTCGACCACCGGGCCGCCGGGCCTCCGGGTCTCCGGGCGTCGGGCCCCCGGGTCTCCGGGCCTCCGGGCGTCGGGTCTCCGGGCCCCCGGGCGTCGGGCCTCCGGGCCTCCGGGTGTCGGGTCTCCGGGTGTCGGGTTTCCGGGCCCCCGGGCGTCGGGCCCCCGGGTCTCCGGGGCTCCGGGCCTCCGGGCGTCGGGCCTCCGGGCCTCCGGGCCTCCGGGTCTCCGGGTCTCCGGGTCTCCGGGTCTCCGGGTCTCCGGGTCTCCGGGTCTCCGGGCCTCCGGGCCTACCGAAACTCGTTGAGAATTTCAGTGACTTCTCGCTCGTGGAGGCCGAGCAGGTAGAGGATGCGGTCGAGACCGCCGGCGCTGAGCGACGTGTCGGCGGCGGCCCGGAGGCGCGGCTTGGCGTGAAAGGCGATGCCGAGGCCCGCGCGCTCGAGCATCGTGAGGTCGTTGGCGCCATCGCCGACCGCGATGGTCTGCTCGAGGGCGATCCCCTCCCGCTGTGCGATCGCATCGAGCAGATCGGCTTTGCGCTGGGGCGTCACGATGGGGTCGCGCACGGTGCCGGTTAGCACGCCTTCTTTGACGTCGAGTTCGTTGGCGTACGCGTAGTCGACGCCGAGTTCGGATTTGAGGGCGTTGGCGGCGAAGGAGAAGCCGCCGCTGATCACGCCCGTTTTGTATCCCAGTCGCCCGATCACCCCGAGAAAGTCGCGCGCCCCTTCGGTCAGGGGCAGCCGGCGGGCGAGCTCGTGGGCGCGCTCGACCTCCATGCCTCTGAGCAGCGCGACGCGCGCCCGCAGGCTCTCTTCGAAGTCGAGCTCGCCGGCCATGGCGCGGGTCGTGATTTCGGCGACGCGGTCCACCACGCCGTGCATGCGCGCGAGCTCGTCGATGACCTCGATCTGAATGAGGGTGGAGTCCATGTCCATCACCACGAGGCGCTTGTTGCGACGGGTGATGCGCTCGCGTTGAACGGCGATGTCGATGTCGGTCGCTTCCACCGCGTGAATGAGGGCCTGGCGGAGGTCGTGGGCTTCGCTCGCGAGCGAGCAGATGATCTCCACGCTCAGAAGACGACCCGTCGAAAGCCGGCGGATGTGCTCGATGTTGGCGTCTTTGGCCGCGAGCACGCGGGTGATCTGGCCCATGCCGGCGCGTCCGAGATCCTCGCCGATCGCGGTCACGGCGTAGCGGGCGGCGCGCGGCAGAACGGATTGTCCGACCTCGTCGAGGAGGCGAAACTGCATCTCGAGGCCCATGCGCTTGGCCGCGAAGAGCATCTCCTTCAGCACCGGGTCGCTCCCCTCGGGATCGCTCGAGAGCAAGAGGCACAACGTGAGCTGGCCCTGAACCACGACCTGCTCGATGTCGAGGAGGGTGCCGCGGTTTTCGGCGACGACGTGCGTGAGCGTCGAGGTGATGCCAGGGGTGTCCTGCCCGTACACGGTGATCAGGATCGCGGGGGTCGGTGCGGAGGCCGGGCGAGACATGCCGCGCTCGTATACCGGATCGCGTCTCGGGTTGCGCCCATGGTCGACCCCGACGACGTTGCGCCCCGGTGAGGATGCGTTCGAGGCCGGTCGCCGAAGATCCGCTCGCGACGGTGGCCGCCATGCCGGCGCCGTTCTGGGTATACGAGGCGGTGGCGGGCTTCGCGTCCGAGCTGCAGGCCGAGCTCGGAGACTGCGCACGACCGCTCGGCGCCGGGCTGTGGCTCGCGCCGCCGGCCGACCCGGCGTGGGCCGCCGACGTGTGGCGCGACCCCGAGGTGCAGGCCATCGCGTCCATCACCGACGCCGCCCGCGCATTGCGTGCGCGCGGCCGGCACTGGCACCTCCATCCCGTGGCCGCAGTACGGCGTTCTCGGCTCATCGAGGAGAAGCTCGCGCGACGCAGCGCCAAACCTTGGACCTTCCCCCGGGCGCGGCCGACGACGCCGATGGGGGCGTTTACCCTTCTCGATGCCGGCCACGTGTTGCTGGCGGCCGAGACCCGGAGCCCTTTTCCGGGGGGCGCCGTGCGTTTTTTGGAAGACCGAGACGGACCACCCTCGCGGGCCTACCTGAAGCTCTGGGAGGCGCTCACCTTGATGGGGGGGCCGCCCACGGCCGACGCTCGTTGCTTGGACCTCGGCAGCGCGCCCGGGGGGTGGACGTGGGTCTTGTCGCAACACGCCGGCACCGTGGTCAGTGTCGACAAGGCCCTGCTCGCCCCCGAGGTGAGCGCGCGGCCCAACGTCGTGTCGCGGCGTGAGAGCGCATTTGCGCTCGAGCCGCGCACCGAAGGGCGTTTCGACTGGCTGTGCTCTGACGTGATCTGTTACCCGTCGCGGTTGCTGCGGCTGGTAGAGCGCTGGATCGCCGCGGATGCGGCGGACCGCTTCGTGTGCACGCTGAAGTTTCAGGGCCGCACCGACCACGAGACCGCGGCGGCCTTCGCGGCGATCCCGGGGGCGACCGTGCGGCACCTGCACCACAACAAGCACGAATTGACCTTTATGCTCGACCGCACGGGCGCCGACTGACGCCGGGCCCTTCGGTCCCTAACGCAGAGGGGGTGGAGGTGGTGTGGTTCAAGCGCGATCTGCGGGTCTCCGACCATCGGCCGTTGGCCGAAGCGGCGGCGCGCGCGGCCTCGACCGGCAACGCGGTGCTGTGCCTGTACGTGTACGAGCCGTCGCTGTATCGAGACGGGCCGCTCGATGCGGCGCACCACCGCTTCATCGACCAGTCCCTGCGCGAGCTCGACGATGCGCTGGGCCACCTCGGCGCGCGGCTCTGCTACCGCCTCGGGGAGATGCCGGACGTGCTCGAGCGCCTTCACGCCGAGCGTCGCATCACGGGCCTCTGGTCGCACCGAGAGACGGGCGACGCCATCACCTACGCCCGCGACCTCCGGGTCGGATCGTGGTGCCGGGAGCACGGCATTCCTTGGACTGAGCGCGCCCAGAACGGCGTCATTCGTCGGTTGAAGTCTCGCGACGGCTGGGCGCAACGATGGGCCCGCAAGATGCGCCGCCCCTCCGTGGACGTCCCCGGGCGGGTGGTGGGGGTCACCGGACTCGACCGTGAGGGTCCGCGGGAGGCCGACGAGGTCGGCGCCGCCGCCAGCGCGCGTCTCGATACCCAGGCGGGGGGCATGACCGCGGGTCGCGAGACCCTCGACGGGTTTCTCCACCGTCGGGGGGCGGGCTACCGCCGCGACATGTCGAGCCCGCTGTACGGGTGGGGGAGCTGCAGCCGGATCAGCCCCCACCTCGCATGGGGCACCCTGTCCATGCGAGAGGTGTTTCACGCGACCGAGCGACGCATGCGGTGGGTCCGGGATCGCGCCCGGCGCGGTCGTCTCGACGACACCCGCTGGCCCGAGGCGCTGACGTCGTTTCGTTCACGCCTCAGCTGGCACTGTCACTTCATGCAGAAGCTCGAAGACGAGCCGCGCATCGAGTTCGACAACGTGAACCGCGCCTACGACGGCCTCCGTGAGTCGGCGTTCGACGAGACCCGATTCGACGCATGGCGTAGGGGCGAGACGGGGTATCCGCTGGTCGACGCGTGCATGCGCAGTTTGACGCATACGGGCTGGTTGAACTTTCGCATGCGGGCGATGTTGGTGAGCTTTTCGAGCTACCAATTGTGGCTGCACTGGCGACGGCCCGCCCTGCACCTCGCGCGGCTCTTCTTGGACTACGAAGCCGGCATTCACTTCAGTCAGATGCAGATGCAATCGGGGACCACCGGGATCAATACGCTGCGGATCTACTCCCCCATCAAGCAGGCGCGGGACCAAGACCCCGACGGCCACTTCATTCGCCAATGGGTCCCCGAGCTTCGTGGGGTCCCCCTCGAGCATCTCGCCGAGCCGCACCGCATGACGGGCCTCGAGCAACGCATGGCCGGCTGCATCATCGGCCGCGACTACCCCGAACCGGTGGTCGAGCACGGGGCCGCGTACCGCCGGGCCAAGGCGAAGATGGGGGAGGTTCGCCGGCGCGCCGACGCCCGCGCCGAGGCCCGGCGCGTCGCCCACAAACACGGGAGCCGCCGTCGTCCCCCCGCCCGTCGTCGTCGCCGTCCCCCCGCGAGCTGAACCCTAGCAGGCTGTTGAAAACCTCCCGTCGCCGGACACTCGGCGGCCATCGGCGCGGCCGGCGTTGGTCCGCTGCGATGCCTGCTCTCCTACTTTCAGTAGGTTCCGCGGGCTTCTCGCGGCCGGCCTTGGCCGCACCGCGTCCGCCGGCGCCGGCTCGGTCCGATTTTCAACAACCTGCTAGCCCGACCGACCTTCGCCCGGCCCCGGGAGAGGTTCGTGGCGATCGCGTGTAGGGTGCGCGCGTGCTGGAGTGGTTGAGACGGCGCTGGCGTCGCCGCGAGGAGCCCGCCGACGCTTCCGGCGAGCCCCCGCCCGGGACGCCCGCGTGGGCGCGCGCCGCCGTCTTTGCCCGTCTCGATCCCGACCAGATCCAGGCCCTCGACGGGATCGTCCGCGAGCGCGAGGTCGCCACCGGCGAAACGCTGGTCGAGGAGGGGGACGTGGCCACATCGCTCTTCGTGGTCGCTCGCGGCGCTTTCGACGTCGTCAAAAAGGAGCGCGCGCGCGACCGGGAGCACGTCATCGATCGCGTGATGGCGGGCGACATCGTGGGCGAAGCCGCGTTGTTCGATGCGCTGCCTCGGTCGGCGACGGTGCGGGCGGCCGAGCCCTCTGCGGTCTACGTAGTCCCCCTCGACGAAGTGGCTCGGCGCGCGGGAGAAGACCCGCGACTGTCGGCGGTGCGGCCCGGGCTGATCCTCGCCATCGCCGAAGCGCTGGCGGCGCGGCTGCGCGAGCAGGCGGCCGACAAGTTGGAGAGCGCCCAACAGCGCGACGTAATGGGGCACTTCGTCGTCAACGTTCTCTTTCTCGTGTGTCTCTACGTGTACCTGCTCGCCGGCCTCCAGCGACTGGGCGACAACCTCCCGACCAACACGTCGTACGTCAGCATCCCGCTCCAACTCGTGTTCGGCCTCGGGAGTTGGTACTTCATCCGCCGCAGCGGGTATCCCCTTCGCGACTTCGGCCTTTCGGGTCGTCATCTCTTCGGCTCGGTCGTCGAAGCGATCGTCTTCACGGTTCCGGCCTTGGCGGTGGTGACCGGGGTCAAATGGATCCTCATCCAAACCGGTCATCAGGCCGCGCCCCTGATCGCGCATCCCGCGTGGTGGGCGCGCCTGTCCTCCGATGCGGTGTGGCCCTTGCTGACCATCTACGCCGTCGCCTCGCTCGTCCAGGAGCTCGTCGTACGGTCGGCCCTGCAAAGCAGCCTCGAAATGTTCCTCACGGGGCCGCGCCGCGTTCGCAACGCCATCGTGCTTTCGGCGTTGCTCTTCAGCGTGACCCACCTTCACATGTCGTTCCTGTTCGCGACCCTCGCGTTTCTGCCGGGCCTTTTCTGGGGTTGGCTCTTCGCTCGACGCCGGAATCTCGCCGGGGTCACGCTCTCGCACATCGCGGTCGGGGGGTACGTCTTCTTCGTCCTCGGCGTCGCGCTCTGACCTTGGTTCAAGCCGCTGGGGCGGTGGCCGTTCCGGCTCTGCGTGGGCAGCCCCCCGAGACCCGACCCCGACGCCACCGCCCGGTTGCTGAAGACCGTGGTGGAGGAAGCCGCGTCGCCGCCTTCGGCCATCGTCTCGATGGTACGGGACCGCGGTCTCCTTACCGTGCTGGCAGGAGAACGCGCCGGGGCCCTGTTCGAACTCGTCGGCAACGATGACTTCATCATCGGTCGCGGCGACGAGGCCGACATCCGGCTGGGCGACGACGGCCTGAGCCGCGCCCATGCCCGCATCTACCGGCGGGGCCCGCTTTATTTGCTGGAGGATCTCCACAGTACCAATGGCACCTTTCTCGGACGCGAGCGGCTTCACCGGCCTCATCCGCTCGACGACGAAGCGCGCATCGGGCTCGGGCGCGCCACCATTCTCAAGTTCTCGTTGAAGGACGCGCTCGAAGCCTCGCTGCTTCTACGCCAGTACGAGTCGACGGTACGTGATCCCCTCACCGGCGCTTACAATCGGCGCGCCCTCGAGGAGCGTCTTCGGAGCGAGTTCGCCTTTGCCCGGCGGCACGAGACCCCCCTCGGCGTGTTCATGTTCGACATCGACCACTTCAAGCGGGTCAACGACACGTATGGGCATCCCGTCGGCGATGCCGTTCTCCGCGAGGTGAGCCGCCGCATTCGATCCGCGATCCGCACGGAGGACTTTTTCGCCCGCCTCGGCGGGGAAGAGTTTTGTCTCGTGGTGCGAGGGGTCGAGACCACCCCGGCGGCGGCGGTGGGAGAGCGGTTGCGGCGTCTCATCGCCCGTGAGCCGGTGGGGTGCGGGGGGGTCTCCGTCGCCGTCACGGTGAGCATCGGCTTTCACGCGCTGGAAGCCGGGGGGCCGGTGGTCGCTGACGCCGCCGCGTTGCTCGCCGGCGCCGACGCCGCGCTCTACCGCGCCAAGCGGGGAGGGCGGAACCGGCTCGTCGTGGCCCGCGATGCGGTGACGGGCGGCGCCGCTCCCTTGCGGGGAAGATGACCCGAGCGGGCGCGGTCGCTACACTGCGGCGCCCATGCCAAAGTCGACTACAGCCGGGCCCCGCGACCGCCCTCGCCGGCGCCGTTGGGCGCGCCGCATCGGCATCGTCGCTGGCGTTGGGGCGGCCGCGACGCTCGCGCTCTGGGTGGCCGTTCACGAGGTTCCCGGGCTCGGCCCCGCGGTCGCGGACGGCCTCCGGTCGGTCGTCGGCCCCCGCCCCGTGGCGTGGCTCGAGGACGTCGCCTACGGCGCCCAGGACCGTTTCAACCGCTGGCGCTACCGCGATGCCGCGCCCAAGACGTTTTGGGAGGCGACCCCGCCCTCCGTGGCCTCCTCGACGTCGGCGGCGACGACGCCCCCTCCCGAGGTCGAAGACGAACCGGCGTCGCCCTCGTGGTCGCCGCCGTCTTTTCGCGCCCCGCACGAGGGCGTGGCGACGCCCGCCGACGGCGTGTGGGTGCCCATCACGGACCCGGCGCTGCCGGGCGCACCGGTCGCGATGTACAAGTCGATGGTCCACCCCGACCCGCGTCGTAGTTTCGCGGCGTTGGCCGTGGTCGCCATCGACACTTCGGCTTTTGCCCTCCACCTGGTGGCCGGCACCAAAGAGCCGTTCAGCCCTCGCGTCCGAAGGGCCGACCGGCCGGGGACGGTCCCCGCCGACCACGTGCCCCTGGTGCCCGCCGCCTTCAACGGAGGCTTCAAGGCGACGCACGGTCACTACGGGATGCTGCTCGGCGGGGTGACCTACCTGCCCCCGCGTGGCTTCGCCTGTACGTTCGCGCGGTATCGCGACCCGCATCGGTACCGCATCGCGACGTTTTCAGAACTCGAGGCCGACGTGGAGAAGCTCCTCTACTACCGCCAAACGCCGCCTTGCCTCGTCGAGGATGGCGAGGTGCACCAACAGCTCCGCTACAGTGAGTACGCCAAAGGGTGGGGGGCGACGGTGAGTGGCGACACGGTCATCCGCCGGAGTTCGATCGGCCTCAGCCGCGACGGAAGCATCCTCTACTACGGGCTCGGCGAAGCGATGACGGCGCAGTCCCTCGCGCGGGGCATGCGCGTGGCCGGGGCGCACGCGGCCGCCGAACTCGACGTGAACCACAGCTACCCCAAGTTCCTGTTTTACGGGCTGCCGACGGCCGCAGGGGAGGCGCCTCGGGTGACCCACGCCATCATCCCCGGCATCGATTACTACGACGACCTGTACGTCACGCGTCCGTCCACGCGCGACTTCTTCTATCTGACCCGGACCGCGCGTCGCGAGGCACTCCCGCTACCCGTGGCCCCCGCGCCGGAAGCGGCGCCGCAAGAGGACCCCGTCGCCGCCAAGGAGTGACCCGCGCCGGCGGGCGCGTCAGGCCCGACCGTGGACGAGGATTTTGGGGCCCTGCTCGAACAGCACCTGGACCTTGCCCCCTTCGACCACCTCGCTGACCACCCCGTCGCCGAACTTCTTGTGACGGATCAGTTGACCCGCCTCGAAGGTCGCGTCGATGCGGTACGCGGAGAAGTCGTCGGTGCCGCGCCCAACGATGGCCTCCTCCCAGGCCTGCTTGAGTTCGTCGGGCGCCGGTTTTTTGGGCTCGGCCTTCTTTTTGCGGGTCGTCACTTTCGTCCTCTTCTTCTCTCCCGGGAGACCGGCCAGCGGGTCGGGGAGGGTTTTCGGGGTCCGGTATCGGAAGTGACCCCGGCAGGTCAGGCACTCCACCTTGTGCGGCTTGGCCTCGACCATCGCGATGATGCGGTGGTTGAGATCCATTTTGCAGCGGGTGCAGTACGAGTCGATCTCGCTCCCCGCGGTGAACGCTTTCTTCGTCATCTCATCCGTCCTTCGGGGTCTTCCGGTACGCGTCCCGCGCCTTCATCACCACCTTGGAAACGACTTTGGGCCGAGGGTAACGGCTCGGCCGTTTGCGTGGTTCGCGCTCGTCTTCCGCGTCTTTCCCGTCGTCGTCCTCGTCCTCGCCCGCGGGCAGCTGGTTGGGGACGAAGCGGACCGTGGTGTTCACCTCGAATTGGAGCTTGGTGAGCACGTCGGCGAACTCGTCGGCGAAGTTGATGTGCTCGAGGACATCCCGGATCTCTTTCGCGAAGACGCGGTAAAGACCTTTCTTCGTGTCGTCGAGCTGCTCGTAAACGACTTGCGCTGCCTCTTTCGGCAGCTTCATGTCCTGAACGACGTCGCGAAGGTTTCCTGGAGACTCGGCGAGGCCGCGAAGCCCGCTTTCGACCGCCCGCTCCAGTACGCGACGGAAGACCTCGGGGACCGCGCGTTCGAACACTTTACGCCGCGACTCGTCGTCGGCGGGAAGGTCTTCTAACGGGTCGCGGTCGTCGGACATCGGCCGACAGCCTTGTAGCCACCAAAAAGGCGGAGCGCCAGGGGTGTGGCCTCTCACTCGGCGCTCGGGGCCAGGGCCCACAGTTGCAGCGCGTAGGGGCCCGGGTCGTCGCCGCGAAGCTCGACGGTGATGCGGCCCCCGGTGCCGCGAACGCAGAAGGGACGCGCGGGTTCGAGCAACAGTACCCCCCCGGTGCCGTCGACCTGGCCCAACACGCCGTCTCCGCTCCGTGCCGTCAGCGCGGACGTCCCCGACGACGGCGCGACGGCAAAGGCCCGGTAGCAGTGTCGGGCCTTTACTTCGTAGTCGTGTCGCGCGGGACGCACCGCATCGAGCTCCCCGGCGTAGACGGGCCCGACGGGCGTCATGCCCGTCGGGGGACCGCAGAGGGCGCCGAGGCGGGCGATGTCCGCCGTGGGCGTCGCGTCGTGGTGCCCGGGCGCAAATCCGTCTGCGCACGACGCCCACAGCCCCCCGGGCCGGGGAGGACGAACATCGCGCGGCGGTAACGCGGAGGGAGCGGAGGCGGAGCGCGCCCACGGAACGTCGAGCCAGGTGCTCGGGGCCGCGCGCGCAGCCGACCGAGCCGGGTCGGACGGCTGGTCTTGCGCCGGAGGTAGCGCCCACGGCGGTGGGTCGCGTGAGCAGCCCACCGACAGGATGAGGAGCGCCGCGCCGACGGCGGGCGCGAGGGAAAAAGAGACGACGGGCGCCCGGCTGGCTGCTGCCTTCATCGGACTCGAACGACGGTGTAAGGTCTCCGGAATGGCGCCCTTCGCGATGCGACGGCAGCGCGTGCTCGACGCGATCGACGGTGTGGCCGTGGTCGCAGCGGCACCCGTCACCATACGAAACAACGACGTCGAGCACGACTATCGCCAAGACTCCGACTTTCACTACCTCACCGGTTTCGACGAGCCGGAGGCGGTGCTGGTTCTGAGCACCGTTCACGAGGCGCATCGCGCGGTCCTCTTCGTACGCGATCGCGATGCCGAACGAGAAGTCTGGGACGGCGCCCGCGTGGGCGTCGAAGACGCCAGTGCGCGCTTCGGGGTCGACGCGACGTTCCCCATCGGGGCGCTGGGCAAAGAACTGCCGAAGTATTTGGAGGGTGCCCCGCACCTCTACTTCGACCTCGAGCGGTCACCGGCCATGACCCGCCGTGTCTTCGCCGCCCTCAAGCAGGCGCGCCAGCGTGGCCGAAACGCCAAGGGCTGGCCCCGCTCGGTCGTGTCCCCGGAAGCCGTGTGGCACGAGATGCGGCTCATCAAAGACGAGCATGAACGCGCGACGATGCGGGAGGCCGCTTCGATCACGGCGGAGGCGCATCTCGCGGCGATGAAAACCGCCGCGCCGGGCCGGTTCGAGTACGAAGTCGAGGCCGCCCTGCGCGAGGTCTTTCACCGGCGGGGATCGGCCCGGGCCGCGTACCGACCCATCGTCGGCTCGGGCCCCAACGCGACGGTCCTTCACTACCGCGCCAACCGCCGGCAGATGCACGCGGGCGAGCTGCTGCTCATCGATGCGGGGTGCGAGTTCGCGTACTACGCGGCCGACGTCACGCGGACCTTTCCCGTCGACGGGCGTTTCCGCGGACCGCAGCGCGACCTCTACGAAGTGGTCCTCGCGGCACAGGAGGCCGCCCTCGACGCGATCGCCAAGGACCGGACGACCACCGATCTCGAGCAGATCTACGAGCTCATTCGCCGCCGGCTCACCGAAGGGATGATCGCCCTCGGGTTGCTCGAAGGGGAGGTCGACGCCCGGATCGAAGACGACAGCTACAAGCGCTTCTTCATGCATCGGACCAGTCATTGGATCGGAATGGACGTGCACGACGTGGGCGCCTACTTCGTCGACGGCGCCCCGCAGGCGCTGCGGCCGGGAATGGTGCTCACCGTTGAGCCCGGGCTCTACATTCACGCCGACGACGAGGAGGCTCCCCCCGCGTTTCGTGGGCTCGGGGTGCGCATCGAAGACGACATCCTCATCACGGCCGATGGCGTTGAGAATCTGACCGCGGCGATCCCCAAAACCATCGAGGACGTCGAGGCGGCTTGCCGCTAGCTCGAGCCTGATGCCCACACCGTCGACAACCTGCGCCGCGTCCGCATCCGAACCGAGTCGGGAGGATGGCCGCCAGGAGGCCGAGGCGACGGCGGCGGCTCGGGTCGCCTGGGTTCGACGCCTGACCGCATGGTACCGCCGGCATCGGCGCGATCTCCCGTGGCGGCGGACGCGCGACCCCTACGCGATCTGGGTGAGCGAGATCATGCTGCAACAGACGCGGGTCGACACCGTCGTGCCCTTCTATCGGCGCTTTCTCTCGCGTTTCCCGACCGTCGATGCGCTCGCGACAGCGCCGCTCGACGACGTCCTCACCCACTGGCAGGGGCTCGGCTACTATCGCCGGGCGCGGCAGCTTCACGCCGCCGCGGGCCAGGTCGTGGCGGACCACGGAGGTGCGTTCCCGCGCACGGCAGACGGGCTCCGTCGCCTCGCGGGGATCGGCCCGTACACGGCGGGGGCCATCGCCTCCATCGCCTTCGAAGCGCCCGCGCCTTTGGTCGACGGCAACGTCGCGCGGGTCCTCGCGCGCCAATTCGGCATCGACGGCGACATCAAGCAGGGCCGGACCCAACGCGCGCTGTGGCGGCAGGCGGGAGCGCTCGTGGCCCACGCGACGTCGCCCGGCGCATTCAATCAGGCGCTGATGGAACTCGGGGCGACGGTGTGCACGCCGCGAGCGCCCCGCTGCGGCGATTGCCCCGTTGCGGACCCCTGTTTTGCCCGTACCCACGATGCGGTGGCGCGGCTCCCCGTCGTCGGCAAGAAGAAAGCCCCGGCGGTGGTTTCCTGGGTGGCGGCGGTGGTGCTGCACCCGCGCTCGCAGCGGGTGGTGTTGGCCCAGCGCCAGGCGGAAGGTTTGTTCGGCGGCCTCTGGGAGCCACCGATGGTCGAAGCGAACGACCCGGCGGCCGCCCGCGCCGCCCTCGAACGTCTGGGCGCGCCTCGGGCCACCGACCTTCGCGAGGTCGCCACGGTGACGCATCGACTGACACACCGCCGCTTCGAGGTCACCGTGGTCCGCGGCCGGACCGCTCGCGCCCACCGCTTGAGCGGCCGAACCCCGGAACGTTACGTGGCGCTGCAGTGGGCGAGACCCGACGAGCGCCCTCTGTCCACCCTGGCGCGGCGGGTACTCGGCGCCGCGGAGACGGAACAAGAGGCGCTCTTTTGACGCGCATACGGTCTTTCTCCGGGCCGGTCGCCACCCTCATCGTGGCCGGAGGGGTGTTCGGCGGGGCCGCGTGCCTCGGTCCCCGTGCTGCCTTGGCCCAAGAGCGCGCCGCCGAAATCCGGGTCGACGAGCCACCCTCGCCCGAGGATCTCGAGGCCTACGCCCGGCTCGCTCGTCCCCGGGGCGGTTTTGCCCGGATCCTGGTCCACGCCCACTTTGGTCGGGGGCTGCGCTTCAACAATCCCTTTCGTCTCGAGCGCATCCTCGGCGACACCGAGCGCTCTCTGTCGGCCACGGCGCCGTTCCACAATCTCGGGCTCGGGTTCGCGGTCGGTGACCCCGACGGGGTCCAGCACGGGGCGTCGCTGCGGCTGAGCCTTGCCCTCGAAGGTGTGAGCCAGCAGGCGTTCTCTCTCTCTTACCTCGCGACCTGGCAGCCCGCGGCGGCGTGGGTGGCGTACGGACGCGCCGGGCTCAGTGCGCTCACCGCGCCCGATCCCAACGTCGGGGGCGAACTTGGACTCGGCGGCGTATTTCTCTTCACGGGGGCCCTCGGGCTCAACCTCGAGGCGGTCGGTTCGCTCTTCTACGGCGCGTCCAGCCTCGAATCCGACCTCACTCCGTTTCCGATCCTGTCGTTGCAGGGGGGGCTCGTCTTCAACTACGAGGTGTTGCCATGAGGGTCCGGGAGGCGGGGTCGCGGTTGGGTCTCGCGGCGGTGGCCTGGCTCGTGCTCATGGGTCCGGTCGCGGGGGACATCGGGGGGTGCGGCCAGGACGCCGAAGAACTCGACGCCGTCCTCTTCTTCGAGGGAAAACAGTTCGTCGAGTGCAATCGATGTATCGATTGCGGCATCGAAACCCCGAATTGTCAGACGATCTGCAACGAACCCCTGATCGACCCGAGCTTCGACCCTGATTGTCTTCCCTTGGCCCACGACGGCGAGGTCTGCCTCAACGCCATCGAGGCGGCGTCTTGCGATGCGTTTGCGCGCATCGTCGATGCGACGGCCCCGACGGTGCCCACCGAATGCAACTTCTGCCCGCCCGATCGCCGGCTCGAGGAGGTTCCGTGATGGCGCGACGGGGGCTCTGGTGCCTGATCGCGTGGGGCCTTTCCGTCGGGGGCGGCCTCACGGGGTGTCACGCGGCCAAGCCGATCGTCGCCTCGACCGCCGACTACGGAGACTACCGGCGGGTGCGGACCGCGGCGACGCTCGACGAGAGGCTCGCTCGGGCCAACCATTACCTCGAGGCGCGCCCGGACGGCTGGTACGCGCCGCGCCTGCGTCGCTACTTCGAACGGGCCGAGCCGCTCTACTACAAGGTGCGCCGTCAAAATGCGCCGGGTCTGACCGCGTACCTGGCCGCCCTCCCGCACGGTCCGCACGCCGAAGACGCATTGCGGCGGCTCAGCGCGCTGCGCCTCGAGAAAAATCGCGGCGAGGTGGCGGCCGAGGTCCTCGCCGACGCAAGCACGCGGATCCGCGCGCAGAAGGCCCGTCGTCGCGAGGCGGCCCGCGCCTTGATCGGATGGGCGATCGACATGCTCGACCCCGAGCTGTGGGACGGGCGCGATCTCGCCGCGGCGCCGGGCGCGTTTCAGGTGCGCTACGAGCTCGCGCTCCCGGCGCCCGTCTGTGGCCCGAGTGAGGAAGCCCATCAGCTCTGTTTCAAGACCCTGGAACTCCCGTATCGACTGACGGGCGCGGGACGACAGGGCCCCCGTTCGGTCGCGTTTGCCATGGAGGCGCTGCTCGACCGACGGCGTCGCCCGGAAGTGCTTCGCCTGCGCGGGTACCGCGCCTTCGTCCGGGCGGAGGAAGCCGCGCAGAACGTCGCCGTCAACGATCCGGCCTCCGCCCGCCGCGCCTTCGTCGACCGCCTCGGGCGCGCCCTGCTCACCGCGGGACGCATCTGCAACGGAAGTTTCGACGCGCAAGGCCGCGGGCAGCTCGATTGCGAGGGGGCGTCGCTGACGGTCGCGCCGGGTCAGAGCGGGTCCGACGTCGGTGCGGACGAAGACCTCATCGAAGTGCGACGGCGCCAAGCCCCCACGGAAGAGGCGTCGCCGTGAGGGCGCTCTCGTCGTGGGGGCTTGCGGCGGTGGGTCTCCTCGGCGCCGTCTCCTCGGGCCACGGGGCCCCCCTCCAATGCGGCAGCTCGACCGACGACCCGTCGCTCGCCCGGGAAGAGCGACCGGGAGCCGCGCTCTACGGGCTCGCGGCCGAGTTCCGGGCGTCGGGGAACCGTGACGCATGGGCGGCGACGCTCCGGTATCTGATCCGGCGTCATCCCTCCAGCCGCTTCGCCGCCGCGGCCGCCGACGACCTCGCGCAGGCCGGACTCACCATCCCGGCTCCGCCTCCTTGATCCGCCGGCGGCGGGGATGCTGTGGTAGGCCGGGCCGTCGTGTCGCCGCCTCCTCCCACCTCCGACCCCGGGGTCGCCCCGAGGGACCATGATGCATCTTCATCCGGCGCTGAGGTTTTTTCCTCGGTCCGCACGGAGCTGGACTTCCCGCGCGACGAAGCTGCGGTTCTCGCCTTCTGGGAGCGAGAGAACATCTTCGCGAAGACCCTCTCCGCCGACACGCGGCACACGGGGCCGCGCCGAGGCACGTGGGTGTTCTACGAGGGGCCGCCCACCGCCAATGGGCTCCCCCATAACGGGCATGTGCTGACCCGGGCCATCAAGGACCTCCTGCCTCGCTTCAAGACGATGCAGGGCTACGACGTGCCCCGGCAGGCAGGGTGGGACACCCACGGGCTTCCCGTCGAGGTCGAGGTCGAAAAAGAACTCGGCATCCACGGGAAGGCCGACATCCAAGCCTACGGGATGAAGCCCTTCATCGCGCGCTGCATCGAGTCGGTGTTTCGGTACACCGAGGCGTGGGAAGAGAACACGAAGAAGCTCGGCTACTGGGTCGACCTCGACGCCGCCTATGTCACCTACCACCAAAGCTATGTCGAGAGCGTCTGGTGGGCGCTCGGTGAGCTCCATCGGAAGGGGCTCTTGTACCGCGGGCACAAGGTCGTTTGGTGGTGGCCCCAGGGCGGGACGGCGCTGTCGAGCGGCGAGGTCGGACAGGGCTACAAGACCGTCGATGACCCGTCGTGTTACGTCGCGTTCGAGCTCGTCGACGAACCCGGTACGTACCTCTGCGCATGGACGACGACGCCGTGGACCCTCCCGTCGAATGGCTACACGGCGGTGCGGGATACGTTTCACTACGACGTCTGTCGGTGGCGCGACGGCAAGCGAATCATCGTCGCGAGCGACCTGCGGAAGACGCTCGCCGGCAAGATGAAGCTCGAGCTGGAGGTGGAGCGCACCCTCACTGGGCGCGAACTCGTGGGACGACGGTACCGTCCCTGCTTCGACGCCTTCGCGGGAGATCTGTGGGACCAGACGGCGACGCGCCGCGACGGGACGGAGGTCTCGGTCTACTGGCGGGTGCTCGCGGCCGACTTCGTCACCCTCGACGCGGGAACGGGAATCGTGCACCTCGCCCCCGCCTTCGGCGAAGACGACAACCTCGCACACAACGCCGAACTCAAGACCTACCAGAACCCCGCGGCGGTGCCCCTGATCTGTGCCGTTCACCCCGATGGCACCATGACCGAAGAGACGGGAGCGTTCGCAGGCACATACGTCAAAGACGCCGACAAGGCGATCGTCGCCGACCTCCGCGCGCGGGGTCATCTCGTTCACTTCGAAAGCTATCGCCACGAGTACCCATTCTGCTGGCGGGCGATGGAGGACCCGTTGATTCAACTCGCCCGCCCCGCGTGGTTCATTCGCACGACCGAGCGGATCGACGAGGCCATCGAAAACAATCAGCACGTCCACTGGGTCCCGGACCACATCAAAGACGGCCGGTTCGGGGACTTTCTCCGCAACAACGTCGATTGGGCCCTATCCCGCGAACGATTCTGGGGAACCCCGCTCAACGTGTGGGTGTCCGACAACTGCGGCTACGAGTTTGCGCCGCGGAGCGTGGCCGAGATCGAGGCGCACAACCCCGATGCCTTTGCCCACTTTCACGCGGCACGCGCCGAGGATCCTTCGCTCAACGAGCACCTCATGGTGCACAAGCCGTGGATCGACGAGGTGACCCTGACCTGTCCCAAGTGCGGCGATCCGATGCGTCGCGTGCCGGAGGTCATCGATTGCTGGTTCGATTCCGGGTGCATGCCCTTCGCCCAGCTTGGCTTTCCCCACCGGGAGGGTAGCCACGACCTATTCGTCGAGCGCTTTCCGGCGGACTTCATCAGCGAGGCGATCGATCAGACCCGAGGGTGGTTTTATTCGCTCCTCATGATCAGCACCCTCGTCTTCGATGATGAAACGTGTCGGGCGATGGACCTGCCCGAGGCGGGCTTTCCGCGCCCGTACAAGAGCTGCGTGGTCCTGGGTCACGTCGGCGACCGCGAGGGGCGAAAAGAGAGCAAAAGCCGCGGCAACTACACGCCGCCCGACATCATTCTCGATCGAGTCCGCATGGAGTTCGCGGTAGTGCCTCGCGACGACGCGGACCTCGCCACGTGCCGCGACAAGGATGGGAAGCAGCGCGCCATCGACGCGATCCGGCCCCGAGACGAACTCACGGTTCACATCGGTCGCGACGATTACGAAGGCCTCGATCTCTCGGGGAATGGGGCGCAGGTGCGTGTGTACCCCGCCGACGACGAAGCGGCGTCGAGAACGCTTCGCGTCGAGCCGGTGAGCGGATTGCCTCGGCGCACCGTGGTCATGGCGGCGTCGCTCCTGGCGGAGCTCGGTCGCGCGCGGGCTCCGTGGGGGGTGAAGCCGGCGGGCGTGCCTCGATTGGACCCGACGCAGCGGCTGGTCCTCGAGGACCCCTCGCGACCCGCGCCCGGCGCCGACGCTTTTCGTTGGTTCTTCTACGCATCGTCCCCGCCCTGGAACAACACCCGTCATTCCCTGACCAACGTGCGCCTCGTCCAGAAGGACTTCATCATCAAGCTGCGCAACGTCTACAGCTTTTTCGTGATTTACGCGCGGATCGACGGCTTCAATCCCGCGGCGGCCAAGCCCGAGGCCGACACGGTGACGTCGGAGGTGCTCGCGTCCGCGGAGGGTCATCGACCGGTGTCGATGCGGTCCCGGCTCGACCGTTGGATCGTCAGCGAGGTTCATCTCGCCACCGAGGTCGTCACCGCGCGCCTCGAGGCGCTCGACATCTACGGGGCGGCGTTGCGGCTCGTCGCGTTGGTCGATGCGTTGTCGAATTGGTACGTGCGCCGCAGCCGCGGCCGGTTCTGGGCCTCGG
Source organism: Myxococcota bacterium (assembly GCA_039027095.1). Lineage (GTDB taxonomy): Bacteria > Myxococcota_A > Polyangia > Polyangiales > Polyangiaceae > JAPYTK01. Next base: position 17,782 of record JBCCLB010000016.1, read on the forward strand.
TCACGGACCCGGCGGCGCGACAGGACAAACGCGACGCCAGCTTCACCCTCTACGAGACGTTGGTGACCATGACGCGGTTGATCGCACCCTTCGTGCCCTTCTTCGCCGAGGAGATGTACCAAAATCTCGTGCGGGGGCCGTGGCCGCGGACCCAGCCCGAGAGCGTTCATCTCGTGTCCTTTCCGGTCGTCGACCGCGCGCTCGTCGACACGTCGCTGTCCGAAGACATGGAGGCGGTGCGAGAGCTCGTGAGCCTGGGGCTCCAGGTGCGTACCGACAACACCTTGCGGGTCCGTCAGCCACTGCGCCGCGCCGACGTCATCGTGACGAGTGCGGCGCAGATGGAACGTCTGCGCCCTTACGCCGACCTCATCATCGACGAACTCAACGTCAAGACCCTTCACTGGCTGCTCCCCGGCGACGAAGCGGAAGAGGTGAGCTATCAGCTCAAGCCGAACTTTCGTGCCCTCGGACCGCGCCTGGGCAAACGGGTGCAGGCGGTCAAGAAGGCGCTCGCCGCGGCGGACGCCGGGGCGCTTCGCGCTGAGCTCGCCTCGCGCGGTGAAGTGGCGTTGCCCGTCGAAGGAGAGACCATCGTGCTCAGTCGCGACGAGGTCCAGGTCGCCGTGGTGGCGGCAGAAGGCTTCGCTGCGGCAGGAGGGCGGGCAGGGGTCGTGGTGCTCCACACCGGGCTCGACGAGGCGTTGATCGACGAGGGTCTCGCCCGCGAGGTGCTGGCGCGGATCCAGAACGCGCGTAAGGAGATGAGCCTCGAGTTCACCGATCGGATCGAGCTCACGCTGCGGGGGAGCGAACGCGTGCGCCGGGTGCTCACGGCGGCGCGCGATCACATCGCCCAGGAGAGTCTGTGCGCGACCCTCACCGTGGAGCCGTCGGATTCCGCGCCGGCGGATGAGCCGGGGTGGTCGACGGTGGAGGTGGGCGGAGAGCGTCTCTCATTTCGCGTGGCCCGCGCCGGCTGAGTGAGCATCGTCCGCTCGAGCGCCAGAAGTGGTAGGCTGGCGCTTTGGGGGAAAGCGCTGTTTCGCGCTCTCGGCTTCACCCGAAGCCCCCTCTCCCGGGCACCATGGAACACGCGGCCTATTGGAGCGACCTCGACGAACGATTGGGGGCTTGGGTCGACAAAGCGGTGCGGCGCAAGCCCGCCCGGGAAGCTCGGCTGGCGGGTTGTGTCCGCGTCGCGGCGCGGCACTGTCCCGCGCTGCGGGAGAAACTCGCGACGGCGGCAGACGCCCTCATCGGACGGGCGGCGTTCGAGCGTCCCCTCTATGGGGCGTCGATTCGGGCGGTCGCGGAGCGAGAGCACCGGGACGCGGCAGAGCTGTTGACGCGGGCCCTGAAGTCGCGTGGGAGTGGCGGGCTGGCGACGATTGCGGCGGCGATGCTCGCGCCGTCGACCATGCGTCTCCGTGAGCCCCTGTCGCGCGTCGCCGCCGCGGGCAAGCCCGAGATGGCCTTCGCGGCCGGTCTCGCCGCGGCGGTCCGGGCCCCGGTACCCCGGGGCGGGTCCTCGGCGCGGGGGACGAGCGCCGAGGCGCGACGGGCGCTGATCGGAAGCGTGGCGCGCATCAAGGAGAGCGCGCGGATCGAGCTCTGTAGCGAGCTGATCGCGCCGCTGGTGATGACGCCGGAGGCCCCGTCGTTGCCGGCGGCGATGGCGCCTGCGTTCGCGGTGCTTCGGGACGCGGAGCGCCACCTCGGTCGGTGGTTGGTTCTGGCCCGGGCGGGCCATGCGGCGGGGGATGACAGCGGGGTCGAGCAGGCGCGCGCACGGGCGGGCCAAGGGTCGTCGAGCGCCCGCACGGCCTGGTCCTTCCTCGGCTGGGCCATCGACGCACGGGACCCGGCGCCGACCCTGCGACCGTCGGCGGAGGTCGTGGCTCGCCTCAGCGATCGCCCCACTTCAGAGCGCGAGATGAGCTTTCTGTTTCGCCTCGCGTCCGTGCGGGCCGGCGGTGCGCGTGCCATGTTGGAGGGGCTTTGCGACGACGAGATTCGGGCCTCGGACGGGGTACGCGCGGCGGCCGCGCTCGCCCGATGGTACGGGGATCGACGCGGCCTGGAGCACCTCCGTCGTCTCGCCGACGGCAAAAGACACCGCGACCTCCAGGGCGTGGCGGTCGCAGCGCTTTGGGACACGGGCGAGCAGGGCGAAGCGGCGCAGCGGGCCGAACGGCTGAAGGAGAGTCGTCATCTCGCGGTGAGCGTATGGGGGGGGCTGGTGATGCGTCCTCCGGGGCCGGTGGCCTCGTTGCTGGAAGAGATGCGCTTTCGACGGCTCGAGCGCGGCTGGGTGCAGTGATCCGGGGCGCAGTGATCCGGGGCTCAGTAATCCGGGGCTCAGTAATCCGGGGCTCAGTAATCCGAGGCTCAGTGATCCGGGGCTCAGTGATCCGGGTCATTGTGGGCGTGGTCGTCACCACGGCGCTTTGCGGGCTCGGCCCCGTCGAGGCGAAACCTCCGGTGACCCTGTGGACGGTCGACGGCTCCGGGCGGGTCGTTCGCGCCCGCGACAGCCGCGCCAGCCTCCACCGCACGCCCCCCACCGATACGCCCGTCGACCCCAGCCGCCCCCACGGCGACCCCGATGCGCTACGCCTCTTGCTCGCGGGCGATGGCGAGCGACTTCCGTCCACCATTCACCTCGACAGCCTCGACGAGGGAGAACGTTTCGTCGACGGCTTGCGGCACCTGGCGCTGGTGCAAATCCCGTGTCCCGTGACGCTTCGCGCCGAAGCGTGTGCGGTCACCGCACCCATCCGTGCGGTGGCGGACGACATCGACAAGCTCCATCCTCTCGTTCGTCGGCGTTCGGTCCGGGCACGACTCGGGGGAGCGTTTGCGGTTCGCCGGGCCGATGACGATGTGGTCTATGCCGGGCGGGTCCGCGTGACCGGGCCGCGACGCTCCGCCCTGGGACCGATCGACCGCTACCGCAGCCGGCTTCGCTTCGTCTTCGTGCGGGCATCGCCCGGGGGCGCGCCCCCGGCGGGCGGCGACGACGCCGGGGCGGCGGTGTTGGCGGAGCGCATGCGGCGTCAGGCGGGATCGCTGTGGGGCGCGTGTGGCGTCAGTTTCGAGGGGGAACCCCTGCGTATCGAGCTGGTCGATCCTCCCCCCCCTCATCTTCTTTCCGTCGGATGCGGCCACGGCCTGCCGGCATCGGGGGGGACGCTGCGCTTTCGGGCGGCCGGGAAGCGGTTCGCGGTGCCCTCCTCGGCCGGGATGCGCCCTGCCGCGGTGGCTCGGCGCGTGGCGACGGCGCTGAGGGCCCGCGGCCTGTCGGCCGTGGTCTTCGACAACCCGCGCATGGGCGCGGGCGCGGGCGCGAGCAGCGACGTCACGGTCGTCGACCGTCGTGGCCGACCGGTCGCCCTCGAGGCCGAACCGGGCCACCCGGTCAGCGACGACGAGACGATGACGGCTTGCATCGGCCATGTGAATCTCGAGGACGGCCTCCAGCACTTCAGTGACGTCGACGCGACCGTCGGGACACTGGAGGAGCGGACCCTGCTGCGCGCGGTCGACGACGGCGATCCACGCACCATCGATGTCGTGCTCGTGCCCGGCTTCGGGCGTGGAGGTCGCATCGGAGAGTCGTTCATCGGGGCCGACCGAAGCACCCTCCGCAACGTCGTGGTGGTCGACCGAGCGGGGATTCAGGGAGGGCGCGCCTCGTTCACGCTCGCCCACGAACTCGGCCACGTCCTCCTCGACGACCCCGGGCACCCCGACGACTTCGGCCGCGACACCCCGTCCCGACTGATGGACGCCGACGCGGCGGACCCGAGCGCCTTTGGGCCCCGACGCCTGAGCATTGCGGAATGTGAACGCGCGTTGCGACAGTCCGGGCCGCGCGCGCCGCTTCCCCTGCTCGACCCCTGGCCGCTGTCGGCGCCCTGAGGGGCTCGGCGGCGGGGATGAACCCGCCCCAACCGCTTAAGAACCTCGGGTCGCGCGCTTCGTCTTTGCCTTCTTCGCCTTGGCCTTGGCCTTGGTCTTTCGCTTCGACGTTTTGCCCGGGGTGCGGCGCCCGCGGGGGGCGGGGGGGGCGCCGTGGGCTCGAAGGTGTGCGGCGAGAAAGCGCCCCGTATGCGACTCGGGGTGCGCCGCGATGTCTTCGGGGGTCCCTCGGGCAACGATGGATCCGCCTCGCGCGCCGCCGTCGGGACCGACGTCGATCACCCAGTCGCAGCCGGCGACCACGTCGAGGTTGTGCTCGATCACGACCACGGTGTTGCCCGCATCACGCAGGGCGACGAGCGCAACCATGAGCAGCGTCACGTCAGAAAAATGAAGCCCGGTCGTCGGCTCATCGAGCACGTAGAGGGTTTGCCCCGTGCCACGCTTGGAGAGCTCTCGGGCGAGTTTGACCCTTTGGGCTTCGCCGCCGGACAACGTGGTCCCCGGCTGCCCGAGTCGTAGGTAGCCGAGGCCGACCCGGCTGAGGGCGTCGAGCCGGTCGCGGAGTCGGGTGACGGATGCGAATTGGTCGCGCGCTTCCTCGACCGTGAGACCGAGGACGTCGGCGATGCTCATGCCCCGATAACGAACCTCCAGGGTCTCCCGGTTGTAGCGCTGCCCCCCGCACTCCTCGCACGTGACGAAGACGTCCGGCAGAAAGTGCATCGCCACCCGGCGCACGCCGTCGCCCTGGCAGGCCTCGCACCGTCCTCCCTTGACGTTGAACGAGAAGCGTCCGGACCGGTACCCGCGCGCACGGGCTTCGGGGAGTTGGGCGAACAACTCTCGGAGCGGCGCGAAGAGTCCGGTGTAGGTCGCCGGGTTCGACCGCGGCGTGCGGCCGATGGGGGACTGGTCGATGCTAATGACCTTATCGATGCGGTCGAGACCGCGGATCTCGTCGCACGCGCCCACGGGCCCCGTCGCACGGTAGAGGGCCGCTCGGGTCGCGGCGAGCAGCGTGTCGATGATCAAACTGCTCTTGCCCGAGCCGCTCACCCCCGTGACCGCCACGAGCAAGCCGAGGGGAATGTCGACGGTGACGTTCTTCAGGTTGTGGGCCCGGGCGCCCGCGACGGTGAGGTGTTCGCGTCCCGGGGGGCGGCGGGTCCGGGGGATCTCCAGACCCTGATCCCCGCGGAGGTAAGGCCCCGTGACGCTGGCCGGATTGGCCATGACTTCGGCCGGCGTACCCGTCGCGACGACGCGCCCGCCGTGCACCCCGGCCCCCGGCCCCATGTCGACGACGTGGTCGGCGGCGAAGATGGCGTCTCGGTCGTGCTCGACCACCAGAACGCTGTTGCCGAGGGAGACCAGCCGCCGCAGCGCTTCGAGAAGGCGGTCGTTGTCTTTTGCGTGGAGCCCTACGCTCGGCTCGTCGAGGACGTAGAGCACCCCGACGAGGGCGCTCCCGATCTGGGTGGCGAGTCGAATCCGTTGTCCTTCGCCCCCGGAGAGGGTGCGGGCGGCCCGATCGAGGGTCAGGTAGTCGAGACCCACATCGACGAGAAAGCCGAGCCGCTCCACCACCGCGCGGACGAGGGGATCCATGATCTCTCGGTCGGCGTCGGTCATCGGGTTCGCGCGGGAGAGACCGGCGAGGAAGGCCCGCACCTGGGTGAGCGGCATCTCCCCCAACTCCGCGATGTTCTTGCCGTCGAGGCGTACGGCGAGCGCTTCGGGTCGCAGGCGTCGACCTTCACACGTCGCGCAGGTCATGGTGATGACGAATCGGCTCAGCTCGGCTTCCGTCGCCCCTTCGAGCCCGTCGTCGCTCTCGTCGTCGGCGTGGTCGCCCGAGGGGGGGTCGTCGTCATCGCTCGAGCCGCCGCCGTCGTCGCCCTGGAGCCGTCGCTCGAGGCGAGGCACGATCCCCTCGTAGCCGAGCTTTTTCCGCTTTCCTCGGCGCTTGTCGTCGGGATGGCCGTGAAGGAGGAGGTGTCGGTCCTCTTCGGTCAGGTCGGCCCACGGCCGGTCGGGGTCGACGCCGAGCTTTCGAACCGCCCGCTCGGTCTCCCGTGACAGGGCGAGCGACCCGCGCCGGCCCCAGGCGACGAGGGCGCCCTCGCGGAGGGTACGCCGGGGGTCGGGGACGAGCCGCGACGGGTCCACCCGACGCTGCACGCCGAGGCCGCCACAATCGGGGCACGCTCCGTAGGGTCCGTTGAACGAGAACATTCTCGGCTCGATGGGCGGCAGCGACACGCCGCACCCCACGCAGGCGAAGCGCTCACTCATCAACCACGGGTCGCCTTCGTCGCCGACCACATCGACGAGGATCACCCCGTCGCCGAGTTCGAGCGCCAGCTCGACCGAGTCGGTGATGCGGCTCTGGGCGCCGTCTCGAATCACGACACGATCGACGACGACGTCGAGGTCGTGGGGCCGTGCCTTGTCGACGATGATGTCGTCGCCGAGGTCTCGCACCTCTCCGTCGATGCGGACGCGCACGAACCCGTCGCGTCGAAGCCGCTCCAAATCCGCCTGGAGGCTCCCCTTGCGGCCGCCGACGATCGGCGCGAGCAGCAACAGGCGGGTCCCCTCGTCGAGGGCGAGAATTCGATCGACGATTTGTTGTGGGGTCTGCGCCTGGATGCGTTTGCCGCAGGAGGGGCAGTGGGGAATCCCGATGCGGGCGTAGAGGAGCCGAAGGTAGTCGGCGACTTCCGTGACGGTACCGACCGTGCTCCGCGGATTTCGGGCGAGGGAGCGCTGCTCGATCGCAATCGCGGGCGACAGACCCTCGATCGCGTCGACGTGGGGTTTGGCCAACTGCTCGAGAAACTGCCGGGCGTACGCCGAGAGCGACTCGACGTAGCGCCGTTGGCCCTCCGCGTAGATCGTGTCGAAGGCGAGCGAAGACTTGCCGGATCCACTCGGACCGGTGATGACCACGAGGCGGTCGCGGGGCAGCTCGAGGTCGACATCCTGCAGGTTGTGTTGTCGCGCCCCGCGGACGATCAGACGGGCCATAAACCGGGCTCAGACGTAGCATTTCCCCCCATGGACCGGCAGGCGGCGAAACGATGATTCGCGACAGGTGGGGCGGCCTGGTGGTCACCGTCGGGGTGGCCGCGATGGTGGCCGGGGCGCTCCGCCATCTCGGTTCCCGCGGCGAGGCGCCTCGGGCCCCGTCGGCGTCCGGAACCCGGTCGCCCGCGCGATCGCCGTCGTCGGCGCCCCCGCCGCTGCCGTCGGTGTCGTCATCTTCGTCACGTGCTGCGGCGTCGCCGCGGGAGGGCGACGCGCCGCCCGACGGGGTGGGGATTCACCCGGAGACGCCCTCTCGTTGTGACGCGGGGATGGTCTATGTGACGGGGATTCATTGTCCGTACGTCGCCCACCGGTGCGATGAGGAGCTCGGCCCCCCTCGCGCGGAGTCGCGCGTCCGACGGTGTGCTCGCTTTCGGGACGTCTCGATCTGCGGCGGGGGGCCGGTGCGCTTGTCCTTCTGCATCGACCGCTTCGAATACCCCAATCTGCCCGGCGTCCGACCGGCCGTGATGGCGAGTTACCGGGATGCCAAGCGCGTCTGCCGCGCGGAGGGAAAACGACTCTGTGAGGCAGAAGAGTGGCGCTTTGCCTGTGAGGGTCCTTTGCGCTGGCCGTACCCCACGGGCCGGATCCGCGACGCCGAGGCCTGTCATCTCGACCGCGTGCCGCGCGCCCCGGACCGCGCGGCGTTGCGGTCGTCGTTCGAGACCGCCGGCGAGGTGGCCCGACTCGACCAACGACGACCGAGCGGGGCCGATCCCCGGTGCGTGAGTCCTTTCGGGGTCGTCGATGCGTCGGGAAACGTCGCCGAGTGGGTGCACGATCAGGAAGGGGACCCTCACGACGTGCCCCGCGTGACCGCGCTCGCCGGGGGTGATTGGGAGCGCTCCCCGGGCACGTGTCGCACCCTCGACGGCCGTCACGGAGCCGGACACCGGAGCCACACCAGCGGATTTCGATGCTGCTCCGATGCCAGGGGGGTCTCGCCCCGCCAGAGGATGCCCCCTGGATTTCGACTCCCCGTGCGGCGTCCCTTGCAAGCGCCCCCGGTGGCCCCGGCCGCCGCGCCCGCCGTTCAGAATGGTAACGCCGAGCGACCCTGAGAACGTTCCCCCCGACGGGGGTTCCATGGCGGCGTCCGTTGCGATAGCTTGCGCCCGACACGTGGTCGAACCGCCACAGCGCCTGAATTCTTTTTCGCTCGCCGTCGCTCCGACGGGTCTGTCGCACCCGTCGTCGTGCGGTCGCCGACGCCCTCGGGCCTATAGCTCAATTGGTCAGAGCCCCCGGCTCATAACCGGGTTGTTCCAGGTTCGAGCCCTGGTGGGCCCACCACGGCGGGTGCACACCGAAGGGCGCGAGGGGCGGTCGCGAACCGCGCGTCCACCGAACCGACCGGCGGCGAAGCGTCACGCGGACCCGGGCGCCGCGGCCGGTTCGCAAGGAGAACATTCGTGAGCATCGTCAAACAGATCGAGACGCTAGAGGAGCTCGTCGACATCGACCGCGAACTCAAAGAGCTCACGGAGGGCGTGTCCAACCACCGCGGGGAACTCGACCAGGTCGCCGAGGAGGTCAGCATTCTCGACGAGCGCATCGAAGCGGATGGCGCGAGCATCTCGGAAATGGAGAAAACGCGCTCCGACCTGGTGCAAGAGGTCCGACAGCTCGGCGACCAGATTTCGCGCTCGCGGGACCGACTGCAACGCGCGCGTAACTCCCGTGAGACCAACGCGGCCGAGCGCGAGGTGAAGGAGCTCGGTGAGCTGCGCCGCGATCGCGACCACGAAATCAAGAAGCTGGGCGACCTCAGTGACCAAGCGCGCGAAAACGTGATGCAGGCCGAGGAACGCAAAAAGGAGCTCGAGTCGCGCCTCGCCGGATCCATCGAGGGGACCACCAAGACCATTCAGGACCTCGAGGCGAGGCTCGATGCGCTCCGGGCGCGCCGGGACGGGGTCAAGGGAAAGCTCCCGCGGCTCCTCATGCGTCGGTACGAGCGGATGATGGAACGCCGGGGCTCCGCCGTGGCGAAGACCCACGATGGCACCTGTCTCGGCTGTTACGTCCAGCTGCCGCCGATGCTCTTCACGCAGATGCTCTCGCAGACCCGATTCGAAGAGTGCCCGATGTGTCACCGGATCATCTACTACACCCCCAAGCCCGACCCGGCGGAGGCGTCGGAGGGGGATGACGAAGGCGAGGACGCCGACGCGGCGTCGGACGCGGGCCGCGACGGCGGCGACGATGCGGTGGCGGCGAGCGCCGAGGATGGGGCCGCGGCCCCCTGAGGACCGAGTGGGGACCGGTTGCACGCTTGCCCTGTCTGCCAGCGTCTCTACCCGCTCGACGCGCGCTTCTGTCCGCAAGATGGGGCTCGTCTGGCGCCGGTCGCCGAGGTGCCGGTGGCGCCCGATCCCGAGGACCCGCGGATCGGGAGGACGATCTGCGGCGGCCGGTACCAGGTTCGACGGAAGGTCGCCGACGGGGGCATGGGTCGGGTCTACCAAGCGCTCGACCTCCAGGCGGCGTCGGGCCGGGGCAACGTCGCCCTCAAGGTTCTCCACGACGACGTCGCCGCGGACCCGATTCAGCTCGAACGATTTCGTCGTGAGTACCAGCTGAGCGCGGAGCTACCCCATGCGCACATCGTCGAGTGCTTCGACTTTCAGCGCACGGAGGACGGCAGCTACGCGCTCGCGATGGAGTACCTCGAGGGAGAAGAGCTTCGCATGTTGCTCAAACGCGACGGGACGCTGCCCCCCGCGCGTCTCGTGCGCATCCTGAGCCAGCTCGCCCTGGGGCTGCTCGAGCCCCACCAGCGCAAGTTCGTCCATCGCGACATCAAGCCGGACAACATTTTCCTCTGCCACACCGAAGAGGGTCCGGTGGTGAAGCTGCTCGACTTCGGGAGCGTCCGGGACAACACCGAAGGAGCCAAGAAGCTCACGGTGATCGGCACCACCATTGGCTCTCCGTACTACATGTCTCCGGAGCAGGCGCAGGGGGCCGAGGACCTCGACCAGCGGGCCGATGTGTGGTCGTTGGCCGCGATCGCTTACGAAGCGATGGTGGGCTCGGTCCCTTTTCCCGGGAAGAGTGGTCCTCAAGTCCTCCTCGCGATCCTGTCGGTCGAGCCGCAACCGCCGACCATCGTCGCGGAGGGGATCCCCCCTCGGGTCGACGACGTGGTCGCCCAGGCGCTCGTGAAGGATCCCGCGGGACGCATCGGCTCGGTGGCCGAGCTTGCTGACCGCTTCGGTCATGCCTACGCGCTGACGGGAGCGCACGGGGACTGGGCGTATGTGCCCGAGCAGCACCTTGCGGCGCGCCTCGCCGAGGTCGAGGCCCACGCGATGGCGGCGCCGGCGGTCCCCGTCGTCGCGGCCGCCGGCGGCGGAAGCGGCGCCGTCCCGAACGCCGTGGCGAGCGCGTCCGTGATGCAGGTTGGCGCGGGGCCGGCCCCCGTCGTCGACGACGTGGTGATGGGGGTTCCCTCCGGGCCTCCCATCGGCCTCATCGTCGGGGCCATCGCGTTCGGGGTGGTCGTGTTGGCGTTGGTGATCGTGGTGTTCTTCGTGCTCTGAGCGACGCTGTACTGAGTATGTCTGTACTGAGTATCTGTGCACTGAGCCACGCTGCACTGAGTATGTCTGTACTGAGCCACGCTGCACTGGGGTTCTCTGTACTGGGCGACGCTGCACTCCGCGACGGGGAGCGGCAGGGTGCGCCCTGGGGCGCTTGGAGCACACCGTGGCGCTTCCGAGCGAGGGACGGAACACTTTCGATCGCCGACGTACTACGCTCGGGCCGTGGCGAGTCAATCCAGCAGCGAAGAGGATGCGTCGGTCGGGATGGTCGCATCATCTCGGCCCCCCGACGGCTCCGAGCAGCGGCGTCACGCGGCTTCCGAGCACATGGCGGTCATCGACGCTGCGCTCAAGCGAGAGTTCCAGGCGTCGCGACGTCTCCTGTCGTTCGGCGAGTTTCTCGACCTCTTCGCCTCGCATCCCGCTCGCTACGGGCGCGACGCGTCCCAGTACGTGCACGACATGTTCGCGCACTACGGGACCGAAAAGGTGCGTCGCCCCTGGGGTGAGCCGACGCGCTTTCGCCTTTTCGATGCGCCCTGGGCGGAGGCGGAGGCCGACGAACCCCGGTTGGTGGGGCAAGAAGCGGTGCAGATGGGGATCTTTCGCGCCTTGCGGAACTTCGCGCGGGAGGGCGCTTCGAATCGGCTCGTCCTTCTCCATGGCCCCAACGGCTCGGCCAAGAGCACCGCGGCCGCCTGCATCCATCGGGCCCTCGAAGCCTACGCAGAAACGGAGGAAGGGGCTCTCTACCGGTTCCATTGGATCTTTCCCACCCGGCGCACGAGCCGGGGGGCGATCGGTTTCGGCGGAGGGCGTCCCTCGGAGGAACTCGAGACGTACGCGCACCTCGAGGACGAACAGGTCGACGCGCGGCTGGTCATCGAACTTCGCGACCACCCTCTCTTTCTGCTCCCCCGACGAGAGCGCCGGACCCTCATCGACCAACTCTGGAGCGCCGCCGCCCCTGAGCGACGTCCCAATCGATGGCTCTACGACGGGGAACTTTGTCACAAGAACAAGCAGATCTTCGACGCCCTTCTCAAGGATTACGGTGGCTCGCTCGTCGAAGTGCTTCGTCACGTACAGGTCGAGCGGTATTACATCTCGCGCCGCTATCGGGTGGGGGCGGTCACGGTCGGCCCGGAGATGAGCATCGATGCGGGGGAGCGTCAGGTCACGGCCGACCGTTCCCTCTCCTCCCTCCCCACCTCACTGCAGGCCACGACCCTCTTCGAAGCCCACGGGCAACTCGTCGAGGCGTCGGGAGGGGTGATCGAATTCAGCGACCTGCTGAAGCGACCTCTCGATGCGTTTCGGTACTTGCAGTCTACTCTCGAAGTGGGCGCCGTCACGCTTTCACAACAGGTGGTGTTCACCAACATGGTGGCGGTGGGCAGCGCCAACGAAGTCCACATGAATGCGTTCCGCGAGCATCCCGAATACGCGAGCTTTCGCGGTCGGCTCGAACTCATCCGGGTGCCGTATCTGCGGTCGGTGCCCGACGAGCAGCGAATCTACGACGGACTGGTGGTGCCCCAGTTGCGAAAACATGTCGCCCCCCACACCACGACGGTGGCCGCCGAGTTCGCGGTGCTGACGCGACTCATGCGACCCGACCCGGAGCGGTACGACCAAAGGCTGGCGGAAATCGTCGAAGGTCTTACCGTCGTGGAAAAGATGGACCTCTACGCGCAAGGGCTGACCCCGGACCGCCTTTCGAGCGAGCAGCGTAAAGTACTCGAGAATAATTGCGACCTTCTCTACCGGGAAACCGATAGCGCCGTCGCCTACGAAGGTCTCGTCGGCGTGAGCCCTCGGACCATGCGGACGGCTCTGCTCGATGCCTCCCAGGACGAGGATTATCATTGCGTCTCTCCTTTCGCGCTGTTGCGCCAGCTCGATGCGTTGTGCCGGCGTACGGCGGAATTCGATTGGCTCAAGGTCGAGGCCCGCCCCGGGCGCTATCATGACCACGAGCACTTCCGGGCCGTGGTGCGGGCCCGGTTGATGGACCGGATCGAACAGGACATGCGAACGGCGAGCGGGCTCGTGGCCGAGCAGCAGTACGAGGAGCTCTTTCGTCGCTACATCAACCACGTCAGCGCGTTCGTGAAGCGGGAAAAGATCCGCAATCCGGTGACCGGGCGTGACGAAGACCCCGACGAGGGGCTCATGAGCGAGGTCGAGGAGCTTCTGGAGGCGTCGAAAGACGACAAAAACCACCGGGATGGAGTCATCTCCACCATCGCGGCGTGGGCGATCGACAATCCCGGGGAAGAGCCCGACATCGAGGTCATCTTTCCCGCCGAGATCCAGCGTCTGAAGACGAGCGCGTTCGTCCGGTTGCGCAAGCCGCTGGCGGCGTTGCTGCGGGGCTTGGTCGAACGTCTCGACGGCGAACCTCCGCGGGCCGGTCGGTCGCCCACCGAGGTCGCGTCCGAAGTCGCGATGCAGGAGCGCCTCGTCGCGCTGGGTTACGACGCCCGTAGTGCCGCCGACGCCGCCAGTGCGCTGCTTCGGGACCGCTATCAGTCGTCGGGGGCGGACCAACCCGACTAAGGGGGCGCCTTGACAAGGGAGGGGCGACCGCTCATCTTGGCGCCCTTCCGCATCCGCCGAAGTAGCTCAGGTGGCTAGAGCAGTCGTTTCATACGCGACGGGTCGGGGGTTCAAGTCCCTCCTTCGGCACCAGCCAGCCATGCCCTCACCGGTGCACGTACACGATCGTGCCGGCGCGGGTTTCGCCCGCGCTGGCGTTGGCCGGGCTGGCGTTGGCCGGGCTGGCGTCGGCCGGGCTGGCATCGGCCGGGCTGGCATCGGCCGGGCTGGCGGTGGACGCGCGGTTCCACCCGTCGGGGAGTGCGGGTTCGGACCATCGCCACAGGAAGTGGGCGTCGACGGGAGCGAGCGCGACGTTGTGATGGCTCAGCGCTTCGCCGAAGCGGTCGTGCCACGTGCATCCCGTGATCGCGAAGCCGTCGTCGAAGCGCATGATCCACGGCACGTCGAGCAACGCGTACTTCAAGCCGACCTCACGTCCATCGACCGAGCCCGTGATGGCCTTATCGAGGATACGAAATACGCCCTGACGGGTGGCGGGACCCGTCTCGGGATCGCCGAGACGGTCCTGACCCGATGAGATCAACGTGGCGAGCCTCGGCGTTTTGCCCTCCCACGCGACGAGGGTCTGGTTGGCGAGAGAAATGTCGATCCACTTTTGCGTACCGGTGGCGAAATCGGGAAACTTCGTCCGCTTCAGGATGACGATGAGGTCCTTGTGACGGACCCAGTGGTCGTCATCCGTGAACCAGTAGCGTTGGCGGTTGACCGTCCGGTATCGGCCGGTCAGGCGAACGGCTTCCCGGGCGCTGTATTCGTCGTCGGTCCGGGTCGCGGATGCCCCCTTGCCGAGGGCATAACCTCGCACCCCCGCGCGCAGGGCAAACGCCACGGGAAGGTCGTCGCGCCCGGTGAGGCGCACGCCGTGAAAGGTACTGCCGAGAACGGGCTCCAACCGGTCGAGGGGGACGAAGCGACCAGAGGCGGTCAAACCCAGGGGTCGATCGTCGTCCGTGCTGGCGACCAACGCGAGGCGGGTGTTTCGTTTGACGACGCTCGTCTCGGCCGGGGCGCCGAAGGCCGCGTCGACGTCGACGCTCGTGGTCGCGTCCGCGAGCCATGCGCGCGACGTGCGGTAGCCGTCTTCGCCCACGCCGGGGGCCCCCGGGCGCACCACCGGCGGGCCGGTGGGAAGCCACCCGTCATCCAGGGGCACGTCGCCCGCCCCCGACCCGATGACGGTATCTTTCGGCGTCTTGAACGAGCTCAGCTTGGGCTCCGCCTCCGCTTGTGTCTCGGGTGAGGGGAGGGACCCGTACGTCACCGCCGCTTCGGCCCAGACTCGGGCGTAACGATAGGGCAACGCCGAATCGAGGTCGGGCCCACCGCCCACCACACGGGCGAGGGGATGGTTTTCGTCCGCGGATGCCGTCGCTTCCCCTGCACAGACGAACCCTCGCGGACGTATCGGATACCAACCGCCGGCGCAGCCCGCCGTGCTGTGAGGCGCCTCCGCCCGTGCCACGCGGGCCCCGAGGTAGAGCGTTCCGAGCACCTCGCCGTCGAAGGAAGGACGATCGTAGACGGGGACATCGGCGGCGAGGGCCAGCAGCTTCGGTCCGTCGGCGGGAGGAACGGGGGTGTCCACGGGGCCGGTGATCGGCGCGGTGTCGCCGTCTTCTCCCGCCGTCTCCGTCGTGCATGCCACCGCGGCCGTCGACAGGGTGGCGGCGAGCGCCAAGCCGAAGGCCTGGCGCGCGTGCGGGGTGGGCTTCCACATAGCCACTGGCCTTGCCGAAAGCGGTCTAAGTGGGCCAAGTTTCGTGATATCGCAGCTCCCCCGTGACTCGTAACGACTACCGCGCGCTCCTGGGTGGCGTGGCCCTCGCAGCGGCCGGGCTCCTCCTCGTCGAGGTGCTCGGGGTGAGGCTGATCGCCGCGACCCTGGGCCGCGACTTCGCGCTCGTGGGGGCGGTGCTCGTCCCCGCCGCGGCTGGACTGGGGGCGGTGGTGTTCGCGGGACGCGACGCCGGCTGGTCGAGTCATGAGCTCTGCGCCCGCGCGGCGCATCGCGCGGCGGGGGCGGGGGCCCTGGCCGTCGGCGGCGGGATTGGGATCACGTGGGCGAGTCAAGGGGTGGCGAAAGCCTCCGGCGAGGTGATGGTGGCGCCGGCCGTCGTCGCCCTCGCGTCCGTCGTGCTGCCCGCGTTGGCGACGGGGTCCGCTTTGGGATTGGTCGTTCGCCGTGCCGTCCGGGTGGTGGGCCGCGTCGGTTTCGCCGAAGGGCTCGGCGTCGTGGTCGGATGTGGTCTCCTCCCGGCGGCGATGGCGGTCGGCGCACCGCGGAGTGTTCTCGCGTTGGGTTTGGTGTACGCGGGGTCGGCCTTCGCGTTCGCGTTCGCCGGACGCGCGGCGCGCCCACAGTGGACCGTCATGTGGACGCTGCCGTTGGCGACGGTGTCGCTCATCGCGGGTGACGTGGGGGCGCCGTGGATGAAGGTTCGTACCGACGACGGGCGTCGGTCCCAAATCGAGCGGCAGTTGTGGACGACCGAGGGCGCGGTCGGCATCCGCAAACCGCGGCGGGGCCGACTCGCGTTTCAAATCGACGGGCGCCGGGCCGTCGACTTCGCGGACGGTCGGTCGGTGGGACGGAAACCGCCGTTCGACCCGGTGGACCTCGCTTACCTCGCCGATCCCCCGGAGGATCGGGGCGCCGTCTTGGTCATCGCTTCGGGGGGGGGGCGGGAGGTCGATGCGGCCCTCGCGCACGGATACGCGACCGTCGACGTCATCGAGCCCTTCGCTCGTTTGGTGGCGCTGCACTACGAACCGAAGATCGTCGAGCGTACCGCCAACGTGCTCGGGCGCGACGGGGTGGGCGTCTCTGTCGACGATGGCCTCCGTCTGTCTTCGGAGTCGCCGCGGGACTACCAACACATCATCGTCGTGGCGTCGGGCCGGCCCGCCGTCACCCCGGGGCGCCTCCTCAGCCACCACGAGCGACCGCATACCGTCGAGTCGATCCGCGGGTACCTCGGGCGCCTGCGTGAGGACGGCAGCGTCCTGTTGCGGGTGCCGAAGCGAGGTCAGTACGCCGTCATCGCGGCGGCCGAGGTCGCCCTCGGAAGCGCCGCACCGGGTCAGATCGTCGCGTGCGCGGGGAAGACGCGCACGATCGTGGTGGTGGCGCGTCGGCCGCTTGCCGCCAACAAGCGCGAGCTGCTGCTGAAGCGGTGCCGACGCAGCCGACTCGACCAAGTCGTTCCGCCGCCGACCCCACGCCCGACCGACGACGAGGAGGTCCGGGCCGAAGCGGCCGCCCACGCCGAGGCGCTCAGAGCCGCGGTGCCGCCGCGAGACGACCGCCCGTTCTTTGCGGCGGCTCCGGGGTTTCGGGATCTCCCGGCGGCCATGGCGACAACCGTCGCGGACCACGTGGCGGCCCCGCGCCCGGAAGGTGAGGCGCGGGGGAGCGCGGCCGCGGGGGAGCAGAGGGCCTCAGATACGGCCGCGGGTTCGACGCCCAACCTCCCCGCGACCGTCGTGGGGGTCGCGAGCGTAGGCGCGGGTTTGGCGCTGCTCCTCCTGCTGGTCGGAACCCTCATCCCGGCGCCGCGGTCGCGGGACGGAGGACGCGCCATTCCGTGCCCCGTCGCGCTGCGTTACTGCTTCAGTTTCCTCGGCGTGGCCGTCGCCTTGTGTCTTTTTGCCCTCGGTGACCGCACGACCCGCGTGTGCGGTGACGCAACGTATGCGTGGACGATCGTCGTCCCGTGCGGCGCCCTCGGGCTCGGTTCGGGTCGCCTCTGGGTGGATACCCTCCCGTCGGCGACGAGCCGACGTTCGGTGATGGTCGCGCTCGCGGTCGGTCTCGTATGGCTTCTCGCGCTGCACGTGACGCGTGCCCCACTCGATGCCGTACTGCAGGCGCAGGGGCCCGCGGTTCGGGTTGGCGGCGCGGCCACGCTCCTCATCGTCAGCGGCGTGGCGCTCGGATTTCCGATGGCCGCGTCACTGCGGTACCTCGGCCAGTGGGATCGCGTACCGGTTGGATGGGCGTGGGGACACCACCGACTCGGACAGGGGTTCGGATTCGCCCTCGCGGCGCTCCTCGTCCACTACGTCGGCGTCACCCGATTGTGGCCCCTCGGCGTCGCGACGTTCGCGGTGGGCTCGGTGCTGTTGACGCTCGGCGCGCAGAGGGTGCCATCCTCGCGATGGTACCTGCGCCGTCTCGAGCGCCGCCCGATGGCGTGAGCCGACGGGTGCCCCCCCCAATCGCAGGAGAAACGCGCGCGAGAAGAAGGGGCGTGTCGCCGACGGACGGACGCCGTCCGTCAGTCGCCGCCGAGGAGACCGCCGAGGGCTCCCTTTACCGCGTCGGCGGCCGAGCTGATGTTCTCTCCATTCAGCGCCTGCATGACGGGCCCCTTGATCGCGTCGGGCAATCGGTCTTCGAGGAAGCCCTTGACCACGTTGGCTACTTGTTCCGCCTTCCCTTCGTCGAGGTCCGCCTTCGCCGCCAATTCAGAAATGAGTGCCTTCATGGCGCGGAAGGTACCACCGAAGCGGGTCGCGTCACCACCCGACGATACTGTCGGTCAAATCGGTAGATTTGACCGGCGCAAACAATGGGGCACCCCCAAGAGAATAGAACCGGCTCTGAGGAGCGATGCTCGCCCTCGCCGGCTTTCGTCGGCGATCTTTGACGTTGTCGGCGAGCATCGCGACACCATCAACGGTCGTGGTCGAGGGTGTAAGTTCGTTCATGGGCGGCGCCGGCGCAGCTCGATGAGGCCGAGCGTTGGGGCGGTGAGGGCGAAGACGAGCCCCACCGCGACCAGCACCGCGAGGCTGCCCGCCCCCTGCGCGCGCCACGCCGCGGGCAGCGCCCACGCGGCGGCGCTCGGCACGCCCGCCGTGGCGGCGGCCAGCGCCATCAGTCGGAACCAGGGCACCGCGCCGAGGCCGAGACCGCCCAGACGACGATGCAGCGCGCGACCGAGGAGCACGACCTCGAGCCACCCCGCGATGACGGCGCCGAGGACCACCCCGTCGACGCCCATTCGCCCCATGAGCGAGACGGCCAGCAGCGCGCTCATCACCATGCGGACGACGGCGAGTCGGGCGGGGAGTCGTGTCTCGCCAAGGGCGAAGAAGGTGGTGGCGAGCTGTCGCACGCCCGCGTTGGCGAGGAGCGCGAACCCATAGATGCGTACCGCGGATGCGACGCGGAGGGTCGATGTGGTGTCGAAACGCCCGGTCCGAAGCAACACGGTGATCAACTCCGAACCGAATCCGATGAGGACCACCATCGCCGGAACGGCGAGGGTACCGACGCGCGTGAAGACCATCGTGAGGCGAGCGCGGAGACGACGGTGAAGGGTCTCCTCATCGTTCTGCTGTGCGGTGTCGCGCGACATCTCCGTCAACGAGACCGCGGCTTCGCCCGTTCCGAGCAGGCTCATCGGCAGGAGGTAGAGCGTCTGCGCGTACCCAAACACCGCGTTGGCGCCGGTCGCGAGAAAGCTCACGAGGAGCGTATCGACGAGGCCGGAGATCTGAATCACCCCTCGTCCCAACAGCACGTGGGGCAGGCGACGCAGCGCCTTCCTTATGGGTTCGCTTCGGTAATCGAACTGGGCGCGGACCGTGCCCACGTGGCGGCGGGCGCGCCACATGAGAAATCCGAGTTCGAGGGCGGCGCCGCCGAGGGCACCGCCCGCCAGCAGGAGCGCGAGGGGCTCGTCCGCGTACGCGAGCCAGCCCCCGCCGACGACCAGCGCGCAAATCTGGGCCGTGCTCCAAATCACCGGCGCGACGTAGGGGACGAAAAACCGCCGGTGTGCGTTGAGCACCCCGAGGGCCCAGGCACACAAGACCAGGAGGCCGGTCATGGGAAAGAGCCACCGCACCAAGCGCACGGTCACCGCGAGCTTGTCGGGGTCGAAGCCGGCCGCTACCACCAGGGTGAGCTGGGGTGCGAGCGCGATGCCCACCGCGGTGAAAAGCGCGACCGCGACGCCGAGCAGTCCGAGGGCGGAGCGTGCGAACGCGGTCGCCTCGTCGTCCTTTCCCTCTTCGCGGAGGCGCGCGTAGATCGGGATGAACGTCGCCGACAGCGTACCTTCGCCCAAGAGGTTCTGGGCGACGTTGCCCACCCGAAAGGCCGCGGCGATGACGTCGGCGAAGAGGCCGGTGCCGAAGAAGTGGGCCGTCACGCGTTGCCGAACGAGCCCCACCAACTTGCTGACGAGGATGGCCACCGCGACGAGGGTGGCCGACCGCGCCGCGCGGAACCGGTTCGGAGCCGGGTCGCCCGCCTGCTCGGACGCGGGCGCCGCGGCCGGTTTGCGCGGTGGGGGAGGACGCGACGGCGGGGTCATCGTGGCGCCCGCCTGAGATGAACCCCCCGGGTGCGGACAAATGGCGTACAATGACCTACATGAGGCGACAGGTTCAGCACGAGTCGGAAACCGGACGGCGGAACGAGGCGACGCGTCGGCGGTGCGTTGCGTTGAGCTGGACCGCGGTGGCGATCACCATCGGGGCCGCGTGTGGGTCGTCCGACGAGCCGATGGGGCCCGATGACGAGATCCCCATCGCCGGGGCCAGCAGCGTCGGCGTGGGCGGCCCCGCCATGGGAGGACCCACCGGAGGACCGACCACGGGAGCCGGGACGGGCGCGGGGGGGGCCGGGGGGATGAGCGCGACCACCAGCAGCACGATGATCACGGTGACGACGGCCACGGCGGCGACCGGGTCGGGGGGCGCGGGCGGCTGCGTCGACAACGGGGTGGGCGAACCCAACGAATCCGAGGGCACCGCGTGGCCCCTGTCGGGCGTGCCCATCGAGGACTGCGATGGCGACGGCGGCATGGTCAGCGGCACCCTCGGTCCGGGCGACTTCGACTGGTTCACCTACGAGGGCGACGATGTCTTCATGTGTGTGGTCGACCCCACCCGGTCGTTCACCTCCAGCGGACCGTTGCGCCTCTGCAAGTTCGTCGCGTGCACCGACCCCAACGCGACGACCACCTTCACGTGTCCGAGCGGAACCGTGGATGCCCAGAGCGCCGGGGGGCGCGCCGGGTGTTGCGGGATGGCAGGATTCGAGATCGATGACCTCGACTGCACGGGTACTTTGGACGAAAACGCCGAGGTGTGGGTCCGTATCGACCGGCCCTCCGGCACCGGCTGCGACAGCTACACCCTCAGCTATCATTACTAAACCCCGTCGTTCGTCGCGGCGAAAGACCCGGGCCGCTCAGCCTCCGCCGCGGTCCTTCAGGACGGCGTGCGCTGCGTTGTAGCCGCACATCCCGTGCACGCCGGCGCCCGGGTGGGTGTACGAACTCGCGAGGTACAGGCCATCGACGGGCGTCCGGTAGCGAAAGTAGGGAAACACGGGCCGGAGAAAGAGCTGGTGTTGGATCTGGGCCGAGCCTCCGCCGAGGTTGCCCCCCACCAGATTTTCGTTGGTCGCTTCGAGGTCGGGCGGCGCCGTGATGGCGCGGGCGAGGATACGCGTCCGGAATCCGGGCGCCATCGATTCGATCCGGGTCTCGATCTCGTCGGCGTACGCTTGTCGCCGGTCGTGATCCCATCCCCCCTCGATGCGAAAGGGAACTCGGGTGTACCCCCACAGCGTGTGCTGACCGGCGGGAGCACGGCTCGGATCGGGAATCGATTGCTGTCCGAGCACCAAGTAGGGCCGCTCGGGCAGGCGGCCCCGGCGTACTTCGGTCGCAAACCGCTGGAGGTCGTCCAAGTGGTCGCCGGTGTGGACGACGGCCGCGCGTCGGCAGTCGGGGTGGTGCCAGGGTACGGCGCCGTCGAGGGCCCAATCGACCTTGAAGGTGGCAAATCCCCAGTCGAAACGGCGCATCGCCCGGAGCACGCGCCCCGGCACGGCGTCTTCGGGAAGCATTTGCAGGTAGAGCGTGGGCGCCGCCACGTCGGCGACGACGGTCGGCGTCTCGAGGGTCGTTCCGTCGTCGACCACCACCGCGGTTGCGCGGCCCTTCGCGGTATGGATCCGTTCGACGCGCGTGCCGCAACGAACCTTTCCCCCGGCCTGCTCCAGTCGGTGCACCATCGCCGCCGTGATGGCGCTCGTCCCCCCTTTCGGTACCGAGAAGCCGCTGCTGAACGCGAGGGCGCCCAACATGAAGCCCACGGCGTTGCCCAGGGGATCGTCCGGAGCGATGTCGGTGTGCAACGCGAGCCCGGGAAGGACCCGCCGGGCCGCCTCGCTGCGAAAGCGACGGGTCGAAAACCCGCGCCCGGTCGCCAGCCCGATCTCGGCGAGGCGAAACAGATTGTAGGGACCGAATCGAAGCGCCGTGGCGACCGGGGGGAGTTCACGGAGGAGGAGGTCGAGCAGCCCGTCACGGGTTTCTCGGTGCCACGACGCCAGTTCTTGCCAGGCGCGGCCGTCTTCTTCGAGGCCGCCGAACGCCGTGAGGGCTTGGTCGAGGTCGCCGGTGATGGCGGCGCAGGTGCCGTCGGGGGCGGGGTGTGCGCTGTCCACCGGGGCCCGACACCATCGCAATCCGCTGACCTCGAGGTCGAGTTCACGGAGGGCCGGACTCGAGGTGGCGAAGGGAAAAAAGGCCGCGCCAAGGTCGGCGTGAAAGCCGGGCCGGGCCAGCTCGCGCGAACGCACGGCGCCCCCTGGTTCCCGGTTGGCCTCCAGGACCAAGACCTTCATGCCCGCGTCGGCGAGGACGTTGGCGGCCACGAGGCCGTTTGGGCCCGCGCCCACGACGATGACATCGGGATCGGCGGCCGTCATGACGCGTGATGCTCCGTCGCCCGGTCAGGGGCGGCCCGCCGCACCCAGGGTGGCGAAAAAGACGACGCCGAACAGGTAACAACAACAACAGACGAGCATCGGCGCGACCCAGGCGAGAAAGGCCTTCCCGCCCCCGCAGCGGTGCATCTCGTCGTAGCCGATCGTGTGGTTGATGGCCTGAAAGACGAGGGACACCGGCGCCCCGAGGCCGGGGATCGCGACCCAGAGAACCGACGCCCCCGAGGCGTAGGCGTGGGTGCGGACCGTGCTGCTGTAGTCGCGTCCTTCACCCACGCCGGAGGCGATGGCGAGCGTCAAGTGGTGGATGCCGCCGGTGACCCACGGCGTCACGAAGCCGATGATCCCGTACAGCAGCGTCATGCCCATGATGCCGAGAAGACCAAAGCCCAAGCCCACGCCGGCGGCACCGAAGGCGGAACCGGGCCGGCCGCCCAAGCCGCCGAGCACCGTCCCCAACATGGCCCCGAAGAACGAGAAGATCAGCAGGTAGAAGATGCCGATGAAGAAGCCGACGAGGGCCATGGCCGTGGCGTGAAAGAACACGGCCGGCATGGGGTCGTTGCCTCCCGCGGCCACCGCCGCGTAGAAGGCCTTACCCTTGAAGTTGGCGGCGACGAGCGTCTCGACGAAGCGACCGACGAACCCCGCCCTCGTCTCCCACGCGACGCCCCCCTGGAGCGGCGCGGTGGCGCCAGGTTGATAGCCGGGGGGCATCCCCGGCGCCGGCGGACGAAATTCGGTGGCGGGAGGTGCGTAGGGGTCGTGGGGCGAAGTCGGCCGACCCCAACCGGGCCCCACCGGCCCCGGGGGCGGACCGTGACCCCATCCTCCGCCCGGGGGGGGTGACCCGCCGCCATTCGCCATCGCTCAGAACATGAGCACGGGGGCGATGCTCGGCGCAATCACAAAGCCCGTGTCCGGGAACATGAACATGAACTTCGCTTCCACGTTCGCGCCGAACATCTCGGTGAACATGAAGATCGAGCCCACGCCGAACGGGACGAAGTTTCGCCCGGTGATCTGGAAGGCCTGCACGTCCTCGACCCGTCGCGTCTGATCGTTGCACCGACCACGGCCCAAGTCGTCTGGGTCAAGCTGACCGGTGATGCCGTCTTCGTCGGCGTAGTCGCAGGTCGACACGGTGACGCCGGCGTCGGTCTGGCCGGTGATGCCGAAGCCCACGAAGCCGTAGGGTCGAACGAGGCCGTCGACGAAGCCCTTTCGGTCCGGGAACATGTAGGACACGCGAACCTCGGCGTGGAGGGGGAAGAAGCTCGAGCCGGATGGCCGACGACAGTCCCCGCCGCCGTCTTGGCAGTTGTCGAAACGGTCGTCTGCGTCCCCCGCCCCGGGCGACCCTCCAATGGTGTAGCCGAGTCGGACCCCGGCGGAGAGACCGCGCCAGAACACGAGGTCGTAGCCGGCGAGGACGCGAGCCGATGCGAACCCCAAGCCGCCTTGAACCTCGTTCAAGAGGCCTTCTTCTGGGTAGCCGAGGTACTCGCCATCGTTCGTGTAGCACCGGTAGTTGGTCGGTCGGTCGAAGCTATTGATGTCGCCGTTTTCGACGAAGCCGCAGGCGTCTTCCTGGCTGCTGATGGCCAGCAGATCGAACTGCACGCCGAGCGACACGATGTGGGTGAGCTTGAAGTCGCCGTCGTCGTCGTCATCGTCGTCGTCGTCGTCGCCGCCCTCCTCACAGGAGCCGTTCAGGCAGATGTACCCCCGTCGGCACTCGCGGGTCTCTTCGCAACTAGCGCCCCAACCCTTGTCCCCGCGTTCGCCGCTGTCGTCGTCGTCGTCGTCGCCACCGTCGTTGCACCCGGGGAAGTCGGGAGGACACGTCCCGCCCATGCACTGTTCCGGGGGGTCTTCGCCGGGGAGGCTCGGCTGCTCCCCTTCGAGGCTGTTCTTAATCTTGACCGCGAGCGGTCGCTGCCGGGTTCCCGCGGTGGCGACGGGGTCGCCCTGGTCGTCCTTCACGATGATGTAGAACCGAAGATCGCCGGTCGTGTTCAGCTCTTTGCAGGGCACCGTGCCGCCGAAGCCGCCCTTCACTCGGTTCATGGCCAGAGACAACCACTTGGTGGCGCCGAACGGCTTGTAGCGAACCTTCAGGCTTTCGGCCCCGAGGTCGTCGTCGACCTTGATGAAGAGAGGCAGCGGCGTGTCGATCCGCGCCTCGCGGGGAGGCGTGTAGTCGAGGTCCCCGCCTACGTCGTCGTCGTCATCATCGTCGTCGTCGTCGTCGTCGTCGTCATCATCGTCGTCGTCATCATCGTCGTCGCCGGTATCCGCTTCGGCCCGGGCCTCTTCGAAGACCTCGGTGAGCTTGTCCCCCATGTAGTCGGTGAGGGGCTTGGCGTTTTCGTCGAGCTCGAAAGCGGTGATGAACGAGGCCTTGGCCTTGTCGTACTGATCCTGGCCGCCGTAGACGACGCCCAAGCCGACGTGAATCTTGGCCAGGGTCTCGTCGCTACAGTCGTCTTCCCCGCAGACACTGAGCGCTTTCTTCAGATTCTTCTCCGCCTGGTCGAACTTGACCTGGAGGTAGTCGTCATCCATCGCCGTCGTGTAGAGCTCGAGGGCCTCTTCGTCTTTCGCGGCGAAGGCGCTCGCAGAGACCGACGCGACCAAGACGAAGGAGAGCAACGACGGGACCAACAGCCTGAGCAGGGGCAATGAACTCTCCGGAGCAACGCAGCTCCGCCCGGCACACCGCAGCGGTCGGGGGAGGAAGAAGGGTGATGAGGCGCCGTCGTACCTACATCGGCGACGAGCTGGCGCGTTATAGCACTACCGGTCCTGGCTCCAACAGTTGTCGCCGAAAGCAGACCGCGTCGGTGGACGGTCAAGACTCGGTGCGGAGAAACTGAACGCGCCGGTTGAGCGCACGGTTCCGCGCCGTGTCGTTGGGCACGAGGGGCTTCTCTTCGCCGTAGCCCTTGGCCACGAGCCGCTGACGGTCGACGCCGTGGCTCACGAGATATTGGAGCACGGCATCGGCCCGCTGTTGGCTGAGACGCTTGTTGAAGAAGTTGTTGCCCTTGCTGTCGGTGTGCCCCTGGACTTCGAGGCGGATCTTCTCGTTTTTCGCCAGGACGTCGACCACCGCGTCCAGGACCTTGAACGAGATGGGTCGAATCGTGGCCTTGCCGAACGCGAAGTGGATCTGCTGCGTGATCTTGATCTCTTTCTTGGTGACGACCACGAGGGCGGGCTTGCTCGGGCACCCCGGGCGCGGGCCGTCGGTCACCCCGGGAACCATCGGGCACATGTCGTCGAGGTCGACGACCTGATCGTCGTCGTTGTCCGGGTCGGGACAGCCATCTTCGTCCTCGAAGCCGTCGGGGTCTTCAGGGTCGTTCTTGCACCGGCCCTCTTCGCCATCCGCATCGTCGGCGATACCGTCGAGGTCGTTGTCCGGGTCGGGACAGCCGTCCTCGTCGAGATAACCGTCTGCGTCCTCAGGCAACAGCTCGCACAGATCTCGCCGGTCGACGATCCCGTCGCCATCGGTATCGGCTTCGTCCGGGCAGCCGTCATCATCGCGGTAGCCTTGGTAATTCTCCGGCTCTTCGGGGCATTTGTCGTCCGGATCGAGATAACCATCGCCGTCCTTGTCGCCCGGTGCGGGCGGCGGGGGGAGGGGCTCGACGTTGAAGCGTCGCTCGGAGCACTGGCTGGGGGGAGACAGGTCGTAGGCGGCCTGCGCATTGGCCCGCGCCAGCACGAGATGGCGCTCGGCCCGAAACACGTCCGCTTGGTCGAGCTCGACCGTGGCGAACTCCGTGTGGGTTTGGGCGAGCGCGAGCTCTCTCGGTGCGCAGCGACGGGCGCCGTTTCGCTCCGCTTGGCTGGCGAGTTTCTCCAGACCAGCGATCTCGCCCCGCATGACCGAAACTTTGGCGCAGCCCCCGGTGGCGCCGGCGAACAACAAGGCCCAGGCGAGCCGTCGCGGGCGGGTTCGCCGGCGGGTCATCGTCCGGCTCCGCGGTGCGCGCCCTTCGAGAGCTCGACCGCCTTGTCGGCGTACTCTCGCGCGCGGTCCGCGAACTCGATGGCATCACCGTAGGCGGCACTCGCCGCCTCTTCTTTCGCCTTCTCCAGCATTTCGCGCGCGTAGTAGTACTCGTACTCGGCGAGTTCGGGGGCTCCGAGCACCTTGGCTTCCTCGAGCGACGCCGCTGCGTTCAGCGACTTGACGGCGTAGACGGTACCGACGCACCCGGTGCTGCCCGCGAGCAGTGCGGCACCCAAGACGGTGCGCGCCAAGGACACGACTCGGGACTTCATGGTGGCGCGCACGGTAGCAAAGGCCCAGTGTCCTGACATCGAAAACAAGCCGCCATCGCCCGGTGCTTTTCACGGTCGCACCGACGCCCCGAACGGCCCCCATCCACGTTTCGAGGCGCTCCGGGTGTCGCTGGGCCAGCAAGCGGCGCCGGCGATCGGGGGCCAGCGAGCGAGAACCAGCGAGCGAGAACCAGCGAGCGAGAACCAGCGCACGACCGGGGAATTAGATACCGCGATAACTAGATACGGCGATAGAGTCCCACGACGATGCCGAGAAGCATCGTGGGTTTGAAGTCCGCGGCTCGGACGAGAATGGGCGCCATAGCGCTGTTCTCTGGCTGAAAGCGAATGTAGTCCCGCTCGGGGTAATATCGCTTTACGGTGGCTTCGTCGCCGATGAGCGCCACCACGATGTCGCCTCGCTCGGCCGTGGCCTGCTTGCGCACGAAGACG
Organism: Myxococcota bacterium; assembly: GCA_039027095.1. Classification (GTDB taxonomy): domain Bacteria; phylum Myxococcota_A; class Polyangia; order Polyangiales; family Polyangiaceae; genus JAPYTK01. The sequence continues at coordinate 44,482 of JBCCLB010000016.1, forward strand.
TAGTCGCCGGTATGAATGCCGGCCTCGATCATCGAGTCACCGCTGACCTTTAACCCAAAGATCTCGCCGGACCTCAGGAGGCTCTGGTCGATGCGGACGGTGTCGATCAGATGCTCGTCGGCGTAGAGCGGCGACCCCGCGGCGACCCGGCCGAGCACGGGGATGCTCGCGAGTTCCCCGTCGTTCTCGGCGCGCGTGGGCCCAAAGTTCATGTCCTTCGGGCGAAGGGCCCGGGACTTCATGTCCTCCCGGGTCAGGTAGCCCTTACGCTCCAACGCCCGGAGGTGATCGTTGACGCCGTTGGTGGACTTGATTCCCATGTGGGCCCCGATTTCGCGCAACGTCGGCGGGTATCCGCGGTCCCGGATCGAGTGGCGTATGTAGCGCAGCACTTGCTCTTGACGCGCGGTGAGACCCTGCATGAGACGCTAAGTTACTGAACATGCGATGGGCTGTCAAACGTACGCCAGTGCAATTTGCGCAGTCGTCTTCGGGGACGACGGAGCGCCTACCGGGAGCCCGTTGGCCGGCGGTTCGCTGCACGGACGGGCACCTGCGCAAGTGATGCGCGGAGCGTGGCCCGCGGCGCGCCGCTCTGTACGCCGCTTTGTTATTTCGCGCTGGTGGCGTGCGCATCGAAGCCAGCCGATAGCGACGGGCGTGGCGTTGAGCGTCAGGCGTCGGGATCCGGGGTCCCGACTTCGTCGCCACCGCGATGCGGTTCCGGTCCGAGGTAAACGCGGCGTTCGTCGTGGCCCTGGGGCGTGGGCACCATTTCGACAATCCAGTGTAGGGGCAGCGTCAGCGAGGGGCATCGCTCGGCGCGCTCACCCCGGAAGTACCCGTAAAGCGTACGCAGCGTGGCTTGGTGTCCAACCACGAGCAACGGGTCGTCACCTCGCTCCATCTCGAGCACCACCGGCTCGACGCGCGCGATGACGTCGAGGTACGACTCCCCTCGTGGGTAGCGATAGCGGGCCTTGTCGGCTTTTCGCGCCGCGAACTCCTCGGGCATCTTCTCGGCGACCTCCGCGTAGGTCATCCCGTCGCACGCGCCGGCCTGGATTTCGTCGAGGTCGCGGCGATGGCGCGGGCGTGGGAGGCCGCGGAGCGACGCTGCGGTTTGCCGGGTCCGCTCGAGGGTGCTGGTCCACACCGCGGCCGGCGGCGGTCGGGTGGTGGCCGCGAAGTGGTCGGCGAGCCGGGACGCGAAGACTTCGCCCGATGGGCTGAGACCAGCGTCTCCTCCGATGCGACCCTCGACGTTGTAGCGACTCTCGCCGTGACGGGTGAGCCAGAAGTGCCGTACCTTTCGATGACGCAGCGCCATCAGCAACCGAACCACTTTGGAGGGGACTTCCCCGTCCACCCGGTTCAGCACGAGCTGTTTGTCCTCGACGACCTTGACCCAACTCAACCGCTCCGAGGCGAGGGGCTCGTAGGCCCTCTGGTAGTGGGCGATGCGCTGGCGAAAATCACGCACGGCTTCTTCCGGATCCATGCCCGCGTAGTCGGGGGAGTGGAGCTTGGTGGCCCGGATGTTCGCCTCGATGATCTCTGGCGCGTCGCCGATTGTCTCGATGAACACGAGTTCGACCCCGTTCGCGGCGCACCGTTCGGCGATGATGGCGCGACGGGCGCGGGTCGTGTTGGTCGCATCGTAAACGCCGACTTCGCCTCCCCCGCGCAACCAGCGAAACATCTCGTCCATCGCGAGATGAGCCATCGCGCGGCGGTCGCGGACGGCCGCATGATTGTCGGGGTCGAAAAACGTATGCGCCTTGCGCTCACCGAGATTTCGCCGTCGGTACTGACCGACGTTGAACACGCGGGCCCGGTGGCCGAGCCAGTTCAGGTATCGGACCGTCTTTCTCGCGATGTAGCTCTTGCCCCTCGCGGGCAGCCCCACCATGCAAAACACCCGCGCCGGACTGATGCGGTCCGACGCGGGGTTCAGCGAACTCGATACGGGAGGCGGTGCGTACGTGGTCTGATGGGGCATCGCACCCACACCGTACGTGCCCGAAGGGGCGAGGTAAGCCCTCGCCTCAAGCGTCTTCCTTGTCGGCTTTTTTCTGCATCTTCGTGATGAGCGCCTCGAAGCCGTCTTTGCGGATGATGCGCAAGAACTGGGACCGGTACGTCTTCACGAGACTCGCTTCCTCGGTGATGAGGTCGACGACCCGCCAGCGTCCGGCCACTTTCATGACGCGGAAGTCGATGTGAACGTCGGGCTCCCGATCGTCGCTGCCGTGCTTGGCCAACGTTCGCACGACGGTGGTGCTCCCCTTGTTCTCCTCGCCGACGTAGCTGATCTCGTAGTTCAGCATGTTTTCGAGGTTGCGACGGTAGTTGTTGCGAACGAGGCGGGTCAGGAGGTCGGAGAAGCGCTTTCGCTCTTCGGCGCTGCGCTTGGTCCACTCTTCTTTTCCGAGCGACTTTTTCGCGAGCACGTCGTACGCGAAGATGTCGTCGAACATGCTCTTGAGCTGGCTCTGCCGGGCGGCCGTCTTCGGCTGGGCGATCACGTCGAACAGCTTGCTCTGCTCGGCCCGCACGAAGTCGGTGGCCGACGCGGCGGCAACGTTGCTCGCGAGCAAGAGGCCCGCCAGCATGAGGAGCGTGGAAACAATCAGTTTTTTCATGGTTTTTGTCTCCTCGAGGGAGGGGGGACACGGGTTGCGAGGATGTCACGCCAGCGGAGACCCGGGTTCCCGTCCACAGAGACGCTCTGGGGAGACGGAGCGTCGCGGATGACTATTCAAAGGGGCGTTTCTTTTTTTGCACCGAGGTCGCTCCGTGCAACGACGGGAGGCCCCGCCGTCGCACCTCGGCCGGGGCCATGACATGGCTTTGTCTTCGGCTCCAGCAACATGGTCACGATGGGCGCCCGTGGGGCTCGCGCTCGTCGTCGCTTTTCTGCTCGGCTGGTGGATCCGCAGTCCCGAGCCCTCGCGGTCGGGCCGCGGCGGTGCTCCGACGTCCCCGGAACTCCGTCTCGATCCCGACGCGCTCTCCTTGACCCCCGGTCGATGGCTCCGATGGGATTACGAAGGTCTCGAAGTGGCCCCGGGCGAGGGCGACGGAGGAGCACATTCAACGATGGACACACCACGGCAAAGCCGGTAAGCAGCCGCTTCCAATCGGGCCTGTAGCTCAGCTGGGAGAGCGCGTGACTGGCAGTCACGAGGTCAGGGGTTCGATCCCCCTCAGGTCCACTCCCCGCCCTGACCGGTGTCTCCCGCCACCTGGCGCGGGTCACCGGCCGCGGGTCACGGTCCGGCGCCGCTCACCGTTTGGCGCCGCTCACCGTGCAACCCGCGCCACACCCTCGACCACGACCGTTGATGGGTGGCGATGCTCGCCGACAACGTCAACGATCGCCCAAGAGCGCCGACGACAAGCCGGCGAGGGCGAGCATCGCTCCTCAGAGCCGGTTCTATTGTCTTGGGGGGCAAAAATTCAACCTCGGCGTCGTGTCCTCGGTACGCTGCTCGAGCGCAGGGGCCTTCGCCGGTTGAGCGGAGCCGCGACCACGTAGCGGTCTGGCCCCCGGGCCCCACTCCATGTCTCGCGCCGACCCAACCACTCGGCTGCGCGTGCCCTCGGCGCCCGCAGCGGCATCCTCTGCGCCTCCCGCCGACGATGTCCCGGGGCGTCCGCGGCTCCGGTTGGTGGTCACCCGAGGTGCCCTCGGCGTGGAGTTGGAGACGCCGGTCATGCTCGGTCCGCTGCGCGTGACCGCTCTGGCGGCGACGTTTCCCGATGTCACGTTTCCCATCGCGCTCGGGGGTGGCATCGGTGACTTTCGCCACCGCCGAGGTCGCCTTCACACGGTCGACGTGAACCTCGAGGGCGGCGTCATGCGCCGTTGGGCGCGGCCGCGCCTCGACCGGGCGCTCGCGACGAAGCTCGATCATTTCGTGGTCGTTCCCATCGGCGACGGGGCGATGATCGGGTTGACCACCGTGGCCGGCGCCGCGCTCGCCTTCGACGTCGTCGCAGCGCCGACGGGTGACGATGTGCGCCTGTTCGCCGTCGAGGCGCGAGGGTTGGGGCTCTCGAGGCCTCCGTTCGTGGTCGCGGTACAGGTGCTCGAGGCGCTTTGCCGTCCTCATGGCGAGCTCGTGGGCGGGGCGGTCGTCGTTCGCGGGGCGACCCGAAAGCTCGTCCGACGGCTGATGCCCGACGCGGGCATGAGGGCGCCGGCCACGGCGGGGATGGCCTGGACGTCGCTCGGGTTCGATGAAGAAGGGGTCACCGCGCGGGCCGAGGTGTCGGCGCTCCCGTTGGCGTTGTCGCCACGGGCCGTCCGGGCCGTCGAGACCCACGCCCTCGCGGCGGAGGCCGACACGGAGGCGTTGAACGCCAATTGGTCCAAGGCGCGCCGCGCGTACCTCCAGGCCCTCTCCCAGACGTCGCGCCACGTGGCCCTCGCCCGTCGGCTCGCCGAGTTGGACCGGGCCCACGGTGCCCCGCCCGAAGCGGCCTTGGGGGCGCTCACCGAAGTTGCGTCTCCGCTGCAGGCAGGGGTGCTCGGCGCCTCATTGCTCTCGGCCCAGGGAGACGAAGAGGGCGCACGGGTGGCCTACCGACGCGCCGCGATCGACGAACCTTACGGGGGCCTGGCGGCGCGCTGCTGGCTCGAGGTGGCGCGATTTGAGACAGATGGAGATGCGGCCCTGGCGTGCATCGACGAAGCCATCGCGCGCGCGCCGGGGGCGGTGGAGGCCCGATGGCTACGGGTCGAACATCGGGTTCGTCGGGGCGCGCTCGAGGCCGCGACCGCCGATGTGGCGCATCTCTCGCTCGCGGCAGAGGGTGGGTCGGCCCGGCATGCGGTGTGGCAACGGTATGGGGAGCAATTGGTCGCCGCGCGTCACTTGGGGCGGGCGCGAGAGGCCTTCGAAAGAGCGCTGCGGTACCTCCCCGACGACGTCGAGACCGTCGCCGGACTGGCGCGCGTGCTGGCCTTCGCCGACGACCGTCGGCGTGCTTTGGAACTCCTGAGTCGCGCGGTCGGTCTCGCCCGTCGGCGTCGGCAGCGGGCCGACGGCGTGGTCGTCGAGCTCGCCATCGCGCTCGCCGAGGTCGCGGATGACCGCCCGGCCGCGATCGCCCACGTCCGGTCGATCGAGGCGGACGCCGACGTCGGTATCGAGGCACGCGCCCTGGAAGCCCGCTGGTGTGCGGACGTGGGCGACCTCGCCGGAGCCGACCGCGCGATCACGAGTCTCCAGTACGCGGTCGAAGCCGTGCTCCCGGCGCTCACCGAAGATGATGCGGGGCCAGCCGACCGCGTCGCGTCGCGCCGCGCCGCGGGATCCTCGACGCGTGAGGACCGGCGCTCGGCGCTCGCGATGCATCTCTGGGAAGCGGCGCGCATCCAGCGTGATGCACGTCACGAGCCGGCGCGGGCGCGCCAGCTGTTGGCCCTCGCGTTGCGCCTCGCACCGCATCACCGCGGGATCGCCGAAGCCTTCCGGCGGGTGGCCGCCGAGCTCGATCTCGTCCCTGAACCCCCGGTGACGTCGGCTGGCGACGGGGAAGCGCGTCGCTCGCTCGAGCCGCCCCCGACGCCCGAGCGCGAACCGTCGCCGTCCGCCGCGGACACGTCGGCCACGGCGGCCGACGAGCACGACGACGACGACGATGATGATGATGATGAAGCGGCGCGCGAACTGCGCGTTGAGCAGCTCACCGTGCAACTCCGAGCGGACCCCGAGCGCAACGACCTCGCGGTCGCCCTCGCGCGACTCCTCGTGCAGTTGGGACGCGACCACGAGCTGCTGGCGCTGGTGTCGGGGCGCATCGAAGACTACGGCGATGCGCCCACTTGGACGTCGTTTCGCCGAGAGGCGCTCGAACGCCTTCGCGACCAGGCGCGGGCCGCCGGGCGCGAAGAGGAGGCGGCCCTCTACGCCACCATGCTCGACGCCGAGCGCTGACCGCGGCGAGGGGACGGAATACTCGGCCCAGGGAAGGCGTGTGTGGTAGCGCCGCCACGTGCACCCCCAACCTGCGAACGCGGCGCGTTCTTCCGCCCCTCGAATCATCGTGCAGAAGTACGGCGGTTCCTCCGTCGCCGATGTCGCGCGACTCGGTCGCGTTGCCGACCGGGTCGCCGCCACCCGCCGCGCCGGATTCGACGTCGTCGTCGTCGTGAGCGCGATGGGAAAAACCACCGATGGGCTCATGACCCTCGCCCGTGAAGTCGCCCGCCAGGGGGGGCAGCCGGACGACGATGGCGATCCTCCGCGTCGCGCGCTCGACATGCTCGTGTCGACCGGGGAGCGTGTCTCGATGTCGCTGTTGAGCATCGCCATCCAGGCGCGGGGGCTCGACGCGATCTGCTTCACCGGCTCGCAGTCCGGCATCATCACCAACGACCGCCATTTCGATGCCCGCATCATCGAAGTCCGGCCCCACCGTATCGAAGATGAGCTCGCGCGCGGCCGGGTCGTGATCGTCGCGGGGTATCAGGGCATGAGCTACAAGCGAGAGATCACGACCCTCGGGCGCGGCGGCACCGACACCACCGCCGTCGCGCTCGCCGCCGCCCTCGATGCCGTACGTTGCGAGATCTACAGCGACGTCGACGGGGTTTACTCCGCGGACCCTCGCCTCGTGGCCGACGCCGTCCACCTCCCGGAGGTCGACTACGAAACCCTACAGGAGATGGCCGAAGCCGGCGCGAAGGTCGTGTGCGCGCAGGCCGTCGAGTGGGCGCGGCGGTCCGGCGTGGCGATCTACGCTCGGTCGACCTTCGATCCGATCGCCGCCGAACCGCGTCAGACCATCGTGCGCCGGTTCGCGCCGCCGGAGACCCCCCGCGCCCGCGCCGTCACCACCGACGGGGCGTTGGCGCTCCTCGAGACGAAGGGCGGGGCGCTGGGTGCCGTCCTCGGATGCCTGGCGCCCCACGCGGTGCCGGTGCGTGAGATCTGGGTCGGCGGTGACGACGAGCCGGCGCGGGTGATGGTGTCGCTGCGCAACGCGCCGGAGTTTGGCCGCGCGGAGGCGGACCTGGTGGCGCGGGGCGGCGTCGTCGTTCGTCGCGACGTCACGGTGGTGAGCGTGATCGGGGCCGGTCTCGGCGAGCGGGCGGAGCGTGTGCTCGCGTTTCATCGTCGTCTCGCTCGCGAGAGGGTGGTGTTCGCGAGTGCGAGTCCCCTCCGTCTGTCCGCGGGCGTCGTGACCGCCGACGTGACGCCCCTCGTCGCCGACCTCCACGCGGCCTTCGTCGCCTGAAAGAGGGCGCGGCAAGCCCAACCGAGGTCGACGACATCGCCAGCCTCCGGTTGCGGCGGGAAGGGAGGCTCAGGGCGCTCCGTCATCACGGTCGAGGGGCGGGAGCGGGGCGAGGGCCATGTCGCCGACGTTGACGTCTTGGTCCTCGTCGTCGTCGTCGGTTTCATCCAGAGGGGGAAACAACGCGGCGTCGACCCGGGCTCCGGGGTCTTCGAGGCCTTCGAGCCCGCCATCGTCTTCTTCGCGAGGCACAGGATCGATTCCGAGGGCTTCGCTTGCCTCGTCGTCCATGCCTTCCTCGGCGTGGCCGTGGTCGTCGAGAAAGCTGCCCGGGGTTGCCGCGACCGAGACGGTCGTCCCGTCGTCTTCCAATTGGCCGAGGCCCTCGGCATCGTCGCCGAGCGCGGACGAGGAGATGGCGGTGTCCGCGACCAGCCCCTCCGCAAGGGCGAGCGGAAACACATCTTCCGCGGCGTTGTCTTCGGCCGTGTCGTCGGTCGACGCGTCTCGGTCGTCCCAACCACGAACCGCGAGAGCGGCGTCGTCGTCGTCCTCGAGCCCGCGCGGCTCTTCGTCCTCCAAACCAGGGTCGAGGTGGGGTCGGTCGGCGTCAGGCAGGCCGAGCGAAGGCAAGTGGAGTTCCTCGTCGGGCGGCGAGGGTTCGAGGTCTCGGTCGCGCGGAGGAGGTGGCGTCGTCATGTCGGTGGTCGGGGCGGGAGGTGCGGACGATCAAGTCTTTTTCTCGTCTGCGATGTTTGGTTAAGTGCGAGGATGTCCGGCGACGTCGCGTTGGCAGAACTCCTCGCGATGATGCGACGCGACGGAATGAGGGTCCAGACCTTCGACGTCCCCACGCCTGCGGTCGTCGTGGTGAAGTCGGTGTTGGAAGCCTACCCCGGCTTGGCCTCGGTTCACGCCGCGGCGGGACGCGCTCCGGGCGAACACACCCGCCTCTTCGTCGCGTCGAGCCCGGCGGTGGCCGACGAAGTCGCGGAGATCTGTCGTGACGACCTGGCCGCGTGGGGGGTCGTGGCGGCCCCGGCCGCACCGGCGTCGCGCGACGCAGCGAAGGCCGTCGAGGGACCGAGCCCGGAGTCGGGCGCGTGACGCTCGACGACACGCCATCCGAGCCGTCGACCACGGTGACGACGACGCCGCGCGCGCACCGGGCGTGGCGCTCGTGGCTGCAGTCCCTCGCCACCGATGCCGAGGCGGTGACGGCGGCGGCGCATCTCTACGGGGAATTGCCCCCCGATGCGCGCGACGCGTGGCTCCAGGCACTCGACGAGGACATGCCGGCGCTCGACGTCCCGGAGGTCGCCGTCTACGGGCCGTTGCTCGCGGTCGAAACCGACCCGGAACGTCTCGGGCGGCTGCGGGAGCGGGCGGGACGCGCGCTCGGACCCGTCTCTCGGGTCGACCGCGCCCTTCTCGGAACGGCGTCGGGAGGCGTCAGGTTGTCGGTGCTCGTCATCCCGCTTTACCTCGACTTCGTTCGGATCCTGGTGTGCCGTCTCGTCAAGCATCAGGGATTCGACTGGGTACAGCAGGATCCCTTCGTCCCCGTCGCCGATGCCCCGGTACCGGGAAGTGTCATCGAAGGGGTCAAGCTCTACGCGAGCTCTACGGAAGCCGTCGTCGACGAGCTTGCGCACGCCGTGCTGGCCCATCGCCGACGGGGTCGCGCGGTACCCGCGCTCCTCAAGGATTGCGCCGACCTTTTCAGTGCCCGCAATGTCGGCTGACCCTCGGGAGGGGCGCATCGGTGGCGATGGGCAGACCTCCGCGCGCCGTGATCCGGTGGCGGACCGGGTCGCGGCGCTTCACCGCGCGCACTACGGAGCGTTGGTTGCTCCGCTCGTTCGCATGCTCGAGAACTTCGCCGCGGCGGAGGATGTCGCGCAGGAGACCTTTGCGCGCGCCCTCGTGGCGTGGCGGCGCGACGGCCTGCCCGACCAGCCTCGGGCGTGGCTGTTTCGCACCGCGAAGAACCATGCGTTGGACCGGCGTCGTCGCGCGGGCCGCTGGCGGGCGCGAGAGGCTGCCTTGCGTGGTTCCGCCGACGCGCAGCGCGACGTGGCCGGCGCTGATGACTTCTGGGGACGCGCCGACGACGATGCCTTGCGCCTGATCTTCACCTGCTGTCACCCGAGCCTCTCCGAGGAGGCGCGGGTGGCGCTGACCCTCCGTACGGTGTGTGGGCTGACGAGCGAGCAGGTCGCGCGCGCCTTCCTGATCCAGACGGGTACGCTGCGCCAACGGTTGGTGCGCGCGCAGCGCAAAATCGACGCGGCGAAGATCCCCTATGTCGTGCCGGGAGACTCCGACCTCTCCGAGCGGACGAGCGCGGTGTTGCGCACCGTCTACCTCCTCTTCAACGAGGGGTACGCCCGGCCGGGCGACCCCGAGGCGTGCCGTCTGTGCGAAGAGGCGATTCGCCTGGGGCGACGTTTGATCGCGCTCCTGCCCGGGCCCTCGGGGGCCGAAGGGCTGCTCGCGCTCTTGCTGCTTCAGCACGCACGGTACGAGGCCCGCGCGGCGGCAGGGGGAGAGCTCGTGACCTTGGAGGCGCAGGACCGCACGCTTTGGGACCGCGTCGCCATCGACGAGGCGCGGCCCTTGGTGGAGGTCGCGCTCCGGGCGCGCCCCCCGCTGCCCTTTGCCATCGAGGCGGCCATCGCCGCCCTCCACGCGCACGCGACCCGACCCGAAGACACCGACTGGCCGCAAATCGCGGCGCTCTACGCCGTGTTGGCCGTCGACGGCAATCCCGTCGTGGCCCTCAACCACGCCATCGCCGTGGCCATGGCGGGAGACGTCGCGGGCGGGTTGGCGCGGCTCGAACAGCTCGCGCCGCAGTTGCCCGACTATCACCTCCTCCCCGCCGCTCGGGCGGATCTGTGGCGGCGGCAGGGCGCGCCGGAGAAGGCGCGGCGCGCCTATCGCGAGGCGCTGGCGCTCGCTCCGGATGGGCCCGACCGCCGTTTTCTCGAGCGGCGCCTCCGGGCGCTTGGTCCGGACCCGGAAGAAAAATGGGAAAAAGATCTTCGGGCGGTCGACGAGACGGGGGCTCGTTCGTCGTCTCGATGAACCCCATCGAGGAGGACCATACGATGAACTACATTTTTCTGCTCTACGGCGACGAAGCCAACGATCCCGACCCCCAAGCCGACCCCGAGGCCTTCGCGGCGATGATGGCGCCGTGGGAGGAATACACGCGGGCCCTCACCGAGGCGGGGGTCATGCGAGGCGGAGACGCCTTGCAGCCGAGCACGACCGCCACCGTGGTCACGCGCCGCGACGGACGCGTGCTCCACACCGATGGGCCGTTCGCGGCGTCGAAAGAGCAACTCGGCGGCTATTACCTGGTGGCCTGCGACAATCTCGACGAAGCACTCAAATGGGCGGCCAAGTGCCCGGCCGCGGCAGACGGACGCGTCGAGGTGCGTCCCATCGCCGAGATGGAATTCTAAAACCCGTGTAGAGTCCTCCGGTGGTACGCCGTCGCCCACTCCTGCTCGGCAGTCTGACCGCAGCGGCGTGCGGGGGGGCGGACCCGCGGGGGACGCGGTCCGGAGGGGAGGGGGCCAACGCCGGGCAGGCGCCCGCAGGGCGGCCCGAGCGCCGTTTTCGCTTCGCGAGCCTCGCCGGACCGGTCGTCACACACGAGAACTACCGAGGGCGCATGACGGTGATTCTGCTCGCGGCCACCTACGATGCGGGGTCTCAGGTGCAGGCGCGCTTCGTCGAGAGCGTGGTGCGCCGGCATACCCCACGGATCAACGCGCTGATGGTGGTGCTCGAGCCTCCGCAGAACGCGCCGCTGGTCGAAGCCTTCGCCGCCTCGCTCGCGCTGTCCTACGATGTCGCCTTCGCCGACGCGGCCACCATCGCCGGCGAAGGGCCCTTCCCCGGCCTCCATCACGTGCCCAGCCTCTTGTTGCTGGACCGCGACGGCCGTGAAGTATGGCGTCGTCTCGGACTCGTCGAGCGCGGGCCGCTGAGCGATACGATCCGCGCCTACCAGTGACGAGACGGCGCGACGAGGCGTCGCCGGCACGGACGCGTCGTCGACCTATTCGGCCGCGAGCGGTTCCCCGGCGGCCATCGTCGCCGTCGTCTCGACCGGCGCGAAGTCGGCGTTGTTCTCGTAATAGGCGCGGCCCATGAACTTCTTGACCACGGGGCCGTAGAGCTCGCTGACTTTGCCGCGGGCGAGGTCGGACATCAGCTCGAGGTCGACGCGAGCAGCCGCGCGGAACTCGGGGTCGCGGAGCCGGCGGACGACCCCCCGAAACAGCCCGGGGGCGCGCTGGGCGGCCGCCTTTACCCGCGCTCTCGTTTCTCGCCGCGCGATGGCTCGGCGTTCACGGGCGCTGAGTTTCATCAACGGGGCGAGCTCGTACACGAGGTTGGCGGCGGATCCGGCGACCACCTGAGGCGCGTGGTGCAGGGGGGAGTTGTACTGGGGATGGTCCCGGAGAAAGGCGCGCACCTCGGCCTCCGTCACCCCGGTGGTCTCGTAGGCGCGTTGGAGCTCCTGTTCGGCCGCGATCCGCGCCTTGTAGATGTACATCTGGACACGCGAGTAGAAGTTGGTCGCCCCATCACCGCTCGTCTCGACGGCGCAAAAGACGGTCCCCGGGTATTGGGTGGTGATGAGCGATTGCACGCCGTCGGAGACACCGCTCGACGGCATGCACCCAAACGGCTTTACGCTCACTGTCATGTGGGCCTTGCTCTTCACCACGTTCATGATGAGCTTGCCGACCTCCATGTGACCTTCGCCCCCGCGAAGGTCGTTCGAATAGAACTCGTTCGCGACCTCAGCGATGCGGTCCATGTCGGGCAGGTGATAGCCGTGCAGCCCGGGCGGGGTCGCAAACATCTGAAAGCCGACCCGAAGCGCGATCTCCGCCGCCTTCATCGTGGCGAGCCGCTTGGTCACATCGAACTCGCCCTGGTGCTCGGCGAGGCCCTGGTTGCCGCCATCGGCATGCCGCAGCTCCTGGCGCTCGCGGGTATCGCGGTCGACCTCCCAGATGTTGTAGAGCAACCACGCGGTGACCAGCTGCACGTCGCACTCGGCGCCTTCGCTCTCGAGGAAGTGCTGGAGGTGATAGTTTCCGTCGCCCTCGGTCGTCATCGCCCAAAACTCGCCGATGATCGACGTCTTCGGCCGGGCCCGCAGGCGGTCGACTTCGATCGCGTCGAAGAGGCGCCGACACCGGTAGAGCGCCACGAAGACGTTCGTGTGGTCGCACAGCGCGCGGTAGAGGATTTTCTTCGCTTCCTCCTGCGCCTTGAGGGTGGCGCCGGCCACGACTTCGTAGGGGCGGATCCGATAGCCGATGGCGTTGATGACGTCGCCGCATACCAGCGCCTTGATGATGCCGATGAAGAACTGAGGATTGAGGTCGAGCCCCTGTTCCTCTCCCGTCGCCTGGTCGAGCCCGCCCGTCTGCTGAAAGAGCATGACCCGGAAGCCATCGAAGCCGGCGTCGCGCAGCGCCTTGCGGTACTCGGTGACGTACATGCCGAACCGGCACGGGCCGCAGGCGCCGGCGGTGAGGAACACGTAGTGGTCGATGATCTCCTGGGTCGACAGACCTTTTTCGTCCCGCAGCGTGATCAGGTGCTTTACCAGATTGCCGACGGTGAAGTAGGTCGGATTGCATTGCGCGCGATTGCCGTACTCTTTTCCGACTTGGAGGGCGTCGGTGTCGGGACAACCGATGTTCTCGACGTTGTAGCCGACGCCGCGCAGGGCGCCTTCGACGAGAAAGTCCTGGGCTTTGGTGAGCCCACTGATCAGCAGGGTGACGTGCGGGCGCTCCTCCTTCTTGAAGGACGGGTCGACCATTTCGTCGATCCATTGCTTGCGCCCTTCGTGGATTCCGAGGCGCTCGCGCTCGGCCTCGGCGTAGGCTTCGAGGTGCGCTTCGATGGCGGCGTCCGACAGCTCGGCGGCGCGATCTTCGAAGAGCGGGAGGGACTTGCGGGGCGAGGTGTGGGGTTCGATCGTCATTGCGTGTCTCTCACTCGGCGGCGTCGATGGCCACGATGTTTCCGGTGGCGGATTTCTTTTTGAGCTGAACGAGCCCGCGGGGTACTTCCTTCGGCGCGGGGCGAAGCGCGACGTAGCTCTTCACCCGAGCTTCGACGGCGGCGATGTTCTCTTCGAGCTGGGGGTCGCGCTGTTGGCGTTCGGCGAGCTGTTCGCGCTTACGAACCAACAGGTCGAGACGTTTGGCCTCGATGTTGTGCGAAAGCTCCGCCTTACGGGCGGCGAGGTCTTCGAGCGCCTCGCGGTGCATCGAGAGGCTGTGGGCGTAGGTCTTGACTCGAATCTTGATCGACCCCGCTGGCTTGTTGGCATCGAGGTCGTGCTGGGCCGCGAAGGGCACCTGGGCGGTGTTGACGATGCCTTCCACGATGCCGTAGGTCGGGGCATCGTGGCCGCACTTGAAGCTCGAGAGGTCGAGAATGGCGAGGTTGGGGTGGCGGGCCGCGTACTTTACGGCCCACACTTTTTGCGCCGAGTTGGCCGAATAGTTTTCGGGCCAGACGTCGTTGATGTCGAGGGCGTTCTGGTCTTCACCGAAGAAGCGCGCGAGGTATTCGGGGTCGCGGGGTAGCGAACGCACGCTGACGATGGGGTAACCTAGAACTTGGTATTCCTCGGGGATACCGTGGTTCAGACCCGGGTCGGAATGGTAGGGCCGGCCGGTGACGAGAACGGCGATTCGGTTTTCGTCTTCGACGGTCTCGAGAATGGCGCGTCCCTTTTCTTGGAGGTCGGCGTCGAAGGCTTCGAGGGCTTTCAGGCCTTCGCGATGAGCGTGGTCGTTCTCGTCTTCGGTGATCCCCAGTCGCTCCCCCCAGACGTCGAACATGCGGCGGGCGGTGAGGTTGAGCTCGGAGAACGAGAGCGCGGGGTCGAGATACTCGATGTCACGCTGGGCGAAGAAGTCGACCTCCTTGGTGAAGGCCGCCTTCATGACGTCTGGCGCCCCCGCCACGATGGGACAACTCGTTCCGTCCATCGTGTTCTCGAGGAAGTTGGGGACGTTCATCAAGATCGGGAAGAAGATGTAATCGAGCGGCTTGTGCTCGTGTTTGACGAACAGCAGATTGTGGATGTGAGCTTGGACCACCTTGCTGGGAAAGCAGGGGTCGACCGAGCCGTATTTGCCGCCTTCGACCCACATCTCTTCGCTCGTGGGGTCGCTGAAGACGACATTGTTCTTTTTGACACCCAGCGCCTCGAAGTACGTCCGAAAATAGGGGGCGGTCGAATACATGTTGAGGACGCGGGGAAGCCCGATCCGAACCGATTGCAGGCGTGCCCGGGCGGCGGCGTTCGCGCGGTGAAACGGGCGCTTCACCCGGTGGCGTCGAATGCCGAACAGGCCCCGCTCGATGCGAACGTCGTCGATGAGGGTGCCGTTGGGGGGCATCGGCTCGGGCCGGTAGAAATGCTTGAACGCTCTGGTCCCCTCGTAATTGACGAGGTTGGGGAATTCGCGCGCGATCTTCTTTCGCTCTTTCACGAGGGCGCGCATCGCTTCCTCGCTCTCCACGGTGCCTTTTTCGCAGGAGAAACCGGAGATGTAGCGCGCCGTCGAGCCGTCGGGACACGTGGTATCGATGAAGGTCCGCTTGCATTCGTTGGGGCAGAAGTGACAAACGGTGCTTTCGTCGGTACGGGTCGTGTAGGCGATGTCGATCGCCGCATCCATGCCGATGAACGTCGAATCACCCCGGCGGCGTACGACCCGCAATGCTTCGAAGGCGGCGCCGAGGGCCCCCGCTTCGCCGGTGTGGGGATGCACGAAGACTTCCGCCCCCGGCACGCGCTGTTTGATGTAGTCGACCTGCGCTTTGACGGCGGCGAGATTGTACTGGGTACCACCTTGGAGCACGTAGCGGGTGCCAAGCGCCGCGAGCCGAGGGATCTGCACCACGTACTGCCACACGTTCTTGGGCAAGACCTGGGCGAGGCCGGCGAGGAGCTCTTCCTTGCTGAACCCTTCTTTCTGAAAGTTCACGCGGTCGGTATCGAGAAATACCGCGCATCCGTACGAGAACTTTGGGGCGAGCTCGGCTCGGAACGCCGTATCGGCGTAGGCGGTGACGGGGAGCCCGAATTGGTCGGCCATCGCCTGGAGCAGCATGCCGTTGCCGGCCGAGCACGAATTCGAGAGACGAAAGTTCTGAATGTCGCCGTTTTTGATGAACAGGACCTTGATGTCTTGGCCGCCGATGTCGCACACGACGTCGATGTCGCCGCAGTACTTCACGGCACTCATCATGTGGGCGACGGTCTCGACGACGTTCACGTCGACCTTCATGCCCCGCTCGAGCACGTCGGCCGCGTAGCCGGTCGCCCCCATCCCGAGGACCTCGAGCTCGGCCCCTTGCTCGACGACGTACGCACGGAGCTTGGCGAGAAGCTCCTTCGTGTCCTGGATGGGGTTGCCCTTGGACAGTTGGTAGGCCTTGCAGACGATCTCTTCGTTTTCGTCGACGAGCACGGCCTTGCTCGAGGTCGACCCTCCGTCCATCCCGATCACCGCCCGCACCTTTTGGCCAGGGGTGAGCTTCATCGGCTCGAACTTGGGGATCCGATAGGCCTCGGCGAAGGCGGCTGCCTCGTCGAGATGCGCGACGAGGGGGGGGCCTGCCGTCTCCTTGAGCCGCGCCTTGCGGCCATTGGTCATGTATTCGATGAGACCGCTGAGACCTTGGTAGCGGCCGACGGTCGCGCTCTCGCCCATGCCGTACACGCAGGCGCCGAACGCGGCGTAGTACTGGCTGTTGTCGGGGACGAAGACCAGCTCTTCGATGGGCATGTCGCGGGGCCAGTCGTAGCCACGCTCGTCCCACGTCTCGGGGATCCGTTGGCGCCAACACTCCTGGAGGAACGGGAGGTAGGTGTTGGGGCCGCCGAGCAGACACACCTTGTGCTTTAGGGTGTTGCCGCGGGTCAAAACCGACAGGTTTTGGAGGACGATCGCGTCGGCGAGCGAGCACAACACCTCGTCGGCGGGGATGCCGCTCTTCACGAGGTTGACGATGTCGGTCTCGGCGAACACGCCACACTTCGCCGCGACGTGATGCAGGCTCTCGTCGTTGAAGTGCAGTTTGCCGACCTCGTCCTGGGGGAGGCCGACCTTGATCATGCACTTGTCGATGGTGGCACCGGTGCCGGACGCGCACTTGTCGTTCATCGACGGGACCGCGATCTTGTCGCCAGTCTTCTCGTCGGTCGTGAACATGATGATCTTGGCGTCCTGGCCGCCGAGTTCGATCACGCTCCCGCAGTCGGGGTGAAGCGTCTCGACGGCCAGCGTGACGGCGTTGACCTCCTGGACGAACTTCGCCCCGAGGTGCACCGCGAGCGGCGCCGCGCCCGAGCCGGTCACGAAGACCCGCCAGTCCTTGCGGAGACTCCGCGGAAAGGCCGCCTCCACGTCCTCCATCAACTCGCGGACCTTTTCGGGCTGCTTGGTGTTGTGGCGCTGGTAGTCGGAGAAAAGGATCTCCCGCGTCTCGGGGTCGAGCACGACGAGTTTGACCGTGGTCGATCCCACGTCGATGCCGACGACGACGGGTTCGGTGCGCTCGGAAGGGGTGGCAGTCATGGCAGGCTCCGGGGAATGACCGACGAGTCAGTCGCCCATGGGTACCATGCACGAAGGTGACAAGCGAACGTGTAAACCTTACGTTACGTCACATATGGTACTAACCATCTAAATTTACTCAGCTCGAAACGACGGGGTGACCACGATAAATCGTGCTCAGCCCGATGCTCGGTGACCTGCGGTTCAGAATGGCGCGATGCTTGGCAACGGTGAGGCAACCGTGCCCTCGGGCCCCGGGTCGGAAAAGGCGCCCCGGGGGCAGTACAGGGCCGCCATGCCGCGCCGCCCGCGGAAGTTGCCGCCGAGCATGAGCCGCACCGTGTCGGGTCCGGCCTTACCGTCGACCGGAAGGCCCGAAGCGTGTTGAAACCGGCCGATCCCCAAGATGAAGCGGTCGTGAGGCAGGGGTTCACGACACGGGTCGCGTCCGGGCAAGAGCTGACTCCTCCGCAGCGCGTCGCAGATCCGCTTCAGCAGCGGCTTGCAGAAGCCACGCTCCGGCACGTAGTAGGTGCGGAGAAGATAGCCCGTATACAGTTCGGCGAAGTGGGCCCGCGCGGAGCCGAGGGCGGCGGGCGCGGGGTCACCAAGCGTCGTCGTCGCGGGGGTGGGGTTCGCGGCGGGCGGCCTCGGATCCGGCTCGGTGCGACGCAGGATGTAGACGGCCCCGAGGGTCGCCACCATGCCGAGGAGGACCCAGGCGACGGGGGTGGGGCTCCGCGGCGGCGGCGGCAGCGGCGACTCCTCGTCGGACACCTCGGGTTCGTTCCTTCTCCCTCTCTCTCGCGGCGTGCCGGCGGCCGGGACGCCGACGCTCGGTCAGTTGATGGTGCGGGTGGGGGTCGTCGGGTGCATGACGCGCGCCCCTCCGAGGGTCGAGACGGCCCCCATGACCGCGAGGCCCAGCTTGTTGAATCGCTCCTCGTCGAGTTGCAGCGTCACCCCGGAAGTCTTGACGAGAACGTGCACCGCCCCACAGGGACACTGGGTGATCCGCGCCCCATCGTTGTCCGAGAGGATCGCGTGCCGGCCGCAAGGGCGTCGAGACATCGCCATGACGGCTACGGTAGCACGGGCATCCACCCGTGCTGGCCCGGGGGGCGTGGTAGACCCACCGAGTGGGAAAGGCACAGCGCCGGGACGAGTTGCTGGACGCGGCACGTCGCGTCTTCGCGGAGAAGGGATTTCACGAGGCCAAGGTGGAAGACATCGCCCAGGCGGCGGGCGTGGCCAAGGGCACGCTCTACCTCTATTTCCCCGACAAGCGCTCGGTCTTTTCCGAGTTGATCGACCACCTGTTCCTGCGCCTCTCGGGCGCCATCCTTCGCGTCGACACCGACGGCGACGTGCGCAACCAGGTCAAACACAACATCCGCGCGGTCCTCGGGGTGCTGCTCGACGACCCCGACTCGATGCGCATCCTGTTCAACCACGCCGGCGGCGTCGACCGCAGCTTCTCCGAAAAGATCGAGGGCTTTTACGACGGGCTCAAACAGATGCTGGCCGAGAGTCTCGAGGAAGGTCAGGGCTTGGCCATCGTCGCCGAAGGGGACCCTCGGCTCTACGCTGCCTTCACCCTCGGCGCCCTCAAAGAGCTGCTCACCGAGGTCGCCCGCGCCGACGATCGTCCCCGCACCCGCGAGGCGCTGGTCGAATCGGTCTACCAGCTCCTCCAGTCCGGCTATCTCCGCGGCTGAACCATGGGTCGAGAGGGCGAGCATCGCGACACTACACCCTCGACCACAACCGTTGATGGTGTCGCGATGCTCGCCGACAAGTCGGCGAGGGCGAGCATCGCTCCTCAGAGCCGGTTCTATTGTCTCGGGGGTGCCTTACTTTTTGGACCGGTCAAATCTACCGATTTGACCGGCACTATATGAACGGTTGTGGTCGTGGGTGTACGTGGTTGGATGTCACCAGGGGGGGGAGACGCGGAGGGATAGGCTGCCGCCGCCGACGAAGCCGGTGATGCGGGCCTGCTCGTCCGTGAGGGCGAGGTCGAGCGGGCGGACGATGGCGCCCGGTTCGAGGCGCACGCCAAGCCAAACGGAAGGGGCCAGGGGCGTCTCGACGGCCACCGAGCCGGTGAGGCGGACGGTGAGATCGTCGCCGTCGTCGTCCGCGCCGGGACGGTCGTCTTCGCGGCTCCGCCCCGGAAGCCCGACCGCCGCGACGCCGGCGCGCCCGCCCAGGTTCAGCCGGACCGTCGGATGAAGGGCAAAAGCGACGTCGAACCCCGCGCCCACCTCGAGCCACCGGATGGCCTGCCCGCCGGGGAAGCCCCCGTGGTGGCGGAAGTACACGGTTTGGGTGGTGAAGCGCTGCCGGTGTTCGACGGCAAGGGTCACGCCCCCGAGGGCTCGAGGCGTCGCCGTGGGCAGCCAAGCCGCATCGAAGCTCGCGACCAGCCCCACGCCGTCGCCGTCGCTGAGCCGGGGCATCGAGGGCGGCCCGGCGGGCTCGGGGCGCACGTCGCGGCGGGCCCGGGCGGCCGCCGCTTGCACCCGCACCATTTCGCTCGCTTCGATGGCCACGACGCGGGCGGCGACGTCGGCGGGAAAGTCGGCGATGACGAGCGTGCGCCGACCCAAGGCCATGGCGTGTCCACGCACCTCGATGAGGGCCAACCGCGGCTGGGGGACGTCGATCCAAATGTAGATCAGCTCTTCGGCGAGCGAGCCGACGGGCCGGGGGTCCACTTCGGCGTCATCGCCGAGCTGTATGCGCAGCAAAGCGCGCAGCCGCCGGGCGATGAGCCGCTCGTTCGCCTTGGCCGAGACCGACAAGCGCACCCGGGGCGAAGAAGCCGCCGGGGGCGCGGGGCTGGTTCGCGGCGCCCGACCCCCGGATGCCCAACCCCCGGATGCCGAGCCCTCGGATGCCGAGGCCACCGTCGTCGGGCGCCGGGCCGTTTCCTCCGCCCTCGTCGGGCCGGTGGTCACGGCGAGGACGACGATCGCGGTCAGGCACGCCGCCCATCGCGCGCCCCGTGCCCTGACGTCAGGCCGACCCCCACCGGGCGCCGCGGCGTCGTGTCCATGCGACGCCCGAGCGTCGTGCCCACCATCGACTCGGCGCGCGCCCGCAGGAAATGGCCGGCGAAGGGGGATTTCAGGGTCAGGGGTCGTCGCCGCCGTCGGCCTCGGGCGGCGCGGGGGCCCCGGCAGCATCATCTCGCTCGGTCTCGGCGGAGGTTTGGCCGTCGGCGCCGCCATCGCCCGCGTCGGTCGACGCGTAGGGGTCGTCGTCCGCGTCGTCGGATGCATTCCCCTCGTCGTCCGCGCGCCCGTCATCGTCGCGCGCTTGCGCATCCAGCTCGGCGAGGAGCTTCTGAATGGTTTTGGTGCAGGCGCCATTGGGGAACTGCGAGCGGTATCGCTCGCTCTGCCTGCGAACGGAAGTGACGTGGCCCGCCGCCGCCTCGCTCTGGATCTTCTGGCACAGCGCCTCCGCGGAGAAAACACGGCCCTTGGAGAGTTTGCGGTGGAGCTCGCGGTAGTGCGCGACTTTGTCGGCGTCGCCGAGACGCTGATAGATTTGGACCAACTGAAACGCCGCCAGGGCACGCTGTGCATCCCCGCCGGTACCGCCGAGGATCCGCTCGTAGGTCGCGGCGGCGCGGACTCCGTCCCGACGGGCCAAGTGACCGTCGCCGAGGCACATGAGCTGCTTGGGGTCGCTAATGCTCGCGAGGTCCCCCCCCGCCTCGGCGAATCGGGTGACCGCGGCCTCGTAATCGTACTCGTCGCACGCGGCGACCCAGCTCGGCACCGTGGGCGCGGGCCCGTCGGCCTCGTTCCCGTCGGCGACGGCGGTCTCTTCGCCGTCCATCGTTGTCCCGTCGGTCAGGGGGCCGTCCAAGCCGCTCACGCTATCGTCAGATACGGTCGCGTCGTCTGTCCCGTCGAGAGACGGTTCGAGGATCGGCGTCGAGGGAAGATGTCGCGGGTCCCGCCGCGCCGTGGTGACGCGGACGGGAACGCGCGCTTCCTGGGAGGGGCCGAGGCGCAACGACCTCCGCTCGCCGTGCGGCGTGTGCACGGTGGCCGAACCGTCGATGACCCGGAGCCATGCGGTGTCGCCGTCGTGACGAATGCGGATGTGCCCCCCGGCCGACACCACCCGTGCCTGCCCGACGAACATCGTTACGGCGAGCGGCGAGGCGTTGGGCGCTTCGACCGTCGCCTCGCCCCGCACCAGCCGCCATCGAGACGGGACGTCGGGCGCGTTCGCAGAAGCGTCGCCCCGCCTGCCTTCGCCCGCGCTGCCAGCGGGAGGGCTGCCGTCGCCATAGCTGCCGGCGCCAAAGCTGCCAGCGGGAGGGCTGCCGGCGCCAAAGCTGCCAGCGGGAGGGCTGCCGGCGCCAAAGCTGCCAGCGGGAGGGCTGCGGTCGCCGGGGCCGGGCGCCACGGGGAGGCGATCTACGATGGTCCCGGGCTGAAGGGTGATCGAACCGCCACCCGGAAGCGCGTACGTCTGGGGCGCCGTTCCGGCGGCGAGCACGGTCGGGGCGCCCGCGCGTACGGGACTCGGCTGCATGACGATCGGGCGCTGCTCCGAGGGCCCGCGCCACAACCACCCCGCAACCCCCACCCCGAGGGCGAAGCCCGCCGCGACCGACAGCACCGCCCGCGCTTGCTGCCACTTCGGTCGCGAGACCGCCGCCCCGAGAACGTCGGCGGGGGGGCTCAGGGCTTCGTCTTCGGTGGCGAGCTCCCGCTCGAGTCGGGCCCACACCCGGTCGATCCGATCGCGGGTGGCGTGGTCGCGAAGAATGCCCCGCTCCAGGGCGCGGACGGAGTGGCGGGCCCCGTGATGGGCCCCGTGATGGGCCCCGTGATGGGCCCCGTGATGGGCAGGGTGGCGGGTGGGCGCGCCGCCGGTCGGTTCGTGGGCGAGGGAGGGCGCCGTTTCGTCGTCGAAGGGGTGTCGGTCGTCACTCACGATGCCGCTCCTTCGATGGTTTGGCGCTCGGTGGTCCCCCCCTCGTCGGAGCGGGGGCCGCGGGGCGCTTGGCTGCGGCGGCGCGAGGGGGGCGCCGCGCCTTCACCGTGGTCGACGAAGTGGGTCTCGATGAAGCGTTGGGCCCGCCGAATACGTCGCTTGACGGTCGCGAGCGAGCAATCGCAGAGCTCGGCCGTGGCCTTGAGGTCGTGACCTTCGACGTAGCGGAGGGTCCAAGCGATGCGATCGTCCGCGGGCATCGTGCGCAGCAGCGCATAGACCTGGGCCAGCTCGGCGCGTGACCCCGGGCTCGCGTCGCGGCTCGTGAGAGCATCGATGTCGACCGGGTCACCGGGGTGGCCGAGCCCGAAGAGGCGCAACCATCGCGCGCGCCGCAGGCGCGACCGCATCGCATGAACGACGATGCTCCCAAGCCAGCTGCGGAACACGGCGGGGTTTCGCAGGTTGTCCAGGTTATCGAACGCGCGCAAAAAAGCGTCGTGGACGACATCCTCGACGTCGACGGTCGAACCCGCGATGCGTGCCGCGAGATTAAAGGCGAATGCGGCGTGGCGTCGGTAGAGTCCCTCTTGGGCGCGGAGCCGCACGGCCGACGAACCCTCGCGGGCCTGACCCACCAAGGTGGCATCGCTTTCGCCTTCGCGGTCGCTGGCTCGACCTCGCTTACGGTCGCGCGCGGCCACGGTGGGGTCGCCCGCGACCGAGGGCGTTACCAGTCTTAGCTTTGCCATGAGGGAGATGAGGTTCGGCGGGGGACGCGACGGGATGCGGCGGTCGCCGCGTTTGTAGGACGACCCGAGAGCAGCAAACGGCTCACCGCCCTCGCATCTCCATGATACGACGTGAGGCGTCGGGTGAGCGAATGGGGTCGAGCGCACATGGTCTCACATCGAAGAACGTCGCGATGACGCGCCGGGTCGTGGTGGCGACGACGTGGCTCGGCGTGGCCGTTGGCGTCGGCTGCGGCGGCGGCGCGGCGACCGGCCCCGGGGGCACCCTCGCACCGGGTGACGACCCGGACGCGCCTGGCTCGGGAAACGCCGGCCCTACCGGCGACTCGGTCGAGGTGGGCCAAGGTGGAGGCGAAGTCACGCCGGCGACCGAGGACGTCGAGGTGCCGCCGGCTCCCTGAACCCACCCACTGTCCTCGGCTGGCTTTCCTTGCTGGCTTTCCTTGCTGGGTTTCTTCGCTGGCTTTCCTTGCTGGGTTTCCCGGCTGGGTTTTCCGGCTACTCTTTCCCGCATGGCGCAAGCTCAGTTCGGCGTGGCTTCGGCTCCCGCGGCGGATCTCGACGCCGTCAAGGTGCTCGATCACCTCGTCGAACGCGCCGTTCGGGTCGGGGCGAGCGACATTCACCTCGAGCCGCGACGCAAGGCGCTCCGGGTCCGTTTTCGCATCGATGGGGTCATGGGCGACCAAGGGTCGCTGCCCCTCGAGCTCGCTCCTTCCTTGTGCAACCGGATCAAGGTCCTCGGGCGGATGGACATGACGGTGCGTCGGTTGCCCCAAGACGGGCAATTCAGCCTCGAGCTCGGGCCGCGCCTCGTGCACCTACGCGCCTCCACGTTTCCGAGCATTCACGGGGAGAACATCGTACTCCGCGTTCTGCTCGGCCATCAGCTCATCTCGATGGATCAGCTCGGGATGGATGAAGACGTTCTCGAGACGATGCAGCGGCTCTCGTCTCAATCGTCCGGCTTCATCGTGGTGTGCGGTCCGACGGGGAGCGGCAAGACCTCGACGCTCTACGGGATGATCCAACAGCTCGACACCACGAACCTCAGCGTGTCCACGCTCGAGGATCCCATCGAAGTCGAGTTTCAGGACGTGTGCCAGGGCCAGGCGAATCCGCGGGCCGGCTTCACGTTCGCGAGCGGTTTGCGCGCCATTCTGCGGCAGGACCCGGACGTGATCATGGTCGGCGAGATGCGCGACCCCGAAACGGCACAGATTGCGCTCCAAGCGAGCCTCACCGGGCATCTCGTCTTGACTACGCTGCACACCGGCGATGCCGTCGAGACCATCGTGCGGTTGGTCGACCTCGGGGTCGAGCCTTGGATCGTCGGCAATGCGCTCCACGCCGTGCTCGCCCAACGCCTGATCCGTGTCCTGTGCTCGTGTGCCGAGCCGTGGCGCCTGCCGCACGACATGACCCCCGGGGACGGCGAGCGCGTGGTCATCCCCGCGGGGCACGTCATTCGCAAAGCCCGAGGATGCGATGCGTGCCACCACACGGGCTACGTGGGCCGTACGGGGATCTTTGAAGTGCTGGAAACCGACGACGACCTCCGGGATTTGATCAAGTCGCGGGCGAGTACCCGGGCGTATCGAGACTACGCGCGTGACACGGAGATGCGGGGCCTGCGGGAGCGGGGGCTGCTCCGCGTGAAGTCGGGTCAAACCTCTCTCGATGAGGTCCTCCGCGTCACGACCTGAATCAACGTTCACTTCTCGCGCGGCGGAAAAGGCGCCCACGGCGACCAATGAGAGGTGGTCGACGCCGGGGACCTGACCTAAGCCATGGGCAAGGGGCGCGGAATGGGCAAAAGGAGCGCCCCGTCATCTCGTGCGGGCGGAGACGACGGGGTTTTGGGCGACATCCTGGGCGACGCGGTCGACGCGGTCGGCGACTCGGTCGAGTCGCGCCGGCACGACGTCCGAGACATCGCTGTCAACGCCCTACATCCCGAGTACCGGGACGACCACGAGGTTCAGGCGCTGGTGGCCCACGTCGTCGCTGAGCTTCAGCAGAGGCATCGGCGGTCGGCACCTATCGACGACGCGCCCGACCCACCCCGGGACCTCGAGGTCGCGCGCCTGACCTCACTCGCCGTCGCGTCGGACCTCGATGGGGCGCTGAAATTTGCCGACGAACTCCACGCAGCGGGGCGGACGCCGACCTGGATCGCGCAACAATTGCTCGTCGCCGTGGGCGAGCACTTGGGGGTGCAATGGGAAGACGACCGCCTCTCGTTCGTCGAGGTGACGGTGGCCGCGGGCGTGTTGCAGCGGCTCGCCCTCCAACTTCACGCCGACGACGCCCCCCGGTTGGCGGCCGACTCGGGGCGCGGCCTCGTCCTCCTGTCTTGCCTCCCCTTCGAGCAACACTCTCTCGGCCTCTACGTGCTGGCGCATGCTTTGCGCGAGCACGGTTGGGCCGTTCACTTGGAGCCGAGGATGACCGGGCCGGCGTTGGCCGCATTCGTCGCCCAGGGTCGGCCGCAGGCGGTGGGCTTCGCCGTCGCCGACCTCACGCCGTCGGCCATCCGCGAGCTCGACACGACCGTGCGGGCGATCCGCGGGCCGTCGCCCACCCCGTTCATCCTGCTGGGAGGGCCAGTGGACGCGTCCCAGGTCGCCGGGCAACTGGAGGTGGCGTACGCGCCAGACGCCGCGACCGCCGTGAAGCTCCTCGACGACGCGAGCGCGTAGGGTTCTTGTTGGCCGAGAGGCGGGCTCGCGCGCCCTTGCCGATGCGGGACGGCTACGGGCGCGTGAGCCGGGAGGCCGTGCGCGAGCCGGGAGCTAGCTCGTGGGGATGGGCGCGACGCCGTTTCGAACCCAGGGGTCGATGACGTCG
This sequence comes from Myxococcota bacterium, assembly GCA_039027095.1. GTDB lineage: Bacteria > Myxococcota_A > Polyangia > Polyangiales > Polyangiaceae > JAPYTK01. The sequence goes on from JBCCLB010000016.1 coordinate 69,926, forward strand.
CGAAATGGCGCCCGGGTTCCGATCCCACCCATGACCGAGGCCAGGCCCCACTGGAGGCGGTTCATGAACATGAACTGCCGCGGCATGTTGGGCACATGGGGGATGGCGGGAAAGCCACTCTCTTCCATGGTGAGCTCCTTCAGCCCGTCGGCGATGAAGGTGACCGCTCTGCGGGCCGACTCGGGGCTGCATTGCCACTCGGGCTCGGTGATGGGTCGGAGCAACTCGAGCGTGTAGGCGCGATATAGGTCCCAGGTTGCGTCATCTGGCTTGTAGTCGAGCACCTCGACACAGGCGCGGTCGAACGCCTCCCAATCTTGGTCGATGGCGGCCACCATGTAGCGCTTCACGCCGCCGATGAGCTCGGGCCCGATGCACTTGATGCAGCCGAAGTCGAGAAACCCGACGCGGCCGTCGTCGAGAAAGCGGTAATTGCCGGGATGGGGGTCGGCGTAGAGGTAGCCGTACTCGAGCAGGGAGCGGAACATGAAGCGCCAGATCGCGAGCCCCGACCGGTCGCGTGCCGCCTGGTCGGCGTGTTCCGTGAACGTGGCGTAGCTCGTTCCCTCGAGAAGCTGCGTCGTCAGGACCCGGCGGGTGCTGAGCGATTGGAAGACCCGCGGGATGACGATGTCCGGGTCGTCCTGATGCATCCTCCGGAAGAGGTCCGCCATCTCCGCTTCGCGCGTGTAATCGAGCTCGCTGAGAAAGACCTCGGTCATCTCCTGCAGGCCCTCCTTGGCGTTCACCTTGGTGGCGAGCGGCCCCATCATGGTTCCGAACAGGTTGATGCTCTTGAGATCGTTGCGGATCGCCTTGTCGATGCCGGGATACTGAACCTTTACCGCGACGCGATCGCCCGACTTGGTGACCGCACGGTGCACCTGACCGATGCTGGCGGCCGCGAATGGCTCGACTTCCCACGCGGCGTAAATCTCGTCGGGCGGCGCGCCGAGCTCTTCGGTGACGACCCGCACTGCCGCTTCGGGCGACAACGGGGGGGCCTTGTCCTGGAGCTTTTTCAGCGTCTCCTGAAACTTCTCTTCGTAGCCGGGCGGCGCGACGCCATCGATGTAGCTGAGCATTTGCCCCACCTTCAGCGGCAGGCCCTTCATTTCGCCGAGGGTCTTCAGCATGGCCTCGGCCGCCTTTTTCGTCTCTTCGGTGAGGCGGGCTCGCGCGGCCTCGGCCTCCTCGGGGGTTTCCTGGGTTTCTTGGCGGCGCGCGAGGACCCGTCGGGCCGCCTGGGCGGCGACGGGAATGCTCTTCGTTCCGAGGCCTGCGAGGCGCGCGAGGCGGCCGAGGCGAGAGGTAGGGGGCTTCTCCTTGCGGTCGGTCATCAGGTTCGAGCCGGAGGCCGCGCGCGACGGGCTCGACCTCGGCGACGCGGAGCATTCCGGATTTTGGCGACGGGCCATAGGGAAATGACGTTTCGCAGCCGTTGCGCCGTGGCGGGCGAAAGGCGGTCGCGGCCGCCCGCGGGGGTCAACTCCGCACGGTTGTCGACGACCCGGGCGCGGAGGGTCATGTCGTCGGCGCCGCGCAGGACGTCGCCGAGGTCATCGAGGAGGCGACTGGGGATCCGACCCCGCACCAGCACCACCCTCCCCCCTCGGACAGCGACCACGAACAGCTCGCCCGCGCGGCGCAGGGCTACCCCGGCCGCGAGCGCGAGGACGGCAAACAAGAGGGGAAACACCCAGTCGTGCACGGAGAGAATGTAGCAGCTACGTCGGGGTCAGCGCCGCTTGCGACCTTTGGTCGCCCGGCGGTCACGACGCCGGCCCTTGGCTTTACGGGGGGTGGCCCGAGCCAGACGCGCTTCTTTACGCCGACGCCGGCCCGGGGGGCGACGCACGGGGTCGTGGCGGAGGTCGCGCGGTGACGCGCCCCCCGTGCGTCGCCCGTAGACCATGCGTCGCAGGACCGCGACGTCTTCGATGACGACGGTGATTGCGTCGCCGAGGCGGATCCGCTCCCCCGAGCGCTGACCGCGGGTGAAGAGCCCCCGCTCGTCGGGCTCGTAACGGTCGGGCCCGAGCTGGTCGAGCGGGACGAAGACGTCGACAAAAGGGTCGACGAGGCGCACGTATAGGCCCCCGCCCGTGATGGAGGTGACGCGTCCCTCGAATACGTCGCCCACGAACGCCCGCATGTAGAGGGTCCGGTACACGTCGGCGATCTCTCGTTCGGCTTCGGCGACGTTCCGCTCGGCTTCGGAGCAATGACGCGCCGCCTCGCGGAGCTGGACGTCGGCCTCTTCCGTGGCCTCGGGCGGTTTACGGCCCCGCGGAAGGCCCAGCGAAAGACGCAGTTGGCGGCGCAGCGCGCGGTGGACGAGGAGGTCGGGGTAACGCCGGATCGGAGAGGTGAAGTGGAGGTAGGCGGAGGACGCCAAGCCGTAGTGACCGCCATTGACGGTGTCGTAGCTCGCCTGCTGCATGCTTCGCAGCAGGAGGTTCTGGAGCACGTCCCGCTTGGGATGGGCCTCGAGGCGTCGCATGAACTTTGACAGGGCGCGGGGGCTCTCGGCCACTTCGGGATCGAAGTCGACGCCGAGTTGGTCGGCGGCGAGGGCAAAGCGGGCGAGCTTGTCGGGGTCGGGGACCCCATGGACGCGGTAGACGACGGGGATCTGGTGTTCGAGCGCGTAGGCGGCGACCGTCTCGTTGGCGAGCAGCATCATCTCTTCGATGAGTCGGTAGGCCTTACGCACGCCGGGGTCGTCGCGGCGCTCGGCGATGGCGACGGGGGCCCGGGTGTCGGGGTCGATGTCGATCCGCGCCTCGGGGAGGTCGAAGTCGAGCGCGCCGCGACGCATGCGCCGCTTCCGCAGCAGCGAGGCGAGGTCCCACGCCACCTGCAATTCGTGTCGTCGGGCCTCCGCCTCGGGATCCCGCGGGGGTTCGGCGGTGAAGCCCAGCGCGCGGGCCACGCTCGGGTAGGTGAGAAAAGCGCGCGCCGTCATGCGACCTTCGATGATGCGTCGCCGAATGGGTTTTCCGGTGGGGTCGAGCGCGACGTAGACGCACAGGCAGAGCCGCTCCTCGCCGGCGAGGAGCGAGCAGAGGCTTCCGCTGAGCGCGCGAGGAAGCATCGGAACGGCTCGGTCGGGCAAGTAGACCGAAAAGGCGCGTCGGCGGGCGCTCTCGTCGAGGTCGCTGCCGGCCGTCACGTAGTGCGAGACGTCGGCGATCGCGATCCAGGCGTGGTACCGGCCCGCCTCGTCGCGTTCGACCCACACCGCATCGTCGTGGTCGCGGGCATCGGCGGGGTCGATCGTCACGAATGGGATGTCGCGGAGGTCCTCGCGACGGGTGAGCTCGTCGGGATCCGGAGCCGCGCCAAAGGCGTCGGCCTCGGCCACCGCGCCGTCGGCATGGTCCTCGACGATGCCACGGGCGATCAGCACCTTCGCCACTTCGACGTCAGGATCGCCCGGGGCGCCGAGCACGGCCACGAGTCGTCCCTGCGGGGTCTCGCGGGGCTCGCGGGGAAAACGCGTGATGTCCACGACCGCCGCCCGCCCCGGCGCGGCGTCATCGTCGTCGTCGTCTTCGACGGGGATGGGTCCGCGGATCCGCCCGTCGTCCGGGACGAGGTACCGGCCCCCGGGACGTCCCCGCAGCACGCCGACGATGCGCGGAGAGCGTCGCTCGAGCACTTCGACCACCTCTCCCTCGAGGCCTTTGCGGGTCGGGCGACCGAGCCGGGCCCGAACGCGGTCGCCGTGGAGCGCGCCGGCCACGGCGTCGGGGGCGACGAATACGTCGTCGTGGTCCTCCGCCGTCCTCACGAAGCCAAAGCCACGTTGATTCATGTGGAGAAGCCCTTCGACCTCCTTCGCGGGGGGACGAGAGCGGGGCGCGCGCGCGTACGGGCGTGACATGAGGCGGCGGTTGCAGGTCGGTGGGCCGGCGCCATACTGCCAGAGCCACCGAGCCCCCTTCGGCGCCGCCGTGGTAGCACGCCCCTCTGACCATGCCCACCCGACACCTGACGGTCCTCACCCGGTGTGCGCTTCTCGTGGCGCTCGCTGCGTGCGCCGCGCTTTTCGTCGACTACCAGACCGAGCCCGGAGCGGGATTCTGCGGCGACGTGGCCACCGGGTGCGGCAAGATCCGGGCGTCCCAGTACAGCCACGTGTTCGGGGTCTCCTGGCCCGTCATCGGACTGGTCACGCTGCCGGTGCTGCTCTCGCTCACGATCTGGGGGCGAAGCGACCGGGCCCGCGTGCTCTTCACCGTGGCCGCGGTCCTGGGGGGACTCACCGCGGCGACCCTCATCGCGCTCCAGGTCTTCGTCGAGGGTGCGATCTGCGCCTGGTGCATGGCGGTGGACGTCAGCAGCATCGCCGTGGCCGGGTTGGCCCTCTGGCAGTGGCGGCGACGCGATGCGGTGGCGACGTTCAGCGCGGGGGAGACGACCGGGATGCGTGTCTTGTGGGTCGCCGCCGCGTTGGTGGCGGTGGCGGTGCCGCTCACCTGGCAACGAAGCGCGCAGGCCTCGGACGTGCCCCCCGAGGTCGCCTCTCGCTTTACGGAAGACAAGGTCGACATCGTAATGTTCACCGACTTCCAGTGCCCGTTCTGCCGGAAGTTGCATCCGGTGATCGACGACATCGTGGCGGCCCACCCCGACCGCGTGAAGCTCTCGCGGGTGATGGTACCCCTCAAGACCCACCCGGGGGCGCAGCCGGCCGCGTTGGCATACGTATGCACCCCCGACGACAAGCGGGAAGCGATGGCCGAGAAGCTGTACGCGGCCCCCGTGGGCGAGCTCAACCCGGTCGGCGTCGTGCGCTACGCCGAGGCGCTTGGCCTCGATCCTGGCGCGACCGCGCGGTGCATGAGCGACGCCAAGACGGTCGCGCAGGTAGCGGCGGAGAAAGAACTCTTCAAGCGCGCCGCGTTGCAGGGTCTCCCCGCGACCTTCGTCGAGGCGGAGGTCGTCGTCGGCTTCGACACGGCCAAACTCTTGAGCGCGGTCGACGGGGCCCTCGCCGGGAAGACCGGCGGGGTCGGCGGCGATACGCGCTACATGATCGCGCTTCTCGCGCTGCTCGTGCTCGCGATGGGCGTGGTCGGCGTGGCGGGGAGCAAAGACGCCGACGCGGGCACGCCGCCCGTGGGCGACGGCGCGCCCGCTTGACGCCGATTGGGTCGGTGGGGCCGGGCGATGGGGCCGCTTTCGGCCCGGTTGGGAGCGGCCCCGGGTCGGGGAAGCGGTACTCCGAGGGCCCTCGCGGGCGCCCCGGCGTCCCTTGCGAGGGGACGATGGGTCCACTACCGAGTCGCCATGTCGCAGCCCGCCGACGCGCCCTTGTCGCTCGACTTCTTCGAACAGCTTCCCAAGTCTGATCTGCACGTTCACCTCGACGGGTCGCTTCGCCTCGAGACGATTCTGGAGCTGGCCCGACAGGACGGGATCGAACTTCCCAGCCTGGATCCCGAGGAGCTTCGGGCCGCCATGAACCTCGGCCAGAACTGCGGCTCGCTCGTCGAATACCTCAAGGCCTTCGACGTTACCCTTCGGGTCCTGCAGACGGAGGAGGCGCTGTACCGCGTCGCCTACGAACTCGTCGAAGATGCGGCCCAGGAAAACGTCCGCCTCATGGAGGTCCGCTACGCCCCGATGCTCCACACCCGACAGGGGCTGAGCCTCACCATGGTGGTGGAGGCGGTGCTGGCGGGGCTCCGGGCGGCCCGCGACCGGTACGGGATCGAAGCCAACGTCATCGTATGCGGGATCCGCAACATCTCGTCCGAGCACTCGCTCGAGATGGCGGAGCTCGCGGTCGCGTACATGGGGCGGGGGGTGGTGGGGTTCGACCTCGCGGGCGCCGAGTACGACCATCCGCCCAAGCACCACAAGGCCGCCTTTCAGCTCGTTCGCGACAACAACGTGAATACGACGATTCACGCCGGCGAAGCGTACGGGCCGGAGTCGATCGCGCAGGCGATTCACGTCTGTGGTGCGCACCGGATCGGGCACGGCTGTCGGCTCCGTGAAGACGGCGACCTGCTCCACTACATCAACGATCACCGCATCCCCCTCGAGACCTGTCCGTCGTCGAACGTACAGACGGGCGCCGTGAAAGACCTCGCCCGGCACCCCATTCGGCTCTACCGCGACCTCGGGCTCCGCGTGACCGTGAATACCGACAACCGCCTCGTGACCGACACCACCGTCTCGAAGGAGCTCTGGCTCTGTCACACCGCCATCGGCATGGGCCTCGACGACATCAAGGCGATGATCATGAGTGGGTTCAAGAGCGCGTTTCTGCCTTTTCACGTCAAACAGTCGACCTTGCGGCGGGTCGCAGAAGACCTGCGTCGATTTCACGCCGACGGCACGGTGACGCCGCGGCCCTCCAACGAAGAGCGCAACCCCACCCCGTGGTTGCGGAGCCACCCGATGTCGACGTCGGAGCTCGACGACGTGGCTACTGCGGATTGAGGGTCTGGCCTTCCGGTGGGCTATGCTGCAGCGGAACGACGGTGGTGACGGACGAAGCAGACGATCCGGGGATGGGCATCTCCCGCGAGGGCGATGTCGACTTGGGGGCGCTCCCTCGGCCTAAGCGGACGGGACGTACCGTAGCCCTCGCGCTTCTCGTCGCCACCGCGCTCGGGTCGCTGGCGCTCGCCTTCGCCCTCCGCCACGAGGCGCGCTTCGCGACGGCCCGGACCCGCGCGACCGATCTCGGCCCCTTCGTCACGGCGGAAGCGGCGGCGCTCGCCACCCATGACGGCGAATACGTCCGGGTCGGGGTCGACCTGCGGGAGCGGCCTACCGCGGTCTTCGACCGACCCTTCGACGCGACCCGCTATCGCGTCACCGCCGTGGGCCCCGGCCGCTGGGTCATCTACCCCGTCCCGCCGGCCGTCGACGGCCCGCGCTTCATCCCGCCCACCCTCGTCGCGGGTCGGTTGGTCGCCGTGGACGACCTCGGGATTCGGTTTCGCGGCCTCCCCGCCCAGATGCGGACCCTCGTCGACGGGAGCGCGCCGTCGGGGTGGGTCGTGGTCGACGGTGAGGACCCGCGGACGATGGGGTGGATCATCGCGCTGGAGCTCTTGTTGTTGGGCTTCGTCGGGTTCAGCGTCGTGTCCCTCGTGCGGTTGCTTCGCCCCGTCGAGGCGTGAGTCGGTCGGCTCGCGGGGGCTGCCGTTGACACGAACCCGGGCTGGGGCCAGCTTCGCGCCCCATGGATCGCGTGCATCAGTTGCGGCGGGCGGGGTCGGTGTTCGTCCTCGTGGTCGTCGGGGTTGCTCCTCTCGCGTGTGGCGACGAGCCGGCCGAGACAGGGCCTGATCCCGCGGCCTCGTCGACCTCGACCGCGGGTACGAAGAATCGCGCCCTCGTCGACAACCAAGTCAAGGCGGCGATGAAGGACGTCGCGCCCGATCCCGCCGCGACGGGTCAGAGCCAGGACGGACCGCCTCCCAAGGGGATCTTCGCCTCCGGTGAGGGCGCCAAGGCGCTCGCCCGCGATGAGAAGCTCAGTCTGATCGACGCCGGAGCCGCCGATGGGCGACGCAAGGTCGGCACCTTCGGGCCGAAGCTCGAAGGGGTGTTCGGCCTCCAAGTGGCGCAGTCGAGCCAACCGGGGGGCGTTCGCCCGGTCGTCGACTACACGATCCGTCTCGCTACGCCCGAGAAGAAAGAGGAGGCGACGCCGGCCGCATCGGCGACCGCAGCCACCGCCCCGCCCGGGCCGACCTCCGTTCGGTTCACCATCTTGAAGGCGGCGCCGGCGGCCCAGCAGCCGGGGCAGATCCCAGCCGAGTTGGGCAAGGTGCTGGCGACGGTCGAGGGCTCTCGGTTCGACGCTCAAGTCCTCCCCAACGGTCGCCTCGTGGCGCTCAAAACGACGTACGCAGAGAAGCTCGAGCAAGCCGGCCTGCGCGAGTTCGTCGACATCGCGCGGTCTGCGTTGACCCTGTTTTTCCCGCCCATGCCCCCCGAGCCGGTCGGCACGGGCGGCTTTTGGATCATCGGCGACCGCGCCGACCTCGAGGGAATGGACATGATCCGCTACCGGGTGACCAAGCTCACCGAGGCCACCGACGACGAGCTGACCTTCGAGCTCGACGTGCGCCACTACGTCGCGGACCCGACGCAGGTCCCCAACTTGGTGCGGGGACAGGGGCTCACGGCGCAGGCCTTCGAGGGCCCGGGGAAGGGCCTCATCAAACGGCGTCCGAATCAGTTCATCCCCACGATGGGCGAGGTCGTCTCGCAGATGGTCGTGTACCTCGCCAAGGCGGAACAGCCCGAACAGGCCCAGCCCGTCCAATTCAGCCTTCGCGCGCGCTTGGCGGCGGCGGAGCTGAAGAAAGCGTCTGACTAGGTCTTCGCCTTCACGGCGCCGCCAATCGCGCCCCGATTCGCGCCGCGACCGCCGCGAGCGCATCGGGGTGGTAGAGCAAGCCGTTGTGTCCGCACCCGGGGATCACCCGGACCTCGCCGCCGACGAGCGCGTGCGAGGTGGGCGCGCCGATGACGCCGTCCTTCTCGGCGAGGATCGAGAGATGAGGCAGGTCTGAGGTGGCGCTCTCGAGGCGGAGGGCGCGCAGGACCGCGCTGTCGGGCGCGAGGTCGCGGGCGAGGGGGGAGAGCCGGCCGGCCACCCGGGCCGCCGCCACGCCGGCGAAGGGCGCCGCGAGCGACACCGTCTGCACCACGCGGCCTGAGGGCATCACGCGGTGTGCGTAGTGGCGCGCGACGATGCCGCCGGTGCTGTGGCCGATGAGATGAAGGCGAGCGTCCTCGGGCAGGGTCTCGACCAGCCTGTGGACGCGGTCGGCCAGCGTCTCGATCCCCGGACCGGGAGGATAGGTCATCGAAGCGGTCTTGACCTGCGGACAGCGATCGAGCGCGTGTCGAAGGGGGCGCATCACCCCCGCGCTCGCGAAGAGTCCGTGCAGCACCAACGCGATGTGGTCGCCGGGTTGTACGTCGCGGGGAACGATCGGGCGGGTCAGGTCGCGGGACCACAGCGAGGCCTGTTTGGCGACGGCGGCGACCTCGCGTCCGAGGGTGCTCAGCTCGGGGGGCAGGCGCGCCATGTCGATGCCGTATCACGTCCTCTGGCGTCGGGGGGCCATCGAGAGGAGAAGCGGGTAGGGTGGGGCCATGACAGACGACCCGATCGACACCGCGCGGTGGGAAGCGGTCGAGGACGCGACCGAGCTTCTGATGGAAGGCCAATACGCCGACGCGCTCGAGGCGCTGCGCAACGTGGTGCAAGCCGATGCCCAGAACAGCTACGCGTACTTTTATCTGGGAACGGCGTTTTACGAGCTTCAGCAACTCGAGCCCGCCCGTGATGCCTACCGGGCGGCGGTGATGCTCTCGCCGCATTACCTCGGGGCACGGGTCGGGTTGTCGCAGGCGACGCGCCGCCTCGGCGATGCGGGTGAGGCGTTGGCCGAAGCGGAGGAGGCGTTGCGGCGATTTCCGGAGGACGGCGACGCCCTCTACGCCGCCGCGACGGCGCTCGCGCAGCTCGGGCGCATCAAGCGCGCGACGGAAGTGTTTTGTCGGTTTCTGCAGACGGGACCGGAGGTGGAGCCGCAAATCGAGGTGCAGGGCATCCTCGACACCCTCGCCCGCGCCCCCGAGGGCAAGCCGGTCGTCCTTCCGTAGCCGCGGATTTTCCTCAAGGTTGGCGCGGGTGTGTCGTTCTCCCCGGCTATGGGAGATCGGCGCGTTTTCGGGGCACTGCTCGTATGGTCGGCCGGATGCGGCGGCATCGTCCCGCTGAGCTATGTCGACGTGGAGGCCCAGCGGTGCGTGGAGACGGCGCTCCGCACCGCTCCGGACCCGTCGGCCCTCCCGACCGCGTACAAGCAATTCACGCACGCCTGCGGCCTCGGCGACGCGGCGTCGTGTTCTACCCTCGGCATGCTCTACGAACTGGGGCTCTCCGTCGAGCCCGACCCGGCGCGGGCGGTCCGGCTCTACGCCCGCGCCTGCGAGGCCGGCAACGACGGGGGATGCGCCAACCTCGGGTTGGCCCATGCGCGTGGGGTGGGCGTGCCCCGCGACGTCGAGGCGGCGGGGGCGTTCTTCGCCCGGGCTTGTGCGGCCGACCATCCGGTCGCCTGCACGGAGCTCGGGATCGCACGCGTCCGTGGCCTCGGCGTCGCCCGGGACGTCGAGGCTGGGGTCACCATGCTCGAGCAGACATGCGAGCGCGGTCACGCGGAGGCGTGTCATCGGCTCGCGCGCCTGTACGACGACCGGGAAGTCGGCCCCGACCCTCTGGCGACGATTTTCTTCTTTGAAAAGGGGTGTCTCGGGGGCGTGGAAGCCGCCTGTGATCGTCTGGATACGATCTACGACGAGCGCCTCCCTCACGGTGGCGTCGCGGCGGCCTCGGCCCCCAAGCCCGACGATGATCTGACCTCGGGCGGCGACCCGGCGGCGGTGGCGCGGGCGGAAGCCGCGTGCCGTCGAGGCCGCCTGGAGGAGTGCACCGTGGCCGGCCTCGCCTACCGCGCCGGGCGCGGCGTCGCGCCGGATCTCCACCGGGCGACGGAGCTGTTGCGTCGCGCGTGTCGCGGCGGGCACGCTCGCGCGTGTCGCATCGTCAGCCCCGTCCTCCACGGCTCGTGCGCCGAGGGCGATACCGCGAGCTGTCGCGCGCTCACGGAAGCGGGATGAACCAACGCGGTGAAGCCACAGCGCGTCAACGTCGCGCGAGCACGTGGAGCATTTTGAACAGACCCGGGACTCCGTCTCGAGGCTGGGCGCTGCCCGGCACGTCCGCCCACGTGAGGGTGGGCTCGATGGGAACGTCACGCCATACCGCAGGCTCGTCGCGACGGTGGCCGGCGGTCACGAGGCGGTAGCCATGGTCGGCCAGCGCCCGCAGCGTGGTCTCGAGGGGATGGTCCGTCACGGCGTGCAGCTCGAGGGCGTAGCACTGCACCTGCCCCGCCAGGGCCGCGAGGGTGTCGGGCAGGATGCGGTACTCGTGACCCTCCACGTCGAGCTTGACCACGGTCGCGTCGGGGACGAGCCGCGACAGCCGATAGCACGGGACCTCCAGGCGGGTCTCGACGCCTTCGTCGTCCGCGCGTGACGTGACGGCGCTGTTCGTGCCCCAGGCCGTGTCGAGCACGCGGAGCGTCACGGTGCCGTCTCGGTCCGAGACCGCACAACGCTTCAATTTCCAGCGTTTGGCGGCCTGGGCGCGTCGGATTCGTTTCTCGATCGCCTTGGCGTTCTTCGGCACCGGCTCGATGCTCACCACGCGCCCCTGGCGCCCGCAGTGGTCGGCGAACAGTTGCGAAAGCGCCCCCACGTTCGCCCCCACGTCGACGATCACCTCGCCCTTCATGGGCACCCCCTGCCGGTACCAGCGGCGCTGCGGCTCGAGCACGGGCCGGAGTCTAGCCTCGTTCCCGGCTCGTGCGCGGCCGCTCGGCTCGGCCGACTACGATGGCGGGAACGTGGCCCTGACCGACGCGGCGCCCTCGGCTAAACTTTGGACCAGCGTGCAGGGTCACATCTTCGGCGGCGGCAGTTTCTTTCAACGGGGCGAACAACGCTTCGTGCTCGCCGATATGGATCTCGACGCCGAGGCGCCCCGAGTCGCGCTCACCGATCTCTGGTTTCTCGCCCACGGCTTCAACGTCGACCCCAACGACCCCACGCGCGCGGTCGTGTTCGAGAAAAAGGGCCCCGGAGCGGCCTACGTGGACCTTTGCGCCCGCACCGTGCTGCAGAAGATCGACGGGCCGAAGCGCCGTCACTTCTACGGCCACGGTGCCTACTCCGCCGACGGCACGCTGCTCTACGCCACCGAGTCTTTCCTCGACCAGGACCATCGGGGCGCCTTGATCGTGCGCGACGCGGCCACGTTCGAGGAGCTCGGCGAGGTGCCGACCTTCGGTGCGTCGCCCCACGACTGCATGCTCATCGACGACGGCAAGGTCATGGTCGTCGCCAACGGTGGCGGCCGGATGCAGGGCGGCGCCCGCCCCTGCGTGACCTACGTCGATGTCGCGAGCGCGCGCCTGCTCGAGAAGGTCGAGCTCAAGACCGCGCGGTACAACACCGGACATCTCGCCATGGGAACTGACGGCGCGCTCGCGGTCGTCTCCGCCCCCCGGGACGGACTGCCGACCCGCACCCCGCGCCTCGGCGCGGTGAGCCTGCGGACGCCGGGAAAACCCCTGGTCACGATGTCGAAGCCCAAGCGCGTGGTCGACAAGATGAAGGGCGAGACGCTGAGCGTCGCCGTGCACGGCGATCGCGTCGTGGCGACCCAGCCCGACGGCAACATGGTCACCGTCTGGAGCCTCGCGCAGACGAAACTCGTCAAAAAGATCGCCTCCCTCCAGGGCCCCCGCGGGGTCTGCCTCACGCTGGAAGAAGACGCGTTCGTGGTCAGCCACAACGTCGACGGCCAGATGGCCCTAACGCTCTTGTCGACCGAAGATCTTTCGCCGGTGCGCCACGTCCCCGGCTCCTTCACCAGCGGCAGCCACATCTACGCCCACCCCCTCGCCGCCTGACGGCGGACGCACGGGGGGCCGGGCGGAGGACCGGAGGACGGGTTTGCCGCTGCATTCCTTTCGTGTGCCAATTCGATGAATCGGACGATTCCGGTCGAGTGATTCTGGAGGGTTGGGGGCAGCCTCCAGAATTGCGCTTGGCACCCTGGTGAGCTGGCCGTTACGGACCCGCCATGAATCATCGATGGGGGCGGACGATGACCGCTCTAGGTTTCGTAGGCGGGCTGTTGTCGACCACACTGTGGGGGGGGGGTCGCACACGCCAACACTGACTACTCGTTGCGCATCGGCGCGGTCAACGCGGCCATGATGGCGCCGAGGTCGCAGGGCTGCCCCGATGGGTTTGCCATTCCCCTTGGGCCCTCCGTTCCTGTGACGGGATCGCCCTGCCCACCCGATTGGGAGTGGCACAGCCCTGCGTCGTGCTTTGGTCTCTTCCCAACGGGCTATTGCGAGCCGGCCAAACACCCATCGTACGACGCCAACGCGATCCGGTGGGGCGCCTACGACTTGGCGAACCGGATCCTCTACAGTGGCTACGACGTCATCGTCATTCAGGAGGTGTGGTGGGACGAGATCGAGACCATTCTGCGAGAGGGGTTGCGGGATGTTTATCCGTATTATGTGATGAACATCAGCAACGAGGAGTACCTCGGCGGCGACTTCTTCGAGGAGGGCTCCGGCCTCAACATCTACAGCAAGCTGCCCTTCGTGCCGATCGCAGGCGGATTCGACGCAGAGTCGCGCCACCACGACTACGATATCGGGTTCAACTCGCTCGATTACCAGTGCCCGGACGAGAATGAGCCGAAGTGCGGTACCTACTTCGCGTTCGTCGAGTACGATGCGCAGACCGGCGGCGACAGCTGGGCGGCCAAGGGGGTGGGTCACGTAAGGGTTCAAAACCCCGATACCGAACGTCGGCATAACGTCTTCTTCAGCCACATGCAGGCCACCTACAGCGACCAGCACAAGCCAGGGGAGGGGGGATGGCACGGCTATTCGACCAGGACGAAGCAGTTCGAATACATCCGCAACTTCGTCCTCTCTGGCACCGTGGGCGACAAACCCATCGTGGCCGAGGACGTGTTTTTGGTCGGAGATCTCAACGTCGATGGCGATTTGTCGAATCCGCACAACGTGAACTCGTCTCCCTACGACGACAACCTGTGGGAGTGGACCTCGCGCTTCGACCGCGACGTCGCCACCGATCACGATGAGTTTTTCGCCGGCGGCAACGGAAACACCAACCATTGGGTCCACGACACGTGGCGCTACGAGCATCCCATCGCGAGCCTGCTCACCTACGGCCAGCTCGAGCTCGACTACGGCCGCACGGGATCATTCGGCAATATCCCCAAACGCCTCGACTACATCATGAGCAACACAGGGGCCTGGTCCAACGACCTGCCTCCGCTGTGCAACCAGCATCCGCAGTTGGCGCGCAACCTCCTGTCGGGAACCCCGCTGGTCCCCGGCGGCGGGGCCAACCCGCCCGGCGGGCGGGGCCAATGGAGCGACGGCCAGTCGGGCGTGGGGGCGCCTACCTTTCAAAGCGACCATCTCGGGGTGAACGCGCACTACAACCGCCTGGCGCCCCACTGCTCTCCGTTGCTGCCAGCCGAAGCCGACGCGCTCTACGGGCCCGGCGACCACGGGGCAAGGGTGCTCGGCGCCGCCGAGGTCGGCAACCAAATGGGCGCGTGGTTCACCGAGGTAAAAAAGGACTACGAGGTCACCGGGCCTCCGATCGACGGAAAGCTCGAGTACCCCGGTTCGGTCCAGTGGTACTTTCTCCCTTGGGACGGGGCGTACAACATTGGCGTCGACGCCGACGCCGACCTCGGCGGCTACCAGGTTCAGGTCTACGCCGCCCGCGACCTCTCGGTCCCCTACAAGGCCTATGGCAGCAAAGACTACCCGACAGTGGGGGGAAGCGACCCGCCGGTGGTCTTCATGAACCGCAAGTACCCGCTGAAGGGCGGGCCCTTTTTCATCAAGGTGTTCAATCGGCATCACGACCATCGGTCGCTTCCCGGTAGCTCGAGCGGGGAGTACAAGCTCAACGTGAACCGCCTCGGCTGCACCAACAAGGAAGCCGACGCCTGCCCCCTCTGGCCCAACATGGAGGAAGAATTCGAATGGCCGGCGGGCGGGGTGAGTTCGTTCCCCTCGGAGCAGTCGCTCTACTTCGATCTCGCGGTCGAGAGCTTTACCAAGCCGGCGAAACAAGAACTCGATTTCGACTTGTTCGGACATGAGGACGACGTGTTGGCGGCGGCGATCGTCGAACCCGACGACCTCGAGGATCATCCCATCAATGTGGGTGCGACGCTGCTCCGGGTCGACGGCCAAAACGGCCAGGGCCCCAGTGGAGACCCCTGCAGCCCCTCGGGTCCGCTGGACCTGCCTGGGTGCAATCTTCGCATCGCCACCGATCTGCCCAACCCTCAGGGCGAATCGCGACGACTCATCTGGCGCGTCTATCGCCCCGGCGAGCCCTCGGCCCAAACCTTCAGCGTCCGGTGGAGCACCGAGCTGACGGTGGCTTACGGCGCGGCGTACGCGAGCGACTTGCAAAATTCGACCCTCGTGTGTGTGGACAAGACGGATGACGACAGCCCCCACGACGAAATCGATGTACGGTTCAAGGTCGATGGCGAGTTCATGGTCTATAACGGCGTAACGCGCGCTCGCGCCGGTCGGTACAAGAAGGGTCGCGCCTATCCGATGGACGGACTCTACGCGTGGTTCGGGTGGCCTTGGCGCTACAAGAACGAACTGGAGATCACCCTCATCGAAGACGATGACGGTGACGACGACGAGTCCGAGAGCCAAAGTAAAGGGCCGCTCGGGCCGGGTTGGGGGCCCTTCTCTTTCGAAAGCAAAGCTTTCTATGAGTGGCACTGGGAAGACGGAATCTACCGTCAAGAAATGAGGATGAACCATGGACTTCAGTCACACTCTGCGCCTTAGCATGACGTTGTTGGCTGCGGCTGTGTCGATCGGTTGCTCCGATGACGCGGACGACGACGGCGGCGCTGAACCAATCTCGGTGCAGATCTCGGAACAGCTTGAAATCACTTGGGACGGGGGGCCCGTTGGTGAAATCGATGTCGATTGGTGCCGGGACGACCCTGGCGTTGATACTTGCCTGCCGGACAGTCGATGTGACTTTCAGGGGGGCGTTTGGTCAGGCGATTCCTTTTCGTCGACGGGTATGAATACCATCGCTGCGCCGCTGCAGTTCGGAGCCCCCATCGGAGACCGCCCCGGGGCAGATGAGGGCGATCTCGAGCCCGGTGTCGTTTATGCGCTCGAGGTGATTAGGTGGGCGGACTGTGAGGCGGAGGGCGGCGAAGGCTGTAGAGATCAAATCGGCGTCGGCTGTGTTTCCTTCCAGGTAGATCCGTGACGTTCGTTGGCGGCAAGTGCCGCGGGAGCCTCCTCCACCTGAGGAAGGATGAGTAATATGAAGCGCGACCGACATCGGCGTGTCCTGACGCCAGAGAGAATGACCGTGCGCATTGCGATGGGGGCGGCGTTGCTCGGCGTGCTCGCGGCGGCGTATCTGGTTCCCGAGGCGGACGACGAACAAAGGGCGCACGTGTCGCTGACCCCTCCCACCGCGCTGCCCGCGTCTGAAGGCAGCGCGGTTGCTTGGCCCGCCGACCCGCCGCGCTCCGACGCGCCGACCGACGGCACGCCGCGTTCCGGGGGCGCGTCCGTCACCGCATCGATCGTGGCGGGGGCGCCGTGTGCGGCGGGGCAGGTGGTGGTAGAGGCGGCGCTCGAGCCCGACCGTCCGGATGCACGGTTCGAGATCGGTCGGGCGCGGGGACGGGTCGCGGTCGTCGATCTCCCTCGGCGGGGCAACCGTGACGCAAACGACCCGGTCGGGCGCATCTCCGTCCGCGCGCGCCTCGGCCGAGACGTGGTGGCCGAGACGGTGTTGAAGGTTCCGCTGCCTCCGTGTGAGGCGCGACTGGTGGCGACGGCGCAGCCTACGGCCGCGACCAAGGTCCGCGTTCGGGTGACCCGGCATGGCGACACCGACGCTCTCGGGGGGCAGTCGCCGCGGTTGCGGTACGACTTCGGTCAGGGCGACGTCGAAGTGACCCGCGAGCGCGACGTGACCTTCGACTACGGCCCCGACGCCGAGGGTCGGGACTACCTCATCACCGTGACGGCGCTTGCCGACGATGAGGAAACGTCGGCCGCTGAAGCGGGCACTGCGGGCGCGACCGAGGGCCGCGGGCTCGTCGGGGCGGGGCTCGTCGGGTACGCGACCGTGGCGTTTCCCGACCTTGCGGCATCGCGCGCGCTGCAGGCCCGGTTCGATGCGCTTCAGCGCGAGCAGAATCAGCTTGCCGATCGGCTCGGATACCGCAACGACTGAGCCGTGATGAAGGGGCGGGCCCTATGGACGGTAGCTGGCATTTGCGTCGCTACCGTGGCGATGGGGGGTCGCGCCCAGGCCCAGCCGCCGCCCACGCCGGAGCCGCCTCGAGAGCCGTCACGTCCTCCCGCTCCGGCGCCGCCGGACGATGAACCGGCGTCGCCGCCCGCGGACGCGTCACCAGCGCGTGCCAACGAACCGCCCGGGCCCGCGGACGAGGCATATTCAGGCGCGGATGAGCCGCCTTCGCCTCCGAAGAACCCCGACGTACCGGACGCGACGACGGATTCGCGCTCGGCCGAGCCTATCGATGAGGGTCCATCGCCCGACCCAGAGTCGAGGGTCCCGCCCGTGAGGCCGACCCCAAGCCCCATTGCACCTTCAGCCCCGCCCGCCGTCGAGCCCGATTCCGCCGTCCCTATCGCTCCCGTAGGCGCCACCACGCTCGACGCCGACCTCGGGTCGTCAGGGCCCCCGAGCCTGGATCCCATGGTGCCGACCGGCATCGCCCTGACCGCGGCCGGAGGGGCGACCCTGTTGGCCGGGATGATTCTCTGGGGGTCGGGGACGGCGCGGACCACCAAGTTCTGTGGCTTGAGCGGGTGCTTCGAGGTCGCCGACCGTACGCGTCAAAACGAAGGACTGCATTTGATGATGTTCGGGGGAACCCTCGGCTTGATGGGCGGCGGCGTTTGGCTCGGGGGCGCGCTGGGCGAACCGCGGGCGCGCTACAGCGACGCCATGGTGGTCGGCGGCGCGGCCCTCACCTCGTTCGGCGCCTCCGCCATTCTGGCCAACCTCGGGACCCGGCTCCTGCGCGACCAACAGAATTACGTCATCGGCTCAGACCGGGACGTCGGCGAGGTTTCGTGGAGCAACCTGATGAATGGGATCGGCGTTCTCTCGGCCCTGGGTGGTATTCCGCTATGGATCTTCGGCGCGAGGGACGCCAAGCGCACCCCGACGGCGGCCGAGCTCAACCTCCCGCCCGGTTACGTGGTGGGCGAGCGGAACCCGGCGATGAAGCAGGCTGGCATCGTCTTGACCTCGTTAGGTATTGCGAGCTTCGTGGGGAGCTACGCCGTTCTGTTCGCCGCGTTTGAAAACGATTCGGGCGGTGAGTTTTCGGGGATCCGCGAGGCCATGGTGGCCAGCGGCCTCGGGCTCGGGGCGTTGGTGTTCGGCGGCATCGGCATTCCGCTGTGGGCCATCGGGGCCGAGCGCAAGACGGTCCCGGCCAACGAAGCGGCAACCGCCTCGGTCTCACCCTGGCTTCCCGAGGTGCGGATCGGGGCCGGCCAGGTAAACCTCGAATGGACGACGCACTGATGACGACGACGGGGACGACCCATTCCCCACGCGACGGACGCCCGTCGCGGTGGGGGTCGATGCGACGTTGTCTCGTTTTGGCGGGCATGGCCCCTCTCGCCGGAACGTGGGCCTGCAGTGGTTCTCCGTCGCCCGTGTCGGTCCGCTTCGAAAACCAAGAAACGTCCTTGGTGCGCGTCGGGGACCCACCGGAGCTCGAGGGGGTGCTGCAGGCGCGTCTCTCCCCGGGTAACGACTTTGACGGGGATGTATACCTTCACGCGTTCGGGCCCCCCGACACCGAGATCGTGTCGGTGGTGCCCGAGGTCCCCTGGCGCGTCGAAGATACGGTAGAAGTCACCTGGCGCAATCGGTCGCTCGCCGCCGACGCTCAGGTCAGTCGGGCGGTGGAGCTCGACGCGGTCTTGTTTCTCGATGGCCTCGGGCTCACCGAGCCTGAAACCATCCAGTTTTTTCTTGTTTCCGGGCCTTAGCCAGGCGCCGCGGGAGCTCAGGGGAAGGTTTCGCCGGTGGCGATGAGGCGGATGAAGGGTCGGGATTCGAAGACCTGGGCCGCGATGAGTCCGGTCTCGGTCAGCGCCGGATCGTAGGTGCACATGCCGTGGTGTACGGTCTCGGAGTTGGGCGTGACCACGCGCTCGGGCTCGGGGGCGACGGTGGCCGTTTCGGGGTCGGTGACGCGGTAGATGTGGCACGCGTGGTAGCTGCCGTTATTGGCCGCCCTCACGGGCGAGACGCTCAGCCGGAGTTGGCCATCGCGGCCGAAGAACAGCTCGCTCGCGCTGTAGTTCGGCGAGGATGCGTCGATGGCGCGCACGTCGTCGCCGTCGACCAAGACGCCGTGGTAGCGCCACGCGCGCAGCTCGGGGTCGTCGGTCGACACGAGCACGGTGAGATGTTCGCCCGGGTCGGCGCACAGAAAGCTCGCCCACAATCGGTCGCCGTCGGCGGCGGTCCCCATTTCGGAGAATTGAAGGCAGTTCTCGAGGTCGGGATGCAGTTGGTCGAGGCGGACCTCGGTCGGGCCGAGGCCGGCGGCATGTCGATCCATCCACGCCGCGACGGGGGGGAATTCGAAGGAGCCCCCCGCGAACAAGCGGCGGGGCGTTGCCGCGGCCAGTGCTTCGGGCTGCGACGCCTCCCGAACGAGATATTGCGCGAACGGGTAGTTGTTGTCGGGGGTGGCGGCGACGGTGAAGTAGAAAAGCTTCCAGCGTCGCGCGGGCGGTGCCCCGGGCATGTGCACGAGCGTCCCGACCTCCTGGTTGAAGTGGCACGGGCCGTCGCTGTCCGGAGGGCAGTCGTCGCCGAGGTCAGCCACCGGCACCACCTCTCCGTGGTCGCACCAGCTCGCGCCGCGGTCGTCGCTGAAGGCCAGACGCTGGCTCACCCGGAACGGGCGGCCGACGAAGGGCCCGCCCTCGGCCCCGGAGTAAACCATCCACACCCGACCGGTGGTCGGATCATGGGCGACGGACGGGTCGATCCGCCCCTCCGAGACCCCGGCGGTGGGCGCCGCGACGGTGGGCTCTAGCTCGACGCCCCGGATGAGCGCGGCGCACGTCATCCGGGAGGGTGGGTCCGTCGTCGTGGGGGTGGGCTCTGGCGTCGGCGGCCCCGCCTGGCCGCCACAGCCGCCGACGACGCTCACGATGAGGGCAAGCGTAAGCCAGATGGTGGCGACGCCTTGGCGTACGCCGTGGTGGCGACTCGTGAACCCCCTCTTGCGCCCGTTCATCGTCATGGCCTCATCATGAACCGATGCGCCGGCGGCGGGCCGGGCCCCTCGACGAATGGCAGCGAGCGTCGACCAACGGCACCACCAAACCACCCGGGGCGCAGTACCATCGAACGCATCGACCTTTCGTCGCCGACCCCCGTACGTATCCCCTCGCTGCGGAGGGGACTCGCAGCCAGCCTCGCCTTCTGGGCGATGACGGGCATGCTGGTGCTCGGGGTTCGGATCGCCTCGGGTCATGTCGACCACGCGGCCGGCGCCCTCGCTTTCGTCGCGATTTGGACCGCCCTCGGCACCACCGTGTCGGCGCTTCTCTTTCGCTTCTCGGGCCTGGGCCGCGCGGCATCGCGTCGTCGCCTCGTCGTCTCGGGCCTCGCGAACGCATGGGGCGGGACGTTCGCCATGACCTTGGGGCTCGCCTTGGTTGGGGTCGGCGTCACCGGCGTGCCCCCGACGGTGGCGTCGGTTGCCGGGACCTCGCTGGTGGTCGGCAGTGCGTTCATGGTGTGGACCGTCGGCGTCGGGGCCCTTCACCTCCACGCCCGCGCCCACGAGGGGGAGCGTCGTCTGCTGGCCCTGGCCGGCGTCGCCGCCAAGGCGCGGCTCGACGCGCTGCGCTATCAGTTGAATCCCCACTTTCTCTTCAATGCCCTCAATGCGCTGTCGACGACCATCGACGAAGACCCATCGCGGGCCCAGCGCATGATCCTCGATCTCTCGGCCTTGTTGCGGGCGGCGCTCGACGCCGACGGCACGGGGACCCTCGGCGACGAGGTCACTCGGTTGGCGCGGTACCTTCGTCTCGAGCGCGCGCGCTTCGAGGACGCGCTGGACGTCACGATCGACATTCCGGAGTCGCTGCGCGGCGCTCCGTGCTTGCCTCTGCTCCTGCAACCCCTGGTGGAAAACGCGATCAAACACGGATCCGGAGCCGACGGGCCCCGAGTGAGGATCGAGGCGCAGTTGCGCGGTGCCTTCGTCGTGGTGCGTGTCGCCAACCCGGGACGGTGGAAGGGGCCGCGCGGGGCCGGCGTCGGTCTCGACAACACGCGGCAGCGGCTCGCGCTCTTCGATGCAGAGGGGTGGGTCGGCCGTCGCGAGGCGCCGGGGGAGGTCGTCATCGAGGTGGGGTGGCGGGCGTGAGACCGTGGCGCGCCCTTCTCGTCGACGACGAGCCGCCCGCGCGGCGCCGCCTGCGTCGGCTGCTGGGTCCGCACGATCGGGTGACGGTGGTGGCGGAAGCGGGGAGTGTGGCGGAGGCACGCGCGGCGATCGAGGCGACGCCGGTCGACGTCGTCTTTCTCGATGTTCACCTCGGCGGCGGCGAAGACGATGCGTTCGCCCTCTTCGACGAACCGCTCGATCCGGAGGTGGTGTTCGTCACCGCCTACGACGCGCACGCCCTCGCCGCGTTCGAGGCGGGGGCGATGGACTACCTGCTCAAACCGGTCGATCCCGAGCGTCTCGACGCGACGATCGCCCGTCTCGCGCGGCGCCAGAGCTTACCCGTGACCGCCGACGACCGGGTCGTCTGCCTCCCTCTCCACCCGGCGATGCGTTTCGTGCGGATGGGCGACATCGCCTGCGTTCGGGCCCGGGGCGACTACACCGAGGTGCATCTCGGCGATGGCTCCGAGGAGCTGGTCGCCATTCCCCTGCACCGTTGGCGCGCGCGACTGCCGGAGGCCACGTACGCCCAGGTCCATCGTGGTGTGATTCTGCGTCTCTCGTGGCTCGAGCGGCTCGAGCCGCGGGGCTCCGCCTGGGTGGCGCACGTGCGCCACGTGGCGGACGCCGTCCCCGTAAGCCGTCGCCATCTCGATGTCCTTCGGCGTCGCTTGCGGGACGTGAGCCGCGCGCCCTGAGGTCGCCGTCCGCTTCGGGTCTCGACCCCTTTGGCGTCAGGGGGCTTCGAGACGGCCCGTGGGGTCGTCGGCCAGCGCGCGGAGAAATCCGGCCACCTGGCGGCGCGCGGCGGCGACGTCGAACACGACGAAGTGACCGTCTTCGCCTGGAGGTGGAGCGTACTGTACGAGGCCGCCGGTGCGGGTGCCGCCGGCGAGGTTGCCGGCCAGGCCACCACTAGGAATGGCCACCTGCGACGCGCCGAAGGCGAGCTGGGGAATGGGAAGGACGACCGGGTCGACGAGCGGTAGCCCCATGGCCACCGCTTGGGCTTCGATCCCCGCGGGCGGGGAAAAGTTGTCGCCGGTGCCGTCGGCGGCGATGCCTTCGGTGATGAGAATGCTCTTCGGAGGGTTTCCCTCTCGGGGCTCGAGTACCGTTCGGCGCGCGTAGTGAATGGGGTCGATGGCGTCGACCAGAGACTGCGCGAGCATGATGGCGGGGTGAAAGAGGTCGAGCTCGGCGGCCGATGGTCCCGTCAGGCCCAAGAGGATCTGGACCGCGGCGACCACGCTCGGGCTCGGTTCCGTCTTTTCGAGCAGGGTGATCGACAGAATGGAGCTGCTGCCGCTGAGCACGCCGCCTCGTGCGCTGGCGTCGGCGGCCAGGTAAAGCGGCCCATTCAACCCGCCTTGCGAATGGCCAAAAAAGAGAACTCGGTCGGGGTCGAAGCGAATCTCGGCGCCCGTGTGGGAGGCGGTCGCGGGGATCCGCGCCGCGCTTTCGGTGAAGAGACGCGCGCGTTGGATCTCGTCGATGGCGCTTTGGCGACCATTGGTACGACCCGCCTCGACGTTCTGAAAGTTGAAGAAGAGGAGCTGGGTCTGGGTGATGTTGTCCGGGGCGCCCGGGCGGTCGCCGTGAAAGATCTGATCGACGCCCATGCTCGCCAGGCATTCGGCGGCCAACGTGCCCGCGTACCCGAGGTGACTGCGGTAGCTCCCGCCCGTCCCGTGCGCGTAGAGCACGATGGGATACCCCGCCTCGGGTTGCGGGCAGCCCGTCGGCACGGTGAGGGAAAAGCGTAAGTCGAAGGTGTCGACGACCGCGGGTCGCCCCTCGGCGTCGACGTTGAATCGGCCCCCGTCGCCGAAGGCCGCGAAGGGGAGGTTGCCGATCTGATAGTTCGGGTTGGGGCCGAAGCGGCCGGTGTATTCGACAAAGGTTGGATTGTCCTCCCACCGGGTCCACGCTTCGTCGTCGAAGGTGGGCGCGGGGGTGCCCTCCCGGACGTGGTCGGCAACGGCGAAGGTCTCGGCGGTCGGGTCGCCGGTGGTGAAGGCGGTGAAATGGACCAGCGTGCTGGGGTCGACCCCGAGGGCGACGAGGGCATCGACGTCGGCCGCGACGGCTTGGCGCCACGCCTCGGTGGCGTCGTCGCGCGCGGGGGCGCGTCCGAGCACTTCCCGCAGGGTCGCGGGGGCTTCGAGTGGGGTACCGTCGGCGCCCGTGACACCTTCGGTGACGAACGCGACGTACCGCGTGGCGGGGCGAAGGGGAAACCCCGGGGCGGGGACCCAGCTCAGGGTGTTGGCGGTGACGTAGCGGCCCGCCTCGGCGCGGAACGACACCCGAAGGGGAATGCGACGGCCGCGGTCCGGCGAATCGGGGTCGACGTCGACGAGCTGTACGGTCGCCGTGGGCGCGAGGGTGTCGGTGGGGGTTCGGGGCAAACGGTTGTCGTCGAGGGCGACCTCGAAGCGAAAGTACCCCGCGCCCACCGGCGAAAAGCCGTCGAGGAGGCCGTCGACGACCGACAAGTACTCGTCGAGGAGCGGGTTCTCCGTCGGATTGTAGAACCCGCGAAAGACGGGATGACCTGCCTCCACGCGCGCATCGCTCGGCCAGGGATGGTCGAACCACGCTTCGCCTTGCAGCGTGTCGAGCGACGCGGGGACGACGTAGCGGGCGGCGGCCGGCAGGTCGTCGTCGGTGCTGCCGCCGCAGCCGACGGCAAACGCGACCGATCCTCCGGCGACGGCGATCGCCCGCGCCCACCGATGCGTCCAACTCATGCGCAGATGATGGCGCATTCGTGCGTGGACGGCCATGCGCGCCGATGTCCTCAGCTTGCGGCCATCACCGCGCGGTCTCGCCCGAGGTCGCTGACCACGGCGGCCAGGGCGCCCGCGAGTCCCGGAAGGCGAACCTCCGCCTCCGGGCGTAACAGGTGTTCCAGTGCTTCGGTGCGCCCGCTGAGAATCCAACGGCGGAAGAGACGGTCGCGCATGCCCGGGTCGAGCGGACGGGCGGCGCCGCCGCGGACGGCCCGTGTTTCCCCCCGCAGCAGCACCGACAGTTGGCCAAAGGGGCCGGGGGCGTCGATGAATTGGCCATGGTGAAGCGCGAGCACCGTGGCTGCGTCGAAGAACCGAGGACGACGGTGGGACGCGGCAAAACTGCCGCCTCCGAGGTGACGCCGGGTCGCCGTGAGCTGGGTGGCCATGGTGCGGAGATCCCCTTCGGCTTCGGCGACGAGCGCCGCCAGCAGGTGCGCGTCCGCGCGGGCGCGCGGGGGCACGTCTCGTTCGTCCGGGCGGTCGAGGGCGTCGAGCGCGCGGCGCACGAGCGCGCGCGCCGTCTCGGGTTGCCGGCGGGCGAGGGCCGCTTCGGCCCGGCCGAGGTCGCACAAGACGGAAGGGGCACCCTCGCGGTCGGCGTGCTCGAAGGCATCGCGTGCCTCGCCGGGGCGGCCCTTCAACAGCGCGATCGCACCCCGGCGGAGCCACGTCGCCCAGGTGGTGGCGCCCGTCAGGAGCCGCTGGGCAAAGATGCCGTCACGTCCGGCGTGGGCGCGCCGAAAGGCGTTCTCGGCCTCTCGAAGCGCTTCCGTTCGCTCCGTCGCGGTCTCGGCGTCGAGGGCGTGCGCCTCGGCAGTGCAGCCGCGGAGAAACCACAAGTCCGGATGGTCGGGCCAATGCCGCCCGGCCGTCGTCAACGTGGCAAGCGCGCGGTCGCGGTCGCCGCGGTCGAGGGCGAGGGCGGCCCGCGCGACCCCCAGGCGGAGGGCGGTCACTTCGGTCCCCCGAGACGGCGGCGGCAGTCGCGGCCATCCGGCCTCGGCCACCGCCTCGGCACGGTCCACGCGGCCCGCTTCGAGATGCGCGAGCGCGAGGTAGCCGTACGGACCGGGGTCTCGCGGATCCCGCGCGATGGCCTTTTCGAGCAGGGCGGTGTCGCGCGCGTACTTTTGACGCGCCCGCTGCACCGAGGCGGCGTAGCCGAGGTGCACGATGTCGGCTCCGGGGAGGATGCGGGCACGCTCGGCGCGGGGAAGGAGCCATGGCGTGACGTTCTCGTGCACGATCCCCTCGAACGCGAGGTCGGGGAGACGCCGGAGCAGCCGCGGCAGATAGCTGACCTCGGCCCGACGGCCCTGTCCGCCCCGGACGTCTTCGACGTCGGCGTCCTCCCGCGCGGCATTGTGGAGGGGCAACAGTCCGCAGTCGATCTGGTCGTCGCGGACCGCGTCTCGAATCACCCGTGCGGCGCCGCGAACGAGGCGTTCGTCGGCGTCGAGGATGAGGGCCCAGTCCCCGGTCGCCGCGCGCAGCCCCACGTTGCGGGGGGTGGCAAAATCGTCGTTCCAGGCAGACGTCAAAAGGACCGCCCCCGCCTCTTGCGCCAGCCGTTGCGTACCGTCGGTCGAACCCGTGTCGACGATCACCAGCTCGTCGACGGCTCCGGCGACGCTGGCCAGGCAGTCGGGCAGCATCGTGGCCTCGTCGCGAACGATCATGCAGAGGGAGATGCGGGGCGATGCGGGGTGGTGACGGGACACGTCAACCGAGCGTCGCAAGCGTCGGGCCAAACCGCGGTGGGGCCGGGCTGCGGCACAACGGCCGGGAGAGAGCCTCTTTGGCCCGCCCAAACAGGGGAGCGCAGATTCGAGACAATGGCCGCGGGTCGGCTCGTTTCGGGAGGGGGCGCCCGCTCGCGGGGGAGGGGCCTTCTGGAGTCAACCCACCGTCAGCGCGCCGGCGTCAGCGCGCCGGCGACGCCGTCACCCGTTCCACGGGGGGCGCTTTCAGCACACCGGTACCCTCTTCGATGATGTCGGCCAAGAGATCGCGCTGGTCTTCTTCGAACACCGACAAGAGGGCGTCGGTCTGCTCGCCCGCCTGCGCCAACCGCTCCCGGAGCAATGGGGCCCGCTCCGACCAGAACGCGTCCAGGGCCGGGGCGAAGGCGTCGGTCTCGAAGGCATCGATCAGATCGTAGACCTCCTCCGCCGTCGGCTTGAGCTGCTTCGACTGGCCCATCAGTCGGTCGCGGAGCCTCTCGAGCTCGGCCACCTGGTCGGGCGTGAGCGCGAGGTCCTCCATCAGGCCCGTAAATCCCTGGTGTCGCTCTCGTCGCGGTTTGCCCCAGCGTTCGTCGACCCGCGCGCGAAGGACGTCGGCCACGGCGCGGCGCTGCTCGGGGGCGAGAAGCTCGTGCACGTCGACCATCGCCGCCCTGCTCTCGGCGATCCGCGTTTCGATGGTCTCGGCGACGCGCTCGAGGGCGGTCTCGAAGCGCTCGGTCTGCGCGGTCCCATCGCGAACGATGTCGCTCACCACCTCGCGCATCGCCTGACGGTCGCGGGCCCGCGCCGCAGGGTCGCGGCGCACGCGCTCGCGGATGGCGTCGAGTTCTTCGCGCTGGGCTGTGGTGAGATCAGCGGCCTCGAGGGAGGCGTCGACCACCGCCCGGAAGGCATCCCGCTGCTGTCGTCGCGCTTCGTCCGCGCTCACGTCATCGTCGTTGCCCTCGTCAGAGGCGCAGGCGACGAACCCGGTGGCGGTGAAAAAGGCGACGGTAGCGGCGAGGAGGGCACGACGAAACTTCGACACCCACGAACCATACGGCACCGGCGGCGAAACGCACGTCGCGACCGTGCCCCCCGAATTTCCCCTCCCCGTGCGCACGTGGGCGCGGCATTCTCCTCCGATGACCCAGCCCGTCGACCCGAGGGCGCGCTTTCGCGCCGACGACATCGCGGCCGCCAACGCGCGCCTCAACGGAGCCGAGCCCGCCGAAATCGTCGCCTGGGCGCTCGCGGCCGCAGCGCCGGCGACCGCGGTGGTGTCCACCAACTTTCGCCCCTACGAGGCGGTCCTTCTTCACCTGTGCACGAGCGCGCAGCCTGACCTGCCCGTTTTGTGGGCCGACCACGGGTACAACCGTCCCGCGACCTACCGGCACGTGGCCGTCCTCGAGGCACAGCTCCACCTGAACCTGCACGCGTTCGTGCCGCGACGCACCGCGGCCCACCGGGACGCCGTCGAGGGCCCCTTGCCCGAGCCCGACGACGAAGCGGGACTGCGTCGGTTCAGCGCCGAGTTCAAACTCGAGCCGTTTCGACGGGGCCTGCAGACGCTCGCGCCCGCGGTGTGGTTCACCGCCCTTCGCCGCGCCCAGAGCCCCGAGCGGGCGGGGACCGACGTGGTCGCCTTCGACGAGACCTTCGGGGTCGTGAAGGTGTGCCCGGTTCTCCATTGGTCCGACGCGGAGATGGAGGCCTACCTTCAAGCCCATGGCCTCCCCAACGAGTGGGACTACTGGGACCCGGCCAAAGCCGACGAAAAGCGCGAATGCGGTCTCCACGCGCACTGGGCCAAAGAGCACGGGGCCAAAAAGACCGAGCGTTTCGTGTAGGGTGCGACCCCATGAGCCGGCTGCGCACGGTGGGACTCGTCGCCGGGTTCGAGTTGTACGAGTCGCTGCGCTCGCGGAAAGCGCTGGCGCTCATCCTCATCTACGTCCTCATCGCCGCCGGCGCGACGGCGCTCTTCGCCGGCATCGTCAACGAGCTTACGGCGGCGGTGATGAAGGACGTGGGTCCCGAAGCGGTCGACCGCGTTCTGGAAAGTCCCGCCTTTCAGGAACGTCTCGGGCAGTTCGTCGGGGATGATGCGTTGGCCGCCGAGCTGCTTCGCGTGCCGCTGCTGGCGCTTTTCTACCTGTGGGTCATCACCGCGTTCATGCCGCTGATCATGGTGCTGACGGCGAGCGATGCGATTAGCAACAAGCTCGCTTCGGGCTCGGCGCGCTTCGCGCTCTTCCGTGTCGATCGGGCGGGTTGGGCCCTCGGGATCCTCGCCGGGCAAGCCGCCCTGATGGCGGTGGGGATTCTCGCGGGAGCGCTCGTTTGTTGGGGCATCGGGGTGGCTCGGCTCGACCGCGTCGATGTCGTCGCCTCGCTGCTTTGGCTCCTCCGCATGAGCTTGCGGGGCTCGTTCTACGGCTTTGCGTACTTGGGCATCGCCCTCTGTGCCTCCCAACTCGTGCGCTCCAACGCCGTCGCGCGGGGCCTCGCCCTGATGTTCGCGTTCGCGAGTTTCGTCGCCGGGCAGATCTTCAACGCAATGGCGGTGCGGGACGCATCCTCGACGGTCGGGGAGACGCTCCACAAGCTGGTGCCCAGCGGTCACGCCACGGCGCTCTTTCGGCCCGAGCTCACGGATCGAAGCCTCGGCATGCTCGGGCTCTTCTTGATCGGGTTGGCCTGGTTCGGCCTCGGCTTCTGGCAGCTTTGGCGGAGGGACGCATGAGCGACGACGCCGCCGCCGCGGCGGTGACCATCACCGGCTTGAGAAAGACCTACGGGCGCACCGTGGCCCTCGACGGCCTCGAGGTGACGATCCCTCGGGGGGTCATCTGCGGCTTCATCGGCCCCAACGGGGCGGGCAAGACGACGACCTTCGGATGCGCGGGCGGTCTCATTCGCCCCGACGCGGGGGCGGTGGACATCCTCGGGTACGGGCCGGTGGCCCCCGGCCAGGCGCCGCATCTGCTCTCGATGTTGCCCCAGGACTGTGAGCTCACCCCCCATGTGCCCGTGGAGCGGTACCTCACGCACCTGGCTCGGTTGCAGGGCATGACGAAGCGCGAGGCGCAGAAGACGGCCGCGCGGCGACTCGAAGAAGTGGCCCTCGACGATCGGGCAGGGGCGACGGTGAAGGAGCTCTCCCACGGGATGAAGCGCCGCGTGGCGGTCGCCCAGGCCCTGCTCGGAGACCCCCAGGTCGTGCTGCTCGACGAGCCCACCAGCGGGCTCGATCCTCAACTCGTCATCCGGATGCGTGAGCTGTTTGCCTCGCACCGAGGGGACCGCACCCTGGTCATCAGTTCGCACAACCTCCTCGAGCTCGAAGCGGTGTGCGACCACGTGGTGTTCATTCAGGCGGGGCGCTGTGTGCGCAGTGGCACCATCGATGACGTGACGCAGCGGGGCCTCGTCATGCGCTACTGGGTGGAGCGACCGTTCGACTTGACCGCGCTCGCGGCCGCCCAGGACGCGCTGACCTTTCAGGGCGATGCGGGCGTGCTGACGGTGACCGCCCCCCAGGGATGGACGGCGGCCAAGATCAACGCGACCGTGGTCCCGCACCTGCTGGAGGTCGACGCCGGGTTGGTCGAGATCCGCCACGGCCAAACGCTCGAAGACGTCTACATGGAAGATCACGCCGCGGGCTGATGACCACACGCCTCCACGGGGGCTTCCATGAGCCAGGCGACCCTGTCATACAGGAAGGAGCAGGCTCAGACGAACAGGTGCAGGGCGCCGCTGATCAAGCTGATGAGAAAGGCGCCCGCCATGGCGGTACCGGTCGTTTCGAGATGAATCCCGTCGGTGAGCTTGTCGGTCAACTTCAGCAAGATCACGTTGACGACCCACGCGGTCACGAAGAACAGCACGAAGCCAATCCCGATGGTGATGATGCCGAGTACGACGAAGAGGATCTTCGCGAGTACGGCGTTGAGGGCGCCGTAGATGGCCGCGCCCACCAGGGCTCCTCTGGCTCCGTCGACCCTCATGCCGGGCAGCAGCCACGCGGTGGCCATGAAGGCCAGGGAGAGAACGACCCAACTGATGACGATGCCCATCGCACCCAACCTAAGGCGGCGAGCTGCCGTCGCAAGCGGGCCCCTTGTGGTCGTGCCGCCGCGGCGGCTACATGAAGTCGTGATGCGACGGCGCCGACGGGCCAGGAGATGGCGGCGTGGCTGAACTCGAGGGACGGGTCGCCCTCGTCACGGGAGCGAGCCGGGGGATCGGAGCCGCCATCGCGCGGCGCCTGGCCGCCGAGGGCGCGCGGGTGGTGGTGAGTGCCCGTAATGAAGCTGCGCTCCGCGCGATCGCGGCGGACGTGGACGGCGTACCGGTGCCGATGGACGTGGCCGACCCCGCCTCTACCGGCGCGGCGCTCGACCGCATCGCGGCCGAGGTCGGACGGGTCGACATCCTGGTACCCAACGCCGGGATCTCGAGCAGCGCGCCCTACGCCCGGACCACCGACGACGCGTGGGAGCGCATGATGACCGTCAACGCGACCGCGGTCATGCGCCAGTGTCGCCGCTTGATCCCGGCCATGGTCGATGCGGGGTGGGGGCGCGTCGTCATCGTCGCCTCGAATGCGGGACTCATGGGGTACGCCTATACGAGCGCCTATTGCGCTTCGAAGCATGCCGTCCTCGGGTACATGCGGGCCGTGGCGTTGGAGATCGCCACCTCGCCGGTGACCATCAACGCGATCTGCCCTGGTTGGGTCGACACCCCGATGCTCGCCCAGGCCGTCGACAACATCGTGGCCGCCACCGGCAAGAGCCGCGAAGACGCCCGCTCGGCCCTCGCCCGGATGTCGCCGCAGCGCCGGTTCGTCGCCCCCGAAGAGGTGGCGGCGTGGGTCTTCGCCTCGTGTCGGGCCGACGCGAGGAGCCTCCACGGGCAAGCGATCGCCCTCGATGGAGGGCAGGTGATGCGATGACGATGATGAAACCCGAGACATTTTCTTTGGAGCTCGACCACGGCGTGGCCGAGATCACGCTCGACCGACCCGAGCGGCTCAATGCCCTCACCTTCGAGGTCTATCGTGAGTTGGCCGCGTGTTTTCGGTCGCTCGAGGTCGACGCGGTCCGGGCGGTGATGATCACGGGGCGGGGCAAGGGCTTCTGCTCGGGCGGCGACGTCGAGGGGATCATCGCCGAACTCTTCGCCCGCGATGCCGCCGGGCTTCTGTCCTTCACCCGCGCCACCGGTCACCTCATCGAGAGCATCTGCGCGCTTCGTCGGCCGGTGGTGGCCGCCATCAATGGCGTCGCGGTAGGCGCGGGCGCCGTGATCGCCACCGCCTGCGACCTCCGCATCGCGTCCGACCGGGCCCGGATCGGGTTCATTTTTCCGCGGGTGGGATTGTCGGGGGCCGACATGGGCGCGAGCTTCTTGTTGCCTCGGATCGTGGGCCGGGGTCGAGCGGCCGAGCTGCTCTACTTCGGCGACATCATCGATGCGCCGACCGCGCTCGGCATGGGGTTGGTCAATCGGGTGGTGCCGGCCGACGACACCGTGGCGACCGCCCGCGTGTGGGCGCGACGGCTCGCCGAGGGTCCCGCGTTCGCGCACGCGATGACGAAACAGATGCTCGAATCGGAGCATACGATGTCGCTGTCGGCGGCCATCGAGGCCGAAGCTCAAGCCCAGGCGCTGTGTATGGCCCATCCCGACTTTCGCACCGCGTTCGACGCCAACCAGCGACGCACGCCTCCCGTGTTTGCCGGTGCGCCGCCGGCCCCGGGAGCGACGGAGCCATCCTCGTGAGCGAGGTGGCGCCGCGACCGACCCGTCGTCCGCCGTCGTTTACGAGCCTCGACACCCTGCCGGCGTTGTTCGCGCCGCACCATCGGTCTCTGGTGGCGCACCTCGCGGTGGTGGCCGAGGCGATGCGGGCCGAGGCGAGCCACGACGCGGCCGAGGTCGCGGCCCAAATGGGAACCCAGCGCTTCGGCCTCTACCCCTACCTGGTGCCGCGGCGTCACGGGGGGGCGGACACGAATGCGGACGACGCCGTCGACGTGCGCGCGCTGGTGCTCATCCGCGACGCCCTCGGCTATGCGAGCCCGCTCGCCGATGCGATCTTCGCCGTCCAGGGGCTCGGGAGCTATCCGATCGTCCTCGCCGGGACCGACGCGCAGCACGAGCGCTACCTTCCGGGCGTCGTTCGGGGCGACCGGATCGCCGGGTTTGGCCTGACCGAGCCCGAGGCGGGAAGCGACGTCGCGTCGATGCGCTGCGAAGCGCGGCCCGATGGCGACGGGGGCTGGATCCTCGACGGGGACAAGCACTTCATCTCCAACGTGCCGATCGCCCATCACCACGTGGTGTTCGCCCGGGTCGTGGCTGACGACGACGCCACCCTCGAGCGGCTCGGCGCGCCGTCGGATCCTCGCCGTCGGATCACGGCCTTCATCGTCGCGCACGATGCCCCCGGTCTGACCCAGCATCCGCAGGCCCTCAGCATTCACCACCCGATCGGCGCGCTTCGTCTCCGGGGCTGTCGGGTGCCAGGCGAGGCGCGGGTGGGGGCGATCGGGCAGGGCTTCAAGCTCGCCATGCAGACCCTGGATACGTTTCGGATCAGCGTGGGGGCGGCCGCCAACGGAATGGCCACCGCCGCGCTCGAGGATGCGCTCGGCTTCGTGCGCCAGCGCACCCAGTTCGGTCGTCCGTTGAGCGACCAGCAGATGGTTCAGGGCTACCTGGCCGACATGGCCACCGACCTCGACGCGGCCCGGCTTCTCGTGGTGCGGGCCGCGCACCAAAAAGACGTGTCGGGGGCGCGGGCATCCACCGAGGTGGCGATGGCGAAGATGTTCGCCACCGAAGCCGCGCAGCGCATCATCGACAAGGCCGTCCAGCTTCACGGGGGTCGCGGGGTGCTCGCAGAGACCCGCGTCGAGAATCTCTACCGCGACATTCGTCCGCTTCGGATTTACGAGGGCACGACCGAGATCCAACGCCTCATCATCGCTCGCGGGCTGCTGCGCGACGACCGGTGAGTCCCAGCGACGAGTTCCAGCGACCGCGAACGCCGCCGGCTCAAGGATTGCCGAAGGTGCCCTGGCACTCCTGTCCGCACTGATTGCCGATGCATGTGATGGCGCTCAGGGCCTGAAAGGCGGCCATGAAGTCGCCGTTGAAGCAGCCGAGGACGCACCCGAAGTTCGGCGGGTTCGGGCCCTGGATGCACGTGCCGATGGTGCACACCACGCCGGACAGACACGCTTGATTGGTCAAACACGCCTGGGCCTGGGGGCAATTGGCGTTGATGCACGACACGCAGTCGAAGGGCGAGAAGCCTCCTCCGCCGGTCGTACTCGGATCCCCGCCGAAACCGCCGACGCCGATGGCGGTGGTGCTGGGCGCGCCGCCGAAGCCGCCGACCCCGACGGCGGTGCTCGCGTTCATCCCGGTGGCGGTCGTCGTGACGACGGTCGTCGCCCCGGCGCCTCCGACCCCTACCGTCGTCGCGACGCCTGAGGTCCCACTCACGGTCGAGACCCCGACGGTGGCCACGGTCGCGGCGGCACCTCCCGCGCTCGTCCCGGTCGAAACCGCCGATGTGGTCACCCCGACGGTGGCAACGCCGACCGTCGCCACGCGCGTATCGGGTTGACCCCCGAAGCCGCCCACTGCGATCGGAGCGCCTCCGAAGCCTCCGTCGGGGCCTCGGCCGCCCACGGGTGCCGCGCCCCCGACGCTCGGGTCGACCCCTCCCGCGCCGGGGTCGAGAAAGAGCGCATCGCGGCTGCCGCACGCGGGCGCCCCGACGCCAGCCACGAGCAGCGCGGCTGCGACCGCGGGCACCGCCCAGGATCCCGACCTTCGGCGCCTCGGCATCTCGTCGACCATGGTGCCGAAGCTACGAGCGGGGCCCTCGGGTGGCAACGAAGAAGCCGAACCGATGCGGGCCCCCGTGGGAACGGTCCCGATTCAGCCGACGAGCCACGCGAGTCCCGGCACGAGCACTTCCTCCGGGCTTGCGCCGCCTTGCTCGGCCGGCCCGGTCGCCTGCGGGTCGAGCACGGGCAGCTGAAACCCGTGGTCCCCGAACACGTAGAGCAACGTCCGCGGGGAGAGACCGCTCATGACCTCGGTGAGCACGCGTGCGACGTCGTGCGCGAGGCGATCCATGCGGGCGTCGAAACCCGGACCGGTTTCGCGGAGTCGCGCCTCGACGACGTCGAGCTTGAGCAAGTCCCGTTGGCCGATGCGCACGCGACGCAGCGTCGTGACCGAGCCCTCGCGGTGTACCACCGGGTCGCGATCACTCGACGGCTCGGGCTCGCGCAGCCCGCGCGGCCCTTGCGAGAGGAGTCGCATCTGCGTCGGGGTCACCGTAGGCAGCGCCGACCAGAGCAGGGTGTGGTCGACACAGGTGGCGCGGTCTTCGAGCTCTTCGCTCAGGATCTCGCGGAGACGGAGTCCGAGGTCGTACCGAAGACCGTCCACGAGGAGCAGCTGGACCGCCCGCGCTCCGTGGTTGCGTCCGACGCGCGCCGCGAGGTCCGGCGCGTCGAGCACCATGCTGGGTCGCTTTCCGGTCAGGCGCAGGGCCTGAAACCCCTCGCGGTAGCTCCGCTCGAAGGTACGGCGGAAGCGGTCGACGACCCGCGCGACCTCGGGGTCGTCGAGGCCGAGCTGCAAGGCTTCCAGCAGCGGAACGTAGCGCGTGCGAAACAACGTCTCGACGGCGCGCACCGGCTTCGGACCGTCGGCGTCGTCGAGTTCGCGGCGGTATCGGTCGTAGGTGTCGGGCGTGAGAGGCAGGGTCGTCGGCGGCTCGAAGGGGGACGACGCGGCGGGGCCGAAGGGGTCGCCCCCGGCCAGCGTGCCGTCGTCGAGGGGGCCGATGTCGCTCAGCGGGTCGCGCGGCATCACCCGTTCGCTGCGGTCGGGGTGCCGTCGCGCGGGACCAGGCGGAGGCGGTGGGTGCGCGCTGAGGGCCTCCTCGTCCTCGAGCGCACCGAGGAGGGCCGCCGCGGAGGGAGGGGGCCAGGCCGCCGCCCGCGGCAGCGTCGCCGGCTCGGGAGGGGCATGAGACGCGAGGGGAACCACCGTGGGCGGCCCCTCTTCCTCGGCGCAAGCCACGTCGGTGGGCGTCGTCGCGTAGGAACCGCTGTCGCGGATCTCGTCGCCGGGAACTTCGTCGTCGAAAACCTCACTCAGCGGACGAGGCGCCAGCATGCGCAAGGCGCGGTCGTCCTCATCGAACAAGATCGACACCGGCTCGCGCTCGGCCATGAGACGCCAGGTTTCGAGCGCCGTGCTGTCATCGGGATGGAGATGTCGGTCGGCATCGACCAGGGGGGCGAGCGACGGCAGCACCAAACACAGGCCCGCGGCGGACAGCGTCTTGACGCGGAACATCTGGTCCTGGGCCACCACCATGCCGGGGGCATCGATGGCGACCGACGGGGGGACGGCGCCCCGCAGGGCGAGGCTGATCTCGACGGCCGCCTCGAGGGCGCTCCGGAGCTCGCCGCGCCCGAGCGGCCCGTCCTGGCCGACCCGCGCGAGCAGGAACCCGCGATGGGCGAGGTCTTTGCACCGCTCTGAACGCATTCGCGGCGTCAGAAAAGCGCTGCCCGTGTCGCGCGTCCGAGGGGACGACGCGTGAGGGCGAAGGGACACGGGAGAGGGGCGGCTCATGGCGCCAACCTCTCTCACGCGTTTCGAATGGGCCGAATTTTTTGCAGTCCGGCCCGGGTTCTGGCAGGGGGCCGACGAATATATTCAGTTATTTAGTTCGCGGCCCGCAGGGGCAAGCCCACTCGCGGGGTGGGGCCCCGCGAGCGGGCTCACCCCCACCGCAGACTCAGCCCGTGAGGTTCGATTTGGCCAGCGTGTCGCGAAGCGCGGGCTTCTGGACCTTCCCCAAGGCGTTTCGCGGCAGCGCGTCCACGAAGGTCACGACGCGGGGCACCTTGTAGGCCGCGAGGTGGTCTTTGCACCACGTCCGGAGGTCATCGGCGGAGGCTTCACGCGCCGGCACCACCACGGCGATGGCGGCTTCACCCCACGCCTCACTGGGGACCCCCACGACCGCGACATCGGCGACCGCGGGATGGTCGCGGAGGGCTTCCTCGATTTCGAGCGCCGACAGCTTGTAGCCCCCGCTCTTGATGATGTCGACGGACCGACGGCCGAGCAATCGCAGGCTCCCGTCGGCCTCGAAGCGGCCCACGTCACCCGTTTTGAACCAGCCGTCGACGAAGGCTTCGCGGTTGGCCTCCGGGCGTTCGAAGTAGCCGGCGAAGACGCTGGGTCCCTTCACCCACACCTCTCCCTCGTCGGTATCGCGACCCTCGCCATCCACGATGCGCATCGATTGGGTGGGAAGCGGTGGGCCCACCGTGCCCCGGCGGCGCGCGTCGGGGTCGAAAGGGTTGCTGCAGCCCACGCCGATTTCGGTCATTCCGTAGCGCTCGAGGGGGATGTGCCCGTGAATGGCGCGCCACCGGGCGGCGAGGGTGATCGGGAGCGCCGCCGACCCGCTCGTGCACAGCGTCAAGGCGGTGGCGCCCGCGCGCCAGGCCCGCTGGCGCTCCGGCGGGGCGGCGTCGTAGCGGGCGAGCAGCCGGTGGTACATGGCCGGCACACCCATGAAGACGTCGACGGAGGAAAAACGCTCCCACACCGTCTCGGCGTCAAATCGCGGCAAACACCGGGCCGCGCCGCCCGCCTGCAGCGTGGGCAACAACGCGATGGCGATCCCGTGCATGTGGTGCAGCGGCAGCGCGTGGAGAAGCCGGGTCTCCGGGCCGAGCCGCCACGCGCGCCCGAGGAGTTGACCCTGGTGGGCGAGTTGGCGGTGGGTCAGTTGTGCGCCTTTTGGTCGTCCCGTGGTGCCGCTGGTGAAGAGGATGAGGGCCCTCTCTTCGCGGGTTTCGACGCTGAAGCTGCTCCCGCCATCGCCGTCTGGGCCCGACGTCGGCGCCGGCACGAGGGCCGTCGCCCCTACCTCGGGGCAGCGATGCTCGGGATCCACCACCCAGTGGCGGGCCCGCACCTCCGCGAGGAGTCGCGCTCGCTCGCGCGGCGGATGGAGCGGGGAGAGCGGTACCGCAACGGCGCCCCGACGCCAGAGGGCGAGCAAGCTCGACACCCACCGGGCGCCCGGAGCGACGAGCAGCCCGACGCGGTCGCCCGGCGCGACGTCGCCGAAGCTCGCGGCCCCCACCTGCGCCCCGCGCCGAAGGTCGCCCCATCGGTGCTCGGTGCCGTCGGCATCGACGATCGCGAGCCCATGCGGAGGGAGGGACGCGAGCGCCTCGTCGACACGGAGGGAAGCGGACATCACGGGCCCGGTCTATCGCAATTTCTCGCCCTTGGGGGTCGAATGCTTGCCCGATCGTGGGCTGCGTGTCAGCGCTTGGTCAGGCTAAGCGCGTGCGGATCCTCGGCCCAACCGACGGCCATGGGGTAGGACACGCACAGGAGTTGACGACGACGATGATGAAGAGCTGGGTCACCGACCACCGCGGAGTTCTCTTGGCGGCCATGGCGTTCGGCGGCGCTACGGCCCTGGCCACCGCCAGCGGGTGCGGCAACGGCGAGACGGTCGAGGTCGGTCCGTCTCCGCTCCGCACCGAGACCGGCTTTTGCGAGGTGCTGGCCGAAGAGGTCTGCAACGCAGAGGTGCTCGACCGCTGTTACTTGTCCTCCGACGAGACGCGCGAAGACGACGCCCGTCGCTGCGTGACCGCGGTGCAGTCGTCGACCTTCTGCAATCCCGAGGACCGGACGTACCACCCCGAACCCGCCGAGGGTTGCGTCGACGCGTACGAATCGGTGTACCGAGACGGCCGCATCGAGACCGGCGAACTCGAGGTGATCGCCGCCGCGTGCGACCCGGTGTTCAACGATGGGCGCGTCGAAGGAGGGTCCTGCGAGGTCGACGCCGACTGCGCCGCCGAGACGGGGCTCGAATGCGTCGGCAAGCCCGGGGGATCGCAAACGTGTCAGATCCCGGTCGTCATCACGCCGGGCGAATCCTGCGCCGCCTCCGAGGAGATCTGCGAACCCACGCACTTCTGTGGCGCCGACGACGCGTGCGTGGTGCGGCGCGAGGTGGGCGAAGCCTGCGAGCCTACGCGCCCCTGCGAAGAGGGCCTGGCCTGTACGGGGGGCACCTGCGTGGCGCTGGCGGGTAACGGAAGCGACTGCACCGACGACGCCGAATGCGACGGAGGCTTTTGCATCCGACCTCCCGACAACGAGACCGGCACCTGCGGCTCCGCGGCCGAGTTGGCGTCCACCAACGTCTACTGCGCCCCCTTCTTGCCCTGATCGTCTCACGGTCCTCGGACCGCCGCCGGTCGTGGTCAGGCCGCGGAGGGGGCGCTATGGTCGGCGCCCATGGCCCGAATCATCGTGCGAAACGGGGGGGCCGCCGTCCCCCTTCTCGTCGTCGCCCTCTCGGCGGGGGGCTGCGGCGAGGGGAAGCGTCGCTCAGAGCAGATGCTGGCCGAGGCGAGCGCCACGGCGTCGGGCCTGTCGTCGCCCGCCGCACCGGCGTCGGCGGCGTCCGACCCGACGGTCATGCCGACGCTCCTCGTCGACGAGGAGGGGATCGTGGTCGGCCCCACGCGCGTCAAAGATCTGAAGACCGAAGCGAGGCGGGCCGAGGTCGCGGCCGCGGTGGCCGACTTGCCGTACGCGAGTGAGCCGGTTCGGGTGCGGGCCCTGAAAAAGGCCAGGACGCCGATGGTCGCCGAACTCGTGTGGCAGCTCGGTAAGGCGGGGGCCAAGAGCATCGTGGTGGTGACCGACGTCCGCGATGACCTGCCGGGCGAGATCACGCTCACCCCCGAGACCTCGCTCAGCGGCGACGAGGTGCCTTCATGCTCGGTGGTCGCCATGGTGACGGCCTCCGCCGACACCGGGGTGTGGGCGCTCCGAGGAGGCGGGGGGCGAAAGCACCGCAAGGGCTTCGCCGGCCCCGATCTGAGCAGCACGGAAGAGACGATGAAGAAGGACATCAAATCGTGCGACAGCCCCATCGCTCTGTTCTCCGCCGCCGAGAACATGCCGTGGAAGCACGCGTTCAGCATGGGGGCGCTGTTGAAGCAGGCCGACGAGGAGGGTGTGATTTCGTCGCTCGTTTTGCTCGGTCGCGAACCGGTGGCCGGTCGCGCGGTGGCCCTGCGGCAATGAAGCGCCCCGCTGTCCCGTTGCGCGTCACCCTCGTCGTGACGTGTCTTCTCGCGCTCGTCGCCGGGTGCGCGGGCCCGACCGTCACGCGGTCGACCACGCCTCTGGACGAGGCGCGTCGCGCGGCGACGAAGCGCCCCGACGATGCCGAGGTGATGGCGGCGTGGATGCTCGCCGAGTTGATCGCGCCCAAAGGCGACCTGCAGCGGGCGGAAAAGGCCAAGCGGCGTCTCGAGCAGTTGAAGGGTCGGGGCGAGATGGCCATGCTCGCGCGTGCGCTCGACCACGACGTTCACGGACGATTCTCCGACGCGGTGGTCGCCTACCTCGCGGCGCTCGACGGCTGGGCGACGTCGCCCCGCGAAGACGCGGCCCTTTTCGGTTGGTTTGTGGCCCACCGGTTGGTGGTGCTGCGCGAGGCCAGCCCCGGGTTGTGGGATCGGGCCGAGCCGGTCGTGGCCAAGCGGCTCCGCGACCCGGGCCACCTCGGATGGCGGGCCCGGGCGACGCTCATCGAATGGTGGAGCGAAGAATTGTTTCGCGCCGGCGGCGGCGATGACCTCGACGCGATGGTGGCGCGGGTCGCCGACACCCACGGGTGTCTCCGCGAGGCATCGTTCGCCGGGCCTTTCGGCCGCGGACTGGTCAACGACCACCGGGTGCAATTCGAGGCGGAGCGCCCGGCCCCCTGGCCGGCGCGCTTCCCGGGCGCCCGGGACGAGGGCCCCGTACCCCGGGTGTTCCCGGGTGACGCGACGGGCTGTTTTCTTCGGGCCGACGGCGCCACGCGCAAGGGGGTGTACTACGCGCAATCGTTCATCGAGCTCGACGCCCCCCGCGACCTCATCATCGCGGTGCAGGGCGCATACATGGTCAGCGTGGATGACCACGTCGTGCTCGAGCGCGATGCGGCGGCGTGGGGGGTGTGGCCGCGGTTTGGCGTTCGGGTGCGCCTCGCGGCCGGACGCCACCGGGTGCTGGCGCGGCTGTTGGCCCCCGAGACGAGCATTCGCGTGCTGCAGAGCACCGGAACTCCGGCGGGTCTGGCGGGCTCGGCCCTGCAAGGCGCGTCGTACACGCTGGCCGCTCCCGAGGCGCGGCCCGACCCCAACGCGCTCGAGCCCTTCGTTCGCGACCTCGGGGTCGCGCCGGTCCGTCGGAGCGTGCCGCTCGAGAACCGGGTTGCCCTCGACCAGCCGGTGCTCCGCTACATCGCCTCGTACCTCGCCCACATCGAAGGCCAGGATGATCTCGCCAGCGTCCTCATCGAACCTCTGGTCGACGAGCCGAGCGACGCTACGGGAGCGGCCCTGGCGCAGCAGGCGGTGTTCGTCGACAACGATCCGATCTTCGCCGAGTCGGTGGCGCGGGACCTCGCGCGCGACCTTCGCGAACGGGCGGCCGACAAGGACCCGCGCCTGTGGGGACCGCAGCTTTGGTTGCGCCTCAACCAAGCCGAGCAGTCGCGTCCCGCCGAGCTCGCCCGTAGCCTCGAGGCGCTGGCGACGAAGTTTCCCCAGGTGCCGGTGATTCAAGCCCGCCTCGCCCAGCTCTACGGACAGCTCGGGTGGAAAGCGGAACGCGTACGCGCGCTCGAGGGCGCCGCGGTACGGTTTCCCACCGATCTCGAGGTCCTCGAGTCGCTCCACGAAGCCTACGCCGAAGCGGGCCGCATCGAGGATGCCGACCGGGTTGCCGCCCGCATTCGCGAACTCGATCCGACCAACGAGCTCGCCTTTCGCCGGGCCTTGGCGCGGCGGGACTACGACGCGGCCATCGCCGAGCTTCGCCGGATCGGCAAGATCGACGGGCGCGACCGAGAGATGGCGGTGCGTATCGCCGACTTGATGGTCCGCGCCGGCCGCGGCGACCGTGAGACCATCGCCAAGCTCTCCCTCGCGCTCGAAAACGCACCGACCGACGAGGAAGCCCGCCTCGCCCTCGCCGACGCCAAGTTCGCCCAGGGCGATCGGGGCGCCCTGCAAGAGGCGCTCGTCGATGCGCTGGAGACGGGTTCCAGTGACGATCAGCTCCGCTACGCCATCGAGCTCGTCGAGGGGATGACCGACCTCGAACCGTACCGTCGCGATGGCCGTGCCGTCATCGCTGAGGTCGAGCAGAGCGGCGAGTCACTCCCCGGGAGCGCGGCCCGCATCCTCGACTACGGGGCGATATGGGTCGCTCCCGACGGGAGCGCGCGCATGCTCGAGCACGAGGTGATCCGGCTCCAATCAGCCGAGGGGATCGCCCGCCACGTCGAGCAGAACATCCCGCGGGGGGTCATCCTCCGGATGCGCACCATCAAGAAGAGCGGCGAAGTCTTCGAGCCGGAGCTCGTGGCGGGCAAGCCCACGGTCACCATGCCCCATTTGGAGGTCGGCGATTACATCGAGACCGAGAGCATCCTCGTGCTGCGGGGGGCGACGGAAGGAGGCCGTCGTTTCCTCGGTCCGCGCTGGTTCTTTCGCGAAGAGAACGTGAGCTACCACACGAGCGAGTTCGTGGTGATCTTGCCCTCGCGGACCGACCAGCTGCACCAGCTGATCGTGGAGACCACCGGCGACGTGCCCGCGGTGACGACGGAGCGGTCGGCCGGCCTCGTCGTCCGGCGCTGGACCGTCAACGGGTCGCGCGCGCTCGTGGAAGAGCCGTTGCGGCCCCCGATCACCGAGTTTCTGCCCAGCGTCCGGGTGGGCTGGGGCATCGACCTCGACGGCCATCTCGAGCGCATCGTCGCCGGGCAGGCGCACGTCGTGCCTCGGGATCCGCGGCTCGTGCGCATCGTCGATACGATTCTGTCCGGCGCGCTCGACGAAGACGTGGACCCGTCGCTCAGCGTCGACGAACGCGCCCGTCGCATCTACCGCTGGGTCGTCGAGACGATCGAGCCCGGGAAAGAGCGCTCGGGGCCCAAAATCGTCACCGGCAAAAGCGGCGACCGAACCCGGGCCTTCTTGTACTTGTGTCGGCTCGCCGGGATCGACGCCCGCATCGGTCTCGTACGCGACCGGCTCGCGCCGCCGCCCCGGGGGCCCATCAGCGAGGCGGAGACCGCGTTCACCGTGCCCGCGGTGCGGGTCGGTAACGAGCGGGGAGGGCGCTGGTTGGTGGTCGGCGACCGCTACACGCCTTACGGCTTTCTCCCCGATCGGCTCCGGGGCCAGCCCGCCGTGCTCGCCCAACCCCCAGGTCCGATCACCCGACCCGAGGTGCCTCCCCGCGAGGAGGAGACGACCTCGGCCGAGGGCGCCGACAACGTCATCACCCACGACGGCGCGGTGACGCTCGCCCCCGATGGTTCGGCGACGTTGACCCTCGAGCAGGCCTACGAGGGCCGCTACGCCATCACCGTTCGCAGCGCGTTGTCCGAAGTTCTCGCCTCCCGCCGTAAAGACGTCATCGAGGCCCAAGTGCTCGGACCGGCGTTGCCCGGGGGCCGGGTCACGACCTTGGACCTCCCGGGATTCGACGAACTCGACCGGCCGGCGCGTCTGAAGATGGGGGTTGAGGTGCCCAACTTTGCGCGGGTGGGCGACGGTGAAATGTCGGTCAAGGTGCCGTTTCTCGCCGCGCTCGCCCCTTTGGTGTCGAAGCCAGAGCGGGAGACGCCGCTGTACATCGGCGACCGGGCGACCCGACACGTGAAGCTCCAACTCGAGGTGGCTCTTCCCCCGGGGGCGAAGGTACTCACGCCGCTGGAACTCGTCACCATCGAGTCCCCCGCCCTGCGGGTCATCGTTCGCGACCGGATCCTCGGCGACACCCTCATGATCGACCGCGAGGTCGAGCTGCCCGCCGGCCGCATTCAGCCCGAGGGTTACCCGGCCTTCGTCACCCTCGTGCGCCGCGCCGACGACGCCCTCAACCGCATCATTCGCATCGGTGTCCGTCCGGCGGGTTGAGCGGGGGGCGGGGCGGGCGAGCGTTGCGCTCGCCCGGACGTGACCTGGCTCACTGTCGCCCGTTTCGGATGCGCTCTACGGTCCGCGCATGGCACACGAAAGGACGAGGGGTCTACGGGCGATCGGACTGGCTTGGATCGCCGCGGTCGGGTGGCACTGCGCGGGCGCCCGGGTCGCCCCCGAGACGGCCGACGCGCCCCCCGCCGCGGTGGGACCGGCG
>JBCCLB010000017.1:0-111438 GCA_039027095.1 Myxococcota bacterium
CCGCTACGGCGCGTCCACGGGATCGGTCTTGAGGGCCTGCGCGGCCCGCGAATCGGGATACCTCTCGACGAAATCGGCGATCGCGGCCGCGCGCTCTTCGTGACGACCCAAAGCGGCGAGCGCCTGGATGCGTCCGAGGCGAGCTTCCATGCCCAAGCCGCCGCCACGGGCGAGGTAGGCGTCGAATGCCGCGAGGGCCTCTGGGCCTTGGCCCTGCTGGAGGAGCAGGCGACCCAAGGCCAGCGGCGCCACCGATGCTTCGGGACTGCTCGGAAAGCGCACCATGAGTTCGGCGTACAGCTGGGACGCGCGGGCCAGTCGCTGTTGCGCGTGCGCGGCCCGGGCTCGCGCCATGAGTTTCGCCGCGGGAGACGCGCTCGAAGTCTCTTCGGCGGGCGTATCGGACGGCGGCTCGGACGAGCCGCCCCGGTGGACGTGCTGATCGGGTTCGAGGCGTACGATCTCTCGGGTTGGGTCGTCGCATCCCTCCCAG
Organism: Myxococcota bacterium; assembly: GCA_039027095.1. GTDB lineage: Bacteria > Myxococcota_A > Polyangia > Polyangiales > Polyangiaceae > JAPYTK01. The sequence continues at coordinate 494 of JBCCLB010000017.1, forward strand.
CTCAGCACCCGCTCGCCCGGCGGCAGACGGAGCCATACGCGCTGCGTCCCGAATTGACGTCCGTCGACGACGGCGCGGCATTCGCCGCGGGGGCGTTCGAGGTCGAAGGTGGCGCTTGGTCCGCCACGCCACAGCAAGCCTCCGCGCAGGAGCCATCGCTCGGCCGCCATTTCCTCGGACGACAGGACGCGAGGGCCATTCTCGTCGACGGCCTGACCCGCCTCGACCGTCTCGGTAGCGCCACCTTCGTCGGCCTTCCACGCGACGCGCCCGTGGCTTACGCGAACCGAGGTCGCGTCGGGCCGCACCTCGACCCCAAACATCGTTCCGAGCGCGGTGGCGCGACCGGTTGGGGTTTGGACGAAGAAGGCGTCACTGAGGTCGCGCGCCTCCAGTTCCGCGACCGCGCGTCCGGCGCTCAGCGCTACCCAGGGGCGTTCGTTTTCCCCGTGAAGCGTCGCGCGCGTCGAAGACCCTACGCAAAGAACGACGCCCAGGTCGTGCCGAAAGCAGGCGTGACCCGTTCGGCTGGTGACCACATCGCCGGTATCGGCCATCGCGTTCACGGCGGCCACGTCGTCCCCCGTGGCGGCCACCGCGCGCCACCGACCGGGGCGACGCGTTGACGTCGGCAAGGTGGTCACGACAGGTGTCAGACGCGCCTCGAGGGACGTCGCCGGGGACATCGTCGGTCGGGTCGAGACCCACAGGGCGGCGAGGGCCGCGGCGGCCGTCGCGACCGCGATGATCGAGGCTCGCGCGGGGACGCGCCACCGCCCCCGAGCGGAAGGTTCGGGCCTCGTGTTGCCGTCGAACACCTCCGGCTGAAGCTCGGGCAGCTCGGCCCACCAGTTTCGCTCGTACGCGCACTCGTCGCACGTCTCGGGATAGGTGGAGAGAAAGTCGAGCTCTTCGGGGGTGAGTTCTTCTTCGGCGGCCTGCCGGTCCGAGAGATCTGCCCAACGGTCACGGTCCGCGTTCATGCGCCTTGCCCCGTCCTGACGAGTTTCAGTGCGGGCCGCGCCCGCTGGGCCCGCAAGTGCTGCCGAACCTCTCGGCGCCCCTGGACGAGCCGATCTTTGACGGTGTTGCGCGAAACGCCCGTCAGGTTGGCGATCTCGTCAATTCCGTACTCGTAGACGTGACGGAGTACGACCACCGTCCGTCGCGTCGGGTCCAAGCGCTCGAGGATGCCGAGGACCTCGCCTTGCGCGACGAGGTCGGCGCCGGGCGGCGCGAGCAGGTGTTCGGGATCCTGATCGCCCTGCCGCGCCTGCACCTCGCGTCGGGCACGGGCAAAGCGAAGGGTCGTACGCACGGTGATGCGGTCCGACCAGCGCTCGAGCGATCCCGAGCCGTTGTACCGCGGTGCTGCCCGCAACAATTCGATCAAGCTGAGTTGCGCCGCATCTTCCCACCCGTCGCGAGCGCCCATCAGGTGGCGCGCCAACCCGCGAACGCGCGGCGAAAGGCGACGGCCGAACACCGCGGCCGCTTCGGGGTCGTCGGCCACCCGCTGGGCCAATTGGGTGTCTTCGACGACCGTCATGCTCCTCGTGAGTCAAGTGGGGGGAGCCCACGTCTCCGGGCGGAAAAAAGTGACCGGAGGCAAAAAAAAGGACTCCTGGTGCTTCGCGTCGATGAAGACGGCTCTTGCTCGCCTGGGCTTGGGGTACAAGTAAACTAGCGATGACGACCGCGGTGACCGACATCCAAGAGACGTCCGTGAAGCCGTCTGGGGGTCGCGTGGTCGTCTTGTGGGACGGGGGCGTGGTGTCGCGAACGCTTCCTCCGGAAGGAAGCCTGGTCGTCGGGCGCTCGACCTCGTGCGACCTCCAGGTCGACCACAAGGGCGTGTCCCGTCGCCACCTGCGCGTGTCCTGGGGGCACCGCGGCGCGTCAGACGAGCGCCACCTCACCGTTGAAGACCTCGGCAGCTCCAACGGTTCGAAGCTCCGGGGCGCGTCGCTCGCGGGGTCCACGTCGGTCCCGCTCGCCTTCGGTGACGTGGTCGAGGTGGGGCGAGAGGTGATCCTCGTCGTGCAAGGGCCTGGCGTACCCCGGCTCGGGGTGGCCGCGCGGGCCCCGGAACCGGACCAAGAGACGCCCGACGTCGCCCCACCATTGGACCCACCGGAGGGCGTCGTGGCCGAGAGTCCAACCATGCGCGCCGTCTTTCGGCAAGCGCACCTGGTTGCACGGGGCGACATCCCGGTGCTCATCTGCGGCGAGACGGGGACGGGAAAAGAAGTCCTGGCCGACGCGATCCACCGAGCCTCCTCCCGCGCCGCGCGACCCCTCGTGAAGTTCAATTGCGCCGCGGTGCCGGAGGCGCTGGTCGAAAGCGAGCTCTTTGGACACGTGCGGGGGGCATTCTCCGGCGCGGAGCGGGATCGGGACGGGCTTTTTATCGCGGCCGACGGCGGCACGCTGATGCTCGACGAGGTCGGCGAGCTGTCGCCCGCGGTGCAAGCCAAGCTCCTCCGCGCCCTCGATGCCCGGGAGGTCATGCGGGTCGGGGAAACGCGGCCCCGTCCGGTCGACGTCCGGGTGCTCTCCGCGACCCATCGAGGGCTGGAACAAATGGTGACTGCGGGCGCGTTCCGGCAGGACTTGTGGTTTCGGATCAACGGCTTTCGCCTCGACCTGCCCCCGCTGCGGGCGCGCCCCGAGGACATCGACCCCCTGCTCAAGCTCTTTCTCGCCGAGGCCGAGGCGCGGCTGACCGACGCGGCCCGCGTGGCGCTGCATCGCCACCGATGGCCAGGAAACGTACGCGAACTCCACCACGTCTGCGCGCGGGCGCGTCTCCTCGCGGGCGACGGTCCGGTGTCGACCGATCACCTGCAACTCACCGGGGCGCGACCGCACGACGATCCACGGGTGTCGTCCCCTGCTCCCGGGGCGGCGGACACATCCCTCGGCGGGGATCTGCGCGAACTCGAACGCCAGCGGATCGTCGATGCGCTGGCGGCCACCGGAGGCAACCAGACGCAAGCCGCGCGGCGCCTCGGGATGCCACGACGGACCTTCGTCTCGCGCCTCGACGCCTACGGCCTGCCGCGTCCCCGCAAGGGACGGCGAGGGGCGACATGAGCGCGGACCCGCCCCTCGTCATCGGTCGTTACGTTCTGTTCGACCGGATCGCAGTGGGGGGCATGGCGAGCGTGTATTTGGCGCGCCAGCTCGGGCCGGTGGGCTTTTCGCGCACGGTGGCGGTGAAACGGCTCCACGAGCAGTACGTTCACGACGAGAAGTTCGTCGAGATGTTCATCGATGAGGCACGCCTCGCCTCGCGCCTCCGTCACCCGAACGTCGTGGCCGCGACGGACGTCATCGAGACCGACCACGAACTGTTGTTGGTGATGGACTACGTGCACGGGGTGTCGCTCGGCAGCCTCGCCCGCACGGGTCCGGTGCCGGTCGAGATCGTCTCCGCCGTGATGGTCGATGCGCTCGAGGGGCTTCACGCCGCGCACGAGGCGACGGACGAATCGGGGGCTCCGCTCGGCATTGTTCACCGCGACGTGTCCCCGCAGAACATCATCGTCGGCGCCGACGGGGTCAGCCGCATCATCGACTTCGGGATCGCGAAGGCGCACTCGCGGGTGCAGACGACCCGCGACGGTCAAATCAAGGGCAAGCTCCGCTACATGCCCCCCGAGCAGCTCAGCGGCGGCGCGATCGACCGCCGCTCCGACGTGTACGCGGCCGCGGTCGTGGCGTGGGAGCTTCTCGCGGGCCGGGCGCTGGTGCCCGAGGGGGACGTCGGGGTCATGGTGCGGCGCATCACGTCCGACGAACCACCGCCCTCTCCGGTATCGCCCGACGACGACCGCGACATCCCGCCCGTCTTCGTGGCGGCGGTGATGCGGGGGCTCTCCCACGACCCGGACGACCGCCACGAAACCGCCGCCGCCCTTAGCGCGGACCTCCGGCTCCCGGGGGTGCCCACGCGTCGCGCGCACGTCGCCGCCTGGGTGGCCGAGGTGGCCGGGAACAAGTTGTCGCGCCGAGATACGCAACTGCGCGCGGTCGAACAGGCGAAGCTGCCCGAGACGGACCCGTCTGGGTTCGGAGGAGCGCTGCGCCGGGTGGTCGAGCGGCAGCGGCGCTCCGAGGAGGAAACGGTCGACGAAACGGGGATCTCAGGCTCCGGGGGTTCGCCGGAGGACGAGGTTTCCGGCGTCGCCGAAGCGTCATCCGAAGGGCCGACGACGGGGGCGCCGACCGTCGAGGAGGAGATCACCTTCACGCCGGCGGGAATGATGGCGCCGAGCACGGTCGGGACACCACGTCGCCGCTGGTTCGGGATGGGGGCCGGGGTGTTTCTCGCGGTCGGGGCGATGGCCGCCCTGGTGATGTATCGGCCCGAGGTGGGGACGGTGCGGGCGTGGCGCATGGTGACCCCCGAACCCGTCGCGACATCGGACGACGACGGAGCGGGGTCCACCGAACGGAGTTCGCCCTCAGCGGTCGCTTCCGCCTCCAGCCCGCCCTCGGGGCGCGCGTCTGCGACGGCGGCTTCGTCAGCCCCTCCGCTCGACGCCCCGCCTTTGCCGCCCCGGTCGCCGACGCCGAGGGTTCCACCTCGGACCCCCGCGGCGCCGAAAACCGACTGCACCCCGCCTTACGTGTACGTCGACGGCATCAAGCGATTCAAGCCCGAGTGCTTCTGACCGGCGGCGTGCGGCCGACCGACCGACGTACGGCGAGGACCCTTTCCCGGCGTTCGCCCTCAACGATGGGCACTCGCTTCGATGGGGCCGATGTCGGGGCGGTCGTCGCGCGGCGCGCCCGTCGCATCGACGGAAGGCGCGGGCGTCACTCCCGCGTCGACGAGGGGGCTGTCCATGGGAACCGGGCGGGCCACCACGCAGCCCACGGGGCCTACGGGGCCCATGCGCGGGTCGGCGAAGACGCTCATGTCGAACATGCGCCCTCGATTCGGCTCCGTCGTCACCCATTCGAGGTTGCCCCCGCCGTCCTCGGGGAAGGGCGCCCGGGTGTGCCGTTGATTGATGTCGTCACCGGCGACGTTTTCGACGAAAGCGCTGTTCGTGATGCGGACGTCTTGGTCGGCCGATTTCCACCAGAGCGCGCCACACGCCCGGCCGGCGGAGTTCTCTACGAATGCTGAGCTTTCGACCCGCAGGGCTCCGCGGCCATTGAACGTCATCGCGCCGCCCTGATCGTTGACCACCTCATTGTTGCTGAAGGTGCTGTTGACGACGCGGAGATCCCCGGTGCCGTCCACCCAAAGGGCGCCCCCTTGCTGCACGCTCCGGTTGCGGGCGAAGGTGCTGCGGTCGATGCGCATCTCGTCGAGGCCATGAATGCGGGCCGCGCCTCCCTTGGACTCCTTATCGCTGTCGCCGGTGGTGCAGTCACTGTCGAGCACGACCACATCCTCGAGGACGATGACATCGCGGGGGTACCCCCAGAGGAGCATGGCCCCGCCCGCCTTCTGCCCCACGCTGCCTTCGATCCAGACGCGTCGGAGCGCGATGAGGCCTTCCTCGCCGGAGTCGGGGTCGTTGCTGGGACCTATGGTGTTGCCGCCATCGGTGAAGAACGCCCCACTGCCGTCGATGGCGCGATTGCCGATGAAGACGCTGTCGGTGACCTCGACCGGCTCCAGAATGTTGTACACCGCGCCGGCCTTGTGACCGACGTTGTCCTCGAAAAGACAGCCTTCGATGATCAGGCCTTCGGAGGCATCTTGGCTCGTGGCGATGGCGCCGCCGCTGAATCCGCGGTCGTTCGCCGGGCCTCCGCTTCCGTCGTTGCGACGGAAAATGGAGTTCCGGAACCGAGCGTTGACCCGCCAACCCACGCGGACCGCGCCCCCACGCCCCGACGCATTGTCTTCGAAGGTGCATCCGACCACCTCGAACGAGCGCTCGGGTTGATTCTCGTCGGCCTGGCGGGCGTGGACCGCGCCGCCCGAGCCGTCGGTACGGCCGCGGACGAAGCGAAGGTTGGCCAACACGACGTCTCGGTTCTTGTCGATGCTCAGAATGCGGGTGGTCCCCTGGCCATCGAGCGTGAGACCCGGCGCCGCCGCGCCGTCGAGCGTGATCGACGCCGAGATCACGAGCTGTTCCTCGAGCGCGATGGTGGCGCCGGCCAGCGCCGCATCGAATCCGACGACGTCGCCATCCGTGGCCTGTTCCAGCGCGGCCCGCAGGGAACCCGGGCCGCTGTCGGCGTCGCTCTGCACCACAATCGTGGGGGCCGGCGCGTCCCATTCGACCTCGGCGAGCGGGTCGAAGCCCGGTCCGACGCATCCCGGTTCTGGGGTGATGCCGGAACCTCCCGCGCCCGCGCCCGAATTTGGTCCGCCTCCCATCTCCGTCCCGGTGCTGGCCTGGGCGCCGCCGCCTGCGTCTCGGTCGTCCGCATCGGAGCCTCCCGGAGACGAGGTGCCGCACCCCACCGCCGCCGATCCCCCTATCGCGAGAGAGGTGAGCAGCACGGCGAGTGACGGGCGGAAGCGAACCAACATGACGACCAATGCATCACAGCGCGCCCTCCTTGACCACCGTCGATCACGACGGCGAGTCGAGATAGGCTCGGGGTTGTGCGCACGACAGGTTTCGCCGCCACCGCCATGGCGGCGGTCCTCGGGACGGGCACGGCGGTTCGGGCGGAGCCGACGGAGGCCGTCCCGCCGCGCGTCGCTCTCGTATGGGTGGCGCCCACGACCTGCCCGGAGGCGGCGAGCATCGAGGCAAAGCTCGCGGTGCTCCTCCGCGACAGTCCCGCGCGGAAGGAGCCCCTCCGGGTCGATGCGACGGTGACAGGTCCGTCTGATCGGGGAGGGCGCTGGGTGCTTCGCCTGGCGTTTGCCGGGGCGACGGAGGGCGAACGCCAAGTGGAGGGCGAGAGTTGTGACGCCTTGGTCGAAAGCACGGTTCTCGTGGTCGCCATGGCCTATGACCCTTGGCTCGTGGCTTCGCCCTCGGGCCCCATGGCGCCGCCGACGGCCCGGGCGACGCCAGGCGCGCCGTCGTCCGTGGACGCAGTAGCGCCGAGCCCATCCGCTTCGCCTCCGGGTTCGTGGCCGGCGACCGCCCACGTGCGGTCGACCGGGCCGACCGCGTCTCGGCCCGCCATCGGCGCCCGGCTGGGGGCAGCGGGTCTCGCGGCGATCCTGCCGCGTGCAGCGCTCGCGTTCGAGGGCGGCCTGGTCGTGGCGTGGAAGCGTTGGCGTGTGATTCTGTCAGCCTTGTACGCCCCTCCGGTAGCATCGCGTCTGTCCGACCGGCCTCAAGCAGGTGGAGACCTCGATGTGTGGACGATGGGCGCCCGTGGCTGCGCGCGCGTGTGGCCCGCGCCGGCCGATCTCGCCTGGCCCGGACCTTACGCCGTCCTCGGTTGTGGGGGGCTTGCCGTCGGCGCCATGCGCGCCGACGGGGTGGGGGTCGACGAGCCCGGCTCTGGTTCGGCCCTCTGGCTCGCGCCCGACCTCGGCGCCGCTCTTCATCTCTCGGTAGGAGGCAGCGCAAGCCTCGGCCTCGACGTTGGCGCGGTCATTCCTCTGACGGCCCCAAACTTCGTTCTCCGCGACCTCGGCGAGGTTCACCGGCCGGGGGTCGTCGCCGCCCGACTCGGCGTCTTCGTGGAGGCCGTATTCTGAACCTCAGTGTTTTCGGGAATTTGGCGTCTTGGGCGACCAACCAACACGATTTTGATCGAGAACTGGTGGCCGCGGACACTCCATGGGGGTTGGGGTCGCTTGCCTTGTCTTCTCTCGCAACCCGTGTCGACGCTCGCTCCGATGACGGGAGACGAATGAGCGCCAAGCCCTCGCGGCGACGCCCATCCGCGCCGGTCTTCGAACTGGGCGCGGCCACGGGGGCAGCGGACGCGGCCGACTCCCGTCCTCGTGTTCTCGACGCCCCCGCGACGAAGCTCGAATTCGACCGAGTCTACGACGAGTACGTCGCGTTCGTCTGGCACAGTGCGCGCCGCCTCGGGGTGGCGCCGGCGAACCTCGAGGACGTCGTTCAGGAGGTTTTCATCGCCGTGCACCGACGCCTTCCGACCTTCGAGGGGCGATCGAGCCTCCGTACGTGGCTCTACGGCGTGACGCTCCACGTCGTTCGCAACCATCGCCGTGGCCGGCGTCGCAAGCCCCTCGACCTGTCGGCCTCCGCCGCTCTCGCGGTCGACAACGCGCCCCTGCCGGATCGACATCGCCCCGACCGCATGGCCGAGCGCCGCGACGATGCGGAGCTGCTCGAGATGGCGCTCGACGCGCTTCCCGACGCATTGAGAGAGGTCCTGGTGATGGCAGAACTGGAGGAGATGTCGGGCCCAGAGATCGCGGCCGTAACCGGTTTGAAGCCAGCGACGGTCTACGGTCGGATCCGCGCCGCGCGGGTGCGGTTGAACGGCATTGCAAAACGTCTGCTCGGACGTGCGCCGGGGAGGCCATCGTGACCGAACTCAATGGCGAAGCCCGGGCGCTGCTCGACCGCGACGCCGCGTCTGCCGGCCCATCCGCCCAGGCCCGTCGCCGGATGAAGGCAGCGGTCCTCGTCGCGACCGCGGGAGGCGGGGCGATGGCGACCACTTCTGCGAAGGCAGCGTCGTCTTCGGGGGGGGGCGGCCTCGGCGGGCGGGACCTCGGTTGGCGCCGAGGGCGCGGTGACCGCGGGGAGTGCGACCGCCAAAGCGGGCGTGGGGGCGACGGTCGGAGCGGCCGCAGGGGGGCAAGCGACCGCGGTCGCAGGAGGGACGGGCGCGGGGGCGAAGGCGCTCGGAGGATGGGTGGCGGGCGGCTCCGCGGCGGGTGTGGGCGCGGTGTCTGTCGCCGCGGTGTTGGCTCTGGGCGGATGGTGGGCGGGCACCGATCAACGAGACGTCGCATCGATGGGGACTTCGACGCCCGGGGCGCCGTCCGCGCCGGCGCCGCCTTCGAATCCGCTCTCTCGAGCCTTCGCCCCCGGTGCGGCCTCTTCCGAGGGAGCGCGTTCGGCGCCCGCCGCGAGGCCCCTCGAGGATGACGCGCGGCGGCCGGAGGTGGAAAGCGCGCCGCCGGCCCACGCGACGGCGGAGGCGGGTCGGCACCATCGCCTCGTTCCCCCCACGGAGCCCCCTCGGGTGGGCTCTGGAAGCGTGGTTGCCAAGTCGTCGGACGGCGCGTCAGAAGAAGTCGCGGGCGAGGCGCGGCCCGACGGCGTTGGCAACCTCGAGATGCAGGCTCGACGCTTGATGGAGGTGAGGTCAGCGGTGCGGGAGGGGCGCTACGGAGAAGCGTTAGCGAAGCTTCGGGCCTATGAGAACGACTTCGCGGGCGGCGTTCTTGCCGAAGAGCGAGACGCGCTGCTGGCGATCGCGAGATGTCGGTCCGGAAGCGCTGCCCCCAGCGTCGAAGCGGAGTGGTTTCGACAGAATCATCCTCGTTCACCGCTTCGTTCTCGTGTCGATGAGGCCTGCCCTCGCCGGGCGGCGTCGGCGTCCGAGTGAATTCCCGGAGATTTTGATCGAGATTGGCCGTGGGTCGGACACTCGATGGTTGAGGCGAGAATTTTCTTCGCCAATTGATTGATGCTTACGAGAGGTTTCACGATATGGCTGATCTTAGGTTGCCGCGTGTCGCGGCTGTCGCTTGGATTTTTGGGGTCTCGGCCGTCTCTGTCGGCTGCGAGAGTACCGTCGATCTCGGGGGCGACCGTGGGTCGGGCGGCGGGACCACGGGCCCGTCCACGACCACCGGCACCGCGCCCAACCGCTGCGGGGGAGAGGATGCGACGGGGTGCCCGTCTGGCCAATATTGCCAAGCGCCGACGGGAGTGTGTGGCGGGGTTGGAACGTGCGTTCCGTTGCCGGATGGATGCACGGCCGATTTTCGACCCGTCTGCGGCTGCGACGGGATGACGTACGACAATGCGTGTGAGGCGGAGGTCGCCGGCGTCGGGATTGACACAGTAGGCGCTTGTCCGGGCGAATCCTGCGGCGGCATTCTGGGGGTCGCATGTCCCTCCGAGCAATTCTGCGACTTCGAGACGGGGGGCTGCGGTTTCGACGACGGGCAAGGGGTCTGCGTCGCTCGCCCGACCGACTGCCCGGAAACCGTGTTCGACCCCGTGTGTGGTTGCGACGGCCAAACGTACGACAGTGTCTGTTTCGCGAATCTCGCGGGCATTAGCGTTCAGAATCAAGGGGTGTGCCCGGGCGACGCGTGCGGCGGGGTGGGGGGCGTGACATGCGACCCGACGAAGTACTGCGACTACCCGCCGGGCCCGACCTGTGGCGGGCTCGACGGGAGCGGGGTGTGTCGCACGAGGCCAACCGACTGTCCGGACATCGCCGACCCGGTCTGCGGGTGCGACGGCAACACCTACGGGAACGATTGCGAGGCGCGCGCGGCGGGCATCGACGTCGCGACCTCCGGGCCGTGCAACTGAGACCACATCGCGTAGGGCCCGTGCTCGCCGCGTGAACGACACCGCAGGGTCGGCTACCGTCGGGGCGTGGCAGACGTCAGACAAGACCACACGGAGGCGACAATCAACCGGCGGCATGCGGTTGGCGGGCTCGCCGCTGTCGGCCTCGTCGGGCTGGGAGGTGGGTGCTCGGAGCCCGCGCCGCGCGCGTCAATACCGACCGGCGGGAGGAATTCCGGCGCGTCCCCCTCGCCTCCGACCACCACGATCCGTGAGGATGCCCAGCACGTGTTGGCTCGATTCGCCGGGGGCGGCGATCCCGATCTGGTGACCCGGGTAGCGGCCGAGGGCCCGAGAGACTGGCTGCTCGCGCAGCTCGCACGACCCCCGTCGGGTCGGTTGCTGGCTGATGGCGCCACGCCCGCGGCGCTGGCGGCGACGTACAAGCGTCCGGGCGCGCGTCAGCGCCGTATGGACATGTCCCTCGGGTTCGGCGCGCTTCTCCGCCGCCTCAGCGAACGTCAGGCGGTGACGGCCATCGAGAGCCCGGCGCCGGTCGAGGCGTCGTTGGTCGCCTTCTGGTTCGACCACTTCAACGTGTACGCGCGCAAGGGCCCCATCGCCTATCTGACGGCGGATTACGTGGACCGTGCCCTCCGACCGCACGTCCTCGGCCCCTTCGAGGCGCTGCTTCTAGCGACGGCGCGCCACCCGGCGATGCTTCACTACCTCGACAACGCCCACAGCGTGCGGGAAGGGCTGCGCGATGGGCGCGGCCTCAACGAGAACTACGCCCGCGAGCTGCTGGAGTTGCACACGCTCGGGGTGCACGGGGGCTACACTCAAGCCGACGTCCGCGCGACGGCCGAAGTGCTGACCGGATGGAACACCGTTCCCGACGACGCGATGGTCCGGGCGTACCGCTTCCGGGCCCGCGCGCACGATCCCGGGACCAAGACCATCCTCGGGGTGCGGTATCCCACGCGGCCCGAGGAAGCGGGCGAGGCCGAGGGGGAAACGCTGCTGCGCCGGCTGGCCCTGCATCCCGCGACGGCCCAACGCATCGCGACCAAGCTCGCCGCCCGCTTCGTCGCCGACCCGCCCCCGCCTTCGCTCGTCTCGGCGCTGGCCGAGGAGTACACCTCACGCCGCGGCGATCTGGGTGCGGTGCTCCGGGCGCTCGTGTCACGACCCGAGTTCTGGGCGCCGCTTCATCGCGGCCAGCTCGTCAAAACCCCGCTCGACTTCGTGGTGAGCGCCGTCCGCACCGTGGGGGGACGGGTGGTGGATCCCAAGGGCCTCCGGCGCGCGCTCCACGAGATGAACATGAGTCCGTTTCTCTGTCCTCCGCCCACCGGGTACGAGCGCGATCCAGCGCGTTGGGCCAACGCGGCCGGGATGATGACGCGCATGCGTTTCGCCAGGCATCTCGCCGCCGGCAAGGCCGGAATTACCTTCGATCTCGACCGGATCGTCCCGTCTGCGCGACCGCTCGCAGCCCTCACCGAGCACGTTCTGCGCGGCGCCGCCGCCGCCTCGACGGTGGCTGCCCTCCGGGACGTGCTAGGCGGCGGAAGCGACGATCGAGGACGCCGTCGCGCCTTGGCCGTGGCCCTGGCGTCCCCCCAGTTCTCCACCTTTTGAACAGAGTTCTCCACCCTTTGAACAGAGTCTCCACGCTTTGATCATGGCTTCTCTCCGTCGCCGTCAGTTTCTCCCGCTCGCGTTCGCCGCCATGACGACGGTCGGGCGCGACGTGGTCGCCCGCGATCCGGCCCGCGCGCCCACGCTCGTCGTCGTGTTTTTGCGCGGGGCCATGGACGCGTTGAGCGTCGTCGCGCCCTACGGCGACGACAGCTACTACCGGGCGCGGTCCGAGCTTGCGCTGCCGCCCCCGGGGCGCGGGGCCGGGGCGTCGCTCCGTCTCGATGACCGCTTCGCCCTCCACCCGAACATGCCGGGTCTCCACCGCATCTACCGCGAAGGGCGGGTCGCGTTCGTGGTGGCGACCGGGCTCCCGTCGGCGCTCCGCAGTCACTTTGAGGCGCAGTATCTTATGGAGCACGGAGGAAGGGCGGAGTTCGCCGTGCCCGAGCACGGGTGGCTCGCCCGGGTCGACCGTCAGCTCGGCGGTGACGCGCCCGTGCGGGCGCTGAGCGTCGGGGGGGCGGGCGTGGCGGCTTCGTTGGTCGGGACCGAAGCCGTGGCCGCGGGGCGACGCGAGCAGTCGATCGACGACCCGAAATTCCGCCGCGCGCTCGAACGGATGTACGGCGGCGCTTCCGGTGTCGCGCCGGGGGCACCCGCGATGACGGCGCAGGCGGGCGCCCGAGGGTTGGCGGCGGCCGACCATCTCGCCTCGTTGTCGGCGCGTCACGACGACGTCCGCGATGCCGACTTTCCGCGCGATCCTCTGGGGCGCACGATGCGACAGGTGGCACGGTGGGTGCGGCTCGACCCGGGCATTCGGCTCGTATCGATCGACGCCGGCGGTTGGGATACCCACACCAATCAAGTCCGACGTCTCGAGGGGCTCACCCGAGGTCTCGACGGCGCCCTCACGGCGTTCGTCGACAATCTCGGGGCGGCCCGGTCGCGGGTGTGTGTCCTCGTGATGAGCGAATTCGGGCGAACGGTGGCGGGGAACGGGACGAAGGGGACGGACCACGGGTGGGCGACCGCGGCCTGGCTCATCGGCGACCGCGTCCGTGGCGGGATTCACGGGCGTTGGCCCGGGCTCGCCCCGGGCCAGTTGTTCCAAGGTCGCGACGTCGCGGTGACGACCGACTACCGCGACGTACTGTCCGCCGTCGCCAACCAACATCTCGAGACGCCCCTCGGCCTTCCGGGGTTTCGTCCGAGCGGCCTTCGCTTGTTTCGGTCCTGAGCCTCCTTCGGTCCCCAACCCTAGGTTCGGGGGAAACTCGGTTCGGCGGGCATGGGTAGGCTCGGATGGGCGTGGGGTCCGTGGCGGCGACCCGTGGACTTCGGTCGCCGACTCGCTTTACCTTTGCTCGGTGCGCTTGCACCGGACGTTGATGTGGAGGGGAGTGGCTTTGGCGGCGCTCACCGCCACCCCTCGGGTCGCGGGGGCGGACGACGAGTCCTCGCGCCCTCCCACGGTGGCGGAATGTGTCCGGACGCACACCGACGGTCAGGTGCGTCGCAAGGAGGGCGCCTTCCTCGACGCTCGAGCCGAACTCGAGGTCTGTGCCCAGTCGACGTGTCCGCGGGTGATCCGTAACGATTGCATGAAGCGGCTCGAAGCGCTGGACGCGGAGGTTCCGAGCCTCGTCGTCGTCGTGCGTTACGCCGACGGTCGCGACGCTCCCGGGGTCGAGGTGACGCTCGACGGGGCGCCCCTCGCCGGCGTGGAACGAGGGCGTCCGGTGGTGGTCGACCCGGGGACCCACGCCCTCACGGCGACCGATGCGGAGGGCGTATCCACCTCGACGGAGGTGGTCGCCGTCATCGGGGAGCAAGGCCGGCGGGTCACCCTGACCCTCACCCCCCCCGAGCCCGAGGTGACGCCCGAGCCCGAGCCCGTCGTTGCGCCGCCAGAGACGAGCGAGGGGGCGGGCCCGTGGCTCATCGCGGGCGCGACGCTGCTCGGCGTGGGCGCGGTGGGTTTCGGCGTCTTCGCGGGGCTCGGACTGAGTGGCCGGTCGGACCTCGATGCCCTGGAGGACACCTGCGGCGCCAACGCGACCCCTCCCAACACGTGCTCCGACGAGGAACTCTCTGCGGTGGAAGACAAGTTTCTCGGCGCAGACATCGCCCTCGGCGTCGGGGCGGCCACCGCGGGGGTGGGGCTCGTCATGGTGGTGTACGCCCTGGTCTCGGCCGGCGACGGCGATGACGACGAAGCCGAGGAGGTCGAGACCGCGGGATGGCGGTTCCGTCCGCTTGCGTCGCCTCATGCCTTCGGGGGCGAGGTCGGTCTCCGCTTTTGAGTCGGCGGTTGTGCGGCCTCGGCGCAAGTGCGTTGTGCCAACCTTGCGCAACCGATCTCCCCGTCACGAAAATCCAAGTCGTTTCAAGGGTGCATGGCGTTGGAACGAAACTTGTTGCTGCATGAGCCATGATCGAGATTCGGACCCGCCGCTTTCCTCTGGCTCACCTGACTGGCCTCGTCGTCGTCGCAGGCACCTCGTTCGCGCCTACGGCCGCGCGAGCCGCGACGACGGAGATCGGACCCGCGGACGACCTCTACGCCGCGCTGTCGGCCCTCTCTCCCGGTGACGAACTGATCCTTCAGGGTGGCGACTACGTGCTGGGGCCGAAACTCATCATCAGCCTCGTGGGTACCGAGATGGCGCCCATCGTCATCCGGTCGAAGGACGGGGAGGTCGCGCATCTCACGCGCAATGACGCGAGCCAGAACACGATCAACATCGAAGACGCGGCCCACGTGGCGCTCTACGGCATTGAGGTGAGCAAAGGGTCGCACGGGATCCGCATCCGGAACTCCAGCTTCATCACCATCGAAGACTGCGAGGTTCACGACACGAATGACGTTGCGATCAGCGCCAATTTCTCGGGCTCGGTCTACGAGGGGCTTCGCTTCGTGGGCAACCACATTCATCACACCAACGGGACGGGCGAAGGGTTTTACCTCGGGTGCAACAACGACGCGTGTCGCATGCACCACAGCCTCGTGGCGGAGAACTACATCCACGACACCAACGGCCCGGGGGTCACGCAGGGCGACGGGATCGAGATCAAGGAGGGCAGCTACGACAACGTCGTTCGCGACAACGTCATCCACGATACGAAGTACCCCTGCATCCTCACCTACAGCGTCGTCGGCAACGGGGGGCCCAACGTGGTCGAGGGCAACGTGATGTGGGGCTGTGGCGACCACGGGATCCAGGCCGCGGCCGACGCCGTCATCCGCAACAACATCATTCTCGGCGCGGCCCAAGACGGCCTGCGTTCCCAGCCCCATCAGAGTGGTGTGCCCGGTGATTTGGTCATCGTTCACAACACCATCCTGAACTCGGGCAACGCCATTCGGATCAACGGCGCCGCGGGCCCCATCACGCTCGCGAACAATGCTCTGTTCTCTCAAAGTGGACACGCCCTGCGCTTGGCGGGAAACACCAGTCAGATCGTCGTCGCGGGCAACGTGGGCGAAGGGGCGGTGCAGAACGCGCCGAGCGGCATCGAGACCACCGCGCAGGTGGGCACGGCCTTTGTGAGTGCCACCTACGGCGGTGGGGTTCCCAACGACGTCTTTCCCGCCCCCGCCGGCGGCCTCGCCGGGGCGGGCGACGCCGCGTACGTGACCGACGTGGACTTCAACGGGACCCCGCGGCTCGGGGTGGCCGACGCGGGGGCCTACGCTTTCGACGCGATGGGCAATCCGGGCTGGGCGCTCGATGGGGATTTCAAAGACCTCCCGCTCCCCGGGGGCGAGGGCGGCGGTGACCCGGGCGAAGGCGGCGCCGACCCGGGCGTCGGGGGAAGCGGCGGTGATGGCGCCCCGGGAGGTGACCCCTCGCAAGGCGGCGACGGTCGCGGACGCACGGTAGACGCCGACCCCGCGTCGGCGGACGCGAGCGACGCCGATGGGGGCTGCCGGGTCGCGGCCGGCCGGGTGGGCGCCGACCCTGACCGTGGTCCCGCCGGTGCGGCGGTCGTTCTCGGTCTGTTCGGGGTGCTGCTTGGCCGCCGCCGGAGGGCGGTGGGCGCCTGAACCGCTGCGGGTCGTAAGTTGCTTGAACATGCCGTACCTTGGTCCCATGCGCGCTTTCGTCAGCATCATCGCCTTGAGTGTCGCCGCGCCCGCGTGCACGTCCATCGAAGTGCAACGGCTGGGCGAAGGCCGGGAAGACGTCACCAGCAGCGGCGGTCAGATGGGGGTGGGCGGCGACGACGGGGCCGGGGGGGCGGCGAGCGACCCCACGCGGCTGCCCGACTGGTCGGGCGCGATGCTCGGCGCGTACGACTTCGAGGGCGACAGCCTCGGGACCGACACCAGCGGAAACGGGCGCAACCTGATGGAGCGCGACGCGCCCACCGTCGACGATGATGCGCGGACGGGGCAGCGCGCGATGGCGGCGGGGCTGACGCCAATGCCGGCAGGCCTCGATGCCGTGACGGAACGGGCCCTCGAGATTGGGAATGCGGGTCTCACGTTCGGGGGTTGGGTGCGCCCGGACGAACTCCCTCCTACTGGCGGTCTGCGCCTGTTCATGAGCAAGGCCGCGCCGGGCGCGCAGCAGGGCTACATCATGGAGTGGATCTCCGAAGCATCACTTGGATACCCGAACTGCGCACTAGGGTGGGAGACGACCTGGCAGAACGCCAACGCGACGGGCCGGTTTTCGTTGGGGACCTGGATCCACGTCGTCTGCCGTTTTTTTCGGGACCCGAACACCGTCACCACGTTCGTCGACGGGGCGAACGACAGGGTGAACGACGACGACAACCCCATCGTCCCGGCGTCCGACGAGTTCTTCCGCATCAATGACCCGCAGCGGTCCATCGGGGCGGCCTACGACGACGTGTTCGTCACCGACTTGGTGCTGACGGAGGCGGCGATCCGACGGATCTGGGCGTGCGGGGTCGACGGCTCCAACTGCCGCTGCGATCCGGCCGACCGCCGTGACTACACCGACTGCGCGGCCGCCGTCGATTGCGCGAGCCTGCCCCCGTGCGACCTGGAGACGCCGCCCACCCGGTGAGCCCGTCCCCGCACGGCGGGCGAAAGGTGCTATAGCGCTGGCGAAACGTTGTTACGTCGCGGCGGCGCAGACCCTCCGGGGGTCGTCTGACGCCGCTCCGGCGCCACTCGAACTCCGTGAGGAAACCCATGGCCAAGAACCCGCCCATCCGACGCGTCGCCGTGCTCGGAGCTGGTGTCATGGGCAGCGGCATCGCGGCGCACTGCGCCAATGCCGGACTGCCCGTCCTGCTGCTCGACATCGTCCCGCCCGCGCTGAAAGACGCCGACAAGGCCGGTCGCGCGGCGCGCAACGGCTTCGCCGCCGGCGCGCTCAAGAAGCTGACGAAGCACAAGCCGGCCCCGCTGTCGCATCCGCGAAACGCGCAACTCATCGAGGTCGGCAACTTCGACGACGACCTGGCCCGGGTGGCTGAGTGCGACCTCATCGTCGAGGCGATCGTCGAGCGCTTGGACATCAAGCAGTCTCTGTTCGCTCGGCTCGAGACGCTCCTCGAAGGCAAAGACACGATCGTGGCCTCGAACACGTCGGGCCTTCGGATCGTCGACATGGTCGAAGGCCGGAGCGACGCTTTCAAGCAGCGCTTCTTGATCACCCACTTCTTCAACCCGGCGCGCTACATGAAGCTCCTCGAGCTCGTGCGCGGTCCCGACACGAGCGACGAAGCGCTGGCGCGGGTCGAGCGGTGGGGGCGGGAGTTGCTCGGCAAGGGCCTGGTGCACGCCAAGGACACGCCGAACTTCATCGCCAACCGCATCGGCACCCACGCGCTGATGGCGGTGATTCACTTGATGCTCGAGATGGATCTGGCCCCCGAAGACGTCGACGCGATCACGGGCGCGCCCATGGGACGCCCGAAGAGCGCGACCTTTCGCACCGGCGACGTGGTCGGACTCGACACGCTGATCCACGTGGTCGACAACTGTCACCAGGTGCTGACCGCCGACGAGGACCGGGCGGTCTTCGAGGTCCCCGCCTACGTCCGAAAAATGGTCGAGAACGGCCAACTCGGAAGCAAGACGAAGGCGGGGTTTTACAAGAAGACGAAGGCGGGGATCGAAACCCTCGACCCCAAGACGGGCGACTACCGACCCCGCGGCGGGGACAAGGCGATCAAGAGCACCTGCAAGAAGATCGCGGAGACCGAAGACCTCGATGCGCGTCTTCGCAAGCTCGTGGCGACCGAGGGCCCGGTGGGCACGTTCGCCTGGCGGTCCTTTTCGCGCTCGCTCGCCTACGCCGCCCGTCGCATTGGCGAAATCAGCGATGATGTCGCCGCCGTCGACGACGCGATGCGGTGGGGCTTCAATTGGGATCGCGGCCCCTTCCAGGTCTGGGATGCCCTCGGCTTCGCGGAAACCTACGACCGCATGGTCGAAGAGGGAATCGACCTCCCCGCGTCGGTGAAGAAGATGCGCGAGGCGGGCGCGAAGGGCTTCTATCACGAGGGCAAGGTCTACAACCTGAAGTCGGGCGACTACGTGGCCCAGAGCCCCGACCCGCGGAACGCGACGCTCGCGACCACCCGCCGCGGCGAGGCACCGGTGCTCAGCAACCCGAGCGCCGAGGCTTGGGACCTCGGGGACGGGGTGTTGGGCGTGACGTTCAAGTCGAAGGCCAACTCCATCGACGCGGATGTCGGCAAGATGCTCAACGATGCGCTCGACCGCGCGGAAGCCGACTTCGAGGGCGTCCTCATCTTCAATCAGGGGCCGAACTTCTGCGTCGGCGCCAACTTGTTTCTCGTCGCCGGGGCCGCCGCCCAGAAGCAGTGGGACACCCTCGAAAGCATGGTCAAGGCGCTGCAAGACACCATGCAACGTATGCGCTACGCGCACGTTCCCGTCGTGGCGGCGCCGTTCGGCATGACCCTCGGCGGAGGACTCGAGATCAGCATGGCCGCCAACAGCGTCCAGGCGGCGCTCGAAACCTACGCGGGCTTCGTCGAGCCGGGCGTCGGGGTGATCCCCGGGGCGGCGGGCAATCTCAACGCCTTGTGGCGCGCCTTCGAAGACCAACCCGACGGCATGGAGGTCGACACCTACGGACTCGTGACTCAGGTGTTCAAGAACATCGCGATGGCGACCGTCGCCACCAGCGCCCACCAGGCGCAGGGGATGGGCTACTTCCGCGTGACCGACGGCGTCAGCTTCGATCGCGAACGCCAGCTCCACGAGGCAAAGCAGCGGGTCATCGGGATGGCGCGCGCCGGATACCGACCGCCGTCGCCACGCGCCTACCGTTTGCCCGGCGACAGCGGCATCGCGACCCTCGAGATGCTGGTCAACACCCTGGTCAACGGCGGCTACGCGACCGCGCACGACGGACTCATCGCGCGCAAGCTGGCGGTCGTGCTCTGCGGCGGCCGCTCCGGCCACACCCACGAGGTGACCGAGCAAGAGGTCCTCGACCTCGAACGTGAGGCGTTCGTCAGCTTGTGTGGCGAACAGAAGAGCCAAGAGCGCATGCAATACATGCTGATGAACAACAAGCCGCTTCGGAACTGAGAGAGGAAACCATGACGGATATCGTGATCGCAGAAGCGGTGCGCTCGGCGGTGGGTCGCGCGCACAAAGGCTCCCTCGTGTACAAGCGGCCCGACGAGTTGGCCGGTGAGGTCATCCGCAAACTCATGGCTCGGGTGCCCAACGTAAAGCCGGAGATGGTCGATGACCTCGTGCTCGGGTGCGCGATGCCGGAAGGCGACCAAGGGCTCAACGTGGCCCGGCTCGCGGGGCTCCTCGGTGAACTGCCGGTCGAGACCGGCGGCATGACCATCAACCGATTCTGCTCGAGTGGCCTCCAGGCGATCGCCATCGCGGCCGGGGCCGTGGCGTTCGGATCCCACGACGTCCTCGTCGCGGGCGGGGTCGAGTCGATGACCGCGGTGCCGATGACCGGATTTCGACTGAGCGCCTCTCCGGAGCTGATGGAGAAGATGCCGACGGCCCATACGCCGATGGGCATCACGGCCGAGAACGTCGCGAAGCAGTTCGACGTTTCTCGCGAGGTCCAGGACGCGTTCGCCTACGACTCGCAGATGAAGGCGAAGGCGGCGCTCGAGAAGGGGGTCTTCAAGGACGAGATCGTCTCCATCGACGCCATTCGTTACGAGAACGGGGAACGCAAGACGTTCACCTTCGATGTCGACGAGATGCCGCGTCCGGACACGACGCTCGAAGGGCTCGGAAAGCTTCGGCCCGCCTTCTCGCAGAAGGGCACGGTCACGGCGGGGAACGCCTCCCCTCTCAGCGACGGGGCGGCCGCCGCTTTGGTCATGAGCAAGGAGAAGGCGGGCGCCCTCGGGGTGAAGCCGCTGGCCTACTTCCGCTCGTTCGCCACCGTGGGCGTCGACCCGGCCATCATGGGGATCGGGCCCGTTCCCGCGGTGCGGAAGCTCCTCGACAAGACGGGACTGAAGATGAGCGACATCGACGTCGTCGAGCTCAACGAGGCCTTCGCGAGTCAGTCGGTCTACGTGAAGAAGACGCTCGAGATCCCCGACGAGAAACTGAACCCCAACGGAGGCGCCATCGCCCTCGGGCACCCTCTGGGGTGTACCGGTGCCAAGCTGACCGCCACGGCGCTCTACGAGCTGAAGCGCCGCAACGGCCGCTACGCGATCGTCACGATGTGCATCGGAGGCGGGCAGGGGGCCGCGGGCCTCTTCGAGCGTTTCGACGGCTGAATACGAGTGGCTGCGGGTGCGGATCCGTGGTTGTGCTTGGGCATGACCACGGCCGTACTCGTCACGGGGGCCAACAAGGGGATCGGTCTCGCGACCGTCTCCGCCATCCTCACCGCGCGGGAAGACGCATGGGTGGGGCTCGGCGCGCGCGACCCGGAACGCGGGCGCGCCGCCCGCGACGCCTTGGTGTCCGACCATCCCGAGTGGGCCGAGCGCATCGAGGTGGTCGTCATCGACGTCGCCGACGATGCTTCCGTACGCGCGGCGGCGGAGCACGTGGCCGCTCGGCATCCCGAGCTGTATGGCGTCGTCAACAACGCGGGCATCGGCCTCGGCAGCGCCGACCTCGACGGGGTGCTGGAGGTCAACACGTATGGCCCCAAACGGGTATGCGATGCCTTCCTGCCGCTCACGCGAGAACGCATCGTCAACGTGTCGTCGGCGTCGGGTCCGATGTTCCTCGCCGGATGCAGCCGCGCGCGCCAGGTGCAGCTCACGGCGTCCGACGTGACGTGGGCCGACGTCGAGAGGTTCATCGCCGACGCCCGGGCCGTAGCCGGCGGCGACGGTGACTTTGCGGCCGCGGGAATGGGCGGGGGAAACGCCTACGGCCTCTCGAAGGCCTGCCTCAATGCCTACACCATCGCGCTCGCTCGCGAACACGAGGGCCTGTGCATCAACGCCTGCACCCCCGGTTACATCGCGACCGACCTCACCCTCCCGCGGGCCCGAGATCGCGGCGCGGACCCGTCCGCCATGGGGATGAAATCGCCGGCGGAGGGAACCCGCGCGACGATGCATCTCCTGTTCGGCACCCCCGGCGGTAGCGGCTGGTACTTCGGTAGCGATGCCCAGCGAAGCCCGCTCGACCGTTACCGCGCGCCCGGCGATCCCCCGTACCGAGGTGACGAAGCGACGTGACGCGCCACGTATTTGGGCACGACCACGACTTTGTGTAAAAGGCGTCCCACCACGCTGGCCGCGCTGTGGCCGGCGCCTCGGTAGGAGTTGCCCCATGAGAAGCCTGTCCGTATCCCTCGCTTCCGTTTCGTGTTTCCTCCCGTTGCTGTTGACGCCCCGCGGGGCGGTCGCCCAGGACGACGGTCTCGAGGGGTCGGATCCCGACTACATCATCGACGCGGACGCGCTCGCCGTCGAAGGGGAAGATGACGCCACGGAGGAGAAGGATGGGGTGGATTGGCGCATCAGCACCGCGGCGACGTTCAATCTCCAGGACAACCGCAACGTCGTAGGCCAACAGTCGGGGACGTCGATCGGGTTCGGTTTCAAGCTCGACGGGGGGCTCGACTGGCGCTCGGGCGACCACGAGCTGCGCAACAACCTCAACTTGTTCGCGGGCCTTCAGCGCACGCCGGCCATCGAACGCTTCGTGAAGTCGCAGGACGCCCTCGACGCCGACAGCACCTATCTCTACCACCTTCTCGATTGGTTCGGCTTCTTTGGCCGCGTGTCCTACAACACGACGATGTTTCGGGGCGATGACATTCGCGCCGAGCCGACGAACTACGACGTCGCGAACCTCGACGGAACCACGACGGAGATCCGGGACGCGACGACGCTCAATCTGACCGAGATGTTCCTTCCCTCTCGCTTCCGCCAGTCCCTGGGTGTCTTCGCCCAACCCTATCGAACCACCCCATTGAACATCGAGACCCGCGTCGGCGGTGGGGCCCGACAATCGTTGGCCAATGGACAGCTCGCCATCAACGACGACGAGGAGACCGCAGACGTGGTCGAGGTCGAGGAGCTCGACGACGTGCTGCAGGCGGGCGCCGAGGCGGCAGTGGAGCTTTGGGGCAGTCTCCAGGACAAGCGGATCATCTACCGGGCCTCGGCGGAAGCGATGATCCCGCTCGCCAACAACCAGCCCGACGACGACGACCGGTCGGCGCTCGAGCTCACGAACTTCAATGCGCGGGCATCGGTCGGCCTTCGCTTCGTGGAATGGGCATCGCTCGATTATGAGTTCGCGACGGTGTATGAGCCTCAGCTCGTGGACCAGGTGCAGATTCGCAACAACCTCCTCCTCACCTTTGGTGTGGCAGACGGCTCGGCCTCCGCCGAGGCGGCCGAGTAGCCGGCCCCGTGACCGACGACACGCGGGCCCAGGCCCTCTCGGAGTTGGTCGGGCTGCTCGAGCTCGAGCGTCTAGAGGCCAATCTCTTTCGCGGGCAGAGTCAGGATCTGGGGTGGGGCAACGTGTTCGGGGGCCAGGCCTTGGGGCAGGCCCTCAGTGCGGCGGAGCAAACCGTGCCCGCCGACCGCGAGTGTCACTCTTTTCACGGATACTTTCTTCGGGTGGGCAATGCCAAGTTGCCGATCATTTACGACGTCGACCCCATTCGGGATGGCAAGAGTTTCACGACGCGACGGGTCAAAGCGATTCAATCGGGCCGACCCATCTTCAGCATGTCGGCGAGCTTTCACGTTCGAGAAGAAGGCTACGACCACCAGGCGAGCGCGCCCGATGCGCCGCCGCCAGAGGAGGTCGCCGCCGACCAAGACTGGATGAACGCACATCGTGAGCGGATGCCCGCCCCGCTGCGCGACCGCATCACCGCCTCCTTTCCCATCGAAAGTCGTTCCGTCGACGTCTTCGACCCGTTTCGGCCCGTGGCCATGCCGCCCCGCCGGCGCATCTGGGTACGGGCGGCGGGGAGGCTGGCGGCCCGGCCCGCGCTTCACCGCTATCTGCTCGCCTACGCGTCGGATCTGAATCTCCTCGGGGCGGCCCTCCAGCCGCATGGCGTCTCGTGGTTCACCCCGGGGATGCAGGTCGCGAGCCTCGACCACACGATGTACTTTCACCGCGCCTTTCGTTTCGACGATTGGCTGCTCTACGTCATCGAAAGCCCGAGCGCGACGGGCGCGCGGGGCCTGGCCCACGGTCGGTACTTCGATCGCGCGGGACGTTTGGTGGCCAGCACCGTGCAGGAAGGACTGATCCGCGACCACGAGTGGCCGCGAAGCGATTCCTGAGCCGGAGGCACGTCGACGCGCCTGCGAGGCTACCGCTCAACGGGGCATCCGGGAGGTGGTGGCGCGCCGGGCCGCCGCCCGCGCGCGGCGAAGGGCTTCCTTGACGAAGCCCTCTGGGGGCCGGCACGGGCCGACAGTGTCGGCGGCGAAGGCGCCGCGCTCGCCGCGAGGTCGTGGTGGGCCCACGGTCGTATCGACTTCGGTTTGGCGTTCGACCTCCGCGTTGAGTTCGGCGCCGAGCATGACGGACCAGGCGGTGAGAAACATCCAGAGCATCATGGCTACGACCGCCCCCAAGGAGCCGTAGGCGCGCAGCTCTACGAAGTGCTGAATGTAGGTCGACAAGAGGATGGAGCCCCCGATCCAAAGGGTGGTGCCGAGCAGCGCCCCCAAGATCGTCCACCGAAAGCGGGCCGGTCGCCGGGCGGGACCGTGACGATAGAGAAGCGCGAGCCCTCCCACCGATGTGGCAAACAGGACGGGCCAACGGATCCATACGGCGTCGTCGACCCCCACCACCACGAGGACCGCGGGAAGGGCGACGATGAGCCCGATGCTCACGCTCGAGATGAGCACCGCAACCAGCGTGAAGGCGAGCGAAACCGCCCGCAGACGAACCCAGCTTCGGTTCGTGTCTTCGTCGTAGGCGATGGTGAGGGCACTGAGAAGTGAGGTCATGGCGCGGCTGGCGCTCCACGCGCTCAGCAGCAGGTTGAGCGCGAGGCTCAGACCCAAGGTGGTGGTCGAGCGCGCGACGATGTTTTGGAGCTGTCGGCGAAAAAGCGTGGCGCTGGATGCGGGGAGGTAGCCCCCGAGCGCGTGGAGATGGCGGGCGACGTCGGCGGGGTCTGCGATCAGGCCGTAGAGACTCACCGTCGCGCCGAGGGCGGGCACGAGCGCGAGCAGCCCGAAGAAAGCGACGCCGGCGGCGACCACCGTCACATTGTCGCGGCCGAGCTCGTGGCGAAGGCGCCAGATGATGTCGCGCCATCCGGCCGGCGGGATCTGGAGCGGACTCTCGGCCGTGCGCCCACAGGCCTGGGCGCAGCGGTGCTCCTCGTCCTCCTCCTCCACGATGGCGCAGGATGTCATCCGCGCCCGCGGGGGTCTACGAAGACCAAGCGCGCGCGGGTCTTGGCCCGGCATGAGGGCCCTCGTTAACCTGGAGGGGTGAGGATCGGCATCGACCTCGGCACGACGAGAACCGTCGTCGCCTTCAGCGACCGGGGCAACGTTCCGGTGGTCGGCTTCAGCACCGAAGCGGGAGACGTCGTGGACCACATACCGACCGTGAGCGCGGTCGCCCCCGACGGAGCGCTCGTTCACGGTCACCGGGCCGAGACGCTGGCACGACAAGGGGCGCCCCATCTTCGCTCGTGGAAGCGACTTTTGGGTCGTTTTGGGCCTGAGCACCGAGTGCAGATGGGCGGGGTCGACGTGGGGTTGCTCGATCTGGCCACCGACTTCGTACGCCACCTCGGGGAGGAGCTGCGGGCGCGTTCCAACCTCCCCCCGGTGGACGCGCTCCCCGAAGCGGTGGTGAGCGTGCCCGCCCACGCACGCTCCTCGCAGCGGTTTGCCACCCTCGAGGCTTTTCGAAGGGCGGGGTTCGCGGTTCGGGCCTTGGTCAACGAACCCAGCGCGGCCGCCCTCGAATACGCTCATCGCTACCAGGGCAAGCTCAACCGCAAGCGTGACCACGTTCTCGTCTACGACCTCGGCGGAGGAACGTTCGACGCCGCCCTCGTCACCGTTCGCGGCGGCGACCACGACGTCGTCGACACGTCTGGGATCGCCGAGTTGGGCGGGGACGATTTCGACGCGGTGTTGTTGACGCTGGCGTTGGAGCGCGCGGCGATCCCGCTCGCCGAGGTGCGGCCCCACCTACCTGGGTTGCTCGATGCCTGCCGTGAGGCGAAGGAGGCGATCGGGCCGAACACCCGCCGGGTCGCCGTGGATCTGAGCCCCTTCGACGAGCACGTCGGCCCGGTCTTCGTACCGGTGGCCGACTACTACGACCGCCTGCGGCCCTACATCGAGCACACGCTCACGGCGCTGCACCGCGTGATGGCCCCCGATGTCGAGGGCGATGGGCACGGCGCCCTCGAAGCGCTGAAGCGCGACGCCGCCGAGGCGGGGGTGGCCGGGGTGTACGTCGTGGGCGGCGGCTCCGGTCTGCCGATCGTGTCCCGCATCCTCCGGGAGCGCTTTGGCCATCGGGTCCAGCGGTCGGTGCATCCCTCGGCGTCGACCGCCATGGGCCTCGCGATCGCGGCGTCCGAGATGGACGCGCCCGGGCTGCACGAGCGCTTCACGCGGCACCTCGGCGTGTTCCGCGAGCAGCGGGCCGGACGCTGGGTCAGCTTCGATCCGATCTTCGCACGCGGAACTCCAGTGCCGGCGCCCGGCGAGCCTCCGCTGGTCAGGCGGCGGCGGTACCGGCCGGCGCACAACATCGGCCACTTCCGGTTCGTCGAGTGCGGACACCTCGACGGGGAAGGGCAACCGCAGGGGGACGTGTCGCCCCACGGCGTCGTCTTCTTTCCCTACGACCGGGGCCTTCGCCATCGAGACCGTTTTCAGGATGAAGACGTCGCGCGGCTCGAAGGGGTGGGACCCCCCATCGAAGAGCGCTACGAGGTCGACGCGACCGGCGCCGTCCAGGTGGTGATTTTCGACTGCGAGAATGGCTTCGAGCGGCGCTACCGGCTCGGCTGACCCGCCATGCGTGCGGCATCACCCCCTGAGGGTGACAGCCCGGCTTGACGTCCTTCCTCGTCGCGTTACGGACCAGGGGTAGCTGAACGCTTGTGGACCCTGATGTCTGTTCGACCCGAAGCCAACACCACTCCATCATCTCGGACCCCGTCGGCCCCGAGCGCCGGCATCGCTCCCGTCGCGAGGAGTGACGCCGAGCACGATCTCGAGGCCTTGTCACGACGCTCGGGCTTGCCGGTGGCCAAGTTGATGGATTGGGGTCGCCGGTTCGGCATCCCTCGGCCCGTCGCGTCGAACGGTGCCGCCACGCCCCGCTACACCGAGGCCGAGGCGAAGCGGCTAGAAGCCATACGAGCGAAGCTTGACGCCGGCGCGAGCGAGCAAGAGGCTCTTACGCATTCGGAATGAGCGCTCGCCCTCGAGGTGAGCCGCGACGACGCCGCACGGCGCACCTTCGCCTCGCTTCTTACTGATGAAATACACATCCTTCTTGCCGGGGGTGCCGGCGGTGTCGGGTCTCGGGCTGGGTCTCTGGCCGCTTACGGGGGCGATGGGTCCTGTCGACATCGAGGCGGCTCGGTCCACGATCGCCGCAGCGTTCGAACTCGGCATCACCTTCTTCGACGCCAGCCGGAACGCGCCCGTCTCAGAGGAGCTGCTGGGCCAGATGGTGGCCGGAAGTCGGCGGGACCGTTGCGTCGTGGCGACAAAGGCCTTCCCCGGCGAGTCTGCCGACGGGCTCCGCGCCGCGGTAGAGAAATCGCTCACCGCGCTTCGCACGGATTACATCGACTTGTTCCAGCTTCAGGGTTGGTACCCCCAAATGCCCATCGAGAAGGTGGTCACCGACGCGATGAAGCTGGTCGAAGAGGGGAAGATTCGACACCTCGGTGTCTGCAACTTCGACGCGGCGATCCTCGAGACCGCGTGCGAAGGGGGCACCATCGCCACCAACGCCCTCGAGCACAACCTCTTGCAGCGCTCGGCCGAAGGTGAGGACTTCGAGGCTTGTGCGCGTCGCGACGTGGCGGTGGTCGCCCACAGCGCGTTGGCCAAGGGGCTGCTGTCGGGCCGGTATCGGGCGGGGCACGCGTTCGACACCGCGGATGAACGCGCCCGCTTCTCCGACGTACGAGAGCGGCTCGACGGCGGCCAACTCGACGGCCTCACCTCGGTGGCAGCGGCGTCGGGTCACTCGCTTCGCGAGCTCGCCATCGCGTGGCTGTTGTCACGCGACGCGGTTGCCGTGACCCTCGTCGGGGCCAAATCCCCCCAACAGGTCGAGGAAAACTGCCTCGCGGTGACCTCCTCCCTCGACGACGCGCTCATGGCGCGTCTCGACGACATCACCTCCTGACACGCAACCCGAGACGTTCCTGGCCCCCGAGACGTTTCTGGCCCTCGAGACGTTCCGGGGAACGGACTCAGGCCTGTCGGGACCGCTTTTCCCGCTCCAACTCTTCCTTGTAGCGCACGCTGTACCGCGTCCAAGGGCGGACCGAGAGGCGAGGAAAGCCGATGGGCTCGTCTGTTCCCTCGCACAACCCGTAGTCTCCCTCGCGCATCTTCTCGAGCGCATGATCGATCTCGCGCAGGAGCTTGCGCTCCTTGTCGGCGAATCGGATCAGGTAGGCCTGCTCGGCGTGTCGCGTCGCCACGTCCACTTCATCGGCCAGAGGATCGATGTCCGTCACGGCTTCTCCGAGATGTTTGTCGAGGCCGCGGAGCACGCGCACGCGCTCGTCGATGAGCTTCCCGTAGAGCTCGAGCATCTGGTCGTCGTCGAGGCCCGCGTCTTCATCGGCGCGGGGCTTGAAGGCGGGCGCCGGTCGCGACGGCTTCCCATCTTCTTTGGACGAAGCAGCCTCTTCGGAGGAAGATGAGCCCGCAGCTTTCTTCTTTGTCGCCGCCTTTTTGGCCGTTGCCTTCTTCGCGCTCGCCTTCTTGGTCTTGGTCTTCGCCATGGGAAACCGTTCTCCTCGGCGGGCGGAGACTTCGTCGGCGACGCCTCCCCGAGGGCGGCAGACAGTAGTACGAGGGGAACCGACACGCTACCGCTCTTTGCGTCGTGCTCGGAGGGGTCGCTTGCTGGCTGCTTGTCGCCTCCGCGGTGCCGCCTTGACGGACCGGGCGGCGATTGAGAAGGTCGCGCGTCATGAAATGTGGAAAGGGCCGGTCGCGCGCGCACGGCAGGAAGTGTCGGGGGCGCATGGCGGCGGTACTGCTCGCCGTGATGGCATCGGCGGGAGGGTGTCACGGCCCCAACCGCGCCAAGACCTATGCGGCCTACCGGAGTGGCTGTGCGCCCGACGAGGTCGAGGTCGTCGAGCAGGACGATCACGACCTAATTCTCGATGTCTGCGGGGTCTACGAGGATTGGAAGTGGAACGCACTCGACGGGTGGGTCTACGAAGGGCCGAGCGCGAAACAGCCGCAAAAAGCGCCCGTCGTGGTCGATACCGACGGCGATGGCATCCCCGACGCGAACGACAAGTGTCCGCAGGAGAAGGGACTGGCCAACAACGACCCCGCCCTGAACGGCTGCCCGGCCCCGAAAGATGCCGACGGCGACGGCATCCCCGATGACCGCGACGCCTGTCCTCAGCAGGCGGGCGTGCAAAACGTCAATCCCCAGAAGAACGGCTGTCCCGCGCCTGGGGACGCCGACGGAGATGGCGTGACCGACGACGTCGACGCCTGCCCGCAAGTCGCGGGGGTGGCGCAGCCCGACCCGGCCAAGAACGGCTGCCCGGCCGACCGCGACGGCGACTCGATCGTGGATGCCGACGATGCTTGTCCCGACGAGGCGGGGGTGGCGAACGCCGACCCGCGCATCAACGGCTGCCCGGCCGAGCAGAAGGTCATCGTGACCCGCCAGGAGATCGTGATCACCCAGAAGATTCAGTTCGCCGTCGGTCTGTCGACGATCAAGCCGGTGAGCTTTTCGCTCCTCGACGAGATCGCCGCGGTGATGAAGAAGCACCCTGAAGTCCTGAAGGTCGAGGTCCAGGGGCACACCGACAACACCGGTTCCGAGGGACTCAATCGGCGCCTCTCGCAGGCGCGGGCCGACGCGGTGGTCGCCGCTTTGGTGCAACGCGGCGTCGAAGCCGGGCGCCTCACGGCGAAGGGCTATGGTCCCGACAAGCCGCTCACGAGCAACGACACCGACGAGGGCAAGGCCACCAACCGGCGGGTCCAGTTCGAGATCCTCGAGAAAAAGCCTCTCGAAACGACGACGACGGCGCCTCCCGAGGGAGCGGCCCCGGCGGCGCCCGCACCTCCCTGAGGGGTGGCCCGCCCGGGGGGGGGGGCGATGGTCGCCTCCACCCGTTGGCGCGTCCCGGCCGGGCCCTTACCCGTTGGTCGCCTCCCCGTCCGTTCGGAAGAGTCGGCGCTGAGCGCGGGCCAGGCTCGCCTCGAACGAAGCGTCCCCGTCGGTCGTCGGGGGAGGAACGAGGGAGCCGGGCGGGCGTGGTCGGAACCCGAGGTGATGGCCGAGCGCGGCGGCGACCAATTCGGTGTCGTGACGGTTTTCCGCAGCCCGACACAGCGGGGCCACCAGCTCCACCGTGCCGTCTCCCAGCGTGCGGCGGGCGAACCGCGGGGGCTCCTCGGGGCCGGGGTGACGAAGCACGGCGAAGTCGAAGTCTTCTTCCCCGCTCCGGATCACCAAGTGGTCACGAAGAAGCCGTACGTAGTCGAGCAGGGTGAAGCGCTCGGTCTGGTCTCCTTCGCTCGCGACGTTGTGCATCATGATCCGAGTCGCGTCGGTCTCGACGATCGCCTCGGCGACCTCGGCGGTGGTGAGCGTCGCGAGGGTGCTCGTGATGAAGCTGCCGGGACCCATGAAGACGAAGTCGGCGGTGCCGATCGCCTCCACCGCCGCCGGGTTGGCTTGCTCGGGTCCGTGGACCACCGTGACGACGGGGGCTTGCGCCCGGGACGCGACGGTCGTCTCGCCCTGAAGCGCCCCCGCGACCATGTCGTACACCGCGAGCACTCCCGGGACCTCGGCGACCGGTACGACGCGGCCCCGGCATTGAAGCAGCTCGCCCGCCCAGTCCACGGCCGCCTGTAAGCTCCCAAAGGTGTGGTAAGCGTCCGCGAGCGCGAGATTCCCCGCCGACCGAGTCACGTCCGGGGCGGCATCGGATGCGACGTCCGACGCCGACATGAGTCGCACTTCGAAGCGTTCGGCAAGGCGACGGTTGCGCGCCAGGGTCGTGAGGCATCGCCGGACGTCCCCGGGGGGAGGCATACCCAACTCTTTGCGCAGGCGGCCGGAGCAACCGCCGTCGTCGGCCACGCTGACGATGGCCGTGATGTCGCAGTCGACGCGGCAGAGCGCAGCGAGCAGGGCGGCCTGTCCGTGGCCGCCCCCGAGGGTGACGACTCGTGGCGGTCGAACCGCCCCGCTTGATGCGTCGTCGACCATCCCGGCGGTTCACCGGTCGCCAAAGCAGATGCCCGTGTCACGGGCCGCCTGCACGAGTTGGCCCCCCGGGTCGACGCGCCGCTCGTTGGCGATGGCCTCCTCGATGGGTACCGTCACGATCTCTGGGGTGCGCAGCGCCACCATTCGTCCGAACGCCCCGTCCGCGACCGCGTCGACCGCGGCGGCGCCGAACCGGGTACCGAGGATCCGATCGAACTGGGTGGGGGAGCCGCCACGTTGAATGTGGCCCAGGACGGTGACGCGGCAATCGAGGTCGAGCTCGGGTTCGATGGCCGCCGCGAGTTTGTAGGCGGCGCCGAAGAGCTTGGGCATGGCGCCGAGTTCACGCGGCCCGGCGTAGCTCTGATCCCCCTCGGCCGGCTGCGCCCCTTCGGCCACCACCACGATGGAAAAAGGTCGTTTGGCGCCGAGACGCCGCTTGATCTGGTCGACGATGATGCGGGGCTGATAGGGGATCTCCGGGATCACACAAACGTGGGCGCCGCCGGCGATGGCGGAGGCGAGCGCGATCCACCCGGCGTTGCGGCCCATGACTTCGAGGAACATCACGCGATCGTGACTCGCCGCCGTGTCTTGGAGGCGGTCGATGGCGTCGGTGCAGGCCTGAACGGCCGTGTTGAAGCCGAAGGTGTAGTCGGTCGCGCCGAGGTCTTGGTCGATCGTCTTGGGCACCCCCACCACGGGGATCCCCTTGTCGAGGAGCCGCTTCGCGATACCCATCGAACCATCGCCGCCGACGCTGATGAGGGCGTCGAGCCCGAGTTTGCGAAAGTTTGCGACGACGAGGTCCGAGACGTCGGTTTCCCTTTTTTCTCCGTTCTCCTCGACCACGAACCGAAAGGGGTCGCTACGGTTGGACGTGCCAAGAATGGTCCCACCACGGGTGAGAATGTCCTGCACGTCGGCCGGCTCCAGCCACCGGTTTCCGTGCGGCGAGCAGTAGTCGAGGTCGATGAGCCCCGCGGTCGCGTCCTCCAAACCCATGACCCGCCAGCCTCGGGCGTGGGCCTTCAGGACGACGGCGCGAATGACCGCGTTGAGTCCCGGGCAGTCGCCGCCGCCGGTCATGATCCCGATGCGTTCGATGCGCTTCGCCATGAGGGGACGCTATCCCGATCGCGAGACGGAGGTCGAGGGCCCGGCGGGGTGAACTGACCGCGCCACCGCTTATACTCCGGGCGATGATCGTCGTGACCAATCGCATCCCGGTTTCCGAGGGCTACGAGGCAGACTTCGAAGACCGCTTCAGGAATCGGGTTCACCTCGTCGACCGCTCACCCGGCTTCATCCGAAATGAAGTGCATCGGCCGCGCCCGATGAAGCTCGACCGCAAGACGGGACGCTGGGTGTCCGACCCCACCAAGGAGGGCTTCTACGAGGTCAAGACGTGGTGGCGGTCGATGGAGGACTTCGAAGCCTGGACGAGAAGCCCATCCTTCGCCGAGGCCCACAAGAATCGTCCCCCCCGAGAGATGTTCTCCGGGCCGAACCAAATCGTGGTCCACGAGGTCTTTCTCAGCTCGGACGGCGACGATTCCGCGCCATCCGTCGAACCCCCCCAGAGCTGACGCCGTGGGGCGCGGTCGAGGCCTCGATGCGTCGCCAGAGCGAGGCGTGGTCGTTCATGTTCCGTTGTAAGGTGCTGTAATTAAAGCATTGCTTGTCATCGGAGACCTCACGGTTAAAGTGACTCACGGGGAACGGACCATGAGTGTAGCGAACCCGCCTCAGTATCCGCAGCTGAGCGCCGGCGACGTCATCGCCGGGCGCTTCGAGTTGCGAGAGCAAATCGGCGAAGGCGGCATGGGGGCGGTGTGGCGCGCGCGTCACCTCGTGACGGAGGGCGAAGTGGCCATCAAGTCGCTCGGGGTCCGCCGGGACGACGTGCGCGAGCGGTTCCTTCGTGAAGCCAGGGTGATCGCCGCCCTCAAGCACCGGCATCTGGTTCGGGTGCACGACGTCATCGAGCTCCCGGACGGCCGACCGGTGATGGTGATGGAGCTCCTCGAGGGAGAGACGCTCGCCGACGTGCTGGAGCGCGAGGGGTGCCTCACCGTTTCTGAGGCGGCGCGGTGGATGCGGTGCCTCGCTGACGCGGTGCGGCATGCGCATCGGCACGGCGTCGTGCACCGCGACCTCAAGCCCGACAACATCTTCATCGCCGACGAAGACGGCCCCGAGCGCGTCCCGAAGTTGATCGACTTCGGGATCGCCAAGGTGAACGAGGCCTTCAAGCACACGGGCAAACTCACCAAGACGGGCAGCGTGCTCGGAACGCCGACGTACATGGCGCCGGAGCAAGTCTACGGAGAGCGCGACATCGACGGCCGCGCCGATTGCTGGGCGCTCGGGATGACGATGTACGAAGCCCTGACCGGCGTTTGTCCGACGGAGGCAGACAACGTAGGCCAGGTGTTCAAGGCGGTCGTGAAGCGGGACTTTCGGGACCTGTCGGAAATCCGCCCCGACCACCCGACCGAGCTCACGAACCTCGTCGACCGCATGCTCGCGGCCGACCCGGGCGACCGCCCCAGTCTCGACGAGGTTCACGCGACCCTCCTCGAGCTCGAGCGCATGTACGTGGCCCAGGGAGAGCTCGAGGGGAGTGAGTCGACGCGACCTGAGCCCGCGAGCCGGGAGCTGGTCCGCGCCGCATCGACGCCGGGCAAAAACGCCGCGAGGCGAAAGCCGCGCCAGCGCGGCATGATCGTGGGCGCGGGGATCGGCGTCGGTCTGGCCGCGGGAGCGCTCGGATTCTGGTTGCTGGTCCCGGCGACGGTGGACCGCCTGGAGCCGAACGGACTGTCCGGCGGCTTGGCTGCGCTCGACGGGGCTTCCTCCGACCGGGCCGCGCGTGATGCGGCCGCCGGGCCCAACCGGCTCAACGAGGCCCGGCTTAACGAGGCTGGGCTCAACGGGGCTGGGCTTAACGAGGCTGGGCTTAACGAGGCTGGGCTTAACGAGGCTGGGCTGGGCGAAACGGACCGAAGACGGGTCGACGGGGAAAGCCCGAGCCGCCGCGACGAGCCCCCGTCGACGACGACGCCGAAACCACGGGACGGCGCCCCGCTTGCGGCCCCCGCGGCGGAAACGCCCACGGCCCTCTCCGGAACATCGTCGCCGAGACCGACGACGGGTCAGGCAGCGGTCGTCGCGCCGAAGGCGGCGGACGCCTCCAGCCCGGCGCCGGCGGGCGATCCGACCCCATCCCCGCCCAAGCCAGGCAGCTTTCATGCGGACAACCCCTACTAGCGCCACGTTCCCCGTTTCGGCCATGTTGGGCGTGGCGGCCGGGGCTCTGATTTGGGGGGTCGCGGGGGCATC
Organism: Myxococcota bacterium; assembly: GCA_039027095.1. Classification (GTDB taxonomy): domain Bacteria; phylum Myxococcota_A; class Polyangia; order Polyangiales; family Polyangiaceae; genus JAPYTK01. Next base: position 34,769 of record JBCCLB010000017.1, read on the forward strand.
CCCTGCCGCGACGCCGAAGGCATCGACCGGCGCGCGCGACGCCGAGGCGGATGAACCTGCGCGGCGGGCGGCGAGCACGGCCTCTCGCGAAGACAGCGAGAAGCCCGACGACGAAGCGACGCGAAAAACGGCCGCTCGGCGCGCATTTCAAAAGGGCACGAAGGACATCACCGAGTTTCGGTGGGCTGAAGCGCTCGCCTCCTTCGAGGAAGCACAGGCGCTCGCCCCGCATCCCATCACCCTGTACAACATTGGCTTCTGCCTGCAGGGCATGGGCCGGTACACCGCAGCCCGTGACACTTGGCGCAAGACCCTCGTCGCCCACGAAAAAAAGGTCGGCGGCCGCGAGCTTCCACGTCAGCGACTCGAGGACACCCGGGGTTATCTCCGGGCCGTCGAAAAGGCCATCGCGCGGGTCACGGTCACGGTGACCCCCGCCACGGCCAAGCTCGCCATCGACGGGCGCCCGCTTTCGTGGGTTCGGGGTAAAGATGCCCGATGGAAGCCGGTCTCGGTAGAAGCTCGGCGCACGCGCGATCCGCGGCCGGAGGGGATCCCGAGCCCCGAGGTCGAAGGGGCGCGGGCTCGAGCCAAAGCCAAGGCGGGGACAGCGGCCGAGCGCACCACCGCCATCGCGGGCTTGCGAGCACCGGGCCCGGGTGAGGTTCCCCGGGCCGAGACCTTCGTGCTCGAACTCGATCCGGGCAGTCACGTGGTGACCATTTCCCGCAAAGGGTTCGGGGACCAGGTGGTCCGACGCGACTTTCGCCCGGGACCCAACCCTCCGCTCGACCTGCAGCTCGACCAACTGCCCGCCACCATCAGCGTCGACGCCAACGTCGACGGGGCGCTCGTCTTTCTCGGCGAGCGCGACCTCGGCCCAGCCCCCGTGGTCGTACGACGTCCCGCGGGGGCCTACGAACTCCGGGTGGAGCGCGACGGCTTCGAGACGTACCGCTCCCAGCTCGAGGTCCGCGCCGGTGAGGACGCGATCCTCCGCGCCGACCTCGCCGAAGACGAGCCCCTGATCGTCGAGCAATGGTGGTTCTGGACGGCGGCGGCGGTGGTTGTCGCGGGGGCCGCGGTCGGTACGTACTTTCTGGTCCGCGACGACCCCGATCCGATCCGACAGCCGGTCGACGGTGGCTCGCTCGGCGTCGAGTTCGAGACGCCATGAGGCACCAGGTTGCCTTTGGTGTGGCCGCGGCCATCGTCGTCGGCCTCTCCCTGACCACGGGCGGCTGCGCTCCGGAAGCCGAGGTTCTCCCGCCCTTGGGGGAGGCGGTGATCATCGTCGACACCGATGCGCCCGTGCCCGGTCTGGTGTCCAACCTTCGCATCGACCTCTACGCGCTCGACGGGACGTGGCTGCGTTCTCTCGACGTCCCCCGTGCCGACGTGGCGGGGTGGCCTCTCAGCTTTTCCGTCTTCACCCCCGACGAAAACCGTGGGCGCGAGTTGTTGGTGCGCCTCCGCGCCTTTCCCGACAACAAGGTGCGCGACTATCGCGGCGAGCGATTCGTCCCGGTACCGGTCCCGGTTCGCGCCCCGCCCCCCGAGGACGAAGGCGCGGGCGTCGCGGCCGCGAGCTGCGAGCTGCCGGTCGAAGCGGCCGATGCGCTCGGCGATGGGCCCGAAGACCCGGACGACGGCTCCCCGCAGCAAGCGCCGCGACGCTTGTTTCGACGAGATGAGAGCGGCGCGCTCGTTCGCGACGAAAATGGCGCGCTCGAGGACGTCACCCCGCTGTTCGAGCCGTTGCCTGATCTCACCATCGACCGCTTGCTCCGCGTGCGCTTGGAGCCGGGCGTCTCGGGCGGCATTCCGGTGGTACTCCGCGGCGCCTGCTTCGGGTTCGAAGCCGACCTCTTCGACGACGGCAACGGGCTGCGCACCTGCATCGACACGGCCCAGGAGTACGTTCCGGTCGAAACGATGGTCGGGCGTGAGGCGACGACCCTCCCCCCGTCTCAGGCGAACACCTGGCCGCCGGCGGCGCCCTGCGCTGCGCCCGTGGGACCCGACGAGGTCTGCGTCGACGGCGGCGCGTTCATCCTCGGCGATCTCACGGTGTTCGGCTTTCAGGGCTTCGATGCAGCGCCGGAGCGGGTGGCGGTGCTGCCTCCTCTCGTCGCCGACAAGTTCGAGGTGACGGTCGGGGCCTTCCGCGCGTGGTGGGATGCGCAGCCCTCGCCGCCGGCCGTCGGCGACCCGAGCGACCCGAGGTGCAATTGGACCGAGACCCCCGGAGACGCCGAGGAACAGGCCCTCAACTGCGTTCCGTGGGAGACGGCCCGCGCCTACTGTCGCGACCAGGGCGGCGACTTGCCCACCGAGGCCCAGTGGGAGTGGTTCGCCGCGGCATCGGGCAACCGAACGCCCCGGCAGACGCGCTTCCCCTTCGGCAACTCCATCGTCGACTGCGACGTCGGCATTCACGCGCGGGCGAACGACGTGTCGGAAGGCGCGACGGAATGCAACGCTCTGGGTACGGGGCCGCAGCCAGCGCAGGAGGCAGCAGGGAGCGCGACGCCCGGCGAGGGCGACATCACGCCTCCCGGCGACCCCGAAGGCCTCGTCGGGATGGGGGGTAATGTGCGCGAATGGGTGCTCGACGCGCACGCTCCTTACTGCAGTGCGTGTTGGGCGGCGACGACCTGGGATGACCCCTCCTGCGACCCCGACCTGCTCACCGCCCGGACCGCGCGGGGGGGCGACTGGGCGGTCTCTTCCCAACTGATGCTCAGCGCGCTCCGGGACATCCGGCTCACCACGGATCCCACGCTGCCCGACGAACGCGTTCTTCAGTCCCCGCGCGTCGGTTTTCGCTGTGTGCGACCTGGGCGTGCGCCGTGAGAATCCCGGCCCGAGAAATCCGATGAGGGCGGGGCGCCGAACCATCCTGTCACATGCTTGACCCTCGCCTCACTCGTCTCGTCGTCGCCGCCTCCGCCTTGGCGTGGCTCTCGGGGTGCACCAGTGACCCCGAAGTCCTTCCGCCCGTTGGTAACCACCAGTTGTTCATCGACACGGACGCCGTCGTACCCGTCGCCCTGAACTCGGGAGAGGTCCTCGACGGCCCGGCGTTGTTCGACCGGCTCGAGGTCGCGATCTTCGACGCGGAAGACGTGCGCGACGGGACGAACGATGCACCGCTGTGTGACTCGTGCTTTCGCGAGTTCAGCGTCGACCGCGGGAGTTTCGCCGATGGAGGCGCCTCGTTGGCGATCGTTCCTGAGACGGGAGAGACCCCGTTGGTGCGCGTGCGGTTGTTCCGGGGCGCCTCTCGCCTCGACGGAGAACTCCAGACCGAGAGCGTCATCGAGGTGGTGGCCGAGCTACCGGTCACCCCCGCCGAGGGGACGGTCGAGACGACGGTGTTCCTCCCCACCGACGCCGTGGGCGTGCCGCAGGGTGCCTTCGCGACGCCGCTCCGCGTTGGGGAGAGCGACCTCGTCACCGCCGGGGCACCGACCGCATCTCAGGTCGGCACCTGGTCCTTTGGCGACCGACGTGGCTGCACCGCCGAGACACCGGGCGACGACGCCTTCTGCATCGACGGAGGGCCGTATTGGATGGGCAACCCGCTGGTCCAAGGGGCCGACTTCGCCGAATCCGACCAGCAACGGCTCGTGGTGCTGCGGCCCTTCTTTCTCGATCGGGGCGAGGTTACCGTGGGAGACTTCCGGGCCTGGGTCGAGCAAGCCGGGGTGACCGACGTCGGCGACTTCTCCTTCGTGGACGACGAGCGGGATCCGAACTTTTTCTGCACGTACACGGCGGAGCCGGGCGCGGCCGATGACCTCCCGGTCAACTGCGTTCCTCACCCTCTCGCCTCCGCCTACTGCGAAGCGCGCGGCGGTGCCCTGCCCACCGAGGCCCAGTTCGAGTACGCCTCGGGCGACCTTAGGTCGGCCCTCTTCGTGTGGGGCGCCGACGAGCTCCCCGTCTGCGCGGGAGCCGTGTTCGGGCGCTCGCGGCAGGAGGGCACCGTCGTCGAGAACCTCGGCTCCGCCACCTGTCTGCCCGAGGGTTCCGGGCCGCAAGCCCTGCTCTCGGAGACGCTTGCTTCCACCCGAGCTACCGACCGAATGGCCACCGCATCCGGGGAGTTCATCTTCGACCTCGCGGGCAACCTGCAGGAGTGGACGTACGATTACTTCGAGCCGCAAGACGGTAGCTGCTGGGCGGTGGGCGACAGCAACGTCTTCAACGAGTACAGCCTCGACGGAGCCGACGGGTGGGCGCGGGTCGCTTGCGAGCAACCCAACAACTCGCCGGGTCATACCGTGCGGGGCGGCAGCTGGACGCAAGACCGAGCGTTTTTGCGGGCGGCGTACCGGTCCAACGAAGACATCGTGGCCCCGGTGGACTTTCAGGTCGGGTTCCGCTGCGCGTATCCCGACGCCGGCTGACACGGTTTACGGTTGCCGGACTCCGGCCGTCCCCCCACGTCGTGGGGGACGGTGCGTCTTCGACCCTACGACATCGACGACTTGAGCAACCGCGACCCGGACGCGGTCGCTCGTTTTTGTGCGCTGATTCGCCGGACCCTCATCCCGTATCACCAGGCCGAAGTTCGTGGCCTCGACGGGATTCCCGAGGGACCGGCGCTCTACGTGGGCAACCACAACGCGTCGATCTACACCCCCGACACCTACATCTTCGCCGTCGAAGCCTGCCTCCAGCGGGGCATGGGGGCGCTCCCGTACGCCTTGATGCACGAGTGGTGGCTCGAACGCCCGGTCATCAATCAAATCCTCTCCCCCCTGGGGGCGGTCCGGGCGAGCCACGACAACGCCGATCGCATTTTCGCCGGAGGGCACAAGGTGCTGGTCTACCCGGGCGGGGATGTCGAGGCGATGCGGACCTACCGCGAGCGCCACCGGGTGAACTTCGACGGTCGCCGCGGTTTCGTGCGCCTCGCGCTTCGCAATCGCGTTCCGATCATCCCGGTCGTCAGCTGCGGGGCGCACGAGTCGGTGGTCATCCTTCGGACCAACCGCGATCTCCTGCGCCGCTTGGGGCTCGACCGAAAGCTGCGCCTCAACGTCCTGCCGCTGCTGGTCGCGCTGCCGTGGGGACTCACAGTGGGGCCTCCCATGCCCATCGTACCGTTTCCCTCGCAGATCACGGTGGAGGTGGGGGCGGCCATTGTCCCCGAGCGGACAGGCCCCGAGGCGGCAGAAGACGACGCGTACGTCTCGATGTGGGCCGAGCGCATCGAGCGGGAGATGCAAGCCACGATGGACCGGCTCGCGGCCGAGCGGGCCGCGCGGGGCGTGTGGGGTCGAAAGTAGTGGGGCCCCGCGGGGTCGATTAGGTTTCGGCGGTGCTTCGATTTGCGCCCAGCTTCTTGTTCGGAACGTCGACTTCTGCCTACCAGGTCGAGGGAGGCCTGACCGACAACGATTGGTACGATTGGGAGGGGATTCCCGGCCGTATTCGGGACGGGGCGCGGGCCGGGGCGGCCTGCGGCTGGTGGGACAGAGGACGCGCCGAGGCCGACTTGGAGCTTTCGGCGTCGCTTGGTCACCACGCCCACCGGTGCAGCCTCGAGTGGAGTCGTCTCGAACCGGAGCCGGGGCACTTCGATGATGCCGCGTTCGACCGTTACCGAATCATGTTCACCGCGGCGCGCGCGGCCGGTCTGAAGGTCTTCGTGACCATCAATCACTTTACGCTCCCCCGGTGGGTGGCGGCACGAGGGAGTTGGCTCCACCGGGGGCTGCCGGCGCGGTTTGCCGGCTTCTGCGGGCGCGTGGCGTCGCGTCTCGGCGATGTGGTCGACGCCTTTGCCACCCTCAACGAGCCGTCGGTGGTGGCCTATCTGGGGTACGCCGGCCGGTTGTGGCCCCCCGGGCTCGGGGACCCGGCCGCCGCCGTCGTCGCGCTGCGCCAGATGCTGCGCGCCCACGCCGAGGGCTATCGTGCGATCAAGGCCATCGCCCCCCGCGTGCCGGTGGGGCTCGTCTCCAACGCGCCGCTCTTCGATCCGGTCGGGATGACCGTCGACCGCGCGCTCGCGGCGGCACAGGACTGGGGATTCACGGGGGTGGTGTTGCGGGCGCTGAAACACGGCTGGATCTGGCCCCCCCTCACCGTGCTCCCCACTCGGGTGCCGGGACTCGCCGGTTCGCTCGATTGGATTGGTCTCAATTACTACGGCCGGTTCGGCGTACGCTTCGACCCGCGCGCGCCGGAGATGTTCTTCGGGCAGCACGTACAGTCGCCGACCACCCGGACCGACACCACCGACTGGGGGCAGCCCTGGCCCGACGGGCTGGTGACACAATTGCGTCGATTCGGCCGGTTGGGGGTACCCGTGTACGTCACCGAGAACGGGCTCTACGACAACGACGACGCTGACCGGCCGGAGTTCATCCGGCGCCACGTGCGGGCCGTCCACCGCGCCTGGACGGAGGGGGTCGACGTGCGCGGCTACTTTCACTGGTCGCTGCTCGACAATTTCGAATGGGCGGAGGGGTATGCGACGCACTTCGGTCTCGTGGCGGTCGATCGCGAGACGGGCGCGCGGGTGCCGCGGGGAAGCGCCGAGGTCTACCGGCAGATCTGCGTCGACCGCGCCCTGCCGCGTTAACCCTTCGGCCCCGGAGACAAGCCGAAGGTCGCGCGGAGCCCCCGCGCCGCGGCGGTCTGCGTTCCGTCGCCCCCCCGAATCCACCACTGCTTGTGGTCATGAGGGGCCGCGTCGTCGCCTTCGCCCAGCGTCCATACCGAGAACAGAGGCCCTCGGGCATCGACGTGGGGAAATACGTCGACGCGTCGCTTTCGTTGGAGCGACGCCGCGCGGGCTCCGGCCTCCACGCGCCCTGCGTCGCCGCCCCCGGCGCAGACGACCACGCGACCTCCCTCGGCAAGCACGCGGCGGGCCGAAAGGAGATAGTCTTCCACCCCTCCGCGGATCTCGAGCCGCGCGGCCGCCCGCTGCGGGTCGGGGGATGCGATGGCCGTCCCGACCGGAAGGTACGGGGGCGTCCCGGTGATGAGGTCGAAGGGGGCGCCGCGCCACGCCGTCGTCACCACACGGTGATCGCCCTCCACGATGTCGGCGTCGAGGTCGTTGAGCGCCGCGTTCATCCGTGCGAGCGCCACGCTCACGCCGAGGGCTTCGATCCCGACCACCACCGACGGGCGGAGCCGCCACGCGACCATCAGCAGGGCCGATCCGATCCCGCAGCCGAGGTCCAAGTAGCGGAGGCCGGGCGGAAGCCCCCCGCGAACGGCCTCGGCGGCGGTCGCGAGGTCGTCGAGCGAGTAGCGGTGGCCGCGAGCACGCTGGAGGATCCGATAGTCCGTCGTGATCGCATCGCAGGTGACCGCCTCCCCCAAGGTCGCCTCCGCGGCGAGGCGCGCCCTCTCTCCGCGCACCTGTCGGTCCTGCGGCGACCTCGTCATCGTTCCGAGCGGCGACGCTTCTTGCTCGGGCCCCGGCGGGCGCGACGGGGGAGCGTGAAGTAGGCATCGAGCGCATCCCGGGCCACTTCATTGGCCTTGCGCCACCACCGGGGTCGGTTGGCGAGGAGGACGGCGATGGCGACTTCCGGGGCGTCGGTCGGCGCGTAGCCACCGAACCAAGAGAGAAGACGTCGGGGCCGCGGCCACCCCAGGGTCCCTGTCTTGCCGGCCGCAGGGGTGTTGGGACGACCTTCGCGGTCTGCGAAGGCCTTGCGGCTCGTCCCCCGGGTCGTGGTCACGCGAAGCATTCGCTGCAGCGCGTGGGCCGCCGCGAGGTCGAGCGCTTTCCGCGGGGCGCCCGGCGCGGTGGCGGCGAGCACGCGCAAGGGACGCGGTCGTCCGCTCTGGGCGACTGCCGTCATGGCGTACAGAAGGCCCAAGGGCGACACCGCCCCCCGGTGAAAACCCGCCGCGGCGCGCGCCCGGCCGAGTCGCTCGTCCGGGTAGGCGATCCGGTTGGCCGGCGCGGCCACATCGAGGGGAACCGTCCCGTCGAAGCCGAGGCGGCGGGCCCGGTCACGCAACGCCCGCGCGTCGAGACGATGGGCCCCGAGGCGGCCGAAGATGACGTTGATGCTGCGTCCCAACGCCTGACCGAAGGGCATCCTCGGCTCGCCGGGCCGACACATGTGGGCCACGTCGGCGGCCCGCAGGCGCCGGGTCCCTCCGCTGAAGCAAAAGGGCGTGCTGCGAAAGGCGACCTCTTCTTCGAGGGCGGCGGCGGCCGTGACGAGCTTCGCCACGCTCGCGGCCGGGTACTGCGGCGTGCGCACGAGATCCACGGGACCCTGACTCGCCCATGCGAGGATTCGGCCGGAGCGAGGGTCGGCCATGACGATGGCTCCCTCCGGCGCCCGCGAACGGCGGAGCAGCCCCGTCACCCGTCGTTGAAGTTCGGGGTCGAGGGTGAGCGGCACCCGGTCTTTTCCCCGGCGACCGTAGACGGTGTCACCGGTGCTCTGGGACGGGCTGATCCGCGTCTTCGGTTGCGCGGGAAGCGGCGCCGTCCACGTCGTGGCGACGATGAAGGCGAGCGCGCACCGGCGGCGGTCCATCCCTTCGACGTACCGCGCGTGGGTCCACGGGGCCAAGCGGCGCGCTCACCACGGAATTCGGCTGAGCATCTCGGGGACGTCGAGACCGCGTAGCGGCCGGGGCGGCAGCGCCTCTGGCTTGAAATCGGCGGTTCCGAGGCGCGCCCGCGTGGCCGCGTCGATGAGGATCTCACCCGGACCGGCGGTGCCACAGATCCGGCTCGCACGGGTGGTGACCGCGCCTACCGTCGCGTACTGGAGGTAGTCCTCGGTGCCGATGTTGCCCGCGGCGACGGGGCCCGAGGCGATCCCGATGTGAACCGCCATGCCGTCGGCCGGGTCGGATGCCCGAAGGCCACGGTCCAAACGCGTGATGGCCTGCTGCATGGCCACCGCCGCGGTGACCGCGCGGGTGGCGTCGTCGTCGCGTGGGGCCGGAGCCCCCCACACGGCGAGCAACGCATCCCCGACGTATTTTTCGAGCGTTCCCCCGTGGTTCATGACGGCCGCGACCACCGGGGGAAAAAAGGCGTTGAGCCGCTCGAGCACGGCCCGGGGCGGATGGGTGGCGCAGAGGCGCGTGTAGCCGCTGATGTCGCAGAAGAGAACCGTGGCCTCGGTCTCCGTCGTGCGGAGGGAGCCGCCGGAGCGGATGAGAACGTCGACCGTTTGGGGCGGAAAAAAACGCTGGAGATGGCTCCGATGCTGCACCTCTTTCTCGAGGCGTTCGCGCAGCCCGGCATTCTCGATGGCGAGGGACACCTGGTGGGCGAACGCGGAGAGGAATTCGAGGTCGGCCGGTCGCGGGAGGCGACGACGTCCCGAGGGTTCGAGACAGTCCACGTACAGCGCGCCCACGGCCTGGCCCTGCCGGTCGAAGAGCGGGGCGGCCATCGCCGCCGTGATCGCGGAAGGGGCGGTCTCTCCGGCGCGCACGTCCTGAAACGTCGCGGCCTCCCCTCGGGCCATCACGCGGTCGACCACGCGTGGGTCATGGGCGTCCAACCCCATGCGACCGCCGTCGCGTCGTCGCGCGACCCGAGGCATCGGCGTCTGCCCGCCATCGCCCGCCAGGAGAACCACGGCCCGGTCGACGTCCAGCAATTGAAACGTGAGGTCCAAGCTGCGCCCGAGCACTTCGTCGAGATCACCCGGCGATGCGAGCAGCTCGCTCACGGTGAGGAGCACCCGAAGGGTGGCTTCGGGCCGAGGCGTTACCCGGGAGAGACCACGCGCGCCCGAAGGCGAAGGGGTCGAGAGCATGGTCTCGAGTCGCTCCCTCGCGCTAGCCCGTGGCGCCGCGCGCGCCGCCCGCGGCGGCCCCGCGTCGGCGTGACCTGGGATCGAAACGGCCCCCACGCCCGCTGCGGTGTCGGGCTCGTGGACGAACGAAAAAACGACGTCGCCGCAGGTCAGGTAGTGGCGCGGGCCGAGGCGCACGCGATCGATGCGGATCCCGTCGACGAAGCTGCCGTTTTTGCTGCCGAGGTCGGAGAACGTCACCGTCCCGTCCGCGCCGCGGGTGATGCGCGCGTGGCGCCGGGAAAGACTCGGGTCGTCGATACAGACGTCGTTTTCTTCGCTGCGACCAATGGTGAGGGTTCCGCCGGAGAGAGGCCGTACGTGCTCGTCTGCCTCCCCCGGTCGGATCACGAGGCGGGGCCCCTTCTCTTCCCCCGTCGACGTGGGCGGCATCGATCGATCAATCAGGTTAGGTTGAGGGGAGGGCCGCCTCGAGCGCAGCCGCGGAGGCGTAGCGTTGGGTCGGGTCCTTGGCCATTGCGGTGGCGACGAGCTGGGACCACGCCGGATGCACATCGGGAACGATGGCGTCGAGCCGCGGGACCGGTTCGTTGACCTGCGCAAACCCGACGGCGATGGGAGAGTCGCCCCGAAAGGGCGGGTGCCCCGCGAGGGCGTGAAACATGAGGGCGCCGAGCGCGTACACGTCGGTGCGCGGGTCTACCGGCTGCCCTCGAATTTGCTCGGGCGCCATGTACTCGGGCGTCCCTAGGATGATCCCCGTGGCCGTCATCCCCTCGAGGTGGGGGAGGGCCGCGAGGCCGAAGTCGATGACCTTCACCCGGTGCCCTTCGTCGAGAAGGATGTTGCCGGGCTTGAGATCACGGTGGATGACCCCGGCGTCGTGCGCCACCGCGAGCGCGGCGCACACCTGGACCACGACGGGCCGCAGGACTTCGGGGGCCATGCGACCGTGGCGCCGCAGCAGCTCGTGAAGGCTGGTGCCCGGGATGTACTCCATCGACAGGAACAGGGCGCCGTTCTCCTCGCCGAGGTCGTGAATTCGGACCACGTTCGGATGGCTGATCTTGCGGGCGGCGGTCACCTCCCGTCGGAAGCGCCCGGCGGCGCCGGGGTCGAAGAGCGCGGCGCCTGCGATGACCTTGAGCGCGACCGCTTAACCCAACTGCTCGTCCTGGGCGAGATAGACGGCCCCCATGCCCCCGGCGCCCAATTGCCGTTCCACCACAAACCGGCCCGCGACCCGGGTGCCCGGTCCGATGGCCCCGAGCGAGACCGCTTCGGTTTCCTCGTGCTCAGGCCCGCGCGACGAGGCCCGGAGCTGCTGGCTCGCCAGGCGGTTGAGCTTTGCGTTGAGCTCGAAGTCCACACTGCAGACGATGGTCTCGAGGTTGCGTAGCCGCTGCTCGAGCTGGTCTCTCTCGGCGGTGAGGTAATGGATCTGCTGGTGGGCAGCCTGAAGCTGGGGCGGCGGCGGCGTCGGACCTCGACGAAGCTCGAGCTCGCGCATCTTGCGTTTGTGGCGGTTCGACAGCCACATGATGAAAAACGCTCCGGTGAGCGAGACCGCGAGAATCCCCTCCATCGTCGCTCAGAGGTTTTCCGGCGTGACGAGGATGTCGTCGTGGCGCGCGGAGGCGAGGGCGCGGTGTTCGACGCGACTCATGCGGCGAGGAGCGTAGCCGCTTTCCGAGGCGGGAAAACGGGTGGATTCGACGTATCTCGATGGCCCTCCCCGAGGAGGCTTTTTCGGTGCTGGTTCTGCGTTTGCATCGGTGACGTCAAATGAACCAGAGAGACACTTCTTCCGAAACTCCGTTCGTGCTCGTGGGGGGCATCCTGATCGACGAGACCGGACCCGTCGTGTTGCGGCGGATCGAGCGCGCCGCCTTCAACCACCCTTCTTTCGCCGTCCACCTGTGTCACGTGCTCGCGGCAACCCCGAGCGATGAAACGGGCGCCGAGAAGGCGATCGAAAAGCAGCTCGAACAGGTCAAAAACTGGGCGCGCGCCTACGTCTCCGAGGCGCTTGCCGCCCACGCGACCATGCACGTCGCCGTGGGGGCCGTCGATGACGCGCTCTTGCGCCTGGCCGACGACGTCGAAGCTTCGGCCATCGTGGTCGGCGTCCATCTCGACCCTGTGTCAGAGCGCCTCACCGTGGGGCCGAATGGCCGCCGGCTGGTCGAGCGCGCGGCCTGCCCCGTCGTGTTCGCCACGCCGGAGGCTACCCAGGAAAAAACGTCGGGGGCCACGCCAGGCCGCGTTCCAGGAGCGGGTCGCTACCATTACCGCCGAACCTTCTCGCTGGCGGCAAACCAATCGACGGTCGGCGTCGGAGGGTCGCCCCTGCGACCCTGATTCGTGCTTTGGTCATGGCAAGGACTTTGCCTGACTGAGCATGATGCCTTCCGCCGCTAAACGTTCCGTCGTTGGTTCCGCCCCACTTCCCCTCGTTCGCGGCGCCGTCGTCGCCGTAATGTCTCTTGAAGGGGAAGACGACGACGTTCTCCGCTACGCCAACCACTGGGCTCGCTCGGATGGGCGGCCGCTCACGGTAGCCGCCGTGGTGCCCCCGCCCTCACCGGTCCGTCCCTTGTTGCCGCACCAAGCCGTATTCGATGCGATCGGACGCGAAGCGCTGGACGCATGTGTTGCGACGCTGACATCGCGCTGCGCCCGCGTGCTCGGTCGGGAAAGTGAGGCCCCGATCGTACTCCTCGGTCCGCATGTCGCGCCTGGAGCCGACGAGGCGAACAGCGGGCTGCGGGACCTCGTGGCCCTGGACCGTGCTTTTGCCCCCGCCGTGTACGTCGCCGACGCGCTGCCCCGGATAGCGTCGCTGCTCGAGACACCTTCACGGACGTCAGCGGTCGTTCGGCTCGGCGGCCAGTCCCGACTCCGTGGGCCCATCGTGGCCGTCGTTCGCCCGGGGGCCGTCGAGGTCGTGGTCGAGGCGGCCCTCCTCGCGGCCGATCGGGAGGGTGTGCCGATATGCTTCATCGCAGACGGCGTCCCTCACGCAGAACTCATGGACGCCAAGACCGTGGCCGTAGGGCGCGTCCCCGCACGCGACACGGCGGTGGCGGTCTCGGTCGAGGTGCTCGACGGCGACTCGGTCACGGAGGTGAGAGCGCAGGCCGCAGACCTGAACGCTTCGTGCCTGGTGGTTCCGTGGGGTGACCGCTACGCGAACGACGGCGTGGTGGCGCGGGTTTTGGCCGAAGAGGCCCGCCGTCCGATGATTTTGGTCTAGCGAACGACGAGCGCGCCGACGCGCCGCTCGCTTGCCAGCGACCGCTTGGGGGCGCTAGCACATCTAGATGAAACGCCTCGCGCTTCGCCCGACGCCCTGGTTGGCCGTCGTAGTAGCGATCTCCGGCGGGGGATGCACTTCCTTCGACGACCCGTCCCCGCCGGTTCCTTCGTGCGCGCCGGAGATCGAGGAGGGCGACCCGTTTGGTCATCCCGATGTCTTCGGGGCCCGGGCGAGCGGCGAAGCGCGCGCGGGTCGCATCGCCAACATCGCCAGTTTTCCGCAGCCCGCGCACGAGCGAAATCCCTTCCTCGAAGGCGATTTCGTGATGGCGAACGAGCGCATCGCGGTCGTCATCGAGGGAGTTCGCGACGACGCGAGGCCGAGCGACGGATACGCTCGCTTCGGGGGCGAGCTCGTCGGACTCGACCGGGTTGGCGACGACGGACGCCCGCTGGGCACCTCCTTCTACCACGAGACGATCACCGGCATCGGGATCGCCAGCGTCGACCCCGACACCGTCACCGTCCTCAACGATGGGAGTGACGGCGGGGCGGCGATCATTCGTTCTCACGGGCGATTGAGGAACACGCCCTTTCTCGACGGTCCCCTCGGCGCGCTGCTGCCCAGCGACTTCGACCAAGAGGCGGCCTTCGATTACGTGCTGGAGCCAGGGGCGGAGGCGGTGACGTTCCGGGTGACGATCCGCAACGAAACGGAAACCACAATCGACCTCGGCGCGATCAGCGGCGTCACCAAAGAGCTCTTCGGCTTCTTTCAGCAGAATCGCCAACAGCAGGTCACCCCCGCCATCGGATTCGGTTCGGAGGGGGAGACCGACTGGGTCGGCCACGTCTCCGAAGGGACGGGCTTTGCCTGGCGAGCCGTGGACGGCCCCTTGCTTACGAGCATCGCGGTCAGCGGCTTCGCTCTCTTCGAGGGACCGGGCTTCGCGGTGGATCCGTGCAGCGCGACCGCGATCGAACGGGCGGAGATCATCGTCGGCGGCCCGTACTACGACGGCCTTCGGGCCGCCGTGCGGCGACACGACGGGATGCCCGAGGGCACCCTCGTGAACGGTCAGGTGCAAGACGCGACCGGAAGCCCGATCGCCGACGCCTGGATCCACGTTCTCGACGATGACGGGGGCTACCAAAGCCGCGTCCGGGCCGATGGCGACGGAGCCTTTTCGCTTCGCCTCGTGGCACCTGCCACCCTGGAAGTGCAGCGAGGGGGCTACCGATTTTCGCCCCGGACGATCGCCCCGGAGGATGGCCCCGTGACCCTGACCGCCGACCCGACGGGCACCCTCACCGTCAACGTCACCGATGGCGACGGCCGGCCGATCCCGGCGCGCGTGCAGGTGATCCCCGATGAGGCCCCGCCCTCGTTTCCCGACAACTACGGGGTACCCGTGGAGGTGCGCGGAAGACTGCACCAAGCGTTCACGGCGGGCGGCCCTACCCTGGGGACGGTGTCGTTACCGGTGACCGTGGGCACGCATCGGGTGGTTGTCTCCCGTGGGTACGAATACGAGCTGAGCGACCAAACCATCGACGTCGCCTCCGGGGAAACGGCGAGCCTCGACGTGCAACTCGAGCGCAGCGTCGACAGCGCCGGCGTGATGTGTGCCGACTTTCACATTCATACCTATTTCTCGCCCGACAGCCGGGACGAGCTGAACCGCAAGGTCGTGGGCGCGGTGGCCGACGGCCTCGACATCCCGTGCTCCAGCGAACACGACTGGGTCGCGAACTTCGGACCCATCGTCGAAGACCTTGGGCTTCAGGACTGGGCCTTCGGGATGAGCTCGTCGGAGCTGACCACATTCACGTGGGGCCACTTCGGGGTCATCCCCATTCGTCCCCGACCGGGGTCGCTCAACAACGGCGCGGTCGAGTGGGTGGGGCAATCGCCGCAGGAGGTGTTCGCCGCCGTCGACGGGCTCGAGGAAGCGCCCGCGCTCGTGGTCAATCATCCGCGCGGCCTGGCCATTCAGGGGTATTTCTCCGCGGCGCGCCTCGACAACGAGACGGGGCGGTCCAATGACCCGCTCTGGTCCGACAATTTCGATGCGGTCGAGGTGTTCAACGACAGCGACTTCGACGACAACCGCGACGAGGTCGTGCGCGATTGGTTTGCGCTGTTGCGGGCCGGGCGCCGGGTCACCGCGGTGGGCAACTCCGACAGCCACAGCATGCGGACCTCGCCGGTCGGCTATCCGCGGACCTGCTTCACGTTCGGGACCGATGATCCGCGTCAGCTCACCGACCTCGCGGTTCGCGACGCACTGTTGTCGGGAGACTCGGTTGTCGCGGGAGGCCTCATGCTCACCGTGACCGGGCCGGACGGGGCCCGTCCCGGCGCGACTCTGGTGTCGGGGGAAGCAACCTTCGAGGTCGGCATTCAGGCGCCGAGCTGGATCGAAGCCGACAGCCTCGAGGTGATCGTGTCGGGGGTCACCGTGGAGGAGATCGTGCTCACCGACGAGGGGACCGGCCCGGGACGTCGCTACGCGGCGACCGTGGAGCTGACCCTCGATGCCGGCGACGTCGTCGTGTTTCATGCGCGCGGTGCCGGCGACCTGGCGCCGCTCCACCCCGGCCGTCGCCCGTTCGCGGTCTCGAACCCGTTCTACGTGGCGGGAGCGCTCCGCGCGGCCGACTTCGCGGCCCGTCGGGCGGCCGCCATCCCCTCACGCCGGGCCCGGCCCGCCCGACCGCACCACGACCACCATCACCACCTCCATTGAACCGCCGTCGCCGGTTTTTCATCTCGATGTTCAGGGTGACGACGACGAGGACGAACCCCCGTCGGGCACTTGGCGCACGGGCACCGCCGGATCGAGGCGATACCCCCCTGACGCCCGGTTGAGGTAGGGCTTCAGCCCGAGCTTGCGCAGCTTGGCGAGGGCGACGTGGAGTCGGTTTTTGGCCGAGCGTGGGTCGATCGTGACCCCGGGCCAGCCCGCCGTGAAGAGATCCTCGGGCGTCATCACCGCCTCGGGGTTTCGGAGCCGGAGGTCGACGAGGGCGGAGAGGAGGAGGCGACCCGACGCATGCTGCGCCAACGACACCGGCGGCCCCCCGGGGACGCGAAACCAATCGCTGTCCGTGCCCACCTCGAGGCCGGCGACGCCGGGGGAAGACAGCGAATGGGCGAGGAGCCGCAGCGCAAACCGCGCGTCGTCGCTGACCTCCGACAGGGCCGGTTGCTCGTCGTGGCGCCGCTGCGCGCGTTCCAATCGGGCGACCGCACCCGGTTCGTCGCCGGCGGCAAGGTCGAAAAAAGCCCGGTAGAGGTGGACGAGCGCGGTCGCGACCGGGCTGCGCCCGGCGACCTGACGCTCGGCGGCGTCGAAGCCTCGCTGCGCTTCGTCGAGCTGCCCCTGAAGCGCCCGGATGGCCGCGAGGCGCGCCCGGGCGAGCGATTCGGAGTGGGCGTCTCCGAATTGCATCAATGCCGCGAGCGCGGTCTCGTGTCCGGCTGCCGCGGCGTCGAGCGCGCCCTCTTCGTGATCGAGAACGGCGAGGTTGCCCCGCGCGATCGCTTCGAAACGCCGGTCTACGCCCCCTTCCAAGAGCTCGAGCCCCCGCCGGTAACCGCGCCGCGCGACATCGCGGCGGCCTTCTTCGTGGGCGAGCACCGCTGCATTCACGAGAAAGATCCCCTCGAGACGAGGGTCGCCGACGATACGCAATTGGTCGATGGCCTCCCGATAAGCCTGCTGCGCAGATTCGAAGGCGCCACGGTCGTGGTCGAGCGCGCCGAGGTTGCCCGTGAGCATGGCGGTGACGCGGCGCTGGTCGGTCTTTTCGGCGAGCTCGAGGGCGTGGCCGTAGTGCGCACGCGCCTCGTCGAGGTCCCGACGATCGTGGTGGATGAGGCCGAGCTCCTTGTGCGCCATCATGCGCACGTTGGGGTCGTCGCATTCGAGGGCCTGCGCGAGGTCACGTTGGGCTTCGGCCGGGCGCCCGAGGGTCCGCCGGGCGGCGCCGCGCGCGACGTAGAGACGTGCGGGCGTCTCGATGTCGAGAGCGAGCACTCGGTCGAGTGCGGCCAAGTATTGCCGCGTCGGTCCGCGGGTCTCGAAGGACGGGCCCAGCGCGAGCAGCGCGTCCCGGGCCGCGCGCGGGTCGCGGCGGGCGAGTGCATCGTCCAGGGCCGCGCGGAGGTTCTCGTGCTCCTCGACCAGCGAGGGGGCGAGGGTACCGGTGGTTTCGTAGGCGGCGACGCGCGGCATCGCGCGCGTGACGTAGTGGGCGCCGTGACGGGCGGCGACGGCGTCGCGGTCGTCGTCGGCCTCGAGTTTTTCGGCGGCGAAGAGGCGAATCGATTCGTAGAGGGCAAATCGCCCCGGAACGGGCATCCAGACCAGGGACCGGTCGCGGAGGTCTTCGAGGGCGCTCCAGGCCCGACGGCCGACCACCGCGTCGGCCGCTTCGAGGTCGAAGCCCCCCCGAAATACCGAGCAGCGGCGGAGGACCTCGGCCGCGCCCTCGCTGAGGGCGGCCCATGAATCGTCGATCGCGCCCCGCAGGGTGGCTTGGCGAGGGTCGGCGTCGCGGCGATTGCGGTCGAGAAGCGACAGCCTTTCTTCGAGACGGTCGCGAAACCCGCTCACCCCGAGCGCTTCGATCGGACCGGCGGCGAGTTCGAGGGCGAGCGGGATCCCGTCGAGGGCGACGGCGATGTCCGCGAGCTGTTGCCGCTCGGCGGCGGTGGGTACGAAGTCCGGCCTCGACCGTCGAAGACGCTCGACCAGCACCGCCACGCCGACCCCGGCCGACAGCGGCGGCACCCGAAAGACGCATTCGCCGCCCAACCGCAGCCGCTCCCGGCTCGTCACGAGAAGGTGGAGCGACGGAGCGGCATCGCGCCAAGGTCCGATCAGATCGGGGGAGCGCTCGGCGAGGTGGTCGAAGTTGTCGAGGACGAGGATGGCGTCCTCGGTGCCGGCGAGGCGCCGTGCAATGGCCCCATCGGGCGTGCCGTCCGCGTCGACCCCGAGTCCCAGGGCGACCGCGTCGCAGGCGTCTTCGGTCGACTGCGCCCCTGCGAGGTCGCACGACCAAGCGTCGAACCGATCGCGGACGGCCGCGGCGAGACGACTCTTGCCCATTCCCGGGGGGCCGACGAGGGTCACCAGGCTCTGGTCGCGAACCGTCGCCTCGAGTCGCGCGAGCACCGCCTCCCGGCCGATGAGCGAGGGCGTCGACAATCGTCGCCGCTCCTCAGTTTCCGACGGCGGTCGCCGCGTCGAGCTCTCGGTGCAGGGCAGGAATGTCGACCGGAGTCACCGAAAACGAGACGGGCCCTCCTTCGGGGGCGAGCGCCTCGACGGCGAGGACGTCGACAGCGTCTTGCACCGGCATCACCGGGGTGACTTGTGAGAGAAAGCCCAACTCCGTGCAGAAGGCGCCGCGGGCGGAGCCATCCGCATCGATGATGACGCCCGCCCGGCAACCATCGACGACGGAGGTCAACAGGCCGCGCAGGCCGTCGACCCCGCCGGGCGGAGGGAGAACCTCGGCCGCGACCGACGCGGTGTCGCCGTCGGGGGCGGTGAGCGAACCGGTCAGCGTTTCGTCGTCGGACGTCTCGAGGTCGATACGCCAGCCGTCGCGGGTCGCGACCACGCGCCCGTCGCTCACGGTACCGGCCATCCAGCGCGTCTGTTCGGTGAGGTCGGGCCCGGCGCCGCAGGTGTAGGCTACGGCGCGGTCGTCCTCGATCGCGACCGCAACCCAGGCATCGGGAGCGCTCAGCCGCGCCACGTAGGTGCCGGAGTCGACCTCCGACGAACTACACCCGGCGGCGAGAACGCCGGCGATGACGGTTGAGACCCAGCGGGTTGAAATCCAGTGGATCAAGGGCCCCCTGTCGACCATGAACAGAGACATAGCATAGAGCCCGCGGTTCGCCGTACGCGGGCAACATCAGGCGGGCCGAGAGGGACACCGCGCAGTGCCGTGTGGCGCCAGGGAGAAGGGCTGATGCGTGGAAGAAGTCGCAACGTCAGCCGAGCCGGGTTGCGAGTTCCCGGAGTCGCCCCGCGTGCCGGCTGTCGAGCCGCGCCACCGTCTGGTTGATGAGCACGGCCCAGGGAAACGCGGCCATCGCGAGGAGGGCCATGTTGTAGGCGAACACGATGTTCATCGCGAGGCCGATGCCAAAGTGCATCCCCAGGAGCACGAGCGCCACGAAGGGCCGCGTCTTGCGAAACCAAAGGAGGAAGGCGAAGAGCTCCGCAAAAAATCCACCGGCGAGCAGCAGCGTGGCGAACGCCCGGCTGCGCGTCGCGAGGCTTTGCACGAGCCCCATGTTGAAGGCGCCCGTCTCGCTGTGCATGTCGACGGACCGCTCGCCGATCCAAAGCCAGAGGTGGTACCCATCGATCCAATGCGGGCCCGTGGCGATGAGCTTGCTGAACGCCGCCGACATGTAGCCGGCGCCGAAGAAGAAGAGGATGCCCCCCATCGCGGTGCGGCGCGCGCGCTTCCGGTCGTGGAAGAGGAGGGCACCGAGGGCCATCATCATCAACGAAAGACCGATGAAGCTCGCCCCGTGCGACGCCTTTCCCAAGCACCAGCGCGCGACGTACTGCCAATGCGTCAGCAAGAGCGCTCCCGCGTAGGCGAAACGACTGACCCGCGCAAACCCGAGCAGCAGCAGGCATGCGATGACGAGGGCGTTGACCTCCGGCCACGGGCTGTCGCCGAACATGGGGGAGACGTCGATGTAGTGGCCGAGGCCAAGGGGCCGGACCACGCGCGTGATCGTCTCGAGCTGCTCAGCCCAGCGAGCGACGTGCTCGATGGTCCACAGGACGACGCAGGCCTCGAAGAACCGATGCACGGCGACCTCCCCGAAGCTCTCTTCATCGTCGAAGCCGAACAGGTCGCGCAGGAGGCGCATACGCCATCGAGCGAGCCACATCACGGGCCGTCACCCGGCCGTGGGGTCAGGCGACCCCCGTGGATCAGCGCGAGGGGCCGGAAGGCGATGATCACGTCTCCCTGTTCGTTTTTTCGACCGTCGACGCGATAGACCAGCAGCCGCCGCTCGGGCTCCGCGGTAGCGAAGAGCCCCGCAAGCGCCCCTTGCGCTTGGTCATCCCACGTCTCGGTGAGCTTCAGAAACCCGCTGAGGTCGTTTTGCGGCGGGCGCCCCGGTCGTGCGAGCGGGTACGGTTTGCCGGGCAGGTCGTCGACCCTCGCGCCGACGTCCCACAGCCCGGGACGATTGGGCACGTCGGTGACGTCGCGCACCAGGCTTCGTACCCATGGCTTCCCCGCGCCAGAGAACATCGGATAGATGCTCATGGGCCAGAACTCCCCGCGATGGGTGGCCACCAGAAGCACCCAAACCGCCAGCACCGCGAGCAGCATACGTCCGGCCCGCAAGTACGAGCCGCCCTCGGGCCGCTCCGGGGGGAATGGGACGGGTTGCGATGCCGGCGGGCTCGCGGGCGTCGCGTCGGAGAGGTGGCCCTCGTCGCTCACGTGGGTTGGCGTGCGTCGTATGACGCCCGAAGGCAAGCGGCCATGAACGAGCGCCTGGCTGAATTGCAAGGCGCTGGGCCAAGCTACACGCGCAAAGCATTCTGGCCCTCTTCCGGCCGGGTTCGTCGGCGCGACATCATGGTCACTGTCTTGCCGATGCGATTCGTTGCAGCGCCATGGCCGGCAGCGCAGTCGCCCTGCCCATTCGGCGGCTCGCTGGCCGACACCGTCGAGCCGCTGGCGAGCGGACCCGTCGCGTTCGTTGGCGCTACTTGCGTCTCCGGCGTCGGCTCTAGGCCGACCTTCACGAGCCCTTTATGTCGGTCAAACGCCGTCCTCAGTTCCCATCTTTCGGCTGGGAAGGGCCCCGATCGTAGTAATATCGCGAGGAACCCATGCACGACGTCGAAACCGATTCCTGGCCGTTCGATGAGTTCCTCGTGGCGGAAGCGGACCGGCCGCGATGGCATTGCCCCGATGGGACGTGCAACTGCGACATTCGGGCGGTCGGAAGGTCTTTTGCGTTCGCGGTCATGCTTCACGACCAAGCGGGGCTTCGCATGCCGGGCGCGTTGTACCGTTCGAGTGTGACCCAGCGTCAAGACGCGGCCAAGCGGGCCGACGACCACGGCTGGGCCATCATCGAAGTTCGCCATCCTCCGTTGGACACGGTGTTGATCGCATGGGCTCCGGCTGACGTCGCTCGCGGTTCGGAGTGTTTGCCGTTCTACGCGCGGTATCACGTCGTGCTCGGCGACGACGAGACACTGGCACTGTGCCAACGCCTCGAGAACCTCGGGTATGCCCACGCGCCGGCCATTGAGGATCGCGTCCGTGCGTTCGAGCGTGATCATCGGCTCCCCATCACGGGAAGATTGGACGCGGTGGCGCCACAACTGGTTGCGTTTCATGACCTCGCTCAGCTTCCCGAACGCAGAGATGGCGGACTGTCAGTGCCCCCGCCGTCCTCACTTCCCGCGGGTCTGGCGTCTTATCAGCCATATGGTGGCGGCACGGTTCCCGGACAAGGTTCGCTTCGGGCTGCTCTCGCCCTTCGACGGATCCGACTAAAGAACCACGAGTACAGCCCTGCGGCAGGGGTTCGCGGAGAGGCGTACTTCGGCGGTGTTCGCCGCCGCTTCCGTACAGATGGTTGCGGCGTCGCCGATCTTTGGTTGCCCGTTGACCTCGAGCGGCTCGATCTGAGCTGGGAGCAACAGAAGACAGAGGTATTCCGACGTGACGTGCGAGTGCTCGCCCTCGAAAGCCAAGGTGGCACGGGCTCGAGGTTGCACAATCTCGGGTACGAGGTGGCGTCTCTTTCCGAGCAACTTGACGCATACCGCCGTGAGCACGGCGTTGAAAAAGGTGTTCCTCAGTCTACGGTCGAGGCAGATGTGCACCGCTGGCACGACGGAGGCCCTTCTCCGGGTGGGTCAGGCGCTTCAACGGACGGCGCTGGTCATCCCACCGATGCGTCGCTGCTCGGCACGCGAGACGCGTCCACCGTGGCGCAAGGTTCTCGCGTGCGGCCTGGAGTCAATACAGTTTGCTCAAACATCATCGTCGATCTCTTCCGCGACCGGCGGGGGCGGGCGCCATACAGGCGTGTTCATCCACGAAACAAGGCGAACAAGAACCAGACCAACCTCTGGATGCTGGGCCTGTGGAAGGGTCAGCACAGTGCCATCAGTTTCGACGACTTCCCCAAAGCCGCGTCCTTGTTCTCGGGGAATCCCATCAACGCCGTCCCGGGTCGCGGTGAGGGCGCGTTCTTCAATGTAAAGGAAGGAAAGCGACGCCACATCTTTCTTCACGGATGGTACATGGGAAAGGCAAGAGGCGAACAGATATCGATGCTCTCGCTTCGGAAGGGATGCGACATCTTCCAGGTGCGCACGTACGACTGGCCAAAGAGCTCATGGGGCCAAGTGGTACTCTACGGAAAGAGCCTGGCGCTGCATGCGGAGGACGTTCCTGCGACCTACCGATTGACCATCAACCAGACTGTTTACGGTAACACCTCGATGGCCGACGTGGTGAAGATCATCGATCGTCATGCGCCACTCACACATCTCGTAATCAGTGCCCACGGTGCGTTCTCTAGCCTGAAGAAGAGCTTCAAAGTTCGATTGGGACGCGATGGTCTTTATCATTTCGGGACGACCGACCAGACCACCGAATTGTTCACAGTGCTGAACGGAAGGGTGAAGTACATCTGGATTCTCAGTTGTTCTGTGGGGATGGACCGCAAACTCATGAGTCGCCTTGCCGAAGTAACTGGCGCTTGGGTAGTGGCACACGGTATGGCGGTTACGAACATTCGTGTGCCGCGAGGCCACGTGGACTGGCAGCTCCCAGCGAGTCCTCGTGTCTGGAAACACGACCTGGCCGACCCCAAGCATCCGATGAGCCCGATCCATCAATATCGGCTTTTTCACGCGGCCCGGCAAAGCGCGTCCGCGGATCTCTTTGAGACGGGCTTGGACTTCAACCTGGTGAGGGTGCGCAAAGGGTGATGCGGGGTTGGTTGTGCTTCTTCGCTCTCGTCGGTGTCGCCTGTCGGGAGTCGCCTCGGGGGGCGGAGCCTCCGTATGAGGAGGTATGGATTCACGACACGTACCTACTCCGCGAAGCGAACGGGCAGACGGCGGGGTTCGTGGCGGGGTTTCGTCGCGTGCGCCTCTTCGTCGATGGGCGCGTCACGGACCACGACGAAACGCTGGGGTACGTAGACCTTCGAGCGCCCCCCCAATCGGGGCGCGGCGTCGTACTTTACGCGGCCCGGACCACGCCTCTTCGTGACCTGAACGACCCTAGGGTGGTGTGGGGGCATCTGCAGGCCGCAGCTCTGGTGTCCGTGAGGCCTCTCGCCGAGGGCTATGAGGTCGCACCAGGGCCGCCTTTTGGTCGGCGTAGCTTCGTCGTGAGCCGCGATGACCTCACGGTTTCGCCCGCGAGCGAGGTGCCTTCTTCTGCGCGTGGGCGGCATTGCGGAAGCGTGCGGTTTCGACCCAAGGGCTCCGACGAGACCTCATGGACCGACCCCTGCCTCCCGCTGCAAGGGGGTGACGATCCGGGGACGGTGCGGCAGCGGCTTCTCGGCGTGGAGCTCGAGGGCATACGAATCGATGCCCACTGCCCCGAGCCACCGGCGGAGCGTTGTTGGGCGGCGACGGTGGTCGAGAAGTACGGCCAGCTAACGTGGCTCCCTGCGCCGGGTGCCGTTTCCCGTGTGGTCGAAACGCTGCCGGTCGGTCATCTCCCCCTGGAGAAAGGAACCCGGCTTCGCCGTCACCTCGAGGGCGCCGACGAAGTGTTCGTGATGACGCGAGGAGGGCGCTGCCGCCGGAAGCCTTGGCGCGACCCAGCGCCAGATCGCCTAAGCCCGGAGACAAGGATCACAACGAGTCGTACCTCGATCGTGGCCGACACGGCCCGGGTAGGGCACTTTGAACGAGGTCGACACTTTGTGGAAGTTGGAGGTGGGCTGAATCACGTCGACCTGCATCCGCTCATGCTGCCGGCGCATGCGGTCAGTTACGCGGAAGAGGACGTCGAGCGCTGGTTCTTCAACCGAGCGGCGTGTGAAGCCTCGCAGGAACAAGCATTTCGGCGCTACTGGAGGAGCGAGCGCTGACTTGGCGAGGTCACCTGGCCCTCGGCCTTATCTTGGCGGGATGCGGCCCGCGATGTGAGCCGAGCAGACCTCGGCCAGCGGCGGTGGCGCCCGGATCTCCGTACTGGGTGGCCGAAATCGAGCTTAGATTGCCCAACGATGGAAGATGGCATGTGGTGCTCGATAAACCACGACGGGTTTTGCTCCGTGGTGGTGAAGTCTTCGATCCGAAGATGCCCACCTGGCGAGGGCGCTGGTCGTGGCCAGAGCGGCCCACGGCAGGGCGCGGTTTGATGCTCTACGCGCAGCGTCGAATTGAGCTGCGGTACGCGCCGCAGGGCCTCCCCACAGACACATTTCTTCTCCCTGGAGCGCTGGTCTCAGTGGTTCCGACCGACGGAGGGTATTGGGTTGCGCCCGGCCCCCCCGCTATCGACGGGACAGTGGGATTTTATGCGCCCGAAGATGGGTTGGGGCCGACAGCCCCCCACCGTCGGGGCAGCCCTCCGAGTCCGCGACTTCGCGCGTCTCGGTGCGGGGACGACATCTTCAGCGGCTGGGACCCGACGCCCTGTGTTCCCAGCTTTGTAGACCCACAGAGTCCCGAGGTGTTTCAGCGCGTGGGTCGCGTGGAACGTAGGGGCGAGGTCAGCGATGAGGCGCGCCGTGCCTGTTTCGACCAGCCGTTCCTCCCCGTACCCTTTTGGTGTGTTTCGACATCCGTCGCGCGCGATGCGGCGGGCTTCCGCATCCGCGGGCCTCTTTTCCCTGATGGCGGGCGAGCGGTGGCCGCGGTCCCGGAAGGGTTCCTCCCCGTGTGGACGCCGGCATGGTGGCGTGAGGGCGTACCGAAGATCTTCTTCGTGATGACGTGGAACGATGGGGCCATTCGCTGCGAAGAAGTTCGGGTTCGCCCGGACGCCGCGGGCGGGGTGGCCACCCTCCAATGGGGTCGGCAAAGAGCCAGGTTTCGATACGAGCAAGAGAGGTTGGTGCTCCAATCGTCCGACGACCGGGTGCCGGAGTCGGCCTACATCGTTGGAGCGGCGAGCCACGAGGCTCACGTCCTGCGCCAGCCACTTCCTATCGGGGCGCTCTTCTACCGGAAGGCCGACGCGGAACGTTGGTTCAGGACCGGCGCGGCTTGTGAAAGAGCGTATGCGTCTGCCGCGGAGCAGGTGCAAGAGGACGGTACCACGCTGCTTTCGCTAGGGATTCACGCTCCGTTCCACTTCGAGATGGATCAATGATGAGTGTACGTGGTGGCGGCACACCAAAACCGTCCGCGCGACGGGGGGAAGTTCAACCTCCCCGTCGCCGGCCGCGACCTCGTAGAAGGAGGACCAGGTCAGGTCGAAGAGGCCCTCGTTGGGGGTGGAAGGCTCGCGGGTCTCGAGCGCTCCCGCGACCCGACGCCGTAGCCGTACCGCGACCTCCGACGGCGCCGCCTCCCCGGAGCGATCCTCGACGTAGACGTCCACGAACCCCACCGCAGGGACCACCGCCCCCTGGCCCTGACTCCCGCTCGGCGTGGCCGACGAGCGACTCACGGCGACACTTGCGGATGCACCCCGACCATGGGGCGGAAGGGAGGGCTCATTTCAGTCCACGTCGTGCCCAAGCAGAACCCCAGCCAACGCTCCATGCGGTCGATGTCAGCTTGGGAGGTCGGCCTGCGAAAAATCAGCGGAGCCTGCCGGGGAAACGCTCTTCCAAGCGCCAAGAACACCGACGCGCGTATCTCACGTTGCCATCTACCGTCGTAGTACGTCTCCGCTGCGCGGGCATGACGAGCGAGTGATGCCACTGCCCGCGGCGACCCTACATATCCAAGCAGAAGAACAAGCTCGATAGCCTCAGACCATTTTTCCGTGTGACTCGGCTTCTCGCGCCCCGCGCTGAGGATGGATTCGAGGTCTGCAATGAGCGCGTCGACTGCGCCCGCCTCGCCAAATCGCGCGCGCACGGCCAACTCTCTGCGCGCCGACGAGAACGTCCAGGTTCCGGCTCGCCATACCGTTCTCGCCTTCGGGGTCCCTAGTCGCCCGAGAATGAGACCAACGTCGACTTGGTCCGAGCGAGACCTCATCGACGCCTCGACCAACCGTTTGGCATGAGGTTGCAAGAGCTTCTCAGGCACGAGGAAGGAAAGCGCGTACATCACGTCTTTCCTTTGCCCATCGTCGGGAAGGTCGACCCGGTCGACAAGTACTGATACCACCTCTGGCAGCCTGATTACATCCGAAATCGGGCCGTGTGGATCATTCGCGTCAAATGTTTGGCCAAGGGCAATGATGAGATCAAGGTCTGCAAACCGTGGCGGATTGGACAAGAGGTCGAGAAGCGTGCGCGTCGCGTCGTCTAGGTGTTGTTTTGTTCGATAATGGTGTTTCGACCTTTCAATCCAAGAATGAACCCATGCCCTCAGTTCCATATGCCGCTCTGTCCCTCGAGAGGTTGCCTCGAGGTCCGCCCCATAGGCCTCGCACACGATTGCTGGGATGGTAAATTCTTTTACAACGTCCCTACGATTGTAGCTCTCACATCCAGAGACCGAGACGGCAGCCAACAGCAGTAGGTAAGTGACGCGAAGTTTCAGATTTGAAACGCATCCCATTGTGCTTGTGTCTGGCTCGAAGCATAAAATAAGGGCACCGGCGAGTACCTCAGGCTGCGTCGTGCCGACTGGGTAAACCCAGCCATTAAGTTGTCCCAATCGGCCACATCGGATAATCCTGCGAAATGGCTCACTTCGTGGACGATGGTAAGTGCCACATTGTCAGGTACTTGCTGCTCTCCGACGAAGAGGCTCCGACCAACTCTTAGGCCAGAGACCGGCCTGACAAGGCAGGAAGTGTTGACGTTGAGTGGTGCCGCGAGCGCCGGCGTGACCGAGACGTCCCCTGTACTACCCGAGGTACGACGTACACCCGTGACAGTAGCGACCTGGTTGTTGCCGCCGACTGTCAAGGCGGTCACGGCCATGCCGACAGAAATGTTCTCGATACCCTCGGCGAGGGAGATGGTGGTGGCGGCTTGCGACGTATTTCGAGCCAGAGAAAAGCCTTGAAACAACGACTTAACGTAAAACACCATGACATGGCTTGGGTTGGAGGACGCGTAGTTCATGATGCTGCGGATGGCAGGATCGCGATTCCAGTACACTAGGCCGCCAACATCGAAAGTATCAATAGGCCTGTCCGATGAATTGAAACTCCCGGACGTCGTCATGGTTGCGCAAACTGGTCGCCATAGCTGGGTTCCGCGGGCGCCTACCATTCCTATGTCGGCGTTTGAATACGGGGAATTCGGGCGACTGGGGGTTGTAGATCTCGAATCGTGATAAGCTTCTATCTTTACGTTCAGGACGCCTGGACGCTTGACTAGGACGCCGAACTTGCGTGCGACCCGACCGGTGTCTCGGCCAAGGCAAAGCTCGAATGCCGCCTCCGCAGGAGCAATGCCAGCGATTCTAGCCCGAAGCGAGCCGCTGTTCGCTGAGCTACTGGTCACGCTTGCAATCGCAACACTGAGCGGCTTCAAAACGATAACTCGAAAGTCCAAAGGAGCGCTTCGCGCGAACTCGACTGCCGCCTCGCCGCCTGTCGGAGCCGAGAGCATCGGGTGATGGGATGGCGGGTTCGCGGTTGCCCCAGTTGGACTCGCTTGACCCGGCTGGATAAGAGTGAACGGGTCTATGTTGTCGAAGCCCCAGCGGTGACCCTTTCCGGGGCCGACTCGGATCTTCTTCGGGCTAATCACTACCCGGACGGCGTAGTGACCAGTGTTGGGGTTGGGGCGACGGAGCACCTTTTGAACCCCACCAAAGGCGACGACGCCACGAGAGCTTGTCTCTTCGACGGCCGTGATGTTAAAGGTACGGCCGGGGACCAAGGCTACATTGTTCCGGAAAACTCTGATGACGCTACGTTTTAGAACACGCTCTCCTGGCTCTTCGGTTGTAAATGATGAATTAATGTCGTCAAGCCGGATGAACACCTCGGATTTCATCAGGCGCGTGCCGTCTTGTCTCAAGACCTCAACCAGGAGGGTTGTGATCGCGGGTCTTGCTAAAGGAATAAGAGTAGCAAAGTGACTTGGCTGCGCTCCGTTGGCGGCGGCAGGAGGGTGGCTGGGAAGCGGCGACGGAGTGGCGCGGTCTGATTCTTGACCCGCCTCAGCCAGAACGAAGCCGGTGGCCTCGCCGATCACTTCGTGCCGAAGCAGAGGGACAGCGAAGTGGTCGTGATACTGTGCCAGTATGTGCTTAGATTCTCGGATTGATGGCGACGCCCTATTCAGTCGATAACGCCTTTGGAAGTGGCGAATGTCGTTAGTGATGTTGTAGGTCGGTGGAAAGCCGAGGTGCCTGAGCCGATGTTGTGTGGCCCGATCCGAGAGTGGGTCGGAGCCGACGGGGAGAGGCGAGCATTGGTTGCGGAAAATCTCGCGCGCGTAACTCGGATGATGCCACTCGACCACGACACGTTTTGGGACATGTTCACACCCGACAGATACCCACCCGCTGTCATCTGCGCGGTGCTCCTCATAGAGTCGAGGGGAGTGGTAGATTCTACTAAACGCGCCACCCATACGGCGGCCTCTCCGGTCGCATAAAAGTACGGCATAAGCTTGCGGTCGATGGTCTCGTTGCGAACATTCGCATGTATTGGTAGGGCAACCCCAAGACACGTCCGAGGCGTAGAAGAATTCCTCGGGTGGCGGAAGATGGTCCTGAAACGCCATGGGCCTTTATAGCATGTGAGGTACGAGGCCAGAGGGAGTATCTTGGTTTGCGGTGTCGGGGAGATATGTGCCGACCGTCTCCGTTCGGTACCAAGCCACTGCAGAGCGGCTGCGACAGCAGCTGCGTGATTCGTACGTGGCTCCGGAGTCGAAGCGAGGTTTTGGGGCTGGCCTCTGCGCGCTACCCACGGGGCTGTCGCTTCGGTTCGCGCTCCGTTACTTTGGAGATGAATTTACGGTGAGTCTGCCGTTGCGGTGTCGCCCATTCCGACTTGACAGCCTGTATTCTCGCAGCGGGAGCCCGAAGGTAGTTCACACATCTCGGCCCGGTTTCGGCTCATCCGGACGCGAGGGAGGTGTCGTCTTTGACGTCGAGTTTGCCGCCGACGCTGAGATTGCCGGTGACGGTGACGTTGCCGTCGAGAGTGATGCTCGACGCGCGGACGATGACCGTGGAGGCCTCGACGAGGAACTCGTTGTCGGCTTGGATGGATACATCCTCGGCTTCGAGGCGTACGTAGCCCGCGTAGCCCTCCAGCGACGCCGCGCTCAAGCGCATGGTTTCTGCGGCTTCCAGCCGAACTTCTCCTTCATGGGCGGTCGCGACGAGATTTTTCTGCGCGCATACCAAGATGCAGTCTTGCGTCGAACGGAGGCGCAAGTCCTGGCGAGATAAGATCCCGACTGACGTGGTGTCATCGAGGTTCTCGGCAACGGCGTCAGGGTAGAACCCTCCCACGATCCGCACGGTGTTTGCTTCTTGCGACAGCTCGCCTCCGCTCGTGACCAACGTGGTCGTCGCCCCGGCGATCTCCACGCGGCCGTGGGAAAGGACTTCGGCATCGGACTCGCCGACGAGGACCGCGGTACCGCGGCTCGACACGGCGGCAACCCGGTCGCCGTACACAAGGGCAGTGTCGCGGCCGAAGAGGGAGGAGGTCCCCGGGGAGCCTACGGCGGCGATGGGCCCCATCGGCGCACCGAGGCGGTCGCCTTGCGCGCGAGGAAGAGCGTCGTCGAGCGCGTCATCGGTCGCCCCGGCGAGGGTACCGATCGCGTCAAATGCGGTAGCCACCGCGGTTTCTCTCGCCGTGGCGCCCATGGCACTCCACAGACCGGCCAGAGCGTCTCTAGCGGCGGAACCAACGTCGTCGCCTTCGTCCTCGCCCGCCGGCCCGTTGTCGAGGCCAGGATAGGACGGGTCGTCGGCATCGTCGTCGTCGCTCGGCAACTGACCCAAAGCCGCGAGACCCTCTTGCATTGCGCCCGATTGCCATGTGTCGAGCGCACGCGGGTGAGCGTCGGCGAGGCCGGCGAGGGTGACGGCGTGGCCGGTGGCGAGGGTGACGTTGGTGCCGGTGAGGGTGGTGTGGTGTTGCGAGGCGACGCTGTGGGTGCCGCGGGAGACTTGGCTCACGTGGCCGTCGGTCTGGAGGAGAATGCCCTCTTCGGGTTCGTCGACGGACCCGAGCTGCAGGGTGGTGTTGGCGTTGGGCGAGTGGATGCGGATGCGCTCTTGGCCGAGTTCGTCTTCGAGGACCATCTCGTTGCCCGACTTGGTGCGGAGCACGTTTTGGCTGAAGTTGTCGACGTCGACGGGGCTCGCGTTCTCGGGGTTGGGGGCAGTACCGACGATGATGGGGCGGTCGGGGTTGCCGTCGACGAAGCCGAGCAAGACCTCCGCGCCGGGGCGTAGCGGAAAGTGCATGCCGTAGTGGGCGCCGGCGTGTGGCTGCATCATGCGCACCGGGTGGGACGCCTTCCGATCGGTGCGGCCCGAGCGGTCGAAGCCGAGCTGCACGTGGTAGCGGCCGGCCTCGTCGAGCTCGGCGTAGTGACCTTTCACTTCGCCATCGATGCGGGCGTTGATGAGACCCCGGATTCGGGGCCACGGGGTGGTGGGCCGAGGGCGAAAGGGTGTGGTGGCCGGGATCGCCTCGAAGCGCGTGTCCCACGTGCGCTCGCCGTCGCGCTCGCGGGCCCGGTGGGAGAGCTTGGTGACCATCAGCTCGAGCGTGCCGAGCTGCGCATGCTCCAGCACCAGCGGTTGCCCGACCTCCAGTCCGAGAACGCTGCAGCCCCCCTCGTATCGCTCTTGCTCCGCCGCCTCGGCGTCGCGCCGGATCCGGGCCGTGCGCGCGGTTTCCGCTGGGTCCTTGGTGTGGGTGCCGTAGGCGACGCGCTCTCCGAGGCGACCCGTGGCCCCCGCCTCTGCTTCCTCCAGGAGGGCGAGCCGCGGGGCCCGGTAGTTGTAGTCATGGACCACGACCCGTTGCGCGGGCCGGGAGAGTCGCGTCACCACGTCGTACGCGGCGGGATGGTCGGTTCGGGCGCGCACGGGGATGGGGTGGCGCGGATGCGACCGCGGCAGCGAGGAGGGCATGTCGGTGAGGCACCACACGTCGCGCGCTTCGCCGTGATCGAAGAAGGTGATGACGCCGAGGAACTCACACAGGCGTTGCACGAACGCGAGGTCCGTCTCCTCGTACTGCACCGTCAGCTCACGACGGGGGTAGGTCTCGGCCAGTCCGAGACGGAAGTCGCGGTCGACCACGAAGCCGCCCGCTTCGAGCTTGCGCCGAATGATCTCGGGATAGGTTGCATCGACGAAAATTTCGCTCCCGTACCGGCGTTGCAGTCGCCAGAGGCGAGGGGCGAGGCTGATGCGAACGAGGTTTGCATCACGGTCATCTTCCGATGCCCGCAGTGCGACGTCGGTCACGAGCCCGACGAAGCGACGGGCGACCACACCGCCTTCCTCGAACGAAAGCCGCACGAGCTCTTGGTTCATGAGCTCTCGTGCGGCATCGATGAGGCTCGCGTCGGCGCGTATTTCGACGTGAAGGGCGGGTAGCGCATTGAAGCGCTCTTCCCCTTCGATCCCCATCACCTCGACGGTCACGCCGTCGAGTGGCGGTGCGTGAAAGGTGACCCACCGCTCGTTCATGGGTGCATGCTCATGACGACGAGCCGGGGCGTCAATTCCGGTTCGAAACCACGCGAGGAGGTGATAAAGTCCGGTGATGTCCGTGACGGACACCGGGGTATCGAACGGAGGTCCGTCGGCGGCGCAGGACCCAGCGGCGCGCGCGCAGGTTGCCCTTCGAGACGCTCTGCTGCGACTCGCACAGGAAGCTCGCGCGTGGAACGTCGACCCCATGAGCGAGGGACTCACGGTACTGCATGGTCCGCTGCACGAGGTGCAGAAGCGCGCATACGGAAATTCAGGAGGATCAACGGCTGCGGTCGTCAGCGCCATGGAGCGATTGGTCGGGGCGGTACTGTCCATCGAACCGCGACGTGTCGAGCTGCTGCGTTGGGCAGAACGCCTTCTCGACGTAGAACTCGACCTCTGGGCGCTGGTGGGGGCGCCGGCCGAGCGCCAGGATTTAGCTGAGCCCGCGCATTCGGCTGAGCCCGAGATCCGTCCGACCATCACCAGTGCGCGCCAGCTCGAGGACCAGCTGGAAGCGGTGGGGCACCTCCGCTTCGTCCGCGCGCACGGCGTGACCTGGCGGCATTCCCTCGCCGGAATCGACGCTCGAGGCTCCCTGTGGGGGGAATGCGATTTGAAAGGGGTCAGCTTTCGCTTCGCACGTCTCGACGGGTGTCGAATGGTCGATACCTCCCTTGAGGAGGCCATACTCGAGGGAGCGACCTGGCGGGGGGCGCGCCTCGATCGGGTGTCACTGCGGCAAAGCCAGGCGTGTTGCGCCGATTTTTCCGAGGCCCAGGTCGCGGTTGACGTGGTGGATGGCGCGGATCTCCGCGGCGCCCGGTTCGAAGGAGCGAGGTTCGACCGGCCGAACTTGACGACGACGCGACTCGAGGGGGCCGTGTTTCGACGAAGCTTGATGCTCGAGGCCAATGCGACGGGCGTTTCATTCGCGGGCGGTGTGATGGCCGATTCGTCCCTGCGGGGCGCCAACTTGGCGGGGGCCGATCTCTCCGGGGTCGATGCCTACCAACTCGATCTACGCGACGCGGATCTCTCGGGCGCCAACCTCCGTGAGCTTCGCGGCGTCGGACTCGACGGCCGAGGCGCCTGTTTCGCGGGCGCCAACCTCGAAGGCGCAGACTTTTCCGGGGCGATGCTCGACGCGGCCGACGTCTCGGGGGTTCGCGCTCGCCGCGCCCGCTTCGTGCGCGCGCACCTCGTGGGGGCGAACCTCGAAGGAACGGCCCTGGCCGAGGCTCGTTTCGACCATGCCGACCTCGCGCACGCGAGCTTCCGTCAATGCGCGCTCCACCGAGCGTCACTCGACGGCGCCTCCCTCCATCGAACGAACCTCGATGGGGTCGATCTCGTCACCACCAGCCAACGCGACGTTCGGCATACCGATGCCGGCCGCGTCGCCGCGGAGGATTTCTCACCATGAATGCACCCATCTGCCCGCCCTCCGTCGGCGCGCCGGTGATTCGCCGCTCGGACGGCACCACCGCCGGCCTCGAGCATGACGCCATCGTCTTACGCGACCCGAAGGGCCGCCTGCTGTTTTCATTCGACGACGGCGGACTTCGTATCGAGGCGGGCTCGGGCGATCTCACGTTGGCGGCGCCGCAGGGCCGCGTCGTCGTCGAGGCGGAGGAAGAAGTCGCGATATCGAGCCCTCGGATCACCACCGTCGCCGACGAGCAGGTCCATCGCGCCGGTCGGTGGGACCTCGACGCAGAACGGCTGGTCGAGCGGGCGGAGTGCGCGTTTCGACGCGTTGACGAGACGTATCAGTTGCACGCGGGCCGCGTGCGGCAGCTCGTCCGCGGGGCCTACCAACTGTTTGCTGGCCGTACGACCGTACAAGCCGACGACGACGTCGCCATCGACGGACGTCGGGTTTTGCTCGGCTGAGGGGTTGACGTGTTCCCCGTTTCCACGAAGCAAGATGGGTTCTGTGTCGCGGCGCCAGACGTGTGTCTGGTGCCCCCGCTCGCCATCCCGACGCCCTTCGTCAATCTCGCCCAATGCCGCGACGCGGTGATGACGAGCGCCCGGGTTCTCGTGGCCAACAAGGAGGTGCTCACCCAGTCGTCGTATACGGCCATGAGCCAGGGAAACGAGCCAGGGGGGCTGGGCGGCATCATTTCGGGTGTCAATCTCGGCCCCTGCCGTTTTCTCTCCTACAGCAGCCGGGTGTTGGCCGAGGGAAAAGGGGTCGTACGTCATCTCGCCCTGACCGGTCAGAACGGGTATTCGCCCAACATGGTCGGGTGCCAAGTGTCACCCTCGCAAACGAGGGTGCGCGCGGGCTGAGCGGTCATGGTCGCCGTTGGGTTCGAATGCGCCGAGCCACTGTTCGGACACGCCTGGACCATCACCGACGGTGGGGTCGGGGTCGCGGTGGTGGTGGGGTTCCGCTGGCACCAGGGCGCCGTTGCGCTCGTGCCCGCCGCCTCGGCGAGAGACTTCGTGCCCGAAGCGCTCGGGACCGACGCGTTGAAAGGGTGCGCCGACGTATGGGTCCGAGGCGTGCCCAGCCCAACCCCGTCGGGTCGTTGTCACGTGGGGTTAGCCTTGGCGCGAGGCACAGAACCGCTATGGGCGAAGTGCCGCGTACATTCGACCATCGACGGGGAACCGACATGGTCCGACGAGCAAGGACCGGCCGACGGCTGGGTCGGCGGTCCCGACGCATCGCGCGCTCCGACGGATGCAGCGGGGACGTCCGGCGCACCCGCCAATCAGCAGCTTCCGTATCTGCGGGGCGGCGAGCAGATGCTTTTCCGATGTGGTGCGGAGCATGGCCACATCCGCTTTCCCGCGTCGGTCCCGTCGGTCGTGACCGTAGGGGCTCGGCCGGAAGTGGTCCCGGTGGTCGGCGAGACGCTGGTGGTCGACGTCGAGCGACGCATGGTGGCGGTCGTCTGGCGCGGGCAGATCCGCGGGGCCGCGCCCGTGCCGGCGCTGCGGGCGGCATGGCTCCCTACGGTGGCCTGGGAAGAGGTCAGCGGGATGCCACCCGCGTGGCGTTCGAGCCCCGTCCGGCCCCCCGAGCCGGTGCCCCCCGTGATCCATCGAGGGTCGCTGGGCGTCGCTGCGCTCCCCCGGGGCGGCGGTCGATTCACGCTGGTCGCCAAAGCGGCGTGCGACATCTTCGACGACGCGGTGGTCCCTTCTGAGAACGTGCCCATCCTCAGCGGTGAGGAACCGCCTCTCGGGGCCCCGGCGCGACCTTCCGACCTCATCCCCGAAAAGGCGGGGGTCGACGTGCTGGTCTGTGGCCATGTCGTGGGCACGGGGGAGGCGACGACGGCCACGGCGCGACTGCGGTTCGGACCCATCGACACGTCGGTCGTCGCGATTGGCTCGCGCCAATGGACCGACGACGGCCATCCGTCGCCGCCCGGGCCCGTCGGGCGGGTCCCGCTGACCTACGCCCAGGCCCTGGGAAGCGCGGAGAATCCGGTGGGCATGCATTCGCGTGCGGGACCCCCGCCACGGCTGGAGGACCCGGAGCGGCTCGTACGCCACCGCGACGACACGGTGAAGGCGCGCTCGCTGGGGCCGGTCTCGCTTCAAACGAAGTTCGCCGGGCTCGAAGGCGTGTTCGACGACGCCTGGCGTGACGCAAACTGGCCGGACCTGCCGCCGGGCGTCGACCGCGCTCTCTTCAACGCGGCCCCTCCCGACCAACGTTGTGATGCGCTGGTGGGGGACGAGCGATTCGTGGTCACGGGCGTGCGCGACGACGGCGCAGCGCTGGAGGGCGCGCT
Organism: Myxococcota bacterium; assembly: GCA_039027095.1. GTDB lineage: Bacteria > Myxococcota_A > Polyangia > Polyangiales > Polyangiaceae > JAPYTK01. The sequence goes on from JBCCLB010000017.1 coordinate 70,382, forward strand.
CCCGGGCCTCACGGTGTTCGCGTTTGCCGCTTGGGGGCCGATGGTAGCGCCGGTGGCGATGCGCCTCGATACCGTGCTCATCGACGCAGACGCGTCGAGACTCGAGTTGACGTGGCGCGGTCAGGTCGTGGCGCGGAGCGACCAAGCCTCTCCGACGGGCCTCTGGGTGCAGTCCGTCCCTCGACTCACGCCCGAGGCCCACTGCGCGCCGGCGGCCTGGGGGGCGCTGACGATGATTCGGGACCGGCGCTTTGAAGAGATACCGGCGCCGCGACACCTCACGACCGAGGCCATCGATGCGCATCTGGAAGCCGTTGCCCGTGCGCAACGGCGGTTGCGGGCGCCGGCCCGGCCGCCACGACCTTCGGCTCCGCTCGTGGCCCGGGCCGACGTCGAGCAGTGGGTGGCTCGTGATGCGCTCACCGGGCGGGACCTGCGTGGGGCCGATCTACGCGGCCTCGACCTCGAAGGCCGCGACCTTCGCGGAAGTGACCTCGATGGGGTTCAGCTCGACGGCGTAAACCTGCAACGCGCCAATCTCGAGGGGGTCAGCCTCATCGGCGCGCGGGCGGTCGGCGCCGACTTTGGCCACGCTGATCTTTCGCTTTCGGACCTCACCGAGGCGCACCTCGGCCGGGCGCGCTTGGTGGGGGCAAAGCTCGACCGCGCCGTGCTCGACCGGGCCGACCTCACCGACGCCGATGTGTCCCGGGCGAGCGGGCGCCACATGAAAGCCCACGAGACGAAGCTCGCCGGCACGCAGGGCCGAGGCGCGAGCTTCACCCGGGCCGACTTCACCCGGGCCGACTTCAATGGGGCGCGCTGGGAAGAGGCCGACCTCAGCCACGCCAAGCTGCACGAGATCGAGGCACACGGGGTTTGTCTCGAAGGTTGCGCGCTGACGGGGGCGCGGCTCTTGGGGGCGCGCTTCGTCGACCTACGGGCGGATGGCATCCAGGCCGATGCCTCCACCTGGCAGCGCGCGGTGCTCGAGACCGCCAGCGTTCGGGAGGCGAACCTCGTCGATGCGATTTTCGAGGCCACCATCGTCGATGGTGGTCTTTTCGATCGCTCCGACTTGCGCCGGGCCAACCTGCGTCAAGCCTCGGCCGTCGAAGCCTCGTTTCGGCGCGCGAACCTCATGCAGGCCGACCTCCAGGAGGCGGACCTTCGTCGCGCCGACTTCACCGAGGCAAACCTCTTCGACGCCAACCTCCGGACCGCAGCGACCGAGGATGCGATGTTTGACCGGGCATTGACGCGCTGAGGGTCAGCCCGTCGCTCACAAATGCTGCGGCGCCTGCGCAAACCACTGAAAGTAGTGGTCGTATTCGCGTCGGTAGTGGCCGTAGAGGCTCGGTTGTTCCGCGAAGCGTCGGTTGAACTTCGCTTTGGTTTCGAGAAAGCCCCGCTCGTCGAGCCCATACCGCCCAAGCGCCGCTTCGCGAGGCCCGCCCGCGACCGCGAGCTCGGCCGACAGGGCCGCGTAGCGGCGTAGGGTCATGGCGGCCGACGGAGAAATCTGGGCAAGCTCGAGGTCCGAAACCGCATCGACGGCGGCGGCCGTACCCCCGGCGATGGCCGCTCCCGCGGCGATCGCGTCGTGATTGGTCGGCGGTAGGCGCGTCGGTGCGTTTGGGTCGAAGGGGAGGGCGGCGAGCCCCGTGATGATGGGCCCGGAGATGGCGGCGGTCTCATCGATCGCGCGGCTCGGAGGGTCGGGGTCGCTGCCTTCGAAAGGCGTGGCGGGTCCCACGTCGACGGCGGCGACGACTTGGGTTTCGTTGGCCTTCGACGGCGGCGGCGCCACATCCGAGTCACGAGGCGGAGCCGGAACGGGCGGTACCAGCGGCGGGGGAGCGGCTTCTGCGAACGGAGGCGGTGCGGGCGAGGGGGGTGGCATCGACGCCCATGGGGATGCCGTTGGCGATGGCGGGGGGGCGACCCGCGGCGGGGCTGTGGCGAGGTCGGACGCTGACGACGTGGGGGGATCGAGCGGGGACGGGGTGTTGGTCTGCTCCCGGAGCCGGCGGGCGTAGCGTTGGGCGAGGGTGGCGTCGCCGCGGTCGGCCTCCAACGCGAGCGTTCGAAGCCAGCGGCGCTGAAGGGCGACCCATTGGGGCACCGTCAGCTTGGCGCGGCGGAGGACCTCGTCGCGGTCCCTCCCGGCGTCGAGTTCCGCCCGGAGGTCGGCATAGTCCTCGATCGTGCTCCGCGTGGACATGCGTCGAGCGTACCACTCATGTCGCCCGCGCCACGAGGCCCAACCGGGATGGGCTGGGTGGGGATCCGACGAGGCGGGCGCTCAGGGCTGCGCCGTCGACCAGAGCTCGGTGATGTCTTTGACTACACGGAAGCGGGCACCGGGATTAATTGAGGCGCGAGCGTCCTTGTCGGACCTATTACACGGAAGCCTGTCGGACCTACGGCGTGGAGCGGGCGCAGCGGAAGCCGAGGAGGCCAAGGCGGGCGTCGGGGGCGAGCTTGCTGCGGCGCGTGATGCGCATCGTGGCAGCGTTAATGTCGCCTCGCATGGCACGAGCGGTACCGGTGGGCGGTCCCTTGGGGTTGCGACGTACCGCGGCGGTGTAGGCGGCCTGGTCAAACCAGTCAGCAGTCCACTCCCAAACATTTCCGAGCATGTCGACCGCGCCATAGGGACTGCTACCAGCAGGGAAGCTACCGACCGGCCAGGTGGTGTTGGGTCCCGACCCACTTGGCCGAGCGCGGGATACGGTGCGCAAGTCGGGGACAGTCTCTTTACTCGGGCGAGCGTTCCCCCAAGGGTAGACCCTTTGGTCAGTGCCACGCGCGGACTTCTCCCATTCAGCTTCGCTCGGCAGCCGCTTACCGGCCCAAGCGCAATAGGCCGACGCTTGAGCCCAATCGATGCAGTTGATGGGGTGGTTTTCCCTTTCTTTTTTACCCCAGTTACACTCGACCTGGAGGCCGCCGATGTCAGTCTGTGACCGAAGACCGACAATTGAGCAGCGGCCGGCATCGTGACACTTCCGGTAGGCGTCAACGGTTACCTCCGTGCGATCGATGAAGAACGTGTCGAGGTCCACCTCATGGCGCGGGCGCTCATCGCGGTTGCATTCGTCATCACGCCCGATGACGCACCCCATGGAGAAGGAGCCGGCCGGCACCTCGAGCATGCTCTCCGGAGACGCGCCCCAGGATGGAGACGTCGTTGGTACGGCGCCGATCGCACGTGCTGAGGGGGTCGACGTGGTGCCTGTCGGCAGGCTGGCTGTGCTCTTCGTCGGCTTGCCCGATGTGTTCCCGTCGACGACAGGCTGCGTATCGCACGCAGCCACAGCCAAACTAAGAGAGGCGGGCCACCACCAGCTCATCGCCTTCCTCGATTCCTCCTCCGCTTCTGCTCCGCACCGACGATGACCTTGACGTCTTCTTCGGCCTTGTTGTTTTCGAGCGTTTTCTGGAGGTTGACGTTCGGCTCTCTCTTGGCCCACTCCATGACGTAGCTGCGCGGAAGAACCTCAGGAATGACACGCCTGATGTCCACTTCGCCAGCCTTACGAATACGAATGAACGCCCATGGCATCCCGGCTTGCTCGTCCCCAGGAATGAGGATCGCCGGATCCTCACGTTGGGCGACGTGCCGCGCATTGCGCGGATCCTCCCAGATTGCCTCAACCGTCGGGTGGTGAACACGCGCCACCTGATCGAGCGTATCACCTGTTCCGACGATGAAGACGACCCCCTTTGACATGCTTGCCCATAGCTCGCTTATGTCATGTCGGCAATCACCTGTGATGGAGCAGGCTGACACCCTCGACCACAATCGTTCTAGTGACGCCGGCGGGGGGGCTCATCGATCGCGCGGCTCGGAGGGTCGGGGGCGCTGCCTTTGAAAGGCGTGGCGGGTCCCACGTCGACGGCGGCGACGAATTGGTTTTCGTCGGCCGTCGACGGCGGCGGCGCTACAACAGAATCACGAGGCGGAGCCGGAACGGGCGGTACCAGCGGCGGGGGGCGGCTTCTGCGAACGGCGGCGGTGCGGGCGAGGAAGGTGGCATCGACGCCCATGGGGATGCCGTTGGCGATGGCGGAGGGGCGACCCGCGGCGGGGCTGTGGCGAGGTCGGGCGCCGACGACGATGGTGGATCGAGCGCGGACGGGGGGGCGGTCTGCTCCCGGAGCCGGCGGGCGTAGCGTTGGGCAAGGTCGGCGTCGCCGCAGTCGGCCTCCAACGCGAGCGTTCGAAGCCAGCGGCGCTGAAGGGCGACCCATTGGGGCATCGTCAGCTTGGCACGGCGGAGGACCTCGTCGCGATCTCTCCCGGCGTCGAGTTCGGCCCGGAAGTCGGCATCGTCCTCGATCGTGCTCCACGCGGACATACGTCGAGCGTACCATTCATGTCGCACGCGCCACGGGGCCCAACCGGCATGGGCTCGGTGGGGATCCGACGAGGCAGGCGCTCAGGGCTGCGCCGTCGACCAGAGTTCGGTGATGAAGCTCGCTGAAGTGCCGCCCCCGCCGGGGACGTCCCCGCCCATCCAGCGGTCGACGTAGTCGAAGAAGGGCGGATGGCCCCAGGCTTCTTCGAGGCCGAGAAGGCGCGCGGCCAGGGCCTCGCCGACCCAAGTGCGCGACGTACAGCAGTTGCGATAGTCGCTGCATCCGTCGACGACGCCGGCCGGGTCGCGGCAGTCCTTGGCGCCGTTGCTACAGCTACTGGAATAGCCGCAGCTGTTGCCGAAGTAGCAACTGTCGCAGCTGCGACCCCATAGCGCGTTGCCCTCGCTCCCCACGTAGGTCATCTGGTCCTCGTTCCCGATGTCGAGGCCGGGGGAGGCCATCGTCGCGTCGCCGAGGAGTCCCCCCGCGAAGACGATGGGCCACTTGCGCCCGTTGAAGTGGCCCCCGTCGACGCCCCAGCCGCCGCCAGCTCGAAGGACCCCGTAGTTGTCGATGCCAAGCTGCACCAGGTTGCGCGCGACCTCTCGCTGCGCGCTCGTGTCGAGCAGCACGAACACCGCCGTCTGCGCCACGATGTCGCCGACCTCTCGGCCGTAGCAGTACATGTTCTGGGTCGCGCACCCGTGCTGCATCTGCCAGCTGTTGAGGTGGTCGATCCAGGGTCGCTCCATGTGGCGCAGGATCGCCGAGGGGTCGGGGGCGTCGGCAGGCGCGGTCAAGGCCGGCAGCATGCCCCAGTCGATGCGGTCCGCGCGGTGCATCGGCTTGTCGGTGCCGCTGTAGGGTGGGCGAAAACTACTGGCGAGCGGGACGGCGTCGACCACGGTGAGCACGGCTTGGGTGGCGATGGGACCGCGCTGGCATCCGCCGTCGTAGGTCCGCCAGCCGGGGGCGCTGCCCTGCGTGCACTCACTCTGTTCCGGATGGCTCACCGAGGACACGAGGGAGTGCCCCGGCTCGAGGAGAAGGGGAAAAGAAGCGCCCTTGGTGCCGTCGTGCTTGCCGGCGCGGCTGTCGTAGGCTTGCGCGTTCACCGGATCGACCATCGATCCGTTGCGGTCGGCCGTCGGCTCGGGCGAAACGCTGGCGATGGTGACCGGCCCCACCACCCACCAGTCGCCGGTGATGAACTGGCCTACCGGGTAGGCGGCGTCGAAGGACCAGGTGATTTCATACTGGGTCACCGAGGTTTCCATGGTCGTTGGCGCTTGGCCGCCAGTTCCCGCCTCGCCGCCGGCGCCCCCACGTGTCGTCGACGTAGAGAACGTCCCCCCGCCGCCCGCGGGCGCGCCGCCCGCCGTGCTCGACGCCAGGTCACCGTCGCTTCCCGTGCATCCGGACGCTACGAGGAGAACCGTGACCCCGAGGGCATGATGCGAGCGCATGCAAGCGAGGGTATCAGACGATGCGTCGTCGGCGCCTGAGGGCCGTGCCGATGAGAAGCGCGAGCCAGGCGGCCGCCCCTTGGCGTAAAGGTTCAACCGCGCCGACGCGGCAGCCACATCCGCCGCCTGCTCCGAACGGCGGTCAACGGAAACCGGTGATTCGCATCGCCTGAAGCAACGTGCGCGGGGTACCGGTCCGAGGACGGCTCAAAGCCCGTAGCTGGCGAAGCTGGGGGATGGTGCGACGCAGGTTCGACGACCACCGGTTGAGCCCGTTCCGCGCGTTGCTAACGCGTCGGCGATCGCCCTGGGGACAATTACCGGCGAGAAAGTCGTCCGTCTCGGCGATGAGGCCGGTGGCCCGCTCCAACGGCCCGCCGCTCGCTTCGAGCCCGGACAGCCACGCCTCGGGGTCGAGCTCGCCTCGCTGCACGCGGGCGTAGTCGGCATCGACGCCGTTGCGAATCGAACCGTAGCGACTCGTCAGCACACGCCGTTGACGCTCACACTCCCGCACCATGCACTCGGCGCAAACCTCTGGGAACGGACCATCTTCGAACACCGCGTGAAGGACGTTGTCTCCGCACGCGAAGTTCCAGTGCGGGCCGTGCCGGGGGTCGAAGTCGATGCGCGAGCTTCCGCCCTGCGACCACAGGCCGCCGATGTGCGCCCCGGGGAACGCCATGCGGTCCGAACCAATGATTTGGCCCCCGGTCGACCGACAACCCTGAGCCTCCATCCATTCGATACCCGCATCCCGTGCTTCGTCGCGACTCTGAAATTCGTGCCGGGACGACCGGTTCGTGACAGCTCTTGAAACTCGCCGACGGACCAACTGCGAGGATCGGTGGTGTCGTCGGCGTCTCGCTGACGGGCGCGGGAGCCAAAAATACGGGAGAAGATGTTACGCAGACTCATCGTGGGTCTCTCCTTCCTCGAGCTCTGCCTCGATGCGCGGCAAGAGGTGGTCGTGGACCAGCTTCAGCCGCTGCGGAGCGGGCGCGAGGAGGTTGGCGAGGGCGGGCCAGAGCAGCCGTCCCCATCGGCCGGGAAGGTGGGGGAACCCCGGCAGCGCGGCAAGGCGGCCCAGTTGGTGGATGTCCTCGTGGCGTTCGAACTCGAGGGGCTCGGCGAGCTGGTGCGCCTGCTGCGCGGCGCGCTCGGCGATGTTGACGTCGATTCCGTATTCATTTTCGAGAGCGCGCTGAAGGCGCTCCACGCGGCTCCGAGCCGCCTGCACCGACAGGGCCCTCATCTGGTCGGGGCGAATGCGCATCAACACGTCGCCTCTTTCTTCACGTCGAGCCCGAGCAGCTCGTGCAATGGCGTCGACTCCAGCTCGTGACCGAGGTCGTTTCCCTCGCGCCGCGCTTCGCGGTCAAGAATGTGCATTTCATCGGGGGAAAGTTCCGCGTAGACGCGGCGGATGACCTCTGTGAATCGCTTCACTCGGGCTTGCAGCAAGATGGTGAGATAGACGTCGGCCGCCCGGGGATAGGGCGTCCAACCCTCTCGCACGCATTGCTCGAGGTCCCAGTCGGTCAGCGGCTCGAACCGGGTGGCTTGGACCTGTAACTTCAGATGTCTTTCATCGAAGGCCTCACGAAGCTCGTCCAAACACGGGCGGAGAACCTCAGAGGGTGAAGGGTGGCTCGAGTGCGCGAGCGCAACCAGGCAATCTCGCCACACGAAGAGCGACCAGTGGTCGCCCCAGTGCCGGACGAACAGATGCTCGAGCCAGGCCGCCGTGAATTCGTCTGCGCCCGTGGCGGCGAGCGCCCTCCGGGTCTGTGCGGCGAGTTCAGGGGGAGGCTCGGACGGGACGGGCCAACCCGTGGCGTCGAGATGGGCCGTGATCACCTTCTGCGCCGCCGCCTGAACCGTGCCGGATCACCCCCGAGGCCCATATTGGCCAAGAAGGGCTGAGTCAGGTCGAGGCTCAGCAGGGACAGGCCTTTCCACATGCGCAGGGTCTCTCGGCGTCCCGGCCCCGACAGAGAGGCTTCTCGCGCGGAATCCGCAGAGGGTGGGGTGCGCATGGCAATGTCGACGCTACCGGAATAAGGTGATGATATCACCCACGCCGTCAACACTCAGGCCCCGCGGTCGGGAATGGGTATCTCGGTGGTGGCGTTCACGTCGGGAGGATGGCGATGAGGCATTGGATTCTGGTGGTGGCGCTGTTCGCGCCAGGGTGTCGGGCCGCCACCACCTGCCCGGAGGCGCCGACGCCACCGGCGGCGATTGAGGCGTCGGCGGTTCCGGGCGACGCTCGAGCAGCCGTGCCTTCGCCAGGAGGCGGGCAGCCCCCCGAGCCGGAAGGAGCGCGTCGGGCGCGCGATGACGCCGCACCCCCGGGCTCGAAGGTCACGCCTCCGGGCTCGGATCTAAAGGCGCTCCTGGCCTTGGTACCGACGTCCTTCGGGCTAGAGCTCGAGGTCACCGGTGAGGGGTCACCTTCGGTGTCGGTGACCTTGCGGGCGCGCGGGGCGCAGGTGGAGGTCACGGCGGTCGAGGCGGGGCTTCTCGACGACTCGGTGGCCGCCGTGCGGCACGTCGGGGTCGCCTCTCGCGACGCGGACGGACGATGGTCGCTCACGCCTTCGCCGCGCGAGCAATCCTGCCACCCCGGTCGTGGACACGAGGACTTTCGTCCCGAGCCCTGCCTCTAAGGTCACGGAGTCGCTGAAGGTCACGGAGTCTCTGGCGGTTACGGAGTCTCTGGCGGTCACGCGTTCAGAACGTGCCGTCGACGGCGAGCGACGTCGGACCCGCGCGCAGCGCAACCGTCGTATCCTCGGTCGTAGCGCCGGTGGCCCACAAGATCACGCCGCCGACGGTCGCGGCGGCCCCGGCGACCATCAGTCCAATGGGGAGTACCCGGTCGGGCGTGCCGCGCTGCGCTCCGGTGAGGGGGTCCACGTCGGGCCCGAATTCCCGGAACATCATGATCGAAGCCCCGAGGCCGAACGAGAGCACGCCCGGGGTGGCGAGCGTGATCCCGGCGTAGGCCGCGCCCGAGTCGGTGGGCTCTTCGGGCGTTAGTCCGAGCAAAAGCAGCGGCAGGCCCACCGCCATGGCGGTGGTCCCAACCGTAGCGAGACCGAGCGCCGCCGTCCCGTCGTCGGCGGCCGCGCCCACCGCGAGGCCGGCCACACCGAACCCCGCGCCGACGGGGAGCAAGACCGAGCCCGCGGCGACGTAGTCGGGGTAGCGCGAGTCGCTGGCGTCTTCGTCGTCAGCCGGAGGCGCCGATGCCGAGGGCGGGGCTTGGGCCGGCATCGGCGCCACCATCGCCGCGGCCATCAGCGCGAGCATCATCGATCCCTTCGTCCACGGCGACATGGGACGACCGTAGCGGACCCTTGGGATGAGGTTCAGTCCTTTGATCTTGCCGGGGGCGGTCCGTGGTGGCGCGGGGAGGTCGCGGCGGGCATCATGCGGCGGTGCGCATCGATCTACAGATCCGCGACCTGAATGACGGGGCCACGTCGCACCGGAGCTTCGACTCGGCGGAGGCGTGCGAGCGGTGGCTCACGGAGCGACCGAAGCTCACCGAGGTGCTGGGGCTGCGCAGCGAAGCGGTGCCGCACGAGGTGAACGAGCGTCTCAAGGCGGCGTGCCGTCCGCTCGATGCGGAGGAAACGGCCCGGGCGACGCAGCTCGATCGAGCGGCCGACGAGGCGCGGGCTGCGGCCGCCGAGGCCCGTCGACGAGAGGAAGAGGCGGCGGCAGAGAAACACCGCGCGGCGATGTCCGACCTGCCGGCCGACGCTCCCATGAAGCTCCGGTACCGCTACGACCGAGGCGTGGCGGTCGCAGAGGCGGGAGATTCGCGCACGCCTAGCGCCGCCTGCCTCGCCGCTGTAGAGGCGTGGCTGGAGGAGCGGAACGGTTGGGTCGAAGGCCGGGGCCAAGTGGTGGGCGACGCCAACCTCGAGGTCTATCCCGGCGCCCTGCCGGACGGCGTCGATGACCCGATCATCGTCGGCACCTTCATCCCCGTCACCGCTCCCGCGGCCGACGACTGACGCTCATCGTCAAAGCACGCCGGCCAGGTTGGCGATGGCGATCCGGCGGAGCTTGACCACGCGGCCGTCGTCGAGACCGACCCGCAAGGCGCGGAGCCGGCGATGACCCTCTGGTCCGGCGACCTCGAGGAACCGGGAGGGCCAATGATGGGCGATGGCGGCCAGCCACGCCGCGAGGGCTTCCCGCTCGGTGGGGCTGGCCGTGGACGCGGCAACCGCCTCGAACGCGCGTCTTGCGAGCGTGGCGTCGAAGGCTTTCGGGGGGGGCCGCGGAGGGCCGAGCGGCACGCCCAACGCCTCGAGCGTTCGCCAACTCGGATCCCTCATGGCATCTTCTCGCCGTGGGTGTCCTCGAGCGGCCGCGTATCGATGCGCTCATCGACAAGATCGCCGACGAGCTCGAAGGCGAATGGCTGCTCATCGGAGGTGCCCTCGTCGCCTTGTGGCTGAATCCGCGGCGAATCACGGAGGACATCGACATCATCGGACTCGACGACGGCTCGTCCCAGCGGTGGCAACTGTTGGCTCTCGCCGAAGCCGAGCATCTTCCCATCGAAACGCTCAACTCGGCAGCGGACTTTTTCGTCCGTCGGATCGCGTCCTGGCGGGAGGACATCGAAGTGTTCCGCGACGGGCGCCGAGGCCGGATTCATCGACCCACCCCAACGCTCTTCGTTCGGCTCAAGATGGCCCGCCTCTCGGAACAAGATTTGGATGACTGCCTGGGCTTGATCGGCCGGTTGGGTCGCGATGCCGTCGACGAAACCGTGATTCGAGCGGCCATGGCGTCGCTTCCGCCTGCGTCGGAGCCGGTCGCCGCGCGGCGAGAGAAACTGCTCGACGCGTTGCGCGGCTGAGCGTTCCCAGCCGCGACGGCGAGCTTCTCAAGGCAGCCACTGCCCTCGCCCGACGCGAAACATGGGAATGATTCCTCCGCTCAGACATTGGGCGCGAGGGTCGCAATGGTGGTCGCGGGGTTGGCCCCACAGGCGCACGCGTTTGCCCAGCGGATCGTCGCCGCCGTCGAGCGCCCAGGCGAGGTCGTCGCGAGAGACCATACGATCGCCGACGGCGTAGAGTCCCTTCGCACGGGTCACGCGACCTTCGATGACCGCCGGCGGGGCCACCACGCTCGCCGCGAGCAGGCGAACGGCTTCGAAGGAGCCGCTGGCGTCGGTCTGCACCGTCGGCGCATCCGTCGGTTGCGCGGGGCGCGACGGTCGCGAGGTCAGCTCGGCCACGACCTCCACCTGGGCGCCGAACAGTTCCTCGACCGAATCATCGGATCGGAGGGCTTTCCGCAGCGCTTCGGGGTCGAAGGGTACCGACCGGATGTCGATCCCTCGCTTGCTCGGCCTCGCGACGCCCCGAAACCGAACGATCCCCGCCGCGAGCCGTTCGTCGTCGCCCAGCATTCGCGCGTCCGCCGCCTCTCGCGGGGCCGTGGAGGTCGCCGATGAAGCGGGTGGCGTCGGCACGACGACGAGGGCCTCTTCTTCGGGTGGGTCGGGGGAGACCGCCGCCGGCATGGACGCCGGAGCGGCACATCCCACGAGCCATACCGCGAGCCCCATCCCGGCGTGTTTGATCATGAGGGATACGGTACCGCGCGACCGCCACTCATGCACCCGTTCGGCCGGCGCGCTCAGGATGCGACGAGCTCGTCGGCCACTTCTTGTTCGAGGTCGGCGAGCGCCTCCAACAAGGCCTCCTCTTCATCTTCCAGCGTACGTTCGAGCGCGATGCGAAGGCGGGGGGCGACCGTGGCTCGGGCGGCGACTTCGATACGTCGTCGCTCCGGGGCGGCGAGGGTCTCGTCACGAAGGGCAACGGCCGCGGCGGCGCGATCGAGAGGGAGCGCCGTCGCATCCTCGAGGGTCGCCCAGAGCGCATCTCGCGAGACCGCCGAGCGACGGTGCGAGGCTTGTTGGCGAAGGCCACGGAGACGTTTCACCCACGCCGACAGCGGCTGGCGGGGTTCACGTCGGAGATGGGCCGAGGCGGCGTGGACGCGACGCTCGCGCCCCTGCAGTATCCCTCGAATCCGAGCCGCGATCGTCTCGGCGCGGCCGAAGTCGGTCTGGTCTTGGCTGATGGGGATCCGCACCGGCGGTTGGCCATCCCGACGCTCGATGACCACTCGATGCCGGTGCTGTACCCCTCGGGCATCGAGCGGTACCAGCTCGACGAAGGCCCGCTCGATGGCGGTCGTAGGAATGAACTTCCGGCGGCCCAGCCAGCTCAACCGAACGCCGTCGGCCCCGACTTCGACGCGTTGGGGTCCCACGATGAAGGGGGCGACCAGGGCGCCGACCAAGGTCATGACGAGCGGAAAGGCCAGGGGGAACTCGAGCATCCGCTCGGCGACCGCGGAGACCACCAGGACCATGACCATGATGGGCATGAGGAGGAGGGTGAGCTTCCACCGCTCGAGGAGCTGAATTCGCGACTGCCCCCAAAACGTTACGACGCTTTGCTGTTCTCCCAGCTCTAACTCCGCCAAGAGCGCTCGGCCCTCCGCTTCAGATCCAACCCTCAGGTCGATGGGGAGATGGGGCCCCGCGCGAGACAGCCGAACGATGGCGCCGTCCGGGGCGGGCATCACCACGCCCCGCGTCAACGCCGCCACCGGATGGCGCTCGTCTCCAATTTCGAGGACGCCGTCGACGACGCGTGCCTCGGCGAGGGCGAGGCGCGCGAGCGGATTGTGCTGCCACACGTAGAATACGCTCGTGCTCCCCAGCACCAGGCCGTGGACGAGCAGCATCAGCATTTCTCCGTCGCCGCCCAGGGCGCCGGCGACGCCGACCGCGATGAGCCCGAACGGCAGGAAACTGAGCGCAAAAAGAGCCCGATGGCGCCGAATGCGCCGAACCGGGTACGTCGTTGGTTCCGTCATCGCACCGCCGAAGGCTCAACCCGCCACGCGGGCGACCGTATCCGTTTTCTCCGGGGAATACAGGCGAGGGATGGAAGGCGCGCACGAAAGAGCTCCGGGGCGGGGGCCGGTGCCGAACGACGGCCTGTCCGCGCTCAGCGGAAAAGCGCTTCGGAGCGGCGAGGGGGGAGCGTAGGCTCGCCCCATGCGGCGAACGGCTCGATGGAGTTCGGTTCTGGTGGCGTGCGTGGTGGGGACGGCGGCGGCGGGAGCCTGTCAGGCGACCGGGGACGACGACGATGACGCCGGGGATGACGATGCAGGCGCGGTCGGCGGGGCGGGGCCGGGTTCGGGCACCACGACGTCTGGGATCGGCGGGTCGCTCGTCGGGAGCGTGGTGGGGAGCGGCGGAAGCTGTCCGACGTCTTGCTCGACCGATCTGAAACAGGTCATCGATTGCGACGGCGGGCTGGTCGAGACCTGCGGGCCCGACCTCGCGTGTTTGGGGGGCTCGTGTACCAACGACCCCTGTGCTGCCGCTGAAGCGCAGGAGGCGACGCTCGGGTGCGACTTTTGGGCGCTCAAGCCAGACACGATCAGCGCCGTCCAGGGCGCTTGCTTCGCGGTGTTCGTGGCCAACACGTGGGATGCGCCGACTCAGGTCGACCTCTACCGCGGGGACACGCTCATCCCGCATTCGGGATTCGTGCGCATTCCCCAGGGCCAGGGGGCGAGCCTCACCTACGGCCCGTACGACCCCGCCCTGGGGCTCCCGCCCGGCGAAGTGGCGATCGTGTTCATCTCGCAGGGCGCGTTTGGCAGCATTACCTGCCCGATCACACCCGCCGATACGAGCGACCCTTGGACCTACGGGACGGGGCGCGGCCAGGCCTTCAACGTGCGTACCGATCGGCCCGTCGTGGCGTACAGCATTCTACCTTTCGGGGGCGGCTCGGCCGCCGCGACGTCGGCCAGTCTGCTCCTCCCGACGAACGTGTGGGGGGAGAACTACATTGGCGTCAACGCCTACGCCAAGAGCGTGGTCGTGGCGCAGGCGCAGCCATCGTTAAACGTACTCGCCATCGAAGACGACACGTCGGTGACGCTTCTTCCTTCGGTGTCGGTGGTGGGCGGGGGAGGGCTCCCCGGCGGGCCGGCCAATGCGCCGCTGACCTACACGCTGGCCCGCGGCGAGTACCTCCAGCTCACGCAGGACCAAGAACTCACCGGGAGCCCGATCCAGGCCGACAAGCCGGTTGGGGTGTGGGGGGGCGCGAGTTGTCTCAGCGTGCCGGTGAGTGCGGTCGCGTGCGATTCGGCGCACCAGCAGATCCCGCCCGTGAAGGCGCTCGGATTTCGTTACGTCGGGGTGCGGTATCGCAATCGAGCGTCCGCCTCGACGGAGGAGGCGCCTCCGTGGCGGCTCGTGGGGGCCGTCGACGGCACGCAGCTGAGTTGGACCCCCGCGCCGCCCCCGGGCGCCCCGACGACCCTCGCCCTGGGGGAGGTCGTCGAGTTTTCGGCCCCGGGGCCCTTCGTGGTCGAGAGCCAGGACGAGGACCACCCCTATTATATGGCGCAATATATGACAGGGCTCAGTCACATCAATTCGAGCACCAACGAGGGGGATCCCGAGTGGGTCAACGTACTCCCCGCCGACCAGTACCTGGATCGGTACGTGTTTTTCACCGACCCGACGTACTCCGAGACGAGCCTCGTCGTGGTGCGCGCCCGCGACAGCAGCGGTATGTTCCGCGATGTCGATCTCGACTGCGCGGGGCCGCTCCAGGGATGGACGCCCCTCGGCGATTACGAATTTACGCGTCTCGATCTCGTCACGGGCAACTTCGAAAACGTCGGCAATTGCTCCAACGGGCGGCACGAAATCGAAAGTGACGGCCCCTTTGGCGTCACCGTATGGGGTTGGGGGTCGAGCGTGGCGTCGCCGTCGACGAGCGCGGTTTCCTACGGTTATCCCGCCGGCGCCAGCGTTCGGTCCATCAATGCCGTCGAGGTGCCACCGATCCCACGGTGATCCCTGGCGGGGGCATCCCTACCTACGTGGTGGGTGGGGGCGTCGCCCCGGCGCGGCGCCGGAGGCGTTGAACGATCCGGACGACGACGAACAGCGCCACCGCGCCGAGGAGGTAGGGCTGGACGACGTTCCAATGGTTCATCGCCTGTTCGCCGCCGATGACCAACGCCGTGATCCCCGGGGCGAGCCCGATCGCCGAGCCGATCATCATCGGACCGAAGCGCACCCGCGAGGCGGCGAGAACGTAGTGCATGATGGGGGACATGAACGTAAAGAACCGCAACACGGCGACGGTGCGGATCCCGCGGTGGGCGAGCGCGCGGTCGTAACGCTTGGCGCTTTCGGGGAGGCGAGCCCGGATCGATGCCCCCCAACCGCCGGCGAGGAGGACGCGCCCGAATGCGAAGACGGTTCCGCACGCGGTCATCGCGCCCACGTAGGCCGTGGGGAGGGCGATGTGGAGCGGCCACACCAACCCCGCGACGACCACGAAGATAACCGAGGGGACGGCGAGAATTTCGCCGACCGCGAAGAAGACCACGAACAACACCGGACCCCATCGGCCCGTATGCGTCGCGAACCGTCGCATGTTGGCGATGGTCAGAAGGTCGAACAGTCCCAGTTGCCAGGCGACGACGGCGGTCACGACGAGGGTGACCACCACGAGGGGCCGTACCCAACGTGCCCCCCCCGTCGCCGCGGCCTCCGCCACGGCGGGACGAGGGAGGGGATCTTCGGCCATCATGCCACTCTACTCCCAAGGGCCCGGAAGCTTCCCCCGTTCCTCGAGCCGGGCGCTCGCGGCGAGGGCAGAAGTTCTTGGCCCGATGCCACCCGCCGAGCACACAATGTCGCACATGCGTCGTATCGTCGCCATGTTGCTCTTCGGTTGGCTCCTCACCGGCTGTGCTCTGCTGCGCCCGGAAGCGCCTTCTCCCGCGTCGGCGGCCGCGTTCCCCGTCACCGGGGTCGAGCACCGTATCTCGGTCCCCTGGTTGCCGATGCGGGTCCGGCGCTTCGCGCCGCTGCTCGAGACCGCGTCGCAACGGCACGGCGTGGACGCCAATCTGCTCGCGATCGTCGTCCTGGTCGAGTCAGGGGGCGACCCGAACGCCCGCAGCGGCGCGGGCGCCACCGGCCTGATGCAGCTGATGCCCGAGACCGCGGCCGAGATCGCGGCCCGTCGCGGCGTGCCCGACCACCAGGACTGGCGCCTGCTCGACCCGGGCTACAACGTCGACCTCGGCGCCGACTACCTCGCGCAGCAGGTCCGCCGCTTCTGGACCGGGATGTCCGACCCGACGGTGGCCCGCGCGGCGGGCGCTTACAACGGGGGACCGGGGCGAATGAAGCGGCACCTCGACCAAGGGGCACCGCTGCCCGCGGAGACCCAGCGCTACCAGGAGTGGGTGGTCGGCATGTGGCGCGAGCGACACCAACCCCGCTCGTCGACCTTCGCGAGCTGGGTGGGGGCCGGGGGAGAGCAGCGGCTCGCCCTCTTCGGTGACGAGACGCGGGAGCGCTCAATTCTAGACCAGCCCCTCGCGACGGTCCGCTGAGACGCGGTCGCCGCGACCGTCGTCGGCCGTTACGAGACCACCATGCCCGACGTCATCGTGATCGGAGATGGCCCCGGCGGCCTGTCGGCCGCCCTGTTTCTGGCCAAGAACGGAAAAAAGGTTGAGGTCTTCGGCGAGGACCGAACGGCCATGCATGCGGCCGTGCTTCACAACTACCTCGGGGTCGAGGCGATGTTGGGGAGCGATTTTCAGGCCCTGGCGCGGCGGCAGGTCGAGGCGCAGGGCGCGGCGATCCACGACGACAAGGTCGCCTCGCTGACGTCCGAGGACGGAGGCTTCACGGTCACCACCGCTGCGGGCAAGACCCTCACCGCGACCGCCGTCGTCCTGTCCGAAGGCCGGAGCAATCGGCTCGCGAAGAAGTTGGGGCTCGCCGTCGATGACGAAGGTGCGATCGTGACCGACAAGAACGGCCTGACCGCAACGCCCGGCTTGTACGTCGTAGGTCGGGCGGCGCGCCCGGGTCGCAGCCAGGCGGTCATCAGCGCGGGTGATGGTGCGGCCGCCGCGATCGACATCTTGTCGCGCGAACAGGGCAAAGCGTTCAACGACTGGGATTCACCTCCGTCGCCCGACGATCCGACGACCTGACGCACGGCGCGACGTCAGTCGGGGCGGTACCAGACCGGGCTCGACCAGGCGCGCTGCTGCACCGTGAGGGCGACGCGGGGGTCGCTGCACCCGGTTGGGTCGGGGCCGACGAAGGTCGCGCACGGTTGGGTCGACCACCGGCAGGTCGGTCCTTCGAGGACGCGCGCGTAGTAGAACGCGCCTTCGGTGGCGTCGAAGTCGGGGTCGGTCCACACCGCGCACAAGGCGGCGGCGCCTGCCCCGTTGGCGACGCACGTGGTGGGGTCGACGGTGGGGCGCGCGCCTCCGGCCACGGCCAGGTCGAAGACGCGCTCGCGGCTCCGCCCGCCCGCGGTCCAACCCTTGACGATTTGAAGGCGGTCGAGCGGCACCGACTGCGCATCGGCCTCGGCCGAAACGTAGAACACGGGGGCCTCGGCGCCGCGCGGCGGAAGCTGGCTCCCCATCGGCGCGGCCTGTTCGTAGGCGAAGGTCACCGCGTCTTCGCGCTGGCAGAGGTCGTCGGGTAGCGACCAGCCGCCGAAGAGTCGAATCCGGATCCGAGGACCACTCGTGGCGAACGTTTCGCGGCGTCGAAACGCGGCGAAGATGGACGCCCGGGTGTTTTCTTCGGCCCAGACGGCGGCGAGGCCCCCTGGGTTGTTGATGGCCCCGTCGTGGGTGATGTTGCCTTCGCCCAGCCGCTCTTCGTCGGTGTCGTCGGCCAGCCCGACGTGCCCTTCGAAGCCTTCGGACGCCACGTAGCCCGGGGTGCCGTTGTGCGTGTCGGTGCTGCCGATGAATCCGAAGACGTAGGGATTGATGCCGAGGGACGCGTCTTCCTCGAGGCCCTCCTTGAGGACGTTACGCAAGAAATCGCGTCGATGGGAGCAGCCCCCGCCGCGCATCCCTCCCGAGCCCGTCGCGTCTCCGCAGGTCTCGTCGTCGGCGGGCCGAAGCTTTTCGAAGTCGCAAAAGGGGTCGGGCTCGGCGTCGACCGAGGGAAAGCCATTGCGGCACTCGCTGTCGCCCTTGTGCTGAAAGATCTCGGCGACGGGTTCCATCTCGGCGCGGAGCCGGCCGTAGGCGACGCGGTCGATGCCGAGCTCGTCGGCGCGGTCTTGGTTGAAGAGGTTTCCGTTCGAGATGTTTGCGTTGTGGGGAATGACGATGACGTCGCATTCGTCGTCGGCATCGCGGCACTGTTCGCGCAGTTGGGTCCACAGGGCGTACGACGTGGGCGCCTCGTAGTAGCTCACCGGGATTTCGGGGACCGTACGACCCGCGAACACGACGTTCCGGTGCCGATTGCTGATGCTGCGCGAGTTCGTGTACTCGTAAGCCGGAAACGCGGTGAAGGCGCAGGCCGACGTCTTGTCGTACGCATCCTCCGCCGCGTCGACCATCTCGCGCCACCGGTCGGCGATCGTGTCCCGGCAACCATCGCCGCAAACGTCGGGGAACCGCTGCGGATCGTCGGCGGAGACCTGAAAGCCGAAGTGAAGGGCGCCGCTCCCCACGTCGCGCCGGTAGAGTTCACAGTTCGCAGATTCGTATCCGGGGCTGTCGGGGGTGTTGCAACGGTAGACCTCGGCGAGGAGTTCGCCGTGGTCGGTGATGGCGGCGAAATCGAGCGGACGGTCGAGCTGCACGGCGCGGGTGCCTACGCCATCCACCAGCGGCGGAAGCATCACCGCTTCGCCCCGAGCGAACCGATACGCGTCGGCGGGGCGCAGCACCGTGTCGTAGGATCGCGCGTCGAAGCTGAGGATCGTGTGCGCGTGCAGGTCGCCGTAGAGCGCCTGACGGGTGGGAACCGAGAGCGCGCAGTCTTCCCGGGGAAGCTCCCCCGTCGGCGACGGATCGTCGAAGCCACTACATCCGGTCGCGCTGGCGATGACGAGGGTGGCGGCGGCGACGCGCGGTGCAGTCGGACGTCTCGAGCGCGGAGGGTTCATCGTGGAGCCAGCACGTCGAGGGTAGACCGGTGTCGCAATCCCGCGGGGCGTGCCCGAGCCCTCAGCGGCGTCCGGTCTTCGCGAGCTCCTTTTCGAGCGCGCGCTGCATCTTGTCGGACGCGCCTCGCACGGCGTCGGCGACGTTGCCCGCGAAATGGGTCACCGCGATGGGTTTGCGCCCCGTCGGCCGGACCTCGACCATGCAGCGGGTGTCGTCATCTCCCGACTTGTCGGCGTTGGCGTCGGACAGATGGACCTCGACGCGCGTGATGTGGCTCGCGTAGTGCGCGAGACGTTTTTCGACGACCTCCTCGACGTGTTCGGTCAGACGCGCGTCATTGTCGATGCTCTGGTTCGTGTTGACCAAGATCTGCATGCCCTTCCGACGCTAGTGCGCGCCCTGCGCCCTGTCGACGCTGGAGACACCCCCGAGGGGGCTGGGTGACCCAAACGCCAGCCTCATTCCACACGGACCCACCCCCGAGGGGGCTGGGTGACCCAAACGCCAGCCTCATTCCACACGGACCCACCATGGACATTTCTTGATTCATACAAGTGAATACATAGGCTTGAAGTCCGGTCCAGGGTGGGTGTTCGTAGGCACGGGCCTTGCGGGTACGACGGGCATGCGGGTTTTCACCAACAAGTACGCGCGGGCCCCGATCTTTGCAGGCGTGGTGGCGCTATCTGCGACGGCAGGGTGCGCGGCCGAGGACGATACGGGGCAGTCGGAGCTCGACGCGACGGAGCTGGCGCCGCCGGCCCCGGGGAGCCTGGATGGCCTCGACGCCTACCCCATGTTGGGCATCAAGGTGTCGGCCACCGCCACCGCCCTCATCGCGCAGTACGAGTTCGGCTACTCCTGGCTCTTCTGCGAACAGAACGGCTGCTGGCGTTTCGAGCGCGGTGACTTCGTGCATGCCCTGGATTGGCAGCTTCAGTACGCCGCGCAGATCAAGGCGACGCTGAAGGGCGCGTACGGAGCCTACGGTCTCACCGATGGGCTCCGCCCGCTCACGCCGGAAGGCGGGCTCTGCCGCTACTCGCTGAAAGCGAAGCTCGGGGGCAACAACGTGCGGGTCGGCCAGATTCTCCAGTGGATGAGGACCTTGCAGAACACGGCCGTGCTTGCGCCGAAGCCGGTCTACGAAGTCGGCGGCTTCTTCGACGAGCGCTACGACGACGCGTCCGCCTACCTCTGTGGGGTCTACGGCGAGTTCGGCGTCGCGGCGGGGGTCAACCTCAACCCCCTCTTCTCGGAGAACGACGCCGCCGTGCAGCGGCTCGGGGAAGCTGTCTTCAGCAACTCGGTCAACAACTTCCTCGACAACCTCACCAACGTGCTGAAAGCGAACCGAAACCACCCCGACGAGCGTCCGAGCGCCACGCCACCCGTGGTCGGAGGCGCCCCCCCCGCCCTGCCTCCGGTGGCGCCTCCGCTCCCCGCGACCGACTTCGGCGCCCTGCGCAATTGCATCTGCACCAACCCGAAGTTCCCCGAGCGAGGGGGCTGTCGGATCTGGCTCCAGGGATGCGTCGATGAATCGTCGTGTTCGATGATCGTCCGCAGCGGAACCTCGCAGGGGATCTTGCTCGAAGAGACCACCGCCGATGCGCCCTTCGATCCCGAGGTCGCGGCGGATCCCACCGCCTACTTCGGAGGGCGCAGCTTTCTCGAAGACTACACCGCCGACCGGGCCCTGGAGCCCTTCCGGTACGACGCGGAGCTTTCGGCCGAAGACGAGACCTACGGCAACGCCTGGTACACCGCGAAGTACGCACGCGACGGAAAGAGCCTCCCCATCGGCGGCTACCCGGCGAAGGCGTACGCGACGACCACGATGATGCTCGCCGGCTACGAATGGCAGTGCTTCTGACTCGTCACACCACGGTCGGTACCGTGCAGCGAGGGCCGACACGCGACGTGCGCGGCTCTGCGACAACGACACACCGAATTTGCGCCGATGACCAGGAAGGGGCCCACGGGGCGCTCTGGTTCGATAACGTTCGATCATGGCGATGGGACGATGGTTAGGCGTTGGCGGGGGATTGGCCGTGCTCACGGGGGCGGCGAGCGTGGGGGCGACACCACAGTTCGAAGCGGTGGACGGCTACGTGGTGATGGAAGCCGAGTCGGTTCCGGCGGTGATGGGCTGGCAGCACGACACGCCGGCCGATGCGATGGCGGAGAAGGCGCGGGGCGACGTTCAGTACTTCAACGACCAGGATGCCTCGATCTGCTCCACCCCCCGCAACAAGGCGGAGGGGTTCCCGGCCCTGGAGTACCGCTTCCGCGTTCATCAGGCGGGCGTGTATTGGGTGAAGATGAACATGCGCAAGCAGGTTCATTGCGTGGCCATGGGCAACGATGGCAACAGCTGCCACAACGGCGCCGGGTGCCAGAGCTTTGGCATCCAGGCCGACGGTGACTCGTGCAATGGCAACGACCGCTGTTGGCGAAGCGACATTTCCAACGATGCGTACGTGGCGATGGAGACCGATGGTGGCACCGGGGTGCCGTACATCGGGGGCAACACCCAAATCATGAAGCTCTTCGGTGGCAAGGCCGACGAGTACGGGTGGAGCGGCAACGGCGCCCTCGACCACAATCCCCCCACGTACGAGCTCGCGCCCGGCGACTACGTATTCAAGGTACGCGGGCGGTCGCGCGGTCTCAAAATCGACCGAATCATCATCTTTCACGAGGACGCCGACGAAAACACCGCCAAGAGCGCCCCGGAGACGGCCTACGTCGACCCGGGAACCGGGGGCGGCGGCCCGGGGGGCGGCGACCCGGCGGGACCCTCCTCGTCCGGATCGACCGGCGGCATGGATGGCGGGGGGCCGAGCGGCAGTGGCGCGGGTACCCCGGGAGGGGGCGACGACGGCACCGGGGGCTCCCCTTCGAGCGCCAATGGCGCCGACACCGAGGCCGACAGCGGCTGCGCGGTTTCTCCCGGGAACACGGCTTCTTCCTCGCCCATGCGGGGGATGATGCTCTTGATCATGGGCGCTGCCGGCTGGCTCAGCCGCCGCCGGCGTCGTCGGTCGTGACCTCGACCGGGTGCACCTTCCCCCGCGCATCCACCACCACCGCGTAGGTCTCGGTCGCGAGGCTGTCGTCCGACTGGCGGCTCGCGAGCACGACCATCGTGCCTGAGCGGCCGAAGATGGGGTCGCGCTCCAAGTCCCAGCCGAAGCCGTCGTGCTCGACGTCGTCGAACAGGGGGACCTCGGGGGCGGTGGGGAGCTGCTCGAGGGGGGCCACCTTCATGCGGATGTCGCCCTGAGGGCTCCGCCACATCACGGCCGTCGACGCCCCGAGGTCGCCGGCGACGTAGCGGCTGCGCGCGTTGAATCGTTCGAGGGCGATGGTCGTTCGCTCCGGTCGACATCCCGACGGCCGGCAGCGAAGCCGCTCGACGTGATAGCGACCACGAACGGCGGGCGGTTCGGTATCCCACGGGGTGACGACGCCGATCGGCGTCTCTTCGGCCCCCCAGATCCAACTGATGGTCGCGGTGGCCCCCTGGCAGGTGAACCCCGCGCGACGGGCGCGGACGTGCACGGGAACGGGAGGCAGCCAGCCCTGCGCCGTGCGGAAGAACAGCTGCGCGTGGAGGCCAGCCTGGTTCCGCCGCCCGTGCACCATGACCGCGAGGGCATCGCCGGTGCGGCACAGTTCGAAGTCCGGGTCTTGCTCCGGGCTCGCGACCGCCCCGAGGACTTGGGGCGCGGAGAGGGTGACGCCGCCATCCGCCGTTCGCACCAGGTCCCTCACGTGGACGCGGTGTTGGCCGCCCGGGGCGGGCTCGGTCCACACGACCGCGTCGTGCACGAGGTGCGGCCCCGCCGAAACTTCGCCGAGCTCGAGGCTCAGGGGAGGAGGGCGGGACGCGGCCGTCGGGCGGTCGCCGCCGCCTTCGTGGACGAACACCGACCACGTCTCCAGCGGGGATTCCAGGCCGAGCCAGCTCGTCGTGCCGTCGCGCCATACGAAGCCGCCCTGGGGGCGAAAGGCGATGGGGGTGAGCTCGGTCCCGTCGTCGATGTCGAAGAGGCCATGGTGCCAGCCGCCGATCCCAAAGCCCGGGCCCTGTGCGTAGAGGCGGCGTGGCGCGCCGTCTTCGCCGGCGAGGATCTCTCCCGCCAATCCCACCGGGATCGCCGCCGGGAGGGGGCGACACCGGGCGCGGGCCTGCCGCTGCAGGTCGAGCTGACACAAGGTGTACTGCGCTTCGTGCTCGTAGAAGAGAAGGTCGAGGCCCCGGTCGCCGTCGGGATCGGTCAACAGCCGAAGGTACTCTCCGACGAAAAGGGGGGTCATCTCGGCCGGGGCGAGCATCGGGGCCGGCGGCACGGGGTCGGGGGCGCCGTCGGGAAGGGCGCCACGGTCGTACCCGAGTGCGATCCCCGTCTCGAGAAACCCGGTGGGATCGAATCCGAGTCGCTTCGGGAAAAGAGTAAAGGCGAAGGCGCTGTCGATCTCGTCTCGAAGCTGCTCGAGGTCGTCGCAGGTCGCGTCGCCGGGGCAGCACGCACCCGCGTCGCAGGCTTGCCGGTGCTCGATGAGGAGACGGTCGACATGCGTGCGGAGGCGACGCAGGACCCCCCCGCAGCGGACGGGCCATTCGCGGTGGGTGGGATCGAGATCGGCGGCGACGACGCGCGAACGAAGTCGATGGAGGGCGCTGCCGTCCTCATCGCCGAGCAGACAGTGGCGCGCCCCGCGAAAGGTCGAGGCGGCGCGCTCGCGGTCGCTCGTGCCCCACTGCCGCCAGGCCACGCTGCCCAGAAACACCGTGCCCAAGGTGGCGAGGCCAAACGCGAGACGACCCCGACGGGCGAGCTGGGAAGGATCCATGATCGCGCTCGAATTCAGACTGCGGGCGGCCGAAAAGGTTCCGGGCAGGTCGAAAAAAGATGACGTGGCTGCGCGCTCATAGGGGCCGCATCGCGGATGCGGACTAGCGTAGCGCAGAAGCAGGAGCCGGCCGCTCCGAAGCGGTGCGGGGGGCCTCTCGGCCGGCGACCGGCTCGGCCCGAGGCGGTTCGGCGGCGGCTCTCAGCGCGCGGGCGGGGGTCGAGATCACGGTGGTCGGCGCCGGCAACGAGGCGACGAAGGTGCGGACGCGACCGGGACCGACCGCGCCCACCGCGCCCAGCAGGCGCGTCATGGTCACGTGGTGGTGGGTGGCCCACAGCTGCGTCGGATTGAGGGTCGTGCGCCGCAGCGCGCGTTTGATCTGGCGGCCGACATGCGCCTTGGCCCGCGCGACCGCCGTCCGCGCTTCGGGGCTCGGCGTCCCCCCCAGGGCATCGAGCGCGGCCCTCACCACGGGGCCGGGGGGCGCGACCCCCGGGGTCACCGCGACGACCAAGGTCGACCGGTCGAGATCGGGGTCGACGAAGACCTCGGCGTCGGTGACGCTGGCGTCCTCGGCGAGGGCGCGGCGCAGGAGCTCGGCGACGACGCGCAACACGCCGTGGTCGCGAGAGGTCAGCCCCGGCGCCCGCCACCCCCCCACCCATCGCGGCCGCCCCTCGACCCGGAGGATGTCACCCTCCCACGGCACGACGACGTCCCAGGCGGGTTCGTGCCCTTCCTTTCCCCAGCCTCGCGGACCGACGAGTGATGCCACCATCGTTTCCACCTCGTCGGCGGTGGTGGGCCCCGCCACGTCGAGCCGCACTGCCTGCGCGCCGCGGAGGCGATCGAGGGTGAGGCGATCGCGCACCCACGCCAGATTCGGTCCGCGCGGGTCGATGAGGGCCCCGGGGGCGAGGGCGTCGGACAGCGCGAGAAACGCCGCCCCGTCGGGGTGCTGGCCAAGGGCGACGCGACGGTGGCGGTTGAGCCGCGCCCGGAGCCCCCGCCCGGCGAGCCCTCGCCCGGCCTCGTGAAGCCACGCGACTTGGCCCACCACCTCGTGAAGGCCGCGGTCGAGGTCGGGAGAGGTCACCCGGACGGTGAGGTTGCCCACCTCGGCCCGAAAGGCGAAGGTGCGCGCCGCGGGGGTGGGGCGCACGGTGAGGGCGACGCCCGCAACGTCGCGCTCGTGGGCTTGGGTGCCGGCGGGCGCGCCGAGGGCGTCTTCGATGGCGGCCCGCGCCTCCGCCGACACGGGGGTGGGGGCGGCCGGGGGCGAAGACACGAGGTACCGGGCGAGGGTTCCGACTGCGACGGGGGCAGCGCCCACTGGCGGGAGCGACAGCAACCTGATGTCATTGCGCGGTCCGTCGAGGCGCGGCACGTCGAGGACGAGCGGGGCGGGGCCGCGCCAGGCGGGCTCGGCGGGCACGGGGGGGAGCATGGCGTCGGGAACCACCACGCGCGAGGACGATGCACCTTTCGACGCGGCGACGAAGTTCCCGCCGTGGGCCTCCTCGGTCAGATACACCGAAAGCGTGACCAGCACGTGGTCCCGTCGGTCGGCGGGCACCGCGACGGCGCGCTCCCGACCCGCGGGGAGTCGAGCCTGGCGAAACTCGGGGTTGAGGGCACGGAGCTCGCCGAGCGAGATCCCCGCCGCCCGGGCGACGGTCGCGAGGCGGGTCTCGGCCGGCACGGTCACGGCAGCGACGGCTCGTGGCGGGTCGGGGACCACCGCCCCGAAGCCGAAGCGAGCGCGGTGGGCGGCGACGATGGCGACGGCCGCCACCTTGGGGACGTAGTCGACCGTTTCCCGGGGGAGCAGACCGGCGCGCGCAAGGTCGGCGAACCGGACGGAGCCGGCGTGGGGGTGGAGGGCCCGGTACCGGGCGATGGCGTCGCCGATGCGCTCGCGGCCCGCGTTGTACGCCGCGAGCGCGAGGTCGAGGCGTCCGAGCTCGTCGACGAGGTCGCGGAGGTGGCGGGCGGCGGCGCTGGTCGCGCGGGCGACGTGGCGTCGTTCGTCGACGAAGGCGTGGACCTCGAGGCCGTAACTGCGCGCGGTACCGGCCATGAATTGCCACATCCCCGCGGCGCCGGCCGGAGAGGTGGCCGTCGGGTCGAACAGGCTCTCGACCGCCGCCACCCATTGGAGGTCGGTGGGGAGCTGGTGGTGGCGCAGCGCGGGCTCGACGACCTCCCGGTAGCGGCCGGCGCGGCGGAGCATGATCTCGAAGACGCGGCGGCCGGCGGGCTCCCGGGCGAAGAAACGCACGAACCGCAACGTGCGCCGCGTCAGCGGTACGTCGAGGTCCGCGGCACGGAGGTCGACGAGCTCCAAATCGGCGAGCACGTCGGCATTCACGTCGGTGAATTCCGCCGCGAGCGCGGCATCGAGCGCGCCATCCCGGTCGGTCCGGTTGGGGGTGGGAGCGAGCCTGGTCGGGGCGGGCGGGGGGCGTCCGTCGAGCCGACCGGGGTTGCGAAACGCGCTCCAGGCGGCGACGAGGCGACCGCCGTCGACCAGCGCGACGGTCAGCAACGTCGAGACCGCAAGCGCGAGCCCTGCACGCAGGAGTCGCCCGGCCACCGCGCGGAGGGACGCGCGCCGCGTATGCCACCACCGTGACGACATGGGCCGCGAAGCGTGGCGCACCTCTTCGCGGGCGTCATCCGTCGCGTGGTGGGTTCAGCTTGCGAGGGCGTCGATCGTGTCCCACATGTTTGTGGCCCTCTTGTGAGCGCTTCCTTGGACACGCGGGTCGAGACCCGCGCCGGGGCGACTTCGGCCCCCCTCGTGTTTCCGCCGCCGACGGCGGGACGCCGGAGCGGTGCGTGCAGCCGCCCCGGTCACGGCCGCGCGCGCAACGAAGATGCGTTGGCGCTCGTAGAGGCCGCGGGGCTCTACGTCGTGGCCGACGGGATGGGCGGGCACGCTCACGGCGACCGCGTTGCGCACTGCGCCGTCCGAGAGCTGAGCGCCGCGTTGCCGACGGCTTTAGGTCCCAAGCCGGCGCGCGAGACGGCCGCCATGTGCGCGGCGATCGAGGACGCCCTCGTCGCGCTCGGTGCGCGTCTCTCCTCGAGGTACCCCGACGGCGGAACCACGCTGGTGGCCGCCTATCACCGGGGGACCCGTTGCTTCATCGCCCATCTGGGCGACAGCCGCGCCTACCGATTTCGGCGCGGCCATCTGCGGACGCTCACCCGCGATCACACCGTGGTCCAGCGGCTCCTCGACTTTGGCATCGTCGACGACCTCGCCGCGCGGCGCCACCCCGACCGGGGCGCGCTCACCCGGTACCTGGGGCTTGGCCGGCGCGCCGCCCCCGAGGTCCGCTGCGTCCGGGTACGCCCCACAGACCGGTTCGTGCTCTGCACCGACGGCGTCCACACGGTTCTGCCCGACCCGGCCATCGAGCGGGTGCTCGCGGCGCACGACGATCCCGGGGACGCCAGCCGGGCCCTCGTCGAATTGGTGGCCTCGCGGTCCGGGCGCGACGACGCGACCGTGCTCGTCTTCGACGGGTCCGCGGCGTGAAGGAGGGACGTCATCGTGGGTTGTGGGACGGCCGGATCCGAGTAGGGTCCGCCTCGATGTCGCGGATGTATGGCGGGTGGGCCCGCGCAATGGGCGGGTGGCTCTTCGCGGCGGTCGGGTGCGGGGGCACGACGGTGATCCCGCCGTCGGAGGCGCCCAAACCGTCGACGGCCGCGGAGTCTTTGGTGTGCGACCGGCCGGTGGAGAACTTCGCGCAAGGCGCGGTGGGGCAGTTCCCCGCCGGCTGGAAGGTGAGGGACGACGGGCAGGAAGGCCTCGGCGCGCAGACCTATCAGATCGCCGAGCTCGACGGGGAGCGCGTGCTCCACGGCACCTGGCAGCAAGAGACGGTGACCATCGGATTGGTCATCGAGAATTGGGACCTCAACCAACATCCCGTGTTGCGTTACCGCTGGCGGGCGGTGAAGCTACCGCCCGGCGCCGATGAGACGAAGGACGGCCTCAACGATACCGGGGCCGCGGTGTACGCGATCTGGAAGGTCGGCTTTCCCATGTACGTCCGCGGCATCAAATACGCATGGAGCTCGACCCTCCCGACGGGTACGCGAACGAGCAAACGATTGAAACACGACCAAATGCTCGTGATGGAGTCAGGGGAGACCAACCTCGACACATGGCAGACGGTCGAGGTCGACGTTCAGGCGCATGCGCTCACCTTTTTCGAGCGTGACGGTGGGGTCGGCAACCCCAATGGCATCGCGTTGATGACCGACGCCGACAGTACGAAAACGGCGGCCGAGGCGTACTTCGCCGACTTCGAGTTGTGCCACTACGAATGAGCGCGGGGGCCGGCCGCGGAGCTTTCGCGCTTCTCGTCGGGCTCGGGGCCGTCGCCTGCGGGGCGTCTTCCGCGCCGTCCGAGCGTCTGCTGCCCCCGACCCGCGACCCCGCCCACGTCCGGGCCCCCATCGTCGATCGCGATGGATCCGCGGCGGTCCGGGTCCCCGGGGCGGCCGCGCCTCCGCCGTCGCTCTTTCGCGGGTGGTCGCCTGCGGGCGCAGGAGGGGGAGCCGGAGCCGCGTCGGAAGACGACGCCGCGGGAGGCGGGGGTGGCGATTGAGGGGCTGGCTCCGTTGGTGACGGCTCCGTTCGTGACAGCTCCGGCGCCCACGGTTCTGGCGGTGACGGCTCGGTCACGACCGAAACGGGGTGCGGCGGGGGGACTCATCGCCATGGGGCTCGTCGCGGCGGGATGCGGCGGTCCGCCCTCCGAGGCGGCGGTCGCTCAGGTGCAACAGGTCGTGGCGGAGCGCACCGAGGGGCGGGTCGTTTATCACCCGCGGCGGGATCGCGCGCGAGAAGCCCTGCGCGAGGAGACGGTCTTCTCGCTGGTGCGCCGTCCGCTCACCGAGTCTTCGGCGGTACGGGTGGCGTTGTTGCAAAGCCCACGGTTGCAGGCCGAGCTCGCCCGGCTCGGGATCGCCACTGCCGATCTCCACCAGGCGGGGCTCGCCGAGAACCCGCAGCTCTGGGGCGCGGTTCGCCTGCCCGCGGCCGGGTCGGTCGTTCCCGACGTGACCGGGGGCTTGACCACGAGTTTCCTGTCGCTCTTCACCCTCGCGGCGCGCCAGCGCATCGCCGAGGCGCGGCTCGAAGCGGAGACGCTGGCGGTGAGTCACCTCGTGCTCGACACCGTGGCGGCGGTGCGCACCACCTACGTCGAGGTGCAACGCCAGCAACAGCGGCTCGCGGCGGTGCGCGCCCTCCGCGCCACCCTCGCGGACCCGACCGAACAGACGCCAGCCCTGGCGCCGGTCCGAGAGGCGCTGGCCGAACGTGTTCTGACCCGCGAGGGCGATCTGGTGGCGGCGCGAGAGCGCATGAACCGTCTCTTGGGGTTGTGGCTTCCCGCGCACCTCGGCTGGTCGGTGGTGGCCCCGCTTCCCCCGTTGCCGCCGCAGCCGCTTCGGACGCGCCTCCTCGAGCGAACGGCGATCGCGCAACGGCTGGATCTCCAGGCGCGCCGCGCCCGCACGCGAAGGTTCGGGCGCACCCTGGAGATGGCGCGGGATTGGGGGTGGCTGTCGGGGTTGTCTCTCGGCGCTTCGGTGTACGCGCCGCCGACGGGCGACGGGGTCACGGTGGGGCCGGCGGGCGCGGTGTCGCTGCCGATCTTCGACCAGGGGCAAGCGGCGGTCGCCCGGCTCGAAGCCGAGCACGCGCGCGCCCAGCACCGCACCACCGAGCTGGCGGTGACGATCAGGAGCCAGGTTCGCGAGCGGCGGGGGGCGCTCGCGAGGGCGCGGCGACGACTCACCCTGGTTCGCTCAGGGCCGCTGCGGCGGGCCCGGGCGACGGCCGCGGCGGCGAGCCGCGATCCGTCCGAGCACGCGAGGCGGCAGCTCGCCCTGCTCGACGCCTACGAAGCGGAACTCGACGCGCTCGCGGCCTACTGGTCTGCCCGCCACGAGCTCACCCGGGTGTGCGGCGGTGCCCTTCCCACGACGCCCCTGTAGCGTCCTCGCCATGGCGGCGGGGGGCGGAGGAGGATATGCGCTCCGACATGACGATCTCCCACGCGGACGCGGCCCGGGCCCGACGGGCCGAGCGAGGCACCATCTCCTGCGTCGATCCGGCGACCCTCGAAGCGCTCGGCGAGGTCGCGGTGGTGGCCCCCGAGGACGTCCCCGCGCGGGTGGCGCGGGCCCGCGGGGCGCAAACGCGCTGGGCCGAAGCCTCGTTCGCGGTCCGCCGGCGCGTGTTGGGCCGCGTGCTCGACCACGTGTTGGATCACGCCGATGAGCTCTGCCGGGTCGTCGTTCGCGATGCGGGGAAGACCACCCCCAACGCGATGCTGGGCGAGATCTGGCCCGTCTGCGAAAAGCTCCGGTGGACGATGGCCCACGGGGAACGGCACCTCCGGCGGGAGCCCATGGGCTCGGGCCTCTTCCCGCACAAGCGCGCCTTCGTCGATTACGTACCGCGGGGGGTGGTGGGGGCGATCACCGCGTGGAATTACCCGCTCCAGCACATCCTCGGTTGCACCATTCCTCCCCTCATGGCGGGCAACGCGGTGGTGGTGAAGGTCAGCGAATGGTGCGCGTGGTCGACGGCGCGCTTTCAACGGATCTTCGACGAGGCCTTGGCGGCCGAAGGGTTTTCGACCGATCTCGTGCAGCTCCTCGACGGCTACGGCGAAACCGGCCAGGCCCTCGTCGAGGGCGGGGTCGACATGGTGATCTTCATCGGCTCGGTCGAAAACGGGCGCCGGGTCCTCGCCCACAGCGCGACCCGCCTCATCCCGGTCGTCCTCGAGCTCGGCGGCAAGGATGCGTTCATCGTGTGCGAAGACGCCCATCTCGAGCAGGCGGCGCACGCCGCGATGGCGGGCGCGTTCATCGCGGCCGGACAAAATTGCCTCGCGGCGGAGCGCATGTTCGTACACGAGCGGGTGTACGCGGCGTTCGTCGACCGTTTGGTCGCGTTGGCGTCGTCCCTGCGTCAGGGGGCGGCGGCCGACGAACCCGTCGACGTCGGGGCGATGACGACCCCGGCCCAGCTCGAGACGGTGCGGGCGCTGGTCGCCGATGCCGTGGCCCAGGGGGCGCGGGTTCTGGTGGGTGGTCCGGACGCGACGACGCCGGCGGCGGG
Source organism: Myxococcota bacterium (assembly GCA_039027095.1). GTDB lineage: Bacteria > Myxococcota_A > Polyangia > Polyangiales > Polyangiaceae > JAPYTK01. Next base: position 101,291 of record JBCCLB010000017.1, read on the forward strand.
GTACTTCTTTCCCCCCACCGTGCTCACCGAGGTGACGCCCGAGATGGCGATCATGAAGGAAGAGACCTTCGGACCGGTCGCGACGGTGATGCGGGTGAAGAGCGACGACGAAGCGATCGCGATGGCCAACGCGAGCCAATTCGGCCTCGGGGCGACCGTGATGACCCGAAGTCGCCGCCGCGCGGCCCGGATCGGGCGCGCCATCGAAGCCGGCGGGGTGTCGATCAACGACTTCGGCTTCACCTACATGGCCCAGGACCTCCCGTTCGGCGGGGTGAAGGCGTCGGGCTTCGGCCGCCTCAATGGGCGCGAGGGCCTGCGCGCCTGCACCCACCCCAAGGCGGTGCTCGCCGATCGCTTTCCGTTGCACGTGCCGGCCAAGCTCTTCCCGGTGGGTCGGCGCGATGTCGGCGTCGCCCGCGGCGCGATCCGCATGCTCTACGGCCGCGGCCTGCGGCGAAAGCTCCAGGGCGCGCGCGACTTGCTCCCGTGGTGACGCAGGCTCCCGTGGTGACACTGGCTCCCGTGGTCACCCTTGCTCCCTTGGTGACAGAGCGCCGGTGTAGGCTGCGCTGATGGATGAAAAGACGCAGGTCGAGGTCGAAGCCGCTGCCTTTCGGCGACTGGTGGCCCACTTTCAAGAGCGGACCGACGTGCAAAACATCGACGTCATGAACCTGGCCGGGTTCTGCCGCAATTGCCTCGCCAAATGGTACCGGGCCGAGGCCGAAGCGCGCGGGGTCGACCTCAGCGTCGACGACGCGAAACACCGGGTCTACGGGATGCCGTACGCCGAGTGGAAGGCGACCTACCAAAAGTGAGGGGGCGCCGGGCGCGATGACGGAAGCCGAACTCGTCCGTGCGATCAGCGGGGGCTTGATCGCGGTGGCGGCGATCACGTTTGGGCTCTTGTTCGTCGTCGACGCGCCCTACGGCCGCCATGCCAGAGCCGGGTGGGGGCCGACCATGCCTACCCGATGGGCATGGGTGGTCATGGAAAGCCCGGCGGTGTTGCTCTTCGCGTTCGTGTACGCCCAAGGGCAGTACCGGGCGCATCCGGTGCCGCTCATCCTCCTGATCCTGTGGCAGGCCCACTACCTCAACCGCACCTTCGTCTATCCGTGGCGCATGCGCGGCGCGGGGCGCCCCACGCCGTTGGTGGTCGTCGCCCTGGGCTTCGCGTTTCAGGTGGCCAACAGCTACGTCAACGCCCGCACGATCAGCGAACTACAGGTCTACGCGCCGTCGTGGCTTCAAGATCCTCGGCTGTGGGTCGGGGTGGGGCTCTTCATGGTGGGCCGGCGCATCAACACCTGGGCCGATGGGGTCTTACGCGCGTTACGCGCCCGCCGGAGCGACGCGGGCTACGCCATTCCCCACGGGGGCCTCTACGCGTGGGTCTCCTGCCCCAACTACCTCGGCGAATGCATCGAATGGCTGGGATGGGCCATCGCGGCGTGGTCGCTGGCGGGCGCTTCCTTCGCCGTCTTCACCTTCGCGAACCTCGCGCCCCGCGCCTGGGCGCACCATCAATGGTACCGCCGTACCTTCGAGGATTACCCCCCCGAGCGCCGCGCGCTCATCCCCGGTCTTTGGTGACGCCGCGCGGCGGTCACGCTGGCCGGTGGCGAGGCCAGCGTGGTGACGGCCAGCATGGTGATGGCGGCGTGCGGTGACGCCAGCAGGGTGACGCCACCGGGGTGACGCCAGCGTGCTCTGGCGCCTACTTCGTGAGGTAGCGCTTGGTGAAGATGTTGTCGTCGATGGGCTCGTTGACCTGCGACGACGTGAGCATGAGCACGGTGCGCATCCCGGTGGCGTTGTTCTTGAACTTCATCACCGCGGGCGCACAGAAGTCGTCGGTGCAGGTGTAGCCCTCGCGCTTCTCTTCTTTGATGACCTTACCGTCGGCGTTGTACATCTTCACCGCGACGGGCAGCCATCGCTTCTTCTCGACCTTCAGGGCGATGCGCGGGTAGGGCGCGGCATCGCTCTTGGCCTTCAACTTGAGGAACACGAATTCGCCGTCGTCCTTCTGCTTCACCACGTCGTAGTAGCGGCTGTACCGCGTGAGGCTCATGTCGTCGGCCGACAGCGCGGTGCCGAGGAATGCCTTGCTGTTCACGTGGCTCGCGATCCGGCGGATCTTCTTCATCGCGGGGAGGTAGATGTACATCTGCTCCCGGGAGAGGATGAGCACCTTGGTGCCCTTCATGTCGGCGGGGGCGGCGATCTCGGTCATCTGCTTGTTGTCGTCGCCCGCCTTCATCCGCATGCGGAGCTGGAGCGTCGACATGTCCCCGTTCTTTTTCTGGGTCGTGATCGAGTAGCGGTAGTCGAGGGTCTTCCAGCGGTTGACCGCGTCGTCGACCTTGGCGAGCACGTCGCCGTCGCCGGCGGCAGGGCCGGCGAACAGCAGGGCCATCGAGGTGGCGACGAGAGCGAACCAAACCTTGCGCGAGACCAATGACTTCATCGTGAGCGTTCTCCTCGACGGGGTGAGACGGAACCAGCGTGAACATTGTTCATACTTCTTCCTCGCACAAGCGTGATCGCGGCCGGCACGGTTCCGACGGCGACGCTTGCGCCCGCCCGGACGTCGCGAGACCCTCCGCGCAGACCCGATGCACGTCGCGTCATTCTCGCCGCTCAGCGTGGGAGGGATCTCCTGGCGCTCGCCGGAGCCGACCTACTCGGTCGTCCTCAAGGCGACGTTTTCGCTCGAGCACGACGGCCCGCTGAGGTGGCACCTCCAGCAGACGCCGGTCGGGGACGACGAGATCGGCGGTTGCGACGGAGAACTCTACTACGGCGGCGACTTCGCCCCCCGTAAGGTCGGCGTCGACGTGATGATGGTGGGGCACGCGCGCGCGGCCGAGCCCGCCACGGTGTTGCCCTTTGCGTTGCAGATCGGCGCGGTGCGTCATGTGCTCCAGGCGGTGTCGGAATCGCCCGTGCGGGAGGTGCCCTTGTGGTCGCGCCACGTCATGCGGGTCACGCGCGACGCCCGACAGACGGTGCAGCTCGCGCCGCGGCCCACCGAGAGCCGGCGGTGGCTGCGCGAGGTGCCGACCGGGTTCGATTTCGGGGTCTTCAACGCCGCGAGCCCGGACTTGCGGCTCGACGACGTGCCCGTCGATGCGCGGCTGCGGCTGGAGGGACTTCTGCGCGGCGCTCCGGTGCGGAGTGTGATCCTCCACGACCTGCAGCCTTACGTCTTTTACGTGCACGACGCGCATCACCGGGCGGGGGCGGATCTGCTCTATCCCGCGTGCGACACCCTGTGGATCGACACCGACCGCGAGCGGCTGATCATGACGTGGCGGTGCGAGTTGAAGGCCGCCCATCCCAACCCGTTTTTGGTGGTGGTGCTCGGAGGAAGGCGTCACGCGCCCGATTGGAGCGAGGTGCGGCCCCAGCTCGGCCGCGCGCGATGGCACGACGCCCACGAGCCCCCCCCCGTCCGCTGGCCGACGGGGAGCATGGCCGCCGTTCCCGAGCTGTTGACCGCCCCCGCGGCGACCCCGTCGGCGACGGGTACCCCGGCCCTGCCTCCGGTCGCGCTCGGGTCGCAACCGACCGCGGGCGGGGCCTATCCCGCGCCGGGAGCCTGGCCGGACGAGGTCGTGCCGCCCCCGACCCCCTCCTGGACCCCGCCGCCCGAGGAGGTCGCGGCGCCTCCGACGCCGCGCCAGCCGCCGACGCCCACCCCCTCGCCGACCGAAGCGGGGACCGCCCCTCCTCCTGGCGCCGCGCCGCCCCCCCGCCCCCCGCGTCGTCAGCGATACACCGAGCCCCTGCTCGACGGCATCGCCCCCAGTAGTGCCGGCGGCGGCGGGCGAGGCGGGACGGACACGCCGGTGTCGACGGGCCGTACCGACGTGGGGGGACCGCCCACACCTGTCGTCGCCCACGAGCACGAGGGGGAGGGTTCACGGGAGACCCTCGCCTACGGGAACCCGGCCCCGTCGCCGCCCCCGCCGTCGGTCGATCTCGACGATGCGACCGAAGCCATCGAGCTCCCCCCGCCTTCGGAGCGCACGGCGCCAAGCCTGGTCATCGAGCCCGCGGAGCGTGACGATGGCGGCGGATGAGCTGCTCTTCGACGACGAGACCGTCGAGACGGCGATGGAGATCCTCGACGTGGTCGCCCGCTCGATGGCGCGACGGTTCGGGAGCCAGATCCAACGGGAAGACCTGCTCTCCATCGGTCACCTCGCGCTGATGGATCTCCTTCGACGGTTCGACCCGGAACGATCACCCCTCGAGCCGTACCTCCACGCCCGGCTCAAGTGGGCCATCCTCGATGGCCTGCGGTCACAGACGCACGGCCGCTACGTGAAGGCACGGGCGGCCGCGATACGGGCCAGCTTGGAACTGACCGAGGCCCGGGCCCAAACCGACTCGGGCAGCCCGCGGTCCTCGGGCCCGCTGAGCGAAGGGACGCACGCGCTGGTGCTGCGGGAGACGCTGCGCGATCACGCGCTCGCGATGGGGATCAAACTCGTCCAGGTGCCGTCCGGGGGCGACACCGCGGTGACCAATTCGTCGCAAAACCCCGAGCGGCTGACCGACCGGCGCGTGCTCCTCGACGCGGTGCGGCAAGCGGTGTCGGAGCTCGAAGATGCGCGTCAGCGCACGCTGGTGGAGCGGCACTACTTCGGGGGGGAGCCCCTCACGACCATCGGCGCCGACCTCGGGCTGAGCAAGAGCTGGGCGAGCCGCCTCCACGCCGACGCGGTGCGTCGCCTCGAAAAGCGGGTGCGCACGATCATCGGGGGGTCGGTGAGCTCGGTCCTTTGAGCCGGCCACCTCGACCCCTCGAGGGCTGTGGGACCCACCCCCGTGTCGAAGTCTTGGCCGCCGGTCACGGCCCATCCCACCATGCGCCGGCAATGAACGGCACACAGCAGCGCGGCACTCCGCGCCATCAGGTCGAGATCCCGTGCGCGGTAGTGCGAAGCGACCGGGACGAACCCGACCTGTTCTGGGCCACCGACCTCTCCAGCGACGGGCTGTGGCTGGAGGGCGCGCAGGACCTCGCCCTCGGTCACATCGTCGTCGCGTGTTTCGACCCGGGGGTGTGGTGGCGGCGGCGCGAGATCCACGCCTTCGCCGAAGTGGTGCGTCGGAGCCGCGGGCAGCGGGAGGGCGATACCGGTTCGGGGGCGGGGTTGCGCTTCTTGGACCTGTCGCGGGGCGAGCGCTGGGCGTTGCGCCGGTGGCTTCACCCCCGCCCGCTGACCTCGCCCATCCGTCGGCACCTCACGTCCACGTGGGCGGCGGCCGCGCGGGCCGGCGGCGCGACGGCGTTCGGCGCCGCGACGGCGTTCGGCGCCGCGACGGCGTTCGGCTCCCCGTTCGCGACGCGCGTATGCTAGCCATTTACCGGCTCAAAAGGGCCTTCCGGCTCGCTCGCCGATACTCGGCGAGGGCGAGCGAGCCTCTCGGCAGACGCTCCAATTAGCCGGTACATTGCTGTTTCTTCTTGGGGTCTGTCGCCAGACCCCGCCCCATTCGCTTCGCTCACGGGGCCCCCCGAGAGCGTGCCGGCTCTCCCGAGCCGGACACTGAGCCCCCTTGATTCTGCTCTACCAGTTCGGGCCGGCCGTCGGGCTGCCGAGCATCAGTCCCTTCTGCACCAAGGTGGAGGCCTACCTCCGGATGACGGGGACCGGCTACCGCGTGCAGCGGAGCGACCCGCGCCGAGCGCCCAAGGGCAAGCTCCCGGTGATCGACGATGGCGAAAACGTCATCACCGACAGCGGCTTCATCATCGAGCACTGCAAGCTCGCCATGCGCCGCGACCCCGACGACGGCCTCGACGCGGCGGCGCGGGCGCTGGGCCTGGCCACCCGACGCATGCTCGAGGAGCACTTCTACTGGGCGCTGCTCTACGCGCGATGGATCGATCCCGCCGGGTGGGAGGGCGGGTTTCGCGACGCGGTGCGGGCGATGGTGCCGCGCGGATTGAAGACCGTGGCCCCGGCGCAGCTGCGCCGCCGGGTGCGCGCGTCGCTGTCGAACCAGGGCCTCGGGCGCCACGACGCGGCCGAGGTGTACGCGCTGGGGGTGTCGGATCTCGACGCGACGGCCGACCTGCTCGACGGCCGGCGCTACCTCCTGCGCGACGATGCACCGACCTCGTTTGACGCCACCGTGCACGCCTTTCTCTGGCACGCGGCCCAGACGCCGGGAGACAACCCCTTGAAGCGCGCCGTGACCCGTCGCGACGTGCTCTCGGAGTACATCGCTCGGAACAACCGAGACTGGGGCTTCGAGCCCGTGTAGCGTCAACGGCGATGGGACGTCGTCGCACCGGTTTGGGCGTAGTGGCCGTCTGCGCGGCCGCGGCGTGTGGCGGAGCGGAGGCGGGGTCCGCCCCGTTTCCCCGGGGTGGCGCTGCTGGGGATGGCGTCGCGCCGGCTGGGGTTTCAGCGGGAGGGGTGAACGGCGCCGGCGCGGGGTCGGCGCCGATCGCCGCGGGGGCTTCGGGGACCGAGGCGGAGCGTTTCTTCCCGCTGCGCGAAGGGCACATTCACAGCTACCGACTCGAAACGGGCGAAGGCCAGGCCGGCGTGGTCACCATAAAGAGCCGCCGCCTCGACGCCCAAAGCGGTGCGCTACAAATGCCGTCCGGCCGCCGCGACTTCACCTACGACGCCGATGGCATCCGCCTCGGCGCCGGGGGGCCGTACTTTCTCCGCTGGCCGCTGGCCGAAGGGCAGTCGTGGCGGGGCCACCGTGGCGCCACCGTGACCATCGCCGCCGTCGGCGCCACCGTCGACGTCCCGGCCGGCACCTACCGCGATTGCGTAAAAACCATCGAGCGCCGCGGCGGCGATCGCCCCGTGCAAGTCGACACCACGATCTGCCCCGACGTCGGCATCGTCATCCTTCAAGCCGCGAGCGGCACCGCCTACGAACGCCTCACCCTCCAGAGCTACGCCCCCCCCGTCGACCTCGGCCCCGACGGCCTCCGCGTCCTCCCCCCCGGCGGTTGAGGTACCGCCGATGGCCTCATGACAGGCCCAAGGCCGGGCTCCCGACCCTCGGCGGGCACGAAGGTTCCGCCAACTTCAACGTCGTTGAAGAAGCCCAAAACCTGTCGGTATCCCGGCTTGTTCAAGTTCCAACTGGCAAGCTGTATTCTGCTCGGTGTTACAGAGAGCCCTGAGTAGGATTGCTTCGTTTTTCGACAATTTGCCCGTATGTCGGAGCTTTTCACGATATCGTTGGATGACGAGGTCGATATCGACATGGTCAGACGACTGCTGCTCGACGGATGAGGAAGCATCCGTCGGCGGCGCCGGTAACCTATCGACGTCTCCTTTTGCACGTCCAACGCCTCTGCCCCCGGGTGCCCTCGGCCACGCTAAATCCGGCTCCGGCATGGGGTCAGCGAGCAATGGAGGAGCCACGACTATTACGTTGGCACCTTTAGGTATAGGGTCGAGGAGCAGCAACGATGCAGCCAGTACCATGCCTCGGACAGTGAGACTCGTTACGCGTCCGGTCAGGAGCCGCACAATAGCCGCAGAGGTTAGCTGCGCTGTTGCTCGGCCTCGTCCGGGGCGAGCAATCGAAGTTGAACGACATGGCAGCATCGCAATATGAGTGCAACAGGACGTTTGTGGTGGTCCACGACCTTTGATGTTGCCCAGTCTCTGCGATAGTCATATTCCTCCAGGTTGGATCCAAGGTCTTCGATATCTTCGTAGACTTCATCGTCGTCCGGGATGGCTCCAGGGTCGGTGTACGTGATGGTAAGGGGGAAGACTGGATGACTTGGAGGCAAAGGCATGACACGAGTTGGAGGGTCGCGTTCTCGTCGGCGTTCTGTCAACGTCACTGGGGACGGCTCGGCTGTGCGAGGTGCTCAGGTGAACGCGCGCGCCTCCGAGGCCTTCATCAAAAAGCTCCCAATGCTAAAGCAGTCCGCGAACCTTCCGCGCGTCGGAATGCTCTCGATGAGTACGCTCTTCCCGTTGTGGAGGTGAACTCGGATCCAGTCCGCCCCTTTCTTCTTTTTCGGAAATTGAATGAAGGCAATTTCGGAGTACAGGACCTGCGTGGTCGAGTTTGGCCCTTGTTCCAGAGCAATGCCGTTGGTGGCTATAGCTAGTCGGCTCCCGTCGTCTAGGACCCAACGGCCCAGCTCGCGGCGGTCGCAACCCGGAGACATTCCAGGGATCTCTTCAAGCCACCTCCGATATAAGTGAGCGATGGTGTCGGCTTTAGAGTTCGGCATCGTTTGTACCTCCGCGCTTTTTAGGGTGGACTCCTCGATGAAAGCGACCCAAAAGAGGTCTCGACATCAGGTAACCGGCGGCATCCTCGATGAGGGGGTTGGGGCGCTCGCACTGTGACGTATGAGCAGCCCTGCCGCGCGCGTAAGTGATCCTGAGCAACGCCTCGATCGGGCCAGACTTGCGTTCGAAGCGTGTCTTGACGACCTCAGCCAGAGCATTGCGACCGAATTTTGTCTCGAATTCAACCGTGCCCGCCCCCAAGGCGATGGTGCCGAGCAAGGCCGTGATGGGCTCGTGGTGAGCCTCATCCCCCGCGAGATCACCCCGTATGTGTCGAAAACAATCGGCTGTCGACGTCACCAATCTATTGTAGCGTCGAAGCCGGCCCCTCGTCAGTCGCCTTGGAAGTCGTCGACATCAGGGGTCGGATGCGTGTCCGAAGGTGGTCGACGCGAGTCGTATCCTGTTGCAAGCACGAAGAAGAGTGTTCCTGGCTCGAAGACTATAGGCGCCCACCAAACTGATTTGAATATTGCGACGGGGCCTAAGAAGAACCCTGCGGCGCCGAACAGGCCTCCGACCAGGGGGATCATGGTTCCTCGCTTCCCATGTCGGTAATAGGCCCACAGAACCGCCAGATTAGCGACCCCGCAACCAATAAGGTTCAGGGTTCCCAAAGCTAGCGCGATCCATCTAAGCACGTTCACGCAAGTGCCCGTCGCGGTCGACGGCGACGCCGCCAGCGGTCTCTATCGGCGCCAGAGGCGTCGTGTCTGGCAAGCCGGGGATATCTTCTTCGGAATTACATGTGTCACGTGGGAAAGGGGACATCTTTCCTAAATCTCAAGCACTCTATGGTCCAACTTCGAAGAAGTACAGGCCAACGGCCGATGCTTCGTCATCGTCGACGACGTGCCTCGATGTGTTCCTTATGCACCCGGGGGTGGCTGCACGCCCTCCGGCGGCGCAGTGAACGTCCTAACCTGACGTGGGGCCCGCTCACCACTATTTGGCCAAAGCCGAGGCCTTCCTGGCGAAACTGCCGACCAAGTAACACCCACAACCTGTTCCAGTGAATGGAATATGATCTATTATCACCGACTTACCGTCTGCAAGGTTGACTCCTATCCAGTCCGGACGAGGGACCTTCGGGGGAAAGACAACGGAGGCGATGTCGGTGTACTTGAATCTCTCGGTGTTTCCGGCAGGAAAGTCCAACTTGATGCCCTTTTCGCTTACTGAAAGTCGAGTGCCATCCGCCAGCATCAAGCCTCCCAGTTCCGTTTTGCTCCGTCCAGGAAGTATTTCCGGAAAGTACTGAAACCACCGTCGGAACAGGTGGTTAATCGCGTCATAGTGGGAAATTGACATAGTCGAGTACGCCCTCTGGTTGAGTCTTCTATCTTGACTCCAATGCATCGCGTAGTCCAGAGTTTAAGGCTGTACCTTGACCGCGTAAATTTGCCGCTGGGGTCTTAGCCGTAGGGTCGATGGGGGGCGCAGGCGGCGCTCGAGCAGGGGCCAACGGTGCCGACGTCGACCTCGACCTCGACGAGGCGGTCGTCGTCGTTGTCTTGGTACTGCCGAGCCTGCACCGCGGTCCCGTGGGTCATTGTCTGGTAGACGACCCGACCGAGCTTGTCGCACGCGTGATGTCGAGCAACCCCTCGACCAGGATTGACTTGCGTTCGGTAGGCATTGGGACGATCTCGCGAGAGTTATTGTAGCCGTAGGTGTTAGCGCTCCATCTTGATAGGGGGTTGGGTCTCGGTTTCGTGCAGGCTGCGTGGGGGTGTTTCTGGGGTCACGGACACGGTGCCCATCGCCGAGAAGTTCGGTTTCGTGACGGGGTGCGGGCAGACTGTCGCGAGGAGGAAGAGCACCGACCTCATGTCG
>JBCCLB010000018.1:0-106434 GCA_039027095.1 Myxococcota bacterium
AACGCCTCAAGTGCGAGCACTCCGCGCCAATGGGGGTGGGGTGCTACCGCATCGTCGCCATTCTCTGCAAGGTCGCGCATCGCTGACGCGAGCGCCGTGCGGCGCCCCCCAAACAAGGGAGGGGCGCCGCATACAGACGCGACGCGGCAGCACCCCACCCCCATTGGCGCGGAGTGCTCGCACTTGAGGCGTTCACGTGGGGTGACGGATAGGCCCCCGATGCGAGCAAAGCTCGCCGATTTGGCTTGTCTGTTGGGATGGGGCCCCAGGCTCCGGTTCGGGGCTGGAGCTCCGGGTTTTGCGGTCAAGTTCCTTTGCTTAACCTTCGCCCGCCTCACGGTTCCCGCGGCGATACCTCGGTCTCGTCGCGTTGGTGGAACGCGCGCAGCGCCTTGACGTCTTCGAGGTCTCGAGTGCGGCCGGATGCCAACTTGTTGGCGATGAGATCCTCGAGCGCGATGACCCGCACCGGGACCCCGTCGATGGTGGTGCGGACCGCGCGCTCGAAGACGCCGTCGAACGCGATCCCGCTGGCGGACCCGAGGATGTCGACCCGCACGGGGCTGACCCCGAAGTAGAGAACCTGGTCGCTTCGTTGCACCTTGGCGTCCGCCACGACGGAAGGAGGCGCCCCGAACGCAGCCAGCGCCTCAGATACGCGCCTCCGGTTTTCCGGACTGACGTCGACGAGCAGGTCGATATCCTTGGTGCTGCGTGGTTTGCCGTGAAACGACACCGCGTAGCCGCCGAGCAGAACGAACCTAACCTTCGAGGCTTCGAAGGCCGCCAGGAGATCCCTGAAGTCGTCGAAAAGGTTCATCGTTTCTCAGTCTTCGCAGGTCTTCGAGGAGGATGCGCACGGCGCCGATGCGCTCTTCCGGTGCGACCTGGCGCCAAAAATCATCGTCGCGAGCGGCGAGCTCCTCATGAGAATCGACCAAGCCCCCCATCGACAGACGCCGGCGCCGCGCATCGGCGCGGGCTTTGAACCCGTCATCCATGCCATCAGCCTAGCAGACGCGACCGGCACGCCGAGACCGGGGAAAGGGACGTCGCGAGCCCAAAACGACAGAGGTGCGCCCAGCCGACCTCACCGAGGGTGGGTACGCCCCCTCGCCGATGGGGGGCCCGCCGGTGTATACCGTCCCCATGTTCCTTCTCGAGGTCGCCCGCGCGCTGCGAGAGGGCGGCGTCACGTTTGCAATTGCCGGTGGCTACGCCGTCGCCCTCCACGGCGCGGTGCGAGGAACCGTCGATGTCGACGTGGTGTTGGAGCTTACCGAGGAAAACTACGTGGCGGCGGAGCGCGCCTTGGTCGGGCTCGGGTTGTCGCCCCGCCTCCCCGTCACCGGACACGAAGTCTTTCGATTCCGTCGTGAGTACATCGAAAATCGTAATCTGATTGCTTGGTCCTTTTGTGACCCGAGCGATCCCACGAGGTTGGTGGACATCATCATCACGTTCGAAGAAGCGATGGTGCCTGTCGAGGAGGTGACGGTGCAAGGCGAACCGGTGCCGGTCCTCGCGAAGGCAGCGCTCATCGCCATGAAGGAGGCAACCGGGCGCGCTCAGGATACGGCCGACGTGGACGCGCTCCGGAGGCTGCCTTGAGCGAGACGCCTCCCGATGCCTTTGGCGAAGCACCACGACCGGTGCAGTACTTCAGCGACGCCTACTTGGTGCATTGCCGATCCATGACGCCAGACCAAATCTGCAACTTTCTCGAAGGCTTCCGCCAGCTCCACGGAGCACAGAAGCGGGTACGAGCGACGCTGGTGAGCGTCGAGGTCCCAGAGCCTCTCCTCCTCGACTTCCGAGAACGCGCGTTGGCCGAGGGCATTCCCTACCAAGAGCAAATTCAACGCCTCATGGCCGAGTGGGTTGGTCGTCAGGAGGCGTAGCGCGAATCGGAGGCGTCACATGCCTTGCAGATGCTCGGTTTGCCCGACGAGCGACCAGAAATCGCAGCTGTCGTTCGAGCGGTGGACGCCGGCGCCGGGCCGCGTTTCGGTGCGACGCCTCCTAGCTAAAGGCCTAGAAGCGATGCGACGCGACCAGCGCCACGTCGGGCCGACCGGAACGCATCACGAAGAAGCACGTTTGAGACGGTCGAGTGACCGCGACGCAGAAATTTCGGGGCGATGACCGAGAACCCGAAGAGGCGGAGCCGGGCTGAGAAGGCGTATGTCGCCTACAGTACTCTGGGGCGGATTATTCGATATCCCGACAGCACCGAACACCATACGCAAAGTTGAGGCCCCGAATGCTAAATTCCTGCGTCTCATCGCATGCTGGCATTTCGAGGACGGGGAATCCTTCTCGAGTAACCGCTACCGTATTACCAGACTCAACGGTACGAAGGTAGCTGACCGCCTCCGCTACATTTCCTGTGAGGTCAAAGACGCCGGAGAAGCCGCCCTCACAGCCAGCTCCACCCACATCGCGATAGTCCAGTTCGCCAACATGGCAGCGGCCCTCTTCGAAGTTGTCCCCGTACGGAAAAGTGCGCTGCCCACCCCGAGAACAAGCGTAACCGAATTCGTCATCGAGAAGCGAGGTCGTGTCGTCGATCGGGCCCCCATCGGGTCCCCCGCAAAGTCGTTTGCCTGCCCAGCGGCAGTACTCAGCGTAATCGCACCAACCCGAGTTTTCGACGTGGGTCAGACATGGAGCGCCCACGCCTCAGCCTACGTGGGATCGTCCGTCCGCCCATCGAGCGCCGGCAACTACGCGGTGCGCGGCGATGTGTCCTCGACCCAAGTCTCAGCCGGCGCCGGCGCGCTCGGACCGGGGGCGTTAGGCTCCGTCTTCTTCTTCCTCGGCTCCGTCTTCTTCGTACCAGCCGCGGGCGTAGAGCCAGGTCATGGCTTTGTCGCGCTGGTCGGCGGCGATGAGGACGTAGGCGCGGTCGCCGTTTCTCAGTTCGACGTCGCCGCTGAAGGGGCGGATCTCGTCGTCGCGAATGAGCGCGAGAGGAACGGCGAGTTTGCTCCCTTCGAGGTCGTGGCGAAAGTCGGTCTGGGAGCCCGCCACGAGGGTCACGACTTCGGTCCGGCCGTCGCGGACCCGGGTGGCCCATCGCTCGACTTCGTATTCGTCACCAAAGAGAACGGCGCCCCCCGCTTGCTCGACGTCCGCGGCCGAGGCGCCGAGGGTGACGCTCCGGAGCGCGGCGTAGCGGGCGCCCGCTTTGCCCAATCGGCCCGTCTTCTGGATGAACAGCAGGTTCGTTTCGTCGCTCGGGGTGATGCCAATGACGCCCGCGTACCGCTCGACGTGGGCCCGACTCAAAAGTTCGTCGTCGAGGCCATTGCCGCGAAAGACCCGAAAGCCCTTCTCGCGGGCATAGCTGCAATGGTCGACCGAGCGGTCGATGAGGCGGACCTTTTGCCCCGAGTCCTTGAGGAGCTGGGCGAGGGTCAATGCGAGGGGATTGGCGCCCAAGAAGAGCCAGCCGCTCGGGGGGCGGCTCAGCTTGAGCAGCCGCGCGAGGGGGCCGCCGGTGAGCCCCGCGAGCACGACGGTGATGGCGATGACGAGAAAGACGAGGGCCTTGAGCTGCGCCCCGCCGGTGAAGCCGCGGGCCTCGAGGGTTTCGGCGAAGAGGGACGCGACCGCGGCGGCGATGATGCCGCGGGGGCCGATCCACATGATGAACAGCTTCTGTTTGGCCTTCAGCTTCGAGCCCGCGGTCGACACCAGCACATTGAGGGGCCGGACCACGAGGATGAGGGCCGCCACGGTGGCGACGCCGCGCCAGCCGAGCGAGCGCACGTCGGCGAGCCGCACGTCGGCGGCGAGAAGCACGAAGAGCATCCCGATGAGCAGCGTCGTGAGCTGGTCGTTGAAGTCGAGGAGCTTTTGGTATTTGCGACCCTTGGTGCTCCCGAGGACGAGCCCGGCCATCGTGACGGCGGCGATGCCACTCTCGTGCACGAGCGCCTCGCTCACCTTGAAGAGGCCCCATACGAAGGCGAGGGTGAACACGTTCTCCAGGCCTTCGGCGATGAGATTGCGCACGCTCAAAAGCCACGACACCAAGAATCCGACCACGAGCCCCAGCAGCGACCCGAGTCCGAGGCGAATGGCGATCCCCGTCGCCCCGCGGGCGAGGCTTTCCGAGTTGGGCTCGATGGCGATTTCGAGGGCGACCACCGCGATGACGGCGCCGACGGCATCGATGAGCACGCCCTCCGCCTCGAGGACATCCGACACTGAGCTCACCAGTTTGAAGCGGCGGAGCAACGGGGTGACGACGGTGGGTCCGGTGACGATCACCAGGCACCCAAACAGGGCGGAAAAGCGCCAGTCCCACCCCATCAGCAGTCGCGCGGCGAGGGCCCCGGCGATGGCGGTGACGACGGCACCCAACGTCACGAGACGGCGGATCGGCTTTTCGTAAGCCCCGAAGCGCGACAGCTCGAGGTGCATGCCGCCCTCGAAGAGAATGACGGCGACGGCGAAGCCCACGACCTCGGGCAGCGCCGCGCCGAGGGTATCCGGCTGCACCACGTTCGCGACGTCGGGGCCGAGCAACACCCCGACCGCCAGCAAGACGACGATCCCGGGCAGATTCACCGAGCGCGCCAGCGACTGCGAGATGATCCCGGCGACGGCGGCGAGGGAGATGGTGAGCGCTGCTTGCGACGCGTCGGTCATGTGCGGGGGCGTATACCCCGTCTTTCAGCTCATCGCTGGCGTTTGCCGTCGAGCGCGTACGTGATCGTGCACGGGAGCTGATCGGCGAGGGGCACGGGGAGGGCGAGGAATTCCGAGCAGTCGCTCTCCTCGGTCGCTTCGTAGCGCGACGACAGCGTGCCCGTGAAGCCGGGCACCGTTCTCGCGACGCCGACCGCAGGGTCGAGCTGGCCCTCGATCGTATTGGTGCGCCGGATGATGCACCGAGGACCGGAGGCATCGTCGTCGGGAGGCAGCGCGTCGTCGTAGGCGCGGCCATCGAGCGGGAAGTCGTCCGGGTCGAGGCCGTACGGAGTGAGATCGTCGGGCTCGTTGCGAAGGTCGACTTGAACGGGGGTGTTCGTGCCCTCGAAGCTTCCCCCGGCGTCGAGTCGGTAGATCGCCCGCTGTTCGACCCCCTCGTCCCACAGCATGTTGGCCGAGCCGCTGCGACGGAGAAACACGAACGTCCGGTAGCTCGTGGGCGCCGCCAGCAGCGTGGCCTGTCCACAGTCGGCGGTCAGCTCGGCCTGGACCTCGAAGCGACCGATCGCCAACGCGTCGTCCTCGATGACACACCCCGACCCGGCCAGGAGGAACGCCATCACGATGCCCCTACGCATCGGTTGGCCGTGTCACGTCGCTCGGCGCCGGGCCAAGTCTTCGACACCCTCCGGGCCGGCGACTACGGTGAGGGGCCACCGACATGAAGGACCACATCGAAGCGATCGCGGACCTCCTGATGGGCGCGGCCTACGCCGACCGGTACCTCGACGGACGAGAGTTCGACAGCGTGCGCCAGACCTTGCTCAAAGCGACCGGCCGGGGCGTCCTTCCGGCCGATCTGGAGGCACGTCTCCGTAGGTTCGACCCTCAGTCGCACGACCCGGCCGCGGTCGCCGCGTCGATGACGTCCACCCTCGACCCAACCGAGAAGCGACGCGTGCTCGAGTTGATCGCGGCGGTGCACGACGCCGACGAGGTGTGGGACCTCGACGAAGACGCGTACCTGCGTCGCGTCGCCGGCGCGCTCGGACTCGAGCCATCCGACTACGGGGACCTGTCGGTCGGCGAGGTCTCGGTCGAGGCGTGGGGCGAGGGGCTCTTACCCCCGCCGCTTCCCCCCGAAGAAGGCGACGACGACCCATAGGAGGTTTTCGGCGACCGCGTCGACGACGGCGGGAAGGGTTCACCCACCGGATAGGCTTGCTTGTATTCGTGCATCGCCTGGACCTCGTCGATGCGCGGGGAAAATCCGGAAGCCTCGCGGAACGGCGTGCTGTCCATCACGATGGGGTACTTGATGTGGTCGAGCGCACCCTTCGGCAACCGCGGCAGCCCGAAGCGACCGAGGCTCGAGGCAAAGACGAACTCCGGCAGGGCGACCTTTCGCCGTCCCGTCTCGCGCACCACCACGCTCAGGGGCACCGGCTGCGGTCCCGCCACGTTGAAGACGCCGCGGAGACGCGCGTCGAAGGCGGCCACGATCGCATTCACGACGTCCAGCTCGTGCATGAACTGAAAGAGCGGGTCGAAGCCCAGGATCACGGGGACGCGGGGACCACGCAAGAACGTGGCGAGGGTGCCGTGTCCACTCGGGCCGAGCGTGTAACACATGCGCATTACCGCGGTGTCGAGTTGGGGGAACCGCCACAACGCCGATCCTGCGTAGAGGTCGGCGCTCACGAGGTCGGCGAGCTCGGGGAACGACGCGAGTCCCATCGGGGGCTCGGCCTCGGAATGGTAGAGGGGGGCGTCGGGGGCGGCCCCGTAATAGGTGTGGCGCCCGATGAACAAACACTGACCCGCGCCGTAGCTGACGCAGTGGTCGAAGACGGCGCGGGTCCCCCCGAGGTTGATGCGGTAGCGCTCCTCGTGGGTGCGCGCGGCGAAATGGCTCACCGTGGCCATGTGAATGACCGCCTCGGGACGAAAACGGCGAAAGACGTCCTCCGCGGCCCGCTTCCGTAGATCGACGTGGTGAATTTCGATGTCTTCGGGGGCGTCGGGGAAGCGCCGCTTGTCGATGCCCACCACGGTGTGTCCCCGCTCGGAGAGGGTGACGGCGACCATGCGCCCCAACACCCCGCTGATCCCGGCGATCAAAACCCGCATCGCGTCACCGCTGGCGCCGCAGGCGGCGCCCCTCCTCGATGAGGGAAGCCACGCGCGCTTTGACCTCGTCGACGTAGCCGAAGATCACCTCGTCCTCCTCGTTGCCGTGGCCCGCGAACACCATCGGCTCGCTGTAGATCACGTCGAGACGGACCGGCAGCGGCAACGTGAGCCCGTAGGGCGTGACGGGCACGTAGGGCGCGCCGAGGATCTTGCCGAGCCGTTTGCTGTTGTAGATCGTCGGAATGGCCTCGCCCCCCCCGAGGAAGGCGAGCGGCACGATCGGCGACTTGGTCTTGAGGGCGAGGCGGACGAAGCCGGTGCCAAAGCGCACCAAGCTGTGGCGCTCGGAGTAGAGCTTTTGGGTGCCGCGCGCGCCCTCGGGAAACACCATCAGGAGACGATCGTCGCGGAGGAGCTGCTCCGCGTGCTCGGGCAGCCCCGTGAACTGGCCCCACCGGTGGGTCCAACTGGAGAAAAAAGGGACCTTGGCCATGAACTTCTCAGCCATCCCCTGGGCGAGCCGAGGCGGATCCTTCTCCCAGAACATCGACGTGGCCACGACCGCCGCATCGAGGGCAACGCCGCCCGAGTGATTGCCGACGAGCATCGCGCGACCTCGGCCCGGCACGTGGTGGATCCCGTGGACGTGAACGTCGAAGTAGTTCCGGTAGAGCCAGGTGAGCGCGACGATGCCCGGGCGCAGATGGCGCCGCGAGACCCCGTACTTGTCGACCCCGAAGCGGTTGAAGGGCAGCTCCAGGTGTTTGAGGCGCTCGTTGACCTCGCGATTGAGCCCCCACAAGAGCGACATACGGTGGCCAGCCTACACCGAGCCCCGCCGACACCGAAACGCCGATCCCGAAAGGGAGGGGGTCAGAAACGCAGCTTGCGGTGGGTTCGCGTCAGATCGATCGAGCCCACGAATTGAAACGAAGTCGGAACCCCGGCTTCGAGGTCTTGGGGTGACGCCATCGCCATGCCGAGCCAACGGGGCCCTACGGGTCGCGAAGGATCCAGACGCCCCAAGCTCGTGGGCGTCATCCCATCGGTCGTGACGGCTACCTCGTCGTCCCCACTGCCGGAGAGAAGACTGCCGGAAGAAAGAGTACCGGAAGGAAGCGTGCCGGAAGAACGGGGGTCGGAGGCCAGGGCGTCGGCGGCCAATCCGGTTGAGTGGACGGACGAATGGGGCAGTGTGAGTTCTCGGTCTCCCATGCTGGCCGCGGCCGCGGCGATGTCGGCATGCCCTGCGTCCGGGCCAAAGCCCGCCGCGCGGTCGGAGCTGGCGCCGACGAAGGCACCCGCTTCGGTCGCGAAGTCGTCTCCGCCAAACGCGCCCCCCGATGCTTCGAGCCACGAAGCCGTGGTCGCCGCATCCGGGCCGTACGACGAAGCCGTCGCGGTCGAAGCGCTCGCCGTGACGGAGGGGGGTAAGCCCATCGGAGGACCGACTGCGGGTTGGACCTCGGCCGGCGTCGTGGTGACCGCCTCGTCGAACCAAGGTGCCTCCGGCTCGACCCTCAGGGGGAGCCGATGTCCATCGCGACCCGGGGGCATGTGGGAGGCGAGACGAACCGGCGGCGCGGACGCGCCGGGGGGCGGTGTCTTCTCGGGTGTCACGCCATCGGATGGCGCGGCCCCTCGGTCATCAGGGGCTCGAGGCGTCTCTGGCGGCAAAACGGGAGCGATCGGGTCCGACGTGGTCGAAACCCGGGCATCGGAGCGCGAAAAGGAGGGGGTCGCCGACGGTGAGGTCTTGGTTTCGCGCGGAGGGGCCGCCGTCACCACCCTCGGCGTGGCGTGGCGGTCGAGGGGGGCTGGCGCCGCCGCAGCGTCGCTTGGGGCAGAGTCGATTGGGACAGAGTCGCTTGGGACATGGGCTCGTAGAGGCACACGGTCGGCGGTGGCGCGCGTCGCGGTCACCTCTGCCGGCGTCTCGAGCTGCGTGTATCCCACGACCGCGGCCATGGCGGCGGCGGCGCCGACGACGCCAAACCGACGGCCTGGGCGTCGCCCCCACCGTCGCTGGTCCCATCGCACTCGAGGGGCCACCGGAGGGGTCTCGCATAGAGGATCCAGCGGAGGGTCGAGCGACGAGACGGCAGCGGGTGAAGCACCTGCGCCACGTGCCTCCGTCGTCTTTTCGAGGAACCTTGGCACCCCCAAGCCGGGGAACCAGTCCCGTGTCGGGAGGCCCAGCGTTTCGAGGCCCAGCGTTTCGAGGCCCAGCGTTTCGAGGCCCAGCGTTTCGACACAGAGCGCATGGTCCGGCCGCTCCCGCTCATCCAGCGCCGCGTAGGCCGCGGTCCCGTCTTCGAGGGCGGGAACCGTGCCGCGCGGGCCAAAAAACCGCTCCACGAGGTTCTCCTCGTAGTCGCCAGGAAGAGAATCCGCGTCTTTCGGACCCCCGGCCGCTTGCCATCCGATGCGGGCCCAAAAATCCGCCTCGTCCCTCGCGCGCTTCCCCGAACCCGCTTCGCGAAGCGACTCGGGCTCCGCTCGCCCCATCTTCTGGGGTCCCGTCCCCCGAGGTTCTGTCTGCCGAGGCCCGGGGTTGGACTGGCCAGGGTTGGACTGGCCGGGGTTGGACTGGCCAGGGTTGAACTGCCCGGGGTGCGTCATGAGGGCACCGCCGTTCCTGCATGGCGCAGCGCATCGCGGGCGTCGCGCCAGAGAGCCTCTAGTTCGTCGACGAGCAGACGCCGCTCGTCGGCGATCTGCGCCCGAGTTTTGCCGCCGTAGGTCATCTCCGCCATCAGCTGTGCTTGGTCGGACGGAAGTCGATCGTAAAACGAAGCGAGCTCCTCGGCGGCGCGGCGGGCCCGATACAATCGCGTGGTGTAGGCTGCCGGCGCGAGGCCGAGGGTCGCAGCCACTTCGGCGTCGCGCCGCCGCCCCGCGCCGAGGCTGGCGCTCAATACGTCAGCCATGGGCTCCGGGAGGCGGTCGAGGATCCACCGAATACGGTCGAACGCCTCGACGGTGACGTCGGGCGGGGTGGTGGTGCGTTGGTTCATCGGCGCCGCACGGTCGCGGGCGGTTCGTCGCCGCTCTCGATCGACCTCGTCGATGATCACGCGCTTGACGCATACGAACAGTGCCGACGGCGACTCGGGAGGCGTCCACTCGGGCTCGCGTTGGAGGCGGAGCCACCAGCGTTGGTAGAGGATTTGAATGACATCGTCGGCGTCCCGGTGCCGCCCGAAACCGCAGGCGATCGCGTGCAGCGCCCGTGCGTGTCGGCGCAAGTGGGCCGAAAGCAGGTTCCGGGGACCGTCGGTCATCGTCACTCGAGGAAGCGCCACGCGCAGAAGCAACACGCGGACGAGGCGCTTTGTTTTTCGGAAGGCACACATTTTTCGGATCAACGGGCCCTTTTGGCCGTAAGTGTCGGACATCGCGTCGCTCGTGCGCGCTTCGCGGAGCAGCATGTCGCCGCCACGAGACCCGTGATCCGTACGTAAGTTCAGGTGACATGTTCAATGTTGCGGCCAGGCTCCGGGGGCGGTTCACGAGCGCGGCGACCTGCGTGCTCGCCGCGGTGCTCTTCGCCGGCTGCGTCAGCGCGTTCGATCGTCACGTCGAGCGCGCCGAACGACTCGTGGCCGAGCAGAAGTACCGGGAAGCCTACCGGGCGTACCAAAAGGCCGCGGCGCTCGAGCCCGACGATCCTCACGCGGCACGGTTGGTGGCGCAGATGGCCCCGTACGCCATGGGGGAAGCAGAGTCCGAGGCGAGCGAAGCGCTGCGCGAGGGGGACTACGAGCGCGCGTCGAAGCTCGCTGAGTTCGTCGTCGATATCGAAGCAAAACGTGGCTTTGCGGTGCACGTGCGCGTCCAGGATACGATGCAGCTCGCCCTCGACGGCCTCATCGCCGCCGACGCGTGGCCGCGCGCGTACCCGTTCGCCCTTCGGGTGCGCCGTCTCTACCCCACCGGAAAAGCTCTGGCGGCCGCCTTCGGACGCCTGCGTCAGCACCATCTCGACGCGAGCGATGCGGCCCTCGCGCGAGAGGACTTCGAGCAGGCGGTGGCGGAGCTCGACGTCATCGCCGGGCACGAGCCCGAGCTCGAGGCAGAATTTCTCGCGCCGCATCGCGCGAAGGTCGAGACGGCGTGGGCCGACCACCTCGTCGCGCGCGCCGAGCGAGCTGCCGCCGAAGAGCGTTTGGGCGCCTCGGTGGCATGGCTCGCCCGCGCGGTCGAAGTCGCCGATCGGGCGGCCGACCGGGAGGCCATGGTCGCCGGCCTCCGAATCCTCGCCACCGAGGGGCGTTTTTCCGTGCTCGTGGAGGAACGTCGCGACCCTTCGCGGGAGGCGCTCGCCCCCGACCTGTCGGTGCGTCTGCGCGTCCTCGATGGGGTCGCGGTCTCGACCGAAGCCGAGGAAGGCACGCTGTTGCTCACGGTCACGACCAGCCCGCGGACGTGCCGCGTGTCCTCGTCGGTCACGACGGCGACGCAGCGCTATCAGTCGGGGACCCGGTGGGTTCGTAATCCCGCGTACGCCGACGTCGTGGCCGACATCGCGACGAGCGAAGGGCGCCTCGCGACCCTGGAAGCAGACCTGGAGCGGATCCGTCGCGCCGTTCGCCGCTCCGGACGGCAACACCGCCGGTGTCTGACGCGGGAGTTGGGGCCGGCCGAGGGCAAATTGGGCGCGGCGGAGGCGGCGCTGGGCGTGGCGGAAACGTCGGTCGAGGCGCAGCGCAGCACCGTAGACGCGCTGCGCCGGCAGATGCAGCGCGCGGACGGTCCCGAGCGAGACGCGCTTCGTGCTCAGCTCGATGAGGCGGAAAGGGAACTGCGGCGCCGGGAACGCGAGCGCGATCGGCTCCGGGGGGCGCGCGACCGGGCGGCCTCGGAAGTGGCGCGGATTCGACGCCGATGCGACGGCCACGCTGACGACATCGAGGGCGCCGAGGCGGATCTCGAGCGGCGCGCGTCCGAGCGTGCCGACCTCGTCGGACGACGCGCTGAGCTCGAGGCCACCCGGGCGGCCACGCCGCCGGAGGTGGAGGAGCCCGTCTACAGCGATCTGAGCTATCCGGTGACCGAGCACGTCCGACGCTGTGAGGCGCCGGTCGCCGTCGACCTGGTCCCGGCCTGGACGCGCCCCGTGCGCGAGCAGCTGACCCCCGCCGCCGTCACCGGCGATGCGTCCCACGACGCGTATCCCGTCGCTGGCGTCGCGCGCGACCCGTTCGCGTTCGAGGCGACCGAGGACGAACTCGAAGCCCGCGCCAACCGCACCGCCCAGGATCAAATCACCAAATTGGTATCGGGGTTGGTGCGCGACTTCTACGCCCATGTGAGCGCCAGCGCCGCCGACATCGCGGCCCGCGAACCCCACGCGGCGACGGACATGATGCTGTCCATCTACGGAGCGGCGCCGGAACAAATCGCCGACGCGGACCGCGCGCGCATCGCGGCCCACCTCCGCACGCACTACGGCCTCGAACGGCTCGAAACACTCGCCGAGTAGTTGCGGCATACATGCAATTCGGTTGCATGTGCCCTCGGAGGGTGTTTGGCTGAAGCCTCGGCGCCATGCACTTCAGCTACGAGCGGATCCCGGTGGTGCTGCTCACCGGGTTCTTGGGGTCGGGGAAAACGACCTTGTTGAACCGCGTGCTCGGCGCCGGTGTCGGCGGCACCACGACGTTGGTCCTTCTCAACGAGTACGGCGAGGTCGGGATCGACCACCACTTGGTCGCCGACCTCCCGGGGGAACACGTTCTTCTGTCTGCGGGCTGCGTCTGCTGCACGATGCGGAGCGACCTTCTCACCGCGCTCGACGACGCCTACCGGGCCCGTCAACGAGGCACCCTTCCGCCGTTCGAGCGCGTCGTCGTCGAGACGACGGGGGTGGCCAACCCGATCCCGTTGGTGGCGGCCCTCGGGCCGACGAGCCCGCTCTCCGCCCGCTATCGCCTCGCCCGCATCATCACCTGCGCCGACGTCGGCCACCTCGAGGCACAGCTCGCCACCGGTCCGGAGCCGGCGCTCCAGGTCGCCGTCGCCGACGCGGTCGTCCTGACCAAACTTCCCGCGGAGGGGGCACCGGACGCCGTGGTCGACGCGATCACCGGACTGCAGCCGACGGCCCTGCTGCTGGGGGCCGACGCCCCGGACGACCTCCTCGAAGCATTGTTTCGGGGCGATGGCGAGGTCGAGGCGAGCTTCGACGAGCTCGAAGCACGTCTCGACGGAACGGGCCGGCCCCCCGCGGCGGCCCACCCGTACCGGGCCTACGCGTTCGAGCTGCCTTCGCGGGTCGACGTGACCGCCTTCCGCGCGTGGCTGCGGGCTTTCGTCACGTGCGCCGGCGAACCGTTTCTTCGCCTCAAGACGATCGTGCACCCCGCCGACGAGACGCAGGGGTGGGTGTTTCATGGCGTGCGCCACGTGCTCTATCCGCCCACCCGGCTGCCGGCACGGGCGCGGGCTCCCGGCGTGCTCGTCCTCATCGGCCAGGAGCTGAGCGAAGCCTACGTCGATGCCCTTCGCGCCGCGCTGCGAGGCTTTGCCGCGCCGGAACCGTCCCCGCGCCGTCGACGCGGCTCCCGCTCACTCGAGGATGCGGTCGAGAAGCGCACGTAGCTGCTGCTGGACGGCCTGGTCGCGCACCGCCGCCGGGTGGGGAACATCTTTCCCCTCGCTGAGAAAACGATCCGTGTCGCCTCGGGCCACGGCCGCTTCCACCGCGCGCATCAGCTTTGCCGCCTGCCGGTCGGCGGGTCGAAAGAGGAGAGGGCGAAGCAGTCGAACGAGAAAGGGCATTCCCGGGTTGCCATCGGTCATGTCGGTTTTCGTGGCGCCTGGGTCCACCGCGTGGATGAGGATGCCTTCCGCTTTGAGCTCATCGGCCAGCGCGCATCCCGCCGCCTGTAACGCGGCCTTGCTCGTCGTGTACGCGCCCATCAAACCACCGATTTCGGGCGGGTCGCTCAGGGACGCGACGTCGAGTTGTGCGATCCGCGAGACGTTGCCGGTGGTGAAGTTGACGATGAAAGACGCGGGACCTTCCGCGGCGGCACGGGCGAGGCAGGGCCGCAGACCTCGCATGAGGGCATACGGGGCGACGGTGTTGAGGGCGAAGTGTCCCTCCAAGTCTTGAGTGCTGGAGATGCGCCGGTCGGTGAGCAACCCGGCGATGTTCCAGAGCGCGCCGAGGGCCGGGGTCGACGTGGTGATGTCCTCGACCACCGCGTGCACCGTCTCGAGGTCGAGCAGGTCGACCTGCTTCCCCACCACCGAACGCCCGGGGAATCGCGTTTCGAGGGCCTTGAGTACGCGTGTTTGCTTGTCCGGGTTGCGGTCGAGCAAGATCAAGTCCCATCCCGTTTCCGCCAGATGCCGCGCGACGTGACCGCCCAGCCCGCCCGTCGATCCCGTCACCACGGCCACCCGTCCTGCGTGCTCTGACATGGCCTGACGGTAAGAAGCCCACCGGTCCGTCACAATGCGACCCGGTTGCCGCGTACCGCTCGCTTTCGACACGCCGCGTCGTCGCGGCGGGTGCCCAGGGGCGAGACCCCAGCTCTGGGACCTCGCCGACGGCGCTCTGCCGTGGCGATGCCGACATCTCGTTGACGAAAGCGGTGAACGGACGGTACCCGAGGATGGCCCATGGCCGCTCGCTCACCTCGCGCCGACGCCACCCGCCAGGCGATCCTCCGGGCGGCGTTCGCCTGTTTTGCCGACCACGGCTTCAAGGCGACGACGACGCGGGAGATCGCGCGTCGGGCCGGGGTCACGTCACCGTTGATTCATCACTATTTCGGCGACAAGGAGCAGCTCTACGAGGCGGCCGTGGCCGAGCTCATCGCCGAGTACGAGGTGGTGCAGGACGCGCAGTGGAAGCGCGCGCCCGACGATGTGGGCTTCTTCACCGAGGGGCTTACGGTTCTCTTCGCGTGGATGGGCCAGGATGCCGACCAAATTCGCTTCATGACCTGGGCCCGGCTGGAGGGCCGCTTCTCCGCGCCCCCGTCGGCGCTCGCCCTCACCGAGCGCGTGCGCGAGCGCGCCGTCGCGGCCCAGGCCCATGGGGTGCTTCGCGCCGACGTCGACGTCGACACGGCGATGGTGGTCATCGATGCGCTGTTCAAGGGGTACTGGCAGCAAGAGGCGTTCTACCCGGCGATCTATCCCCGCGAGGCGCTGCGCGAAGGGTTTCTCCGCCTCTCCTTGCGGCTTCTGCTCGAGGGGATCCTAACCCCGGAAGCGCTCGAGCGGGCGCGACCCTATTGGGAAGACGAGCGTAGGGTGTTGCTCGACGATGCCGTCGACCGCGCGCCCCCCCGCGCGGCCGCTCGAGAAGAAGGTGACGCGTCACGATGACGCCCGATGGCTCCGTCGCCACGCGCCGGGGGCGACTCCATGCACCGCCTTGAAGGCGCGGTGAAAGTGCGAGGGGCTGCGAAAGCCACATCGCTCCGCGACGAGGTCGACGGTCAGATCGGTAGAGGCGAGGAGGGAACGGCTCGCGGCCAGGCGCGTGCGGTTGATCCAGCCGACGACGGTATCCCCGGTCGTCTCCTTCACGACGGCGGCGACATGGGACGGCGAACGGGCGACGTGCCGGGCGACCTCGCGCAGAGAAATGCCCTCGCGCGCGTGGTGGTGGATGTACGCGAGGGCGCCGGCGACGAGGGGGTGGGGGCTCACGCCGAGCCGGGGCGCAGCGGCGTCGGCGCGTCGTAACGCGGCGGTCAGCAGCGCGAGATGGCCGAAGAGCACGAGTTCCCGGCCCCCGTCCGCGTCGAGCTCGCGTGCGACGGCGACGAAGACCTCTCGCACCGTCGCCGCATCCTCGTCGGCCACGTGACGCACCGCGCCGGCCCCGCGCCGGATGTCGTCGAAACTCGCCGCCAGCGGGTCCCGGAGAATGGGAGGGAGGCAGCTCAGGCACAACGAGATCGCGCTGGCCTCCGCCTCCTGTGTCTCGACGACGAAATGGGGAACCCCCGCCGGCACCAGCAACAGGTCGCCCCCGGTGACCTCGTACTGGCCTTGCATCCAGAAGGTGAGCCGTCCCGAGCGGTAGAGGGCCACCGTCTCGTGGTCGTGGACGACGGGAGGACGGGGCCGCGGCCGGTCGCGGTCGAGTCGGCGGACCGAGACCCAGGGGTGGTCCGCGAGATGGTTCTCGAGCCGAGGACGCATCGCGTTCGGTTTTATCTTTGCGGGGGGCGGTCGCGGTAGAGAATCGGGCAGAAAGATCCGCGTTGCGGGCGTGGCCCTACGCTCCCGGCCACGGCATCGATCACCCATGTGGAACGAACGATACGCCGACGCCCACGTGGCCTACGGCACCGACCCCAACGATTACCTGCGCGAGGTCGCCGACCGCATCCCCTCGGGCCCCGTTCTCTGCCTGGCCGAGGGCGAAGGACGCAACGCGGTGTTTCTCGCGGCGCGTGGCCACGCCGTCACCGCGGTCGACCAGTCCTCGGTGGGGCTCGACCATGCCGCACGCCTGGCCTCGCAGCGAAACGTGTCACTCACCACCGTGGTCGCCGACCTCGGGGACTACGACCTCGGCGACGCGGCTTGGGCTGGGATCGTGTCCATCTGGGCCCATACATCGGCGCCCATCCGGAAAGCGCTCCACGCCCGGTGTGTTTGGGCGTTGCGTCCCGGCGGCGCGTTCGTGCTCGAGGCGTACACGCCGCGCCAGCTCACGCGAGCCGGTCGGGGAGGGCCCCCCGATGCCGCGACCATGATGACCGCAGACGGCCTGCGCCGAGAACTCGTCGGTTTGGCGTTCGCGCGGTGCGAGGAGGTCGACCGCGACGTCGACGAGGGTCGCTACCACCGCGGCCCGAGCGCCACCGTGCAGGCGCTGGCGTTCAAACCGTCCGCCTGACCCGCCTCCGGGCCGGACACGTGCTCAGGGAAAGAGCGCGCCGGCGGCCACGATGTCGCTGGGGGCAGCCATCAGCTCGACGGGGATATGCCAGTTGAGCTCGCCGATGAACTGGCCCCGGCGCTCGCGCATGCGGATGAGGGTGGCGGTGCAGTTGCCCCACCGCAGCATGTTCAGGCGCGGTACGGGCTCGCAGAGCAACGCCTTCGCGAAGTGAAAGTTGAAGCCACCGTGGGCGACGAGCAGGACGCGCTCGGCGGCGTCCCGGTGGTGTTCGCTGAGGAACGCGGTCGTTCGTTGGACGCGTTTCATCACGTCGTCGTGGCTCTCTCCGCCGTAGGCGCTGAAGTCTCCGAGCGACGAGAGACGGCGCCCCATGAAGTCGGGGTGGCGGGCGACGATCTCTTCCCGGCCGAGGTCTTCGAGCGAGCCGGCGTGGATTTCGACCGCCGAGGCCAGCGGCGTGGGGGCGGGGAAGTCGGCGGCGTCGGCGACGATGGCCGCCGTCTCGGCCGCCCGGCGCAGCGGCGAGCAGTAGGCCGCGTCGACGCGCGCCCCACGCTCGCGCAACCAGCGACCGAGTTGCCGGGCTTGTCCGCGCCCCTTGTCGGTCAGGGGCTTGTCGCTCGAGCCCTGGAGCTTGTGGTCGCGGTTCCCCTCGCTCTCCCCGTGCCGAACCAAAAGGATGTCCATTAAATTTCGTTCCTCTCTCGCGTCTCGACCCGACCGCCTGTCTCAGCCCGACGCGTCGTCGTCGCCGCCCACGACGTGCGCCCGCTCGGCCTTCGGCCCGCATCCGGCCCGGGGATGCGCGTCGACGTAGCCCCGCAGCCCGCGCCACAAGGCGTGGGTGAAGCGCAGGCCCATGTACGTTCCGCCCTCGCGGTTGAAGTGGATGTGGTCGGCCATCGCGAGCCCTCGCCGATAAAACGCGCGCATGCTGCCGGCCCCGCCCATGGCGGTGAAGAGGTCCCAAAGGGCGGCATCGTGTTCGCGGGCGATGGCCTTTCGTTGCTCGATCGCGTCGAGCGTTTGCCGCAGGGGCTTGTCCTTGCCCCGGTCGGCAGGGGTCAGGATGAGGATCGGCGCGTCGGGGAGGACGCGCCGGTGGTTCGCGATCAATTCCGCGAGGTGGCCGGGGGTGACGTCGAGGGTGAACACGTCGTTGGCCCCGGTGGCGAAGACGACGAGGTCGTAGCGGCGGGCCCGGAGCATGGCGCGGTTCAGCGCCGCGTCGGCTCGGGCTTGCGATTCGGTGTTGAGCGAGCCGACGCCGAACGCGTCGACGACGAAGCTCGGACGCCCTCTCCGCTCGAGGGCGAGACCGAAGACGCGGGCCCGGCGTTTGGCGTCGGTCGCGACGACCTCGACGCGATGGGGGCCGTCGGGAAGTTCGAAGTGGGCGTGGCCGAGGCCTGTTTCTGGGGCTTCGCCCGCGGGGGTGGCGACGACACGACCGTCGGCCTCGACCGTCACCGCGCCGCGTCCCGGACCCCGCAGAAAGAAAAAGTCGAAGTGGCTCGCACGTTGCCCGATGGGGGCGTCGGACGTTGCCGTCTCGACCCAGGTGCGCGCGCGAAGCGACATGCTCTCGGCCGCGATGCAGGCGATGCCGTAGAGCCGGTCCATCACGGGGTCGGTCGAGCAGGCGATCGAGCGCCATCCGGAGCCGGCGTCGTGTCGTACATCCATGTGCTGGTAGTGGCTCCACGGCCGGGTGAGGGCGACGTACCCGTGACCCGCATCGCCGTAGGTCTGCTGCAGCGTGCGGCGCATCTGCCCCGTCAAGAAGTCCATGGTGAGGTTGGAGTCCCCGTACACGGCGATCCGAACGTGATCCTTCGCCCGACCGCGGATGACCGCGGCGGCGCGCTCGTAAAATGAGGCGAGGTGACGGGCGTCCACGAGGTCGGGCACGGGGAGGTCGTCGGCGGGCACCTCCGGGACCGCGACCTCGAGCGTCCCGCAGGTGTCCGGAGGCCGCGTGGCCGGGGCGGCGGCCTCTGGTGAAGTGAGGCGTGGGGAAGGGGTGATCTCGGAGCCCGCGGCGCGAGAAGGGGAGACGGCCGCATCCGGCGACGTCGAGGCCGTAGGGGGCACGGCGGCGCCGTCGTCGCGTCGCGACGGCGCGGTACCGGCGCAAGAGGCGATGGTCACGAGCATCATCGCGACCCCCGTCCGCGTCACCGCTGCCGCCGCCGCTCGGGCTCCCAACCGCATGAGCGGGGCTCTACCATCGGAGGGCCAGGGCTTGCACCGCAACCTCTTGGCGTTCAGGCTCCTCCTGACATCGTCGGTCAACCGGTAGATGGACCGCGCGGGTGTCGTCACACTTCGACCCGCTCGGAGCGTCGAGTTCGAGACATGAGTCAGTCCGCCCGAAATCGAGCCCCCAAGCTCGCCGCGGCCCTCATTGGAGCCGCGACCCTCTCCGCCGCGCCGGCCGGAGCGCAAGCCGAAGATACCGCGCATTCGCATCATGCCGACGGCGCCATCGCCGCCGTCGTTGCCCCCGTCGCGCCCGCGATGTCCGCGGTGTCCCCGGCCGCGACCGAGCGGTCGGCGGCGACGACGACCCTCGGCGAGGTGATCGAAGCGCGCCTCCAGCTGGCGCAGGCGCAGCAGCGCTACGAAGCCATCGACGAGCTCACGACCCTCTGGCTCTCGCTGTCGCATCGCGAGCAGCTCGGCCGCGTCGTGGAGCGCGCCGAGCAGTTCATCAACGTGTCGCTGCGCAACCAGCGCATCTCGGAGCTTCGTCGGGTCAGCCGGGCGCTACGGCGACTCGGCGGTGACGACGCGGCGCTGGCGGAAATGCCCGTGGAGCCCGCCCCGGTGGCGCAGGGAATCGACGCAGAGCGGTTTTTGCAGCGCCTCGAGGAGCCCTACCGAACCGCGGTCCAATGGTCCCTCGTCGGGCTCAACCACCGCGAGGTGGCCGAGCGCATGGGGGCGTCGCATGCCGCCGTCCGCAAGTGGGCCCAGCGTCTTCGCGAGCGTCTCGATCCGTCCGAGTTCGATTGAGGGAGGCGCTGGGGGCCCCATCCCCGCGGTGGTGTGTTCCTCCCTGTGCCATTCCCGCTGGCCCGTCCCCGCTGGCGGCGTCGGTCGAGCGCAACAGGGTTCGGACGGGTCTTCAGGAACTTTTGGGTGCGGATATGTACGACAAGTGCGTACCTTTGGCGTCCTCGAGGTCATGGGAACGATGAGCAAATGCGTAGCGCTGGGCTTGGCCTTGGCGTCGGTGATGGCATGCGGCAGCTCCGAGGAGGCACCGACGACGTCGGCAAGCGGCACCGGAGGCGCCGGCGCGAGCGTGGGTCCCACCACCACCACCACCGGCGGGGGCGGGGATGACCCCTCGGGGTCGGGGGGCGCGGGGGCCGGTGGGGGCGACGGCTACACCTACAGCCCCCCGGCGCTCGCCGGTTCGGTGTACGCCGGACACTTCCTCGGCGACAACGAACTGGTCGGGTACACCACGGATACCCTCACTTCGGTCGGCGCGGCCATCGAGCCGGGGGGGCCCACCAGCGGGCTGTTGGGGATCGCCAAGCACGGGATCCTGGCCGTCGGCATCGAGGGGGGAACCACGATGGAGGCCTACGACGCCGCCACCGGCGCGGCGATCCCGGGAAGCCCCTACGCCACGGGGAACGCCCCCGTCGACCTCGCCCACGACGACCGTCGCGATCTTCTCTTCGTCTACTGCATCGGCACCATCGGCGATCCGAGCCGGTCCGAGCTGAGCGTTTACGACACCAGCTCGGTGCCCTTCGTGGAGGTTGCCGGGAGTCCGTTCGACATCGACGTGGCCGCCAATCAGATCGACGTCGACCCGGTCACGGGCAACGTCTACGGCGCCAGTCTGCTCGGCTACTGGGCGGTCGCCTACGATGGTTCCGGTGTCACCCACCTCTCGGGGAGCCCCCGCACGTTCGACGGGGGCTTCGGGGCCGACCTCGTGGTCGATCCGGAGCGCCGGCGCCTCTACGTGGGAGAGCGCGTCACGGGTGCGACCCAACGGGTTTTGGCGCTCGACGCCGACACGTTCACCCCGCTCGCCGAGAGCCCTCTGTCCCTCCCCGGTTCGTCGCTCGGAGACATGGTCATCAACCCCCGTACGGGGGACGTCTGGGCCGTGGACTTCGGCGACACCACGCTCCACAGCATCCAGGCCGAACCGCTGATGGTGCGGAACACCTGCGGCAGCATGGGCTGCCCGATCCTCACCACCGAGACGGGTCTCGCGCTCGACTACGACCGCGACCGTCTGTTCATCGCGCACGTGCCCGACCTGAACCAACCCGATTCTGGCCCTGGGTTTTTCACCGCCTGGGACGTGAGCGACGCCGCCAACCCCGCGGAGGTCACCATGCCCGGCCAACGGCTGGGCCTCGAACTCTATCCCGTCACCGCATCTTCTCTGTAGGCGCTCGGACCTCGACGGTTCGGTTGGGGTTGGATCATTGATCCATCACCTCGGGTAATGTCTGCGAACGTAAGCAACTGTCTTACATCTCGAAGCGATGCTTACCCCGTGAATTTCCACGTCCTTTGGTTGGTGACCCAAAGCTGACCCGGGATGGTCCACCCCTTGCTTCTGTGTCGGCCGGGAGGCGCGCCGCAAGGCGGCCCAGGCAAAGGGAGTGCGACCGGTGTTGAGGAATTCGAACCTAAAGAAGTTGGTGGCCGCGTGGGCCATCTGTCTCGCTGGCCCGATGGCCGTGCAAGCTTGTGGCGGCGGCGGCAGCGCCCCCGACGACGGGAGTGGCGCCGGGGCTGGGGGGCCCGGAGCGACGGTCGGCACGGGCCCCGGCGTGGGAAGCGGCGGCGACGACCAGCAAGGCATTTGCCTCCTCAACAACTGCAACTCCGACGTCGAGTGCGCCGGCTGCGGTGACGGGCGCAACACCTGCCTCGTCGATGAGAATCGTTGTGTCGCCTGCGATCCAAACACCGGGCAGGGGTGTGCCGACGGCGAGTCGTGCTCGAGTTTCGGTCTCTGTGTCCCCGAGGGCCTCACCTGCCCCACCGACGGCGACGGTACCCCGACCCTCACGTGCACCAAGAACAGCGATTGTGCCGCGTGCAGCCCCATGCACCAGGTGTGCGACACCAGCACGGGTCAGTGCCAGGCGTGCATCGCCACCAACACCCAGCACTGCTTGTCGACCGAGATCTGCGACGACGGCGAATGCGCCGCCAAGTGCCCCTCGGAGTGTGACGTCGACGCCGATTGTAGCCAGTGCGGCGGTCCCGGGAACGAGGCGCGCGCGTGCAACAACCGCGTCTGTGCGGAGTGCAGCGACACGTGGCCCTGCGCGGCGGGGCTCGAGTGCGTGGGCGGAAGCTGCGTTCCCATGTGCGGCCTCCCCGGCCCCGAGTCCGGCGAGTGCCTCGGCGACGAGGACTGCAAGTTCTGCGGCGACCCCAACGACCCCAACGACAGCTGGGATTGCAAAAAGCCGATCAACGCCAACGGTCCGAACGACCGCGGGATTTGCGGCCCGGTCGCGACCGGATGCTCGGACCTCGGCCAGAACGTCGCGGTGCTTCCCGCCCCGTGGAACCAGGTGACCAACCTGTGCTCCAACGACACCAACTGCCAGGGCGTGGGCATCACGTACAACGTAGGCCAGGCGCTGCGCGACCTCGTCGGCGACGACAAGATCAACCTCGGCTTTACCGAGGTGTCGATCGGCAACGCCAACGTCAACTACGACATGGCCAAGTGCGCCAACATCGACCTCACCGAGAACATCTCGTGCGGGGTGTGTGTTCCCTGCGAGGTCGACAGCGACTGCAACCCGATTCAGGTCGACCCGCTGTTGACGCAGATCTTCGCGGGCGAGCCGCTCGCCCAAATCGCGAGCGCGCTCCTCGTCGACCTCCTGTGGGGCCAGAACACCGACCACAGCCTTCACTTCCAGTGTCAGCCGGTGGCCGCGGGCTACGGGGTGTGCGCCCCCTGCGCCAACCCGCTGCAATCTTGCGGGGGCGGCAACCAGGGGCCGACCAACACCCAGGGCTCGTGCAACCACGACGTGTGCAGCACCGGGGACGCCCTCGGCGCCAACTGCGGCACCTGCGAAGCAGCCGTGTGCCAGGCCGACCCGTACTGCTGCAACAACGAATGGGACCAGCTCTGCGTGAATCAGGTCCCGGCCGAGTGCGGACCGAACACCTGCGGCGGTGGCGGCGGATCCGGAGGGGGCAACCCACAGAACTGCAGCAACTTCGACGTCTGCTCCTCGGGGCCGGTGCCTCCCTCGGACCAGTGCACCTCGTGCACGGCCGCGGTGTGCCTCGCCGACCCGTATTGCTGCAACAATCAGTGGGACAGCATCTGCGTCGGCAAGGTCAACGCCGAGTGCGGCGCGGGCACCTGCCCCTGAGTCCACCCCCCATCGTGTGACCGCGAACGGCGCGGCGTGCTCCCCCGAGGAGGACGCCGCGCCTTCTTCGTTTCCGGGGTGATTCCCCTCGCTCGGGCTCGCAGTTGGTGTACGCCCTCGCGTATGACCACCCCGCTCATCGACCGTGACCTCCTCTTCGGCAATCCCGAGCGCGCGCACGTCCGCATCAGCCCCGACGGTCGATGGCTCTCGTTCCTCGCCCCCGACGAGGGCGTCCTCAACGTGTGGGTCGCGCCGGCCGACGACCTCGAGGCGGCCCGTCCCGTAACCCGTGACCGCAAGCGCGGCGTTCGGGTCTTCTTTTGGACGTACACCGGAAATCACCTCGTGTACCTCCAAGACAAGGAGGGCGACGAGAACTGGCGCGCCTACGCGGTCGATCTCGATGCGGACGAGGTACGCGACCTCACGCCCTTCGAGGGGGTGCGGGCCGAGGTCCAGGCGGTCAGTCATCGCCATCCCGACGCCATCCTCGTCGGTCTCAACGATCGCGACCCGCGCTACCACGACCTCCATCGGGTCGACCTAAAGACGGGGGAGCGCACGCTGGTCCAGCAGAACGACGGCTACGGCGGCTTCGTGGTCGACGATGAGTATCGGGTCCGGTTCGCGATCGTGCCCACCGACGCGGGCGGGAAGGAGATTCACATCGCCGATGGCGAGGGGCGTTTCGTCGAATGGGGGACGGTGGGGTTGGAGGACGACCTCGGGACCAACCTCATCGGATTCGACCAGGCCGGGACCACGCTTTACCTTCGGGACAGCCGCGGCCGGGATACCGCCGCTTTCGTGGCGATGACCCTCCCCGACGGGGACCCGGAGATCCTCTACGAGGATCCGGCGGCCGATGTCGCCGACGCCATGCTCCACCCCGAGACGCGGGCCGTGCAGGCGGTGGCGTCCAATCGGCTGCGAAAGCGATGGCAATACTTCGATG
The DNA here is from genome assembly GCA_039027095.1 of Myxococcota bacterium. Taxonomy (GTDB): domain Bacteria; phylum Myxococcota_A; class Polyangia; order Polyangiales; family Polyangiaceae; genus JAPYTK01. The sequence continues at coordinate 24,026 of JBCCLB010000018.1, forward strand.
ATGCGGTCGCCGCAGATCTCGAGCACCTGCAGGACCACGCGCGCGGCGACGTCGAAGTGGTGAGTCGCACCCGCGACGACCAAACATGGATCGTCGCCTTTGCCCCCGACGACGGGCCCATCCGTTACGTTCGGTACGACCGAGCGGCGCGCGCGATCACCCCGCTCTTCGTCAACCGGCCCGCGCTGGAAGGCCTCCCCCTGCGCCGCATGCAGCCGCTCGAAATCGCCGCCCGCGACGGATTGTCGTTGGTGTCTTATCTGACCCTGCCCCCCGAGGTCGGCCCGCGCGACCGCCCGGAGGCACCGCTGCCGATGGTGTTGCTCGTCCACGGCGGTCCGTGGGCGCGGTCCGCGTGGGGGTACCAGCCGTACCATCAGTGGCTGGCCAATCGGGGCTACGCCGTCCTCGACGTCAACTTTCGCGGTTCGACCGGCTTCGGAAAGGCGTTTCTCAACGCCGGCAACGGGGCGTGGGCGGCCGCGATGCACGACGACCTCATCGACGCCGTGGCGTGGGCGGTGGGGGAGGGGATCGCGGACCCGTCGCGCGTGGCCATCATGGGCGGGAGCTACGGCGGCTACGCCACCCTGGTCGGGCTCACGTTCACCCCGGAGGTCTTTGCCTGCGGCGTCGACATCGTCGGTCCGTCGAACATCATCACCCTGCTCGAATCCGTGCCGCCGTACTGGGCCCCCTTCATCGCGGTATTCAAGCGTCGGGTCGGCGACCACACCACGGAGGAAGGCCGCGCGTTCCTTTCCTCACGCTCCCCCTTGTCGCGCGCCGATGCCATCGTACGGCCGCTGCTCATCGGTCAGGGCGCCAACGACCCTCGGGTCAAGCAGGCGGAGAGCGACCAGATCGTGGCCGCGATGGAGGAGAAGAACATTCCGGTGACGTATTGCCTCTACCCGGATGAAGGTCACGGGTTCGCCCGCCCCGAGAACAACAAGTCGTTCAATGCGGTCGTGGAGGCCTTTCTCGCCGCCCACCTCGGAGGTCGCGCCCAGACCATCGGCGACGACGTTGTCGGCTCGAGCCTCGAGGTCAAGGCAGGGGCCGACCAGGTCCCAGGCCTCGCGGCGGCGTTGACGTCGCAGGGGTGAGGAGGGTTAACCGCCCACGCGCCCGAATTCGATCTTGACGCCGTTGGCCGTGCGAATCCGATTGAGCTGGGCCTCGGCCCCCGTCACCACCGAAGGGGTGGTCGGGTTGGGGAGCGAGCCGACGATGATGGGACGGTCCGGGTCACCATTGGTGAATGCGAGACACACCTCGACCCCCGGCTTCAGCGGAAAGTGCATGCCCTCGTTGGTGCCACCGTAGGGCTGGGCCCGACGGACCGGATGGCTGAACTTCTGCTCGCCGTACGGCGCGGTGTCGAAGGTGAAGCGCACCGTGTACCTCCCGTCGTCGTCCATGCGGGCGTACTCGCCCATCCCCGTCTTGGGGCCGGGTTCCACGAGGGCGGTCAGCACCCCCGCGATCCGCGGGCGCGGCGTGAGCACCTCGGGGCGGAAGGGAAGGGGGGCGGGGGTTCCGATGAATTCGCTGCGGTACCGCGCCGGCTCTGCCCCCTTTCCGCTGAAGGACCGCGGGTGGTGGGCCTCGTGGCGGAGTTCGGTGATGAGCACCTCGGCGCCGTCGAGTTGGGGATGGTTGTCGATGGTGAACACGTGGCCCACCGCGAGCGCCCCCACGTCGCTCCGGCCCGCGAAGCGTCGGCGGGTGGCGGCGGCGCGCTCCTTGCGCACGCGGGCGAGGTGTTGCGCCTCCGCTGGGGTTCGGGCGTGGCCCCCGTATTCGGCGTGGCCGCCCGCGAATCCCTCGGAGAGCTCGGACTGCTCGAGCAGCTCCGTCTCGGGCTGACGGTAGTTGTAGTCGTGCTGAATGAAGCGTTTGGGGGTGAGCCGTTGCACGACCCGCAGGCCGAAGATCCCTCGCTCCTCCGCGGTGTCGTGCACCGAGATCGGGCCTGCGGACAGCGGCGTGAACCCGTCGGGATGGTCGGTGAACACCACGCGGTCGTCGCCCCGGTCGTCGTGCTCGAAAAAGTAACTGATGCCGAGGTGCTCGGTGATGCGGTGAATGAAATCGAGGTCCGTCTCTTCGTACTGGGTCACGAACTCGCGGGTCTCGTAGGTCTCTTGGAGCCGGAGGTCGACGGCGTCGCCGAGCCCGAGCCGTCGGAGTTTTTCGCGCACGATCTCGGGGATGCTCTGGGCGAGGTAGACCTCGGTCAGTTTGACGAGGGAGGCTTGCCAGAGCCGGGGCACGACGGTGACCCGAAAGTGGGCCTCCTCGGTCGCCAGAGGGTCGGCGTCGTCGTCGACCTCGGAGATCAAGCCGTGAATGCGCCGTTCGACCTCGCCGTCCTGGTCGACCATCTCGAGCGTCACGCGGGCGCCGACGAGCTCGTCGAGGGCGATCGCGTCATCCCCCGCGTCGGCGGGGTCGAGGGCGAGGGCCGTGTGTCCGGGGTCGACGATGGTGAGGTCGAAGCGAAAAGGGCGCGAGATCGTCTCGACCCCCGTCATCCGGGTCACGTGGAACCGGCTCGCGTCGAAGGCCTCCGAGGTGAGACGGGGCTGGGTGTAGGCGTACGCGGCTTCGTCTTGGGGCATGGCTTCTAAGGGCTCAGCAAGCGTCGTGCCGTTGTCCCGGCGGGGACACGGGTCGAGGCGCGACGGGGTTGAGGGCGAAAAGGAGCGTACTTCTGGCGGGGCGCGCCACCCGCGCCGTCCGCTCGCGTGGACGGGTGACCACCTGGTACCGCCGGGTCGTCCGGACGGGTGGTCGCGACGCGGCCGCCGGTCTCATCGCCGCGGGGCCAGGCTCGGGCGGTCCCCCAGCTCGTTGAGGAACGCGTCGACGTCCGGGTCCTCCGGGGCCTCGCGTTTGGCCCGTCGCGCCCACATGCGGGCGGTCTTTTCGTCGCCCTGTCGAAGCGCGATGCGACCTTGACGCAGGTAGGCCTCGCCCCGGCTGATGGGACAGGTCTCGTCGTCGATGAGGGTGATGGTGCGGAGGGTGCGGGCCGCGAGGTCCCAGTTGCCCATCGCTTCGGCCAGATTGGCGAGGGCCGCGGCCACCTCGCCGTTCTTCTTATTGCAGAGGTGCGCTTCGCCCAGCAGCTCGAGCTCACGGGCGACGTCGTTCTCGGCGGCGGCGAGCTGGGCCTTGCGTTGAAAGAGTCGGGCCATGTCGGCGGAGCGCCGGCCTTTGCCCGCTTCGATCGCGGTGTCGAGGCGCTGTCCCGCCTCCGGGAGGCGACCTGCCTGAAGGTAGGCGTCGACCAGCGCGATGGTGGTCGAAGCGTCGCCCGGGGTCAGCTCGAGCGCCTCTTCCAGCGTCTCTGCCGCCTCTTTGGAGCGGTTGAGACCCAGAAAGATCTCGCCGGCTCGCTTGAGGAGCGCGGCGCGGTCGCGCGGTGCTGACGCGGCGCGAGCATCCGCGACCAGGAGGCCGGCGAGGGCGGGTTCGTCGCCTTCGGCTTCGTAGATCCGGCGTAAGGCGTTGCGAATGTCTTCGCGGTCGGGCTGCGCCTCGGCGACGCGCTCCAAACCGGGGCGGGCCTGCGCCGGCGTTCCGAGCTCGAGGTGGGCGTGAGACAGACCCATGGCGGCGTCGGCCTGAGCTTCGCCCTCCTCGACGGCGAGGAGCCGCGCGCAGGTCTCGGCGACCCGCTCCCATTGCCCGCGGTCGGCGCTCAGCGCCCGCAGCGTGCGGAGCGGCGCCACATCTTCTGGGTGCCGCCCACAGAACGCGTCGAGTTGCGCGATCGCCTCGTCCGCCGCGCCGGCGGCCTGCTGGACCGCCACGTAGCGCAGCGTCGCCTCCCGCTCCGCGGGCGTGTCCCCTGTCTCGGCCGCGGCTTGAATGCGACGCGCCAAGGCCGCGACGAGCAATGGCGCGACGACCGCGCGGTCGATCTCGAAGATCTGCTCCAGGTCGGCGACTGCGCCTTCCTCGTCGCCCCCGGCCTGTCGGAGCTGAGCCCGGGTGAGCCAGAGAGGAAGGGTGGTTTCACTCGGGTCGCTCATGACCTCGCTGATGGTCGCGACCGCCCGCGCGTGCGCCCCCGCGGCGCTGAGCGCTCCGGCCAGCTCGGCGCGCACCCCGAAGTCATCGGGGACGGCCGCGACCGAGCGCTCGAGCAGGTCGGCCGCCCCCGCGGCGTCGTCGAGCCGCTCGCGGCGAACCTTTGCCGCCCTCCGCCAGAGGGGGACGCGGGCGAGGTCCTCCGGCGCCTGCAGCGCCGACAGCAGCAAAACGCGCACTTCCCCCTCGGCATCGCCCGCGGCCCCGTACCGCTGCAGCAGCGCTTGCCGAAGCCCGCCGTCGGCGGGCGCGCGCTCGACCGCCTCTTCCAGGGTCCGGAGGGCGCCCCCTCCGTCGTCTTCGAGGCGGTCGTAGAGCGCGACCAACGCCAGGGCGTGCTCGGGTACCTCGTCGGGGGGGACGTCTCGGAGAAGTGCCTCCAGTAGCTGCGCTCGTTCGCCGAGGGCATCCTCGTCGAGGCGTTGCAACAGAGCGCGGAGCAGATCGACGTCGTCGGGGCGCGCCTCGAGCGCATCCCGGAGCACGGCGATGGCGTCGTCGGGGTGCTCCTCGTCGAGACGTCGCGAGAGCTCGATCGAGAGCGTCTTGAGGACGGCGCCATCGCCGTCGCGACGGGCCGCCCTGAGTTGCGACCGCAGCAGGTCGTGCACGGCCTCGCGCTGGCCGGTGGCTTCGAGGTGGTCCATCAGCAGTCCGCGCGCCTCATCGTGGTCGGGCGCGTCCTCCAGCACTTGTCGCAGCAGGCCTTCGGCGTCCTCGTGACGCGACGCTTCGGCGAGCAAGGAGCGCGCGAGGATCACCCTCAGCCCGTGGCGGTCTTCGGCGTCGGCGAGACCATCCAGGGTTTCCTCGACGAGTCGCTCGAGCCCCTGACGGTCGCCCAAGGCACCGTAGAGTTCCGCCAGGGGGCGCCACACCGCGCGCTCGTTGGGTGCGCGCTCGAGGAGCCGTTCGTAGAGTTTGGCCGCGAGCACCAGGTCGCCTTCCGGACGTTGGGCCAAACGAAGCACGTGGCCGGCGCGCTCGAAGACCGCCGCGGGGTCCGCGACGTCGGCCGCGTCGATGAGCCAACGCACGGCGGCGGGCAGGTCGCCCGCCTGGATCCGACGCTCCGCGAGTCCGAGGAGGGCCCAGTCGACCGCGGCGAGGTCGTCGGCCCGCGCCCCCTGGCGACCGAGGTCGACGGCCCGGAGCATCGCCTGCTCGGCCAGCTCGAAGCGCTCGAGGCGGATGGCGATGTCGACCGCCTCGCGGGCGTAGGCGATGGTCGCGTCGGACCGTTCGAGCCGCGATGTGAGAAAGTCGAGCAGGGTGTCGTCGTCGCCGCAGCGACGGGCCACCCATTCGTAAACCTCGAGCAATCCATCGTCGTCGTGGTCGTCCTTCTCCCCCCCGAAACGATCGACCGCGCGACGGAGAATCATCGCGGCCCGTTCGCCGCGGAAGTCCTCGGCGAGGGCCCGGCGTAGCGTGGCCACGCCTTCGCCGAGCGTCTCTCGGGTGGCGAGTTGAACTTCGGCCAGGCGATAGAGCGCGTCGGTGCGCGTCTCGGCCTCGGCCTCGCCGAGGTTGGCGAGTTGCGCGAGCAGACGCATCTGCTCGGCGCTGTCGCCCTGGGCCCCGGCCACGCGGGCTTGGGCACGCCACACGTCGACGGTGCGCACGCCAGTCGCGTCGGCCTGGCGGTAGAGGGTCACGGCGCGGTCGAGGTCGTGACGTTCCTTTTCCAGCACCTCACCGAGACGAAGGAGGAGTTCGCACCGGACCAGGGGATTGCGGTCGGCGCGCTCGTCCGCCAAGAGCGCTTCGACTTGGGAGACGTAGGCGTCGAGCTGGTCGCGGCGATGGGCGGCGTCGCGGGCGGCTTGGTGGTGGAGGGGGGAAGACGGGTCTGCGTGCACGGCGGCAAGATGCAGCTCCACGCCCTCGTCCGGCCGCTCCAGATGGGTCTCGAGGAGCGTGCCCAGCTCGCCGAGAACGGCGGCCCGGACGTGGGCGACGTCGACGTGCTCGAGTCGGTGCCGAAGCACCCGCTCGAGAAGGGAGAAGTCGCCGCGTGACCGCAACTTGTCGCCGATTCGCGCCGCCTCGTGGTCGTGCTGAACCAACGCCTCCAACCCGGATTCGACCAATTCGCTCGCCTTGTCGTCCCGCCCGCCCCGTGTCGCGAGATGGGCGAGTTGGAAGAGCACCTCGGCGGGACCGATGGGGAGGTCACGGGCGGGACCCCGCCGCACGGTAAGCAGCAAGGAGCGGTAGGCGCGCTCCGCTTGCTCGAGGTGCTCGCTGTCGCTCGCGAGCTCCGCGAGGTTCATGAGGATCTCGGCGTCGCCGGGGGCCATCTTGCTGGCCGCGTCGAGCGCTTCGAGGGCGGCTTCGTTCTCGCCTTGGGCCCGCAGCACGCCGGCGAGGGCGAGGTGGATCCGTGCGCGAGCGGGGCTGCGTCGGCGCCCGAAATCGGCCACGAGCGCCGTGAATAGGCCGCGGGCTTCGTCGAAGGCGCCTTCGGCCGCGAGCCCCTCCGCGAGTCCCAACTTGAGCTCGCGGTCGTCGGGGGCGACCTCGACTGCGCGCCGCAGGACGGGGACGGCCCCGGCGGGGTCGTCGAGTCGCTCCCGATAAAGGCGGCTCGCCTCCTCGGCGTACGCCAGCACGGTACGATCGTCGTTCACCACCTCGGCGGCGCGGCTGAGCGCATCCGCGAGCGCAACCCAGTCGTGGCTCTTGCGGTACAGGTCGAAGAGTTCCTTGCGTGCCTCCGCGTTGCGCGGAGCCTCCTCGAACGCTTCGCGCAGCGCTTGCCGGGCCCCCTCCCGGTCTTCGGCTTTGCGGCGGGCGCGCGCAAGCTGCAGCAGCACCGCGACGCGGTCTGAGGGCTCGGATAGGGAGAGCCGTCGCTCGAGACCCCGCGCGGCTTCCGAGGGCTGGCCCTCGGCGAGATGGAGGCGCGCGAGGGCGTCGAGGGCCTCGGGACTCGGGTCGAGCGCCACCACCCGCTGCAGCGCGTCCACGGCGCGGGGCAGGTCGTCGTGCTCCTCCGCAATTCGGGCGACATCCGCCCACAGCGCCGCCGCGTCTCGCGCCGCGCCCTGCCCGTCGAGGGCGGTCGCTTGCTCGGTGAGGATGTCGGCGAGCTGAAGCTCCTTGCCCCGCGCGACGAGGACCGACCTGAGCTGGTCCACGCTCGGTCGATGACCGGGCCGGTCGCGAAGGTTGGCGAGCAACGAGGAGACCCGATCCCCCTTGGCTTCGAGGGCGCCCGTCAGCCGCGCGTGCTCCAGACGGAGCGCCAATCGTCGGTCTTCATCGTCGACGAGCGCCACCTCTCTGAGCCTCAGCCCCAACGCCTCGGAAATGCGCCCCTCGGCCTCGCAGAGCTGCGCCATGCGCTGCAGCACCTCCACGTCGTTGGGCTCGGCGTCGAGGACGCGGCGGTAGACGTCGATGGCGCGGTTGCCCTGACCGTGTTCGGTCAACATCTCGGCGGCGCGGCGACGGAGGGCGACGGTGTGCCCCGCTTCGAGGGGGAGGCGGGTGGCGTCGAGCAACACGTCCACGGCTTCGGCCGGACGCGCATCTTCCACGTGGAGGGCGACCAGTCGTTCGAGCGCCCACTGGGCGACACTCGCGGGCTCGAGGGTCCCGGTCGTAGCGTCGTTGCGGATCCACATGCTCGCTGCCTTACGGTAGAGCCGTTCGACCACGGCGTGGCGGTCGGTCGCCGGAGGCGAGCCGTCGTCACGCGGTTGCAGGCTGAGGCGGGCGGCTTCCTGCAAGGCGTCCAACGACCGGGGTTGGCGCTCGTCGAGGGCAAGCAAGGTGAAGCGCAGCTCGGGGTGGTCGAGCTGACGTCGCAACTCGGCCAACAGCCGGAGGTTGGCTTCATGGGGCGCCAGGTGCACGGCACGGGTCGCGAGCCGCTCGGCCGCCTCCACGTCGCCAAGCCGGCCCTGGTACCACTGTGCAACGCGTTCCAGAATGGCGCCGGCCAAGGGCGCGGCCAAAGGGGGCGCCACGGTCGGCGCAGATGTGTCGTCCTCGGGGCGGTGGTCGAGTCCTTCCTCCAGCGCGACGGCGAGGGCCCGGAGACCACCTTCGCGTCCGTGGGCCTCCGTCTCCAGTTGGTCGAGCAGGGCGGGCGGGAGGCGGTCGCGAAGCGCGACGGCGCGCAACGCCGCCTCGGCGGCCGCCGTCCATTCGTCGGCGCGCGCGGCCACGCGGGCGAGACGGTCGACGGTCGGAGCGTCGTCGGGGACGAGTTCGACGGCCGCGCGATAGGCGTCGAGGGCGGCCTCGACCTGCTCGAGACGCCATCGAATGGCGCCTTCGGCGCGGCGCAGCTCCGCCGCGCGCGCGGGGGTCGTGACCGCGGCCTCGCTGGCTCGTCGGAGACTGTCTGCGGCGGCGTCCCAGTCGCCCCCATGCTCCGCGAGACGCATGATGCGCCCTTCGACGGCGAGGTTGTCGGGTTCGAGCGGAAGGGCGCGACAAAGACAGGCGAGGGCAGCGGCCGGGTCGTCGCGATGGTCGAGGTGAACACGCGCCGCGTCGCGAAGCAGCGCCCCTTGCTCGGCCTGGTCGCGGGCCGCGGTCAACCTCGGTTCGAGGGTGTCGAGCAGGAGGGTGTCGTCGTTGGTCGCGCGGTAGGCTCGCGCGAGCGCCTCGGCCGCGTCGTGGGCGACCTCCTCGGTCGCGAGCAGGGCGCGCATTTCGGTACGGGTGTCTTCGTCGGCGGGGGCGATGTCGAGGGCCGCGCTCAACCACGTCACCGCCGCCTGCGGCTGTTGCAAAGCCTCGCGGTAGATCCCGCCGAGACGCCGCAGGCGGGCCACGTGCTGCGCCCGGCCCTGGGTCGCTCCCTCGGAGAGTATTTGGGCGAATTCTTCCTCTCGTCCCGCGGCGGTCATGAGCGCGTCGAGGGCTTCCACCACGTCCTGGGCGTCCCCGAAGGTCTCTCGGATCCGCAGCCAACGGTCCGTCGCCGCGACCGGATCCCCCATCTCTCGGTGCTGAACCTCGGCGATGCGTACTTGGTCGGCCCTTTGCTGCAGGCCGGGCCCAGCCGCGTCGGAACGCCTTTGCAACGCGTCGACGTACTCCGCCCATCGCTCGTGACGACCGAGGAGGTCGACGACGGCGTCGAGGGCCTCTCGATCGTCGGGGGCCAGTTCGAGGACGGGTTGCCAGTTGCGTAGGGCCCGGTCCACGTCGCCCTGGCGATCGGCGAGGCGGGCGGCCTCGGCGAGCACGGCGCGGCGCGCCCGCCCGGAGCGCTCCAGCGGGGCGAGGGTTTCCAATACCGTGAGTCGCTCCTCGTCCCGCCCGGCCTCCGCGAGCAAATCGTCGAGCGCATGGGCGGCCGCGCGCGCAAACCGTGGCTCGTCCGCGTTGGCTTCCAGCACCGAGCGGTAGTGGGCGAGCGCACCCTCGACGTCGTCGAGGGCTTCTTGGTGCAGGCGCGCTGCGTCGAGCAACACGGCGGCGCGGGTCGACGCGTCGGGGCTCGCTTCCGCGGCTTCGACGAGGGTCGCGGCGTGTCGACGTTCCTGCTCCGTACGCGCCGCGAGCCGCCGCAACTGCCGACGGGCGTCGGCGTCGGTCGGATCGGCGAGGACCAACGCGCGATAGTGATCGAACGCCTCTTTTTCACGCCCCAAGATGGAGAGGCGAGAACCCAACTCTCGGTGGAGTCGCGGCCGTTCTTCGGGGTCGATTGCGGGCAGCGCACGCTCGAGGACGCGCACGACCTCCTCGGGGCGCTCGGCGATGAGGTAGTTCTTTCGGAGCAGCGACACGGCCTGGCCGCGCACGTCCCCGTCCGCGCTCGGCCGCTCGAGAACGCGCTCGAGAAGTCGGCCCGCATCCGCGTGACCCGGCGCCTCTTCGAGCAGAGCGCGGAGGGTCTCGAGCGCCCGGGCGGGCGCGTCGAGTTCGTCGAGCCAGACGGTCGCCATTCGGAGCCGGGTCTCGGTCCGGACGGAGGGGCTCTGGTGCTCCAGTCGTCCCTCCCAGAGGGCCACGAGATCGCGGTGGCGTTTTCCCCGTTCGAGCAGTCGCTCCAGCGACTGAACGAGGACCCCGTTGTCGGGGTCGAGCGCGAGCAGAAGCTGGAGGTAGTCGGCCGCCCGATCGGGACGGTCGGCGAAGTCTTTTGCCGCCTGCGCGGCGTCGTCGAGCAGCTGCTTGCGGCGTTCGGGTTCGGCCGCGGCGACCGCACGGTCGTACGCCTCCAACAGTTCGTCCCAACGCCCGTGGGTCGTCAGGTTCATGACGAGGCGCTCGAAGGCCCAATCCGACTGCGGATGCAGCGCGCAGATCCGCTCGAGGAGGCTGGTGATGCGCTCGGGCGCATCGCCGAACCATTCTTCGTGGTACCGCACCGCGCGCTCGGCCACCGGGCGGAAGACCTCGGGGGCGAGGGAGCGCTCGAGGGCGTCGCGGTACTCCTCGGCCACGTCGTCGGTGCGGCCGAGGGTGTCGGCGAGGTCTTCGAGGTGGTCCCACGCATCGTCGCTGGCCGGCGCGGCGGCGGCGGCTTTGACGGCAGCGGTAAAGGAACGGTCGAGGCTGCTTCGGTCGCTCGGCTGGTCGGCCACGCTGATTTCCTTTGGCGATCGCTCCTCGGTCGGCGCCGCCCCGCGGGCGCCCCCCGATCACGAGGTGGGGAACTATACCGCGGCTCCGCCCACAAAAGGCGCCCACAAACGGCGAATGTGGGTCGGCTTGACCGATGACCGCGCGCGGGGAACAACACGGGCCCGGGGCGGACGGTCGCGTCGGCAAACCATGACGGGTCGGAGCAAGCGATGGCGGTGGGGCGCGGCGGCGGCGGTCGTCCTCGGCGCCGGGGCGTTCATCACGTGGGACCTGCAGCCCCCGCCTCCACCCCCGGCTCCCGTGCCGGCCGTGCCGCCTCCGGTGCGCGTGGCGGGGACCCCTTTGCCGCTCGAAGGCGACCCTGGCGCCACCGCCCTCGACCTGGTGCGGCGCTACGCCGGCACCCCGATCACGCTGACGTTTCCGGGGGGCGATACCCGTGAGGTCGTCCCCGCCGCGCTCGGGGCCGAGATCGACCGGGTAAGGCTGGCGGAGCTCGTGGCCGACGTGCTCGACCCGGACAGTGGCCTTCGTCGTCAGGCTGCCCGCCGGGCCCGCGCCGAGGACGCCATCGACCTCCCGGTGCCCATTCGGGTCGACCCCGAGCGCTCGGTGACCGCCCTGCTGCCCTTCAAGGACGACGTCGACCGCGTGGCGACGTCTGCCGCCGTCGACCTCGAGAAAAAGCAGCTCGTCCCCGAGCGGGAAGGTTTTCGCATGGACGTCTACGCGACGGCGGCGCGGCTCGAGGCGGCGATCCGAACGGGGGCGTCGCGCATCGAGGCGGCGGGTGAAGTGATCGCCCCGCGGTTGCGGGCGGCCGAACTCGGGAATGTCGTCTTCGACCACGTCCTCGGCTACTTCGAGACGCGTTACAACCGGAGCGCACGTTACGCCGACCGCACCTTCAACCTGCGCCTCGCGGCCTCGAGACTCGACGGGACCGTGTTGCGCCCGGGCGAGGTCTTCGACTTCAACGAGACGGTGGGGCCTCGCGACGAAGCCAATGGGTACCGGGTCGCGCCCGTGATCGCCCAGGGCGAGCTCGTCGACGGGATCGGGGGGGGGACGTGCCAAGTGAGCGGGACCCTCCACGGCGCCGCGTTCTTCGCCGGGCTCGAGGTGGTCGAGCGGGTGCCCCACACCCGCCCTTCGAGCTACATCCAGCTCGGCATGGACGCGGCGGTCGCCTTTCCTTCCATCAACTTTCGCGTGCGCAACGACTTCGACTTCCCCGTCGTGCTCCACCAGGTGGTGAAAGGCGGTCGGGTCCGCGCCGAGGTGCTCGGGCCTCCGCGTGAGCGAACGGTCAGCTTTTTCCGCCGTGTCGACGAGGCGATTCCGTTCGACGTGGTCGAGCGAGAGACGGACGCGCTGCCCGAAGGCAAGAGGCAATTGTCGCAGCGAGGGGTCCCGGGCTTCGACGCGACGGTGTTTCGACTGGTGCGCGAGGGGCGCCACGCGGTCCGGACCAAGACGGTGACGCGCTACCCGCCCACGACGCAGATCGTATGGGTGGGAACGGGTCCGGACGACGCCCGGGGCAAGGTCAACCGGGACGGTTCGCTCGAGTACACTGCGGACGAGTACCTCGTCATCACCCAAGGACCCGACATTCGCGACGGGGAGGCGGAGCCCCCGCCCGGGGGCGGAACGAGCTACAACCGCGTGCGAGGCAAGACCGGCACCGCGGGCTGGCAGGCCGAGGCGGGGATGCCCGTATTCGAGGACGAGCGATGAAAACCGTGGTGTTGGCCATCTCCGGAAGCATCGCCGCTTACAAGGCGGTTGAGGTGGCGCGCCGCCTGCTGAAGCGAGGATGGCGCGTGATCCCGGTCCTGACGGCGTCGGGGCAACGGTTCCTGGGCCCGGCGCTGCTCGAGGGTATTTGCGGGGAAACCTGCCATACCGACATGTGGGGCGGCGGCGGAGGCGAACGCCACGTCGCGCTCGCCGCGGAGGCCGACGTGGTGGCCTTGGTCCCGGCGACGGCCGATCTGCTCGCCGCCCTCGCGCTCGGTCGCTGCGACAACCTCGTGCGGGCGGTGGCGCTTTGTGCGCGCGGCCCGGTGCTCGCCGCCCCGGCCATGCACCCCCGGATGTGGCATCACCCGGCGACCGCGCGCAACGTCGCCCGCCTGGTCGCCGATGACCGGGTGCGTTTGGTGGGGCCCGTGGCGGGGCCCGTGGCGTCGGGCGACGAGGGGATGGGGCGCCTCGCCGACCCGGACACCATCGTGGCCGCCATCGTGCGCGCGGCCGAACCCGTGGCCCGAGACCTCGAGGGTCGACATGTCGTCGTCACCGCCGGACCCACGGTGGAGGACGTGGACCCGGCCCGTTACGTGTCGAACCGCTCGAGCGGCCGCACGGGGTTCGCGGTGGCGGAGCGGGCCGCCGCCCGGGGGGCACGGGTGACGCTGATCGCCGGTCCGGTCGCGCTCGCGACGCCGCCGGGGGTCACCTCCCGCCTCGACGTCCGGAGCGCTCGCGAGCTCGCCGCCGCGCTCGACGGGGCTCTCGGGGCTTCGTTGGGCGAGGCGGACGCCCTCGTCATGGCGGCGGCGGTGGCCGACTACCGGCCTGCGTCGGCGCGGCAAGAAAAGATGAAGCGGGACGCGGACACACTGACGTTGACGCTCGAGAAAAACGACGACGTTCTCGCCGCGATCGGGGCGCGACGTCGCGGCCGTTTGCCGTGGCTGGTGGGCTTTGCCCTCGAATCCGTGGCGGACGACGAAGGTCTCGTCGCGCGCGCGCGCGATAAGCTCACCCGAAAGCGGGTGGACCTCATCGTGGCCAATCGACCCGACGCGTTCGACGGCGACACGAGCCGCGTGTGGTTGGTCACCGGCGACGAGGCGGAGGCGCGGCCCCTCCAGGCCAAGGCGTCGGTGGCGGATGCCCTCCTCGATCGCATCGTCGCGGCCCTGGGCACGGAGGCACGTACCGCATGACGGAAGGGCGTTCGAGCGACGACGAGGGGACGGTCCTCCAGGTCGGGTCGGCGCCCGAGGATGGGTCCCACGGAGACCGCCCGCCCGCCGACTCCATGCCGGGGATGGTCTTCGACGCGGCCCCCCCCTCCTCGACGGGACGACCGGCGACGTCGGCCCCGATCGTGCCAGCCCTCCTCGCGACGGCAGCGGTCACCGCGGCGGCAGCGGCGACGGCCGCTTTTGCGTGGCGGCTCGAGCACGCGGGGCAGCCGATGCAGTGGGTCTCCTTCGGTGGGCTCTACGCCGTGTTTCTGGTGATGACCGTCGTCTATCTCGCCAAGACGTCGCGCCTCGACGCGTTGAAGCCGCGGGGAGGCGACCTGTCGTTTGGCGCCCTCGTCGCGGTGGGGACGTACCTCGTCGCCGTCGTCCTGCGAACGACCGTGCTCGACGGCGCCCCCGGCCTCTCGTGGCTCATCCGCACCTACGCGCAGCTCGGGGAGCTACGTGAGATCTACGTTGGGCCGTCCGTGCTGTTGGTGGCCGCCGCGACCGAGATCGTGTGGCGGGGCGGGATTCAGACCGCCCTCGTCGACGCGCTGGGCCCCACCCGGGGTTGGCAGGTGGCGACAGTGGCCTTCGCGGCCGCGCAGGCTCCGTCGTTGTGGCTGTTGTCGGCGGTCGGCACCGGCCCCAACCCGTTGCTGGTGGCGCTGGCGCTCGGGGGGGGAGGCGTTTGGGGGCTGATCGCCCTCAAGACCCAGCGTCTCGGGATTTCCGTCGCCGCCCACGCCTTGTTCGTGTGGGCGGTGACGCAGTATCCCGTGACCCTCATCGGCTGATTTCCCGCTACGCTCTGCGCATCGCCGTGAATCGACGACCCGTCACCACCTGGTTCGCGCTCGCGACGTCGTTGGCGGGATGCCACATGCTGAGCGGTGTGGACGACTTTCGCAGCGAGCCCGAGGATCCCGGCGTCCCGGCCGGAGGAGCGGGGGGGGCCGGGTCGGGGGGAGGCGCGACCGGTGGGACCGGCGGGACGGGCGCGACGGGCGCGACGGGCGGGACAGGCGGCAAGGGCGTCGATGACATCGTCCTCCCGGCTTGTGCCGTCGGGCCATCCGATGATTTCACCGGAATGAACCTCGATGAGGCACGGTGGGAACGCTGGTACGCGCCCGATGCGCAAACCAGCGAGGTGGCGGGCCGCGTCGACGACGCGTTCATCGTCGAGGTGATCCAACCCATCGGCACGTACAATGGGACCGGCATTTTCAGTCGATTCTCGCCTCAGAATGACGCCGAAGCGGGCGATCTCGCGGCCTGCGCGTTCACCGTCCGGGTCGAGCCGGCCCACGCCGTGCCGGGATCGAGCGTCGTCATGTCCACCGACCACGGAGTGGGGCCCGACGGCGTTCGTCGTCTCAACCTCATCTTGGAGGGCGGCGCGTTGCGCGCAGAGATCGAACGGGGAGACGAGCAGCGGCAGTTCCTCGCATCGGTGCCCTACAACCCCGAGGACCACCGGTGGTGGGGCATCATGGGCCAGGCGGGGGGAACCGAGGCGGAATTGGTATTTGCTGTCTCCGCGAATGGACGCGAGTGGAGCGCGGTGGCGCGGGTGCCGTTCCCCTTCACCACCAAAGTTCGGACGGTCGCGGTGGGCGCAGGCGCTACGGGCGAGGCGACCGCGGGCGCAACCATCTTCGACGACATCAACCTTCCGCCCTGATATCTGGGGCTGGCGACGCGATGTCGGCGCCGCGTCGCGGGCTGACGCCGTGCGCCCTTGCGGTCCGGAACCGGCGCGCTGCGATGACGCGAATGTCCCCGCGGTGAGGCAATTCGCCCCGGGGTCGTACCGCACGGAGAGACGACACCCTCGACCACAACCGTTGATGGTGTCGCGATGCTCGCCGACAAGGTCAAAGAGCGCCCAAGAGCGCCGACGACAACGTCAAAGAGCGCCCAAGAGCGCCGACGAAAAGCCGGCGAGGGCGAGCATCGCTCCTCAGAGCCGGTTCTATGGCCTTGAGGTGCCTCATTGCTTGCGCCGGTATGAGTGGCTTCCTGCTTGGCACGTGGTCTGCAGCCGCCATGTGTTCATGGCCATGGTGAGCTCCTCCTCATCGCGATCGTCCCGTCCACGCGTCGTCATCGTCGGCGCCGGGTTCGGGGGCATCCGGGCCGCGCGCGCGCTCGCCGACCGCCCCGTAGACGTATTGCTCATCGACCGCGCCAACCACCACCTGTTCCGACCGCTCCTCTACCAGGTCGCGACCGCGGGGCTCGGCCCGGAGTCGATCGCGATGCCGATCCGCCAACTGGTGGCGCGTCGCGACGACAACGTCGAGGTCATGCTCGACGAGGTCTGCGGCGGAGACCCCGAGGCGGGCGTCGTGTTCACGAGTGCCGGGCGTCGGATTCCTTACGACTACTTGATTCTCGGCGTCGGGGGCATGCCCAACCTCTTCGGCAACGACCACTGGCGACCCCATTTGTTTCACCTCGGCAACCTCCGCGCGGCGATGTCGCTCAAGGAGAATCTCCTCGCTTGCTACGAGGCCGCCGCCCACGAGGAAGACGACGCCCGGCGCCAGTCGTTGTTGACGTTCGTGGTCATCGGGGGTGGGCCCACCGGCACCGAACTCGCCGGCGCCCTGGCCGAGCTCGGTCGCTCGGTCGTGCCCAAAGACACGCGCCGCATCCGGCCGAAAGACATCCGCGTGGTGCTGGTCGAGGCGAACGATAGGGTTTTGGGCACGTTCCACCCCGAACTTTCGCACGCGGCGAAGGGCATGCTCGAAGATCTCGGCGTCGAGGTCCATCTCGGAAGCCCGGTGACCGAGGTCGACGCCCGTGGCGTTCGATTGGACGATGGTGCGCGGATCGAAAGCCACACGGTCTGTTGGGCGAGTGGCGTCGCTCCGGTGCCGCTCGGAAAGGCGATGGGGCTCCCGGTAGACGATGACGGCGCCATCCTGGTGAGCGCCGACCTCTCCGTTCCGGGTCACCCCAACGTCTTTGCGCTCGGTGATGGCACCCGGTTCGTCCCGCCGGGTGAGGAAGCGCCGCTTCCCGGCGTGGCGCCGGTGGCGATTCAGATGGGCGAGCACATCGGTGGCGCCATCAAAAGAGATCTCGACGGCGATGGCCGTCGCGACTTTCACTACCTCGACAAGGGCATGCTCGCCACGGTGGGGCGCTCACAAGCGGTACTGCAAATGGGTGCACTACGTATGTCCGGGACGGTGGCATGGCTCGTGTGGTGCGTCGTGCACGTATGGTACCTCGCGGGGTTTCGCAATCGAATGAAGGTGTTGCTCGACTGGACGTGGAACTACGTCACGTTCCGGCCCGGGGCCCGCGTCCTGACCTTCGAATCGGGAGACCGGTTCGGGGAGCCCGGGGCGGGGGTTGGCGTCATGTCCCGACCGCGTCCCGTCTCGGCGCCACCCGTAGACCCCACCCCCGCCCCCCGCCGCGGCGCCGCCTAATGCGTTCCCATCGGTTCGCCATACCTCGACTCGCCTGAGCCCCGACGCCCGGGCGGAGGGTCACAGGGTTGGCGCCACGGTGTGGTCGGGAAGGGTGAGCGTCCCCGTCATCACGAGAACGGCGTGACCGCGGAGAAGGACACGGTCGTCGACGAGCGTGCACCGCATGCCTCCTCCGCGCCGCGAGATTTGCTGCGCCTCGAGGGTCGTCTTGTTCAGCCGGTGCGCCCAGAAGGGTGCGAGCACGCAATGGGCTGACCCGGTTACCGGGTCCTCGTCGACCCCAACGTGGGGCGCGAAGAAGCGAGAGACGAAATCAGCGTCCGAACCGGGTTCGCCGGGGGCCGTGGCCACGACGAACCGTGCGAGCGCAGACAGCTTCGCCATGTCCGGAGACAACGCGGCCACCTCGCTCTGGGTCCCGAAACGCGCGACGATGGTGTCGTCGTTGCTCGCGTACGCGACCGCGGGTCGTCCCAGCGCCCGCGCGACGTCGGTCCTGTCGTCGGAGACCGACGCCGGAGGGAGGGCCGGGAAGTCGAGGACCAGGGCGTCTCCGTCGCGTACGACCGGAAGACAGCCCGCCCGGGGGGCATGGAACACCACGTGGCGGGTCTGTGGGGCCAACGCGCGCGACACCACGAAGGCGCTGGCGAGGGTCGCGTGCCCGCACAAGTCCACCTCCGTCGTCGGCGTGAACCACCGCAAGTGGTAGGTCGACCGGTCCTCGGCCACGATGAACGCCGTCTCCGAGAGGTTCATCTCGGCGGCGACCGCTTGCAGCAGTGCGTCCGGCAACCAACGCGGAAGCACGCAGACGGCCGCGGGGTTGCCCCGGAACGGTTGCGACGTGAACGCGTCCACCTGAAAGCACGGGAGGTCCATCTTCCTGAGGTGTGCACGGAAGGCCCGAAGGTTTCAGGGAATTTCGCGTGCCGGAGCGACGATTTCATGCGACGAGGGCGGCGTGATGCGTCCTCGGTACGACATGCGTGGTCGATGGTTGGTCGGATGGGCGTTGGCGTGGGCGGCAACCGGTTGCGTCGGGGACATGGGACCGGGAACGGCGACCGAGGCGCCCGGCGATGACGACCACGCCTTTGGCGTCACCGTCGGCGGACCCCACGGAGAGACCACGACCGGCTCGGGGCCGTCCAGCGGCTCCGGGGCGGGAAGCCCGGCCGGAGGAAGCGAGGGCGGGTCCTCGGCCAGCGGAGCTGGCGCGGCTGGCGGTGGCGGCAACGGCGCGAGCGGGGGCAACGGCTCGAGCGGCGGATCCACCGGTTCGGCGGGCGGTGGCCAGGGTGGGGGCGGGGCCTCGTCGCCCGGGCCGTGTCCCAGCGGGGTCATCTGCGTCGATACCTTCCCGTACGCGCACTCGGGATCGACCACCAACGCGGCGTCCGACCAGTTCGACAGTTACGGATGCGGTCCCCAGAACGCCTCGGGCCCCGAGGTCATCTACCGTATCGACGTCCCCGACGATGGGTTCGCTTGGCTCGACCTCTCCAACGTCCCGTCGGGCGTCGACGTGGATGTGCACCTCCTCGGGAGCCTCAACCCCAACGACTGCATCGACCGCGGGCACTGGGACGCGGGCTCGCTCCTCGCCCCGGGACGGTACTTCGTGACCGTGGACACCTGGGTCGACGGCAACGGCAACGAATACGACGGGCCCTACGGGCTTCGGATCGGCCTCACCACCGTCCAGGACCTGCAGAGCTGGGGCATGAACGCATCCGTCGCCTACGATGCGCTCCACGCCTTCGATGAGGCTTGGCGGCGCGACGAGGTCGACACCACCGGCTACGCGGTCGTCGACTTCAACCTCCACGCTTCCCAACGTCGCATGTGGGTGTTCGACGTCTTCGACGCCTCGCTCGCCTACCACACGCACACCACGGTCGGAGAGATGAGCGACCCCAACATCGACGGGTGGGCGACGGCGTTTTCGAACACGTCGGGGTCGCACCAGTCGAGCCTCGGCATGATGAAGGGGGGCGAACTCTACTCGGGCAACTTCGGCGCCTCGATGCGGCTCGACGGGCTCGAGCCGGGGTACAACACCAACGTGCGCAACCGCGCCATCGTGATGCACCCGTGGAATGGCTCCGCGCCCGCCTACGTCGCGCAAAACCCCGGCGTGGGGGCATACCCGACCTGGGGCTGTCTCGGCATGGACCCGGCGCTTGCCAACCCCATTCGTCAGTTCCTCTCCGGCGGCGGTTTGGTGTTGTCCCACTTCGTCGACGGCAACTGGTCGGTGAACTCGAGCTACCTGCCCTGAGCCGCGCGCCGTGCGCTCGCGCCGTTCGCTCGCGCCGTTCGCTCGCGCCGTTCGCTCGCGCCGTTGGCACGCTGGGGCCGTCGTCGGTCAGTCCGGGAGGGGGCGGGGCTCGAGGTTGGCCGCCGCTTCCCGGTCGAGCACCGCCACCGTGCGGTCGTAGAGCGTCCGAGCGTCGGCCCGCGTCGGGGCGACGGCGGTGAACCCCAACCGGCCGTGGTCGCCGATGGCGCTCATCATGTGAAAGACGACGCCCGCCTGGCGGGTGGGGTCGAAGTGGAGTCGATAACGCACCGAGAGGTCGAAGAGGTCCTCGGGCGTGAGGCTGCGATAGGCCGGATTCTTCAGGGCGTCGGTGGCCACGTAGTGCCTCGGTTGTCCGGTGGCGGTGAGGAAGCGCGCCGCCTCCGGGTCGTAGCGTCCGTCGGTGAGAAATTGCAGCGTGAGGTAAGGGTGGGTGGTGCCGCCCTTGCGCAAGTTCAGCTCAATCGCGTAGGGCGACCAGCCCGCGTCGGTCTGGGCGCACACGAAGTCGATGGCGTAGCGGCCGAGCACCCCCTCGCGTACGAGTCGTTCGTCGGCCTTGCGCGCCTCGGCCGCGATCCGAGCCGCGTAGGCGGTTGCGGCGGGAAACACGCACCCCTCGAACGTCTGTCCGTGGGCGCCTCCGAGGAGTTGGTCGTGGGTGCTCAAAAGCTCGACCTGTCCGAGAGGCGTCACCCGCAACTGGACGCTCGGGCTGACGATCGCGTCGCCCCGCACCCGCTCTTCCACCACACCCCCCTGCTCGGCGAGCTTGTCGAGAAAGTCGGTCGCGGTCATGTCCTCGGCCTGGGTGCGCATCGCGTGGAGCCGCTCGCGCACGTCTTCGCGACGGTGGGGGTCGACCCCGGTGAGATCCACCACCGCGTTGCCCTCGCCGCTCACGCCGTCGTCGTGTTTGACCATGGCGTGGTCCACGGCGACGACCTCGCGCTTGAGTTCCTGCAGCGCGCGCACCACGTCGTCTTCACCCCGCAGATCTTCGTAGCCGGCGGGGAGCGGCATCCCGACCTCACGAAAGAGCTTACGGCACCCGCTCTTGGTGCCCAGGGCGAGCAGCCGGGGGTCGGCGCCGTACATCGGAATCCCCAGGTGAAGGGCGAGATCGCGTTCGTGCTCGGTGGTGTTGAACGGTACCAGGTGGGCCCGCTGCGGGTCGGCGATGTGGGCCCGGATGCGTTCCAGCAGTTGGGGGCGTTGCAGGAGCTTGATGCTGAGCGGCTGGGGGGCGCCATCCTGGGGGGACAACAGGTGCAGGCGACGCCGGGCGTGGCTCGGCACGACCCCGGGGAGCAGCCCGAGGTAGTAGTCGACCACCGCCGGCTGAATCAGTTGCGACGTGACGTACACGAGGTGCGCGGTCGGTTGTCGGAGCAGAAGCAGCAGGAAGAGAAAACGCTCCTCGTAGGCTTGCAGCACGCTCCCGCGGAGGGCGGCGTACTCCACCGTGAGCGACGGCACCACCACGATGGTTTGCGCGCCATCGTCTTCGAGGCTCTCGATCGCGCGCCAGAGCGGCACCAGTCGCGCCTGGAGCGCGTCAAACCGGGCTTGTACCTCCGCCGCGGACAGCGGGAGGGTAGGGGAGGGCAACGCGAGGCTCATGGCCGCGTTCTACCATTGCGGTCGGCTTGATTCGCCGCGCCGCCGAAGAGACGAGGCTCACGGCTGAAGAAGGGTGCGCGCGGCGCGGGTGGCGGTCGCGACGAAGCCCCCCACGAGCTCGGGCCGGTCGGCGGGGTTCAACGCGGTGATCTCGTCGCCGGTGAGCACCGCGGCGGTAAAGCCGTCGCGGTGCCACCGCCCCGCGAGCAGCTCCGGGAGGTCGCCGTCGGGATAGGGCCATGGCGTCACGTAGAAGTAGGGACGGTCGTAGGTCGCATCGCCCGGGCTGAACCCCACCCCGATCGAACGTGCCGTCTCGGCCTTGGCTCCCGGGTCGAGGGTGATGAGGGTGGCGAGGTCGAAGTGATGGGGCCACAGCGTCAGGGGCGAAGCTTCCGCGTGAGCTTTGGCGATCACGCCGAGCAGCGAGGCCGCCGACCGAAACCAGGCGGCGAGCTCGGTCGTCTCGTCTCCGGGCGCGGTGAACGCGTCGCCGTCGGCCACCGGGTGCGACGGCAGCGTGTAGCCGCCGGGGCGTCGGAGCGCCTCGGGAGCGCCGAGGGCGGTTGCCGCCCATGTCATCGCCTCGTCCAGCGTGCGTTCGCCGACCGGGAAGCGAGGACGGAGGCTTCGGCCCTGTACGACGCCGAGGGTGAGCGTGGCCGGCTCCAGCGCGAGCCGACGGTCGGGTAGGGGGGCCGTGATGAAGGCGCCGCGCGCCTCGTTCCACTGGGCGGCGGTGTGTCGATCGTCGTTGCGCGCGGTACCGAGGGAGTGGCCGGCGGCCGCCAGGACCTGGAACGCCCAGTGCAGTTCCCGTCGCGCCGCGCCGAGCGCATCGACGGGGACCCGGCCGACGTCGGCGAAGGCCGCAACTGGCGCCGCCATCGTGGTCGTCGCTTCAGTCGGCGTTGGCCGCGACGATGCGGTCCATCTCCTCGTCGGAGACGTCGAAGTCCGCGAACACCGCCTGGGTGTCGTCGTGGTCGTCGAGGGCGTCGAACAGACCGAGGCACTTTTCGGCCTCCCGCCCTTCGAGCGGTTTCTTCACCTTGGCGACGTAGCCCGGGTCGCTCGACTCCGTCTTGACCTTTGCCTCGTCGACGGCCGAGCTGACCGTATCGAGATCATTGATGTCCGACAGCACGATCCAGTTGTCGCCGTCGCGCTCGTAGTGCTCGGCCCCGGCCTCCATCGCGAGCTCCATGAGCCGTTCTTCGTCGACCTCGTCGCCCGGGATCACCACGATCCCCTTGCGGTCGAAAGCCCACGCCGCCGTACCGCCACCCCCGAGGTTGCCCCCGTTCTTCTCGAAGACCTTGCGCAGCTCCGCCACGGTGCGGTTGCGATTGTCGGTGAGGGCGGCCACGAGCCACAGGGTGCCGCCGGGGCCCGTGCCTTCGTAGAGCATCTCTTCGTAGTTGGTGCCTTCGAGTTCACCGGTGCCGCGTTTGATCGCGCGGTCGATGGTGTCGTTGGGCATCTGGTTGCCCTTGGCCGTCGCCACCGCCTTTCGGAGCCGCGGGTTGGCGTCGATGTCGCCCCCGCCCATCCGCGCCGCGACCTGGATCTCCTTGATCAGGCGGGTGAAGAGCTTACCGCGCTTGGCGTCGACCGCGCCCTTCTTGTGCTTGATGGTATGCCACTTGGAATGGCCGCTCATGGTCGGACCATCGCGCCCCCGCTGCGGGGGGTCAAGGCAGCCGCCGGACGCGGACCGACCGCGGCGAGATGGTAGGCTCGACGCATGCCGTTCGGTCTCGGCCCCACCGAAATCTTGATCATCCTCGCGGTGGCGGCGTTCCTGTTCGGCCCCAAGGGCGTCGGCAAGTTGGTGAAAGGGGCGCGCAAAGCGCACGCCCTCAAGCAGCAGTATTCGCCCCAGGCGATGCTGACCCGCCTCGTGACCGAGCCGCCGCGGTCCAAGCCGTCGCCCCCGAATCCGACGCGGCCGCGACCGTCCTCCGACGGGCGCCACCGAGCCGATCAAGACGCGGACCCTGCCACCTCATCCGCGGGTCGCGCCCCTCAGGAGCCCGAACAGGTGACCCACACGCCGCGATAAGCCATGCACATGTTCAAGTCGTCGTACGCGCGACGACAATCGGGGGTCACGAGGCACGTATCGTAACAGTCGCAGCCCTCACAACCGTCGAGGCATGCCTTGTCGTCTTCGCACACCGCTTCCGCCGCGTCCCGTGCATCCTTAACGCTGTCACACCAGCCGACACGGATACAGCTCATGTCGGGAGGAGCGGTCGCACCGTGGGCCACGAAGAGCTCGCAGGCGTTGGCGAGCGCGGGAACCGGCGCCGTGGCGGAGACGCCAAGAATGTTGTCGAAAAACAGCTGAGCCGGCTGCTCCCCCACCGGAAGGATGAATGGGAGCCGGCAGGTTACGCTGCCGCCGGGCGCAATGCTCGGTAGGTCCCGACACGACCTCTCTTCGAGGAGTTGGAGACCACTCTCATCGTGGGTGTAGTCGAAGTTCGCGTCTGTACGCACCCGAAAGCGGTCGAGCACGGGGTCCAAGTTCGGCTCCACCGCGTTGTTGACGAGCGTGAACTCGACGATGAACCGGTCGGGGTCGCCCTCTTCGGCGAGCGCGGACCCGGGGACGATGGCCGCGAGCTCGATGGATAGCGATACCGGACGGGGTTCCGCGCTTCCTCCGCCGCCTCCCGCGCCGACCCCGCTCGAGCCCCCGTCATCGTCGTCGTAGTCGTCGGACCTGGTGCTCGTCTCGGTCGTGCAGCTGGCGAAGCCCATCACCACGAGAACGAATGCCGGGATCATCCTTCGAAAGGCGAACGTCTCCATACTGAGACCGCTATCAGCTCGGTTTCGAACCCACAACCCTCGGCAGCGGTGCACGTTGAGTTGGAAGCCCCGCGTGACCGCTACCAGCGCTGAGCCCCTACCAGCGCTGTGCCCCTACCAGCGCTGTGCCCACCGCAGCGTCGTGCCGTCGGGCGTCACCGAAACGGCCGGTAGCCACCGCAGCGACGTGGCGGCTGCGGGGGATGCGTCCCACGCGTACACCAGGAGCTCGGGGAGGACGGCGCCGGAGACGATGCCCAAGCCGGCGCCGGCGACGACATCGGTCAGGTAGTGCTTGTCGGCCAACACGCGCTGCCAACCGACCATGGCCGCGGCGGTGGTGGCGGCCATGCAGCTCAGCGGGTCCCACCCCGGTCCGTAGAGGGCAAAGCGCTGGTGATGCTGGCAAATCAATGCCGCCCCGGTGAAGGCGGTCGACGTGTGGCCGCTCAGAAAGCTCCGCGGCGGCCGACGCTCGTCGCAGCTCGGGTCGTACCTCGGGTCGGCGTCACACTGGGTTTGAATCGGTCGGTCCCGCCCGGATGCGCGCTTCACCAACCCCGTCGCGGCGAGGTTGAACGAATGGGAGAGGGCGGCGATGCTCGCGAGCTGCAAGCCGACGTCCGGCGCTTCGTGGGCCCAGGTCGCGACCGCGGCGTCCGAGACCGACCAGAGCACGAGCGACGCCATGAACACGTCGCTCAACCGGGCGGCGAAGCGGCGTTCCTCGACGCCGCCGAGGGCGACGACGCGCTGCACCTCGCGGTCTACGGCCCAACCGACCCGCCATCGTACGGGGCCGGCCGAGGGGGCGAGCTGCTCGGCGAGGGCGACCGAGCTGACGACCCCGAGGGCGGCGTAATCGATCGCGCCCAGCCGACGCCATCGCCACTCGAGGTCGCCCTCGGAGGCGTGAGCGTCTTGCGCGCCAAACCCGATTGCGGCCGCCATCGCGACCCCCGCGATGGCGACCTTCGCCGGGAATCGCACCCGAGAGACCTCGCCCCGCCGCCGAGCGGGGCGAGGAAAAGGTGACGCCGCGTTTCCCCTCGTGGTCGAGGACGCCCCCCGGTGCTGGTCGTCGTCCAAGACCGCGAAGACTACCATGGGCCCCCAACGGCGAACCGGAACGGAGCTGCTCGCGCGGGAGGCGGAGGTTTCCAAATCGGCGCGCGAACCGTACGCTTTCCGCATGCTTCCAGCCCGGGGCGGACCGTGGGGACTCGTCGTCAGCGGTGCGCTTTCGACCGCTGGGTGTTTCTTCGACCTCCCGCCGTTGTCGGAGGCGACCGGCGCGGGAGGTGGGGGCGGGGAGACGACGCCCGCTTCGGCCACGAGCACGAGCTCGGCGTCTACGGGGACGGGCACGTCGGGCGGAGCTGGCCCCGGGGGCGCCGGCGGGGGGGCGGGAGGCGCGCCCGGAGGTCTTGCGGACGACTACGCGGCGACCGTCATGGTCGACGCGCCCATCGCCTACTGGCGCCTCGATGACGCCCCGGGGAGCGCAACCGCCGCCGATGCGGTCGGCGCGTTCGATGCGACCGTCGCGGGAGACGTCGAGCTCGGGGTCGAAGGCGTCCTCGCCGGGTCGCGCGGCGCGCGCCTCACCGGGGGCAGCCTGCTCGTCGGCGACGCCTTCGACTTTCCCGCCGCCGCGCCCTTCACCTTCGAGGCGTGGGTGTCGATCCCCGCACTACCTTCGTCGTTTGCTCGGGTCTGGGACAAGACTGTGACGAATGGGAATGGCCGCAATGGTATGACCTTCTTCGTGCGCGACCCGGGTAACGGAGGGCTGGGCTTCGCGCTCGAACGATGGGTCAATGGCAGCCTCGATTGCCATACCCACGTCGGAGATGCCTTTCCGGTAGACGAATTCAAGCACCTCGTCGTGACGTTCGATGGGGCGAGCCTCGTCATGTACCTCGACGGTACGGCGCTGCGGACCAACGTTTGTACGGCTCCGCTCGCCGATCATGTGGCGCCGTTTCGGTGGGGGGCAACATCCGACGCGTCCAACGGGCTCGAGGGTACCGTCGACGAGCTCGCCGTCTACGACCAGGCCCTCTCTCCCTCGCGGGTCACCGCCCACTTTCAGGCTGGCCGCCCTCCCGCGATGAACCGACGGCCATGATCCATCGCGTCCCGCGCGTCATTCGGCCCGTCGGATCAAATAGAAGAAGTCACGAAAGGCGGACGTTTCCACGTAGCCGCGGCGGGCGTGCTTCATGTCTTCGATGAGGGTCGAGGTCACGGCGAGGGGATCCCCCCCAAAGACGAGAAACTTCGTCCACGAGTAGTTGATGTCGAGCTCCACCGCGTCGTGGGCGCCGGCCGCCTTCAATCCGCGCGCGAGCTCGTCCGCTTCGGTCTCGACGCCCATGCCGTAGAAGAGAACACGGCCGCTCGCGTCGAGGCCGAGGGCGGAGCGACGGCGGGTTTTCCGCTTCGGATCTCGCCCGGCCCAAGCGCGGAGGGCACCTCGTTCCAGGTTGGGATGGAGCGCGCCGTCGTCGAGGAGACAGGGCGGCGTCTGACGCCAGGCCCGCAGGCCCTCGGGGTCGATGACTTCGGGCCACGGCGCGATCGCCACCCGACCTTCGGCGTCGAGGGTCACGGTGCATGCATCGTCGCGCGGGGCGACGAGGGTCACGCCCGCGACGCCCATCCCCCACCGACCGTGGCGGGGGGCGAAGCCACCGTTGGTGACGACGAGCAGGCGGTCGTGGTGCGCGGCGGGGATCTTCCCCGGGGTGACGCTGGCCGGGAGGGCATCGAGCTCGGGGTCATCCGTGCCCGGAACCCAATGAGGATCGACGCGGGCGAGGTCGATGGCGACGACCGTCACGGTGATGAATCGGCTCACCGGATGGGGATGGATCACGGTCCGCACCATCGTTGGCGCGCCTTCCGCGAGGCGCTCGCCCGCTGCGCCCAAGGCCGTCCAGACCCCATCGCCGTCCCGGGCCGACCGCGTCGACGGGGGCGTCACCGGGGACGGCGGAAAAGGCACCTCGGGCCAGGTGGCGCGAGTTTCTTCCCCCGGGGGCGGGGGGGGCGTCGCCACGGCGGTCGCCGAACCGGAGGCGAGGGGCAGAGGCGGAGGCGCGGCGGCGTCGGGGCGCAGGGAAGCCACGGGCGCGGCGGGGACGGCGCGGGGAACCTCGTCCGACAGGGGGCTGGGCTTGGCGCCGCACCCCAACGCGAGGAACACGGCCCCGACGGCCGCACGGCGGGCGGGCCGCGACGCAAGACCGGGCCGGTGGGGGCGAGGGCGGCGAAACGGAGACATCGCGAACGCCCCGTTATAGGGCGCCGCGGCGGGGAAGACGAACCGAGGGGCGGGCGGCGGTACTATCCTCGCGTCTGTGACCGTCCTGCTCGTCGACAGCCACAGCCTGCTCTTTCGCGCGCATCATGCGTTGCCGCCCATGAACACGACGGCGGGCGAGCCGACCCAGGCGGTCTACGGCACCTCGGTGCTGCTCTTGAAGCTCCTCCGCGAGGTGCGTCCCACCGGCCTCGCCTTCGCCTTCGACACCCCGACCAAGACGTTTCGTCACCAGGCGTTCGCGGGCTACAAGGCCGGGCGGGCCCGCGTCGATGACGGTCTGGTGCGGCAGCTTCGGCGGTTCGACGACGTCGTGACCGCGCTCGGGGCGCCCGCCCATCGGCACCCCGGGTACGAGGCGGACGACGTCCTCGCGACCCTCGCAGCGCAATCCGAAGCGGACGTCCTGGTCGTGACCGGGGATCGCGACCTCTTTCAGACCATCGACCGGCGGGTCGAGGTGTTGTTCGTCGGTCGGCGGGGCGGTCCGCACGAGCGCTATGACCTGGCGGCCATCGACCGTCGGTACCCCGGCGTCTCGCCGGCGCTCCTGCCCAGCGTCACCGCCCTCGTCGGAGACCCGGCCGACAACCTGCCCAAAGTGCCGGGGATCGGCATCAAGACGGCGGTCGACCTGGTGCGTCGCTACGGCGATGTGGCAGGGGTGCTCGCCCATCGAGACGCCCTGAGGCCTCGGGTGCGGGCCGCCCTCACCGACGCGGCCGACCAAATCCGGCAGAGCGAAGTGCTCGCGCGCCTTCGCCGCGACGTTCCGGTGACCGCGCCGCTCTGGGCCCCGGTCGCAGCCTCCGCGCCCGAGCGCCTGGCCGGCCTCTTCGAGGCGCTCGAATTTCGGAGCCTCCTGCCGCGCCTCGCCGCCGCCCTGCACCCGACCGCGTAGCGCCCTATGTAGGCCGCGCCCTCGCGACCAGCGTGTCGCGTCGGTTCACTCGGGGTGCGCGCGCATCCAGGTCACGAAACGCTCGAGCCCCTGCGCGAGGGACGTGGTGGGGGCGTAGCCGAGGTGGTCGCGGGCCCGCGAGACATCGGCCCAGGTGTGCATGACGTCACCCGGCTGGAGGGGCAGCTCTTCCACGATGGGGGTCTTGCCGGTGGCCACCCCCACCGCGGCGATGAGGTCGCGCAGCGCGACGGGCTCGGTGTTGCCGAGATTGTAGATCTGATGGCCGTCGGGGGCCCGGTCGAAGGCGGCGACGGTCCCGGCGACGATGTCGTCGACGAAGGTGTAATCGCGACTGGTGCTGCCATCGCCGAACATGGTGATGGGGCGCCCCGCGGCCACGCGGCGGCAGAATTTGTGGATCGCCATCTCCGGGCGCTGCCGCGGCCCGTAGACGGTGAAGAAGCGCAAGCAGCTCACGTTCATGCCGTAGAGCGTGGCGTAGGTGCGCAACAACAGCTCCCCCGCACGTTTGCTCGCCGCGTAGGGACTCGCCGGCAACACCACGGGGTGATCTTCTCGGTAGGGCACCTCGTCGTTGTCGCCGTAGACCGACGAGCTCGAAGCGAAGGCGAGCCGCAGGCAGTTGTGCCGACGCATCGTCTCGCACAGGCGGGCGAGCCCCGTCACGTTGACGTCTTGGTAACGCGCGGGTTCGGCGATCGAGGGGCGCACGCCCGCCAGCGCGGCAAAGTGGATGACGCCGTCGAAGGGACCGTGCGCGTCGAACAACGCGTCGAGGGCCTCACCGTCGCGCACGTCCCCCTCCACAAAGGTGATCCGGCCACGAAACCCGTCGAGGTTTCGCTCCTTGTCGCGGCGGTCGTAGAAGGGGTCGAAGTTGTCGAAGCCGACGACCTCGTCGCCGCGCCCGAGGAGACGCTCCGCCACGTGGGATCCGATGAACCCCGCTGCCCCGGTCAGCAGAACCCGCATGCGCTCTGCCTACCATCGTCGTTTCGGTTCGGCCACCGCACCGAACCTGTCCGCGAGGCGACATTGCAGTACCCTGCGCCCATGCCGCAATCGGTCCCGTTGGACTTGTCCATCGTCGTGCCCATCTTCGACGAGGTCGACAACGTGGCGCCCCTGATCGAGCAGCTCACGGCAGCCTTGGCGCCGACGGGGCGGAGCTACGAGATCATCTGCGTCGACGACGGATCGACCGATGGATCGTGGGAGAAGCTCGTCGCCGCCCGCGCCTCCGATCCTCGGGTCGTCGCGGTGCGGTTTCGACGCAATTTCGGCCAGACCGCGGCGTTTAGCGCCGGCTTCGATCTGTCCCGGGGGACGTGGTGCATCACCATCGACGCCGACCTCCAAAACGACCCCGCCGACATTCCGAAGCTTCTCGCGCGGGCCGAGGAGGGGTTCGACATCGTCAGCGGTTGGCGGGTGAAGCGCAAAGACGCCTTCATCATGCGCAAGCTCCCGAGCAAGGCGGCCAACTGGCTCATCGGCAAGGTCACCGGCGTGGGGCTACACGACTATGGCTGCTCGTTGAAGGTGTATCACCGCGACGTAGTGAAGAACATTCGGCTCTACGGCGAGCTTCATCGGTTCGTCCCGGCGGTCGCCAACAGCGTCGGGATCCGGTGGACCGAGATGCCCGTGAACCATCGGGCCCGCGTGGCGGGTGAATCGAAGTACGCGGGGCTCACCAAGACGATCAAACGCGCGACCAAGGTCTTTCTCGACCTCCTCACCGTACGGTTCTTGCTGAGCTACGCCACCCGTCCGATCCACATCTTCGGCGTGCTCGGCCTGGGGGCCTTCGCCGTCGGGACCGCGCTCGGGATCTACCTCACCGCGCTGAAGGTCTTCTTCGGGGCGAATCTCGCCGACCGGCCCCTCTTGATGCTCGCGGTCCTGCTGGTGATCCTCGGCGTGCAGTTCATCACCTTCGGCCTCCTCGGCGAGTTGGTCATCCGGACCTATCACGAGTCGCAAGGCAAACCGATCTACACCGTCCGCACCCTTCTCCGCAGCGACGACGACGAGGAGCAGGGCGGCGGCGTGGGCGCCGTCCGGCGCCGCGAACAGCGCGCGAGCTGACCCGCCCGCCCCAGGTCGTCAGCGCTTGCGGAGGTAGATCTCGAAGCGCTTGCGTGTGAGCTTCGAATCGAACTGCCCCATCACGGCGCGCAGATCCTTGAATCGGTTTTTGCACTGGCGGTGAACCACCAAGAACCCCGCTTGGGCCGCGAGGGTCGCGAGGTCGTCGCTGGCCGTGCGCACCCGCGCCTCGGGAAACCCGAAGCGCCCGGGACCGAAGCTCGGTCGATGGAGGTCGGCGACCTTCTGGAGCCCTGAGCGCTCGGGTCGGCATCCGAGGTAGAGCACGTCGTCGTCGAAGCCCTCGTCGGTCACGGGGGCGGCCGGCATCGACGCGATCATGCGTCCCGAGACCTTCTTCGCCCCTTCCGTGTGCCGATGGGCGTAGTGCCAAAACAAGAGGTCGGAGGCGAGCGAGGCGTAGTTGCGGCTCTTGCTGGGAGGCCACAGGAGATGCGTCACCCCAAACGCGCGGTACTTGGCGTCGATGGCGGCCGGAGATCCGAGGGCGCCGTAGTTGAGACCGGCCTGCCACGACACCCAATCGTGCACGGCGGGTCGCTGAAGGCCCAAATGCGGGTGCTGTTCGTGCAGCAGCACCCGCGCATCGGGGGGGAGCACGCGGGCGATCTTCTGGTAGCCGAACACGACGTAGCGCGCCTCGCGGTCGCCCTCGTAACCGCTCGACATGAGCTTGGCGCTCACCACCGCGGGACGCTTGGCCATCGCATGTCCGGGGATGAAGTAGACGTCGCTGCCCCAGATGAGCTGAAACGCCACGAGCGCGCCGAGTCCGATCCGCGGCAGCCACCCCAGCCGCCACGCCATCGCCATCAACGCGGCGGTGGCGGCCGCCATCCACGGCAGCAACACCTGGAGGTAGCGGTCTTGGTGATGGGTCCAGTACCAGACGAAGATGCCGACGTGGACCGCGAGGAGGAGGGCCCACAGCCGGACCCTCCGCCCCAGCGCCGGGACGGCCAAGACCAGTAAGGTGAACAGCGATCCGAACACCGGCACCTTCCCGTGGAACCGCTTCCAATTGTTGGGCTCGAAGGAAAAGCTCCACAGGGCCCGGATCGTCTCCTTCAGACCCTCGAGGTCGCGATCGGGTTTCCAGTGCTGGGCCGTGTACGAGTGTTCGTACAGCCACGTCGCGTCGGCGTCCCAGGGCGTACTCGGAAACACCTGGTGAAGCAGCGGATAGAGCGGGTCACCGTGCCAGATCCAATTTTTCAACCACAGCGGCGCGGTGAGCACGACGCCGGTGGCGACGGTGGCAAGCGGTCCTACGAGCCACCGAAGCTCCCCCCGCCCGGACGAACCCCGTCGCCGCAGCCGGTCGATGCCGGCGCGACCCATCAGCCAGAACGCCCGGGCCGCCACGGCGATCACCGGGAAGACCATCAGCGCGAACGCGGCCGAGTACTTCACCATGATCACCCCGACGATGGTGACGCCGAGGAGCACTCCGTGGCGCCACCCCAGGCGGGGTAGGAACCGGAGCAGCGCCAAAAAGATGGGCGCGGCGAACACGGCCGCGAGGTGGTCGGCGCCGCCGCTGATGTTGGCGTCGTAAAGGAACACCCCGGGAAAGAGGAACCGCGCCGCCCACGCGCCGGCGATCCGTGCGGGCCGTCCCGGGATTGGGGGAGGGAGGAGGCGCCCGGCGAGGGCCGAGATCCCGGTGAGGGACACGACGAACGAGAAGAACTCCAGGTGCTGGCAGAGCTCGGCGAGCACGAAGAATCGCTGTCCCGGAAGGAGGAGACACCACGTGTACAGGTAGGGAGCGAGGCAGGGGGCGGTCGAGGGCACCCAACCCTCGGGAAAACGCTCGATCGCTCCGGCGGCGGCGTAGTGCTGGGCGAGCGCGATGTGTTTCCAGAGCGCGTCGAACGCGATGTTCTTGGGGCTGAGGATCGAAAAGTAGATCAAGCCGAGCGAACCGACCCCCAACGCCCAGGCGCCGAGCCAGATCGCGGTCGCGGTCGCGGTACGGGGGCCGACGGCGGGTCGACGTCGCAGTCCCCGACGAAGTCGCCGCACATAGCGCCAGGTGGTGGGAGCGCCCCCCGCGAAGAGAAGGAGAGGCACGGCGAAGAACGTGGCGGCGTTGAGCCAGCCGGCGATCCCAAAGCCGAAAATGGCGAGGCCGAACCAGAGCATTCCCACCGCGAAGCTCACCGCCACGTGCTCCAACACGTGGGGCAGAGGGCGTCGGAGAATGCCGCGCACGGTGGCATGCCCCGCGCTGAGACACGCGCCGAGGTAAAGCGCGCACGCGGCCCACATGAGCGCATAGCGCCAAAAGAGCCATTGGCCGACGGGGTAGTGGGCGTGGACGACTCGGCCGAAATAGAAAAGCCCCCAGGACGTGGCCCCCGCGCACCAGAGCCCGGCCGCGACCCGACCGGGCGGAAACCGACGCGGCCATTGGCGCCACCCCCGCCAGCGTCCCATCCTCACCGGGCGCTCCTTACCGGGGCGTTTCTCACCGGGGCGTTTCTCACCGGGGCGTTTCTCACCGGGGCGTTTCTCACCGGGGCGTTTCTCACCGGGGCGTCACCTCAGGCTGGTCGACCGGGTTGAGGCCTCATCGCGGAGTGGCGGTCACGATCAGGGTCATGCCCACCGGGGGGTGCATGGGGTTCTCCACGGTTTGAAACCACCACCGAAGCCCGCCGTTGATGAAGCGTTGGGCGGGTGACGTGCCGTAGCGCGCCTCTTCGTTGAGGCGCTTGCCCCGCAGGTTGCTGAGCCACACCGGCACGATCCCCAGCACGTTCCACCATCGGTAAAACGTGACGCGAAACCCCGCCCGCGACACGACGTCGAGCAGCCCGTCCCGCTCGTACCTACGGTAGTGGCCGACATCGACGTCCTTCTGGCCGTAGAGAAACGACAGCGCGGGCACGCTCACGATGAGGGTGCCGTCGGGGGTCATCGCTTCGCGCATGCGTTTCAATGCGCCGAGGTCGTCCTCGATGTGCTCGATGACGTCGAGCGCGATCACGGCATCGAAGTGCGCGCGCTCGGTGATCTCTTCCACCCCGCCGAGGCGCACTTGGTCGGCGGGCAAGCCGCGGTCGCGGAGGAGACGCGCACACATCTCCACCATGGGCTCGGACAAGTCTTGGCTCGTCACGTCCCGACCTCCGGCGATGAGCTCGGCGCTCAGCACGCCACTGCCGCACCCGATGTCGAGGATCCGGCCCGGCGGTGTCAGCCCGACGATGAGCTGGTTGAGGCTCGTGGCGCGAAAGTCGGACGAAGCCTGGGCGAACCATCGAGCGTAGTGCTCCTCGAGGCCCGCTTGTCCCTCGGCGGCGTCGAACCTGCTGTCGCCCATGGGCGCAGGCTTACACCGAAAACCGAATCGGGAGAGGCGATTTCGGGTCGGAGCGGAGCTTCCCCTCCGAATGCCGAACGCACCATCGACAGCGGAGGGTTCTGGCCCGAGGACGCGCGGTCGGCAGCCTGTTGGGGGCGCCCCACGATCGTTGGCTTCGGCCGTCGGCGCACCGTTCGGAAATCGGCGCTAGACTCGAGATCTGAGCTTGGCGTACTCGTTGCTCGGTCGGCGGTCATGAATTCGGCCCCGACCCCTCATCGCCTCTTCCCGTTTGTCGCTGCGGTAGCGCTCGCCTCGGCGGGCTGCGGTACTGAAGAATCCGCCCTTCCTGCCTCTCCGCCGGGCGAGCCTGGTTTCGGTTCAGGCGGCGGCGGGGTCCGCGGTGGCGGCGCCCCGCTCGACGAACCCGTCGAGGTCGAGGTCGCGCTACGGTGGTCGACCGAGCGGAAGGGGCAAGGGGCTGCCGCGCTCGACGGCGCCACCATCGAAGCCCACCGCAGCTACATCCACGTGGTGCCCGGGGAGGACGCGGACGTGCTTGCGGTCGAGCTCTGGGTCGACGAAGCCATGGTCTGGACGGAGGTCAACGCGCCCTTCGGCGACCAGCCCGAACCGCTGAAACTCGCGCCCGGGCCGCACGAGGCGTACGCCTTGATCGCGACGACAACGGGGGAGCGGCTGCGTTCGGCGGTCGCCGCGTTTCAGGTGGGCGAGGCGCTCCAACCGAATCCCGGGGTACCGACCTGGTGTCCCATCGCAGACCCCGTCGACATCGTCGATGTGGCCTTCGACGACGCCAACTGGGACCCAGGTGCGAACAAGCTCGACCGCGCCGCGATGCTGAAGGACGCTTTCGAAGGCCACCCGACGTACGGGCACCTGCGCCTGCGCATTCCGGATCCGTCGTCGTCAAAGGCCATGGACCGGGTCGACCTGGTCGCCAACCCCGACGGGGCGGGCAAGGTCCTCGCGAGCCTGGTCCGCAAAGACTCCCAGCCGGGGGTCAACTGGCAGCTCATCCTCGATGATGGGGCCAACGAAGGGGGGTTTACGGAGGCGTGCTTCACCTACCGGGTGCGCTTTCGTTCGGACTTCGACTGGCTCGACCGACCGGGAAAGCTCGGCGGGGGAAAGCTCCCCGGGCTGGCGGGGGGGCCCCCGCGCAGCGGTGATGCCCACCAGTACCCCACGGGGGGCGCCTGCGCCGAGGATGGGATTTCCGGCTTCAGCGCGCGCCACATGTGGACGTCACACCGCAATGCCTACGGTCGGGCCCCCCTCCTCGAGCAATACCTCTACCATCCGAGCAAGTGTACCTCGGGCGACGGGGAGCTGAATCCCTACTTCGAGAGCCTCGCGGCGGCGGATCAGCCCACGACGGGCGTTTGCCCCAATCCATACGACGTCGCCGGCGGCCATCCCTTCGAATGGCTTGCTGGTCGCTGGTACGAGGTTGGCAACTACTTGAAGATGAACTCGGTCTCCGCCGGCGGTCCCCCCGCGCCGTGGTGTAGCAGCGACGGGAAGAACAAGGGACCGGGCGCACCCCCCACCCCGCAGTACGGCGCTGACGACGGGCAAATGCTCGGGTTCATCGACGGCGTGCCACGCTTGTCCCGCACCGACATGCACTGGCGCGAGACCGACGCGTACGCGATCAACGTCATGATTCTCGTCAACTTTTTTGGGGGCGGCGACGCGAAGTGGGAGCACCCCCAGGACGAAGTCATCTACTTCGACGACTTCAGAATTTGGGTGCCCCGCGCCGAGATCGCCGAATGAACCTCAAGGTTGTCGGCCAGAAGTAGCGGCTCGCGTCGGGAACACATCTTCAGGCTCGTCCCTCGGGTGTCGTGGTACGCCTCAGAGGTGCGCGGCCGGATGATCCGAATCGGGGTCCGACTGCTCGGCCCCCTCCTCCTCGTGGCGGTCCTGTGGCGGATCGAGGAGCCGCGGCGTCTGCTCGAGGTGCTCTCGAAGTCGTCTTGGCCGGTGCTCTTCGGCGCCGCGCTGCTCAATGCCGTCAACATTCATCTCAAGGTGATGCGGTGGCAGGTGCTGCTGGGGACCCGTGGGCACCGCTACCCCACCGGCCGGGCGTGGCGCGCGATCCTCCCCTCGATGTACATCGGCATGCTGACTCCGGGACGGGTGGGGGACGTGCTCCGCGTGCAGTACATGCGCCGCGACCTCGGGATGAGCTATCCCGAAGGCCTGGCCATCGTCGTGATGGACCGATTCTGCGATCTCTACGTCCTCCTCGGCTTCGTCGGCTTCGGGGTCGCCCACTTTGCGCACGTGCTCACGGGACAGCTCGGCTTTCTCACTTGGGTGGCCGTCATCGTCACCGCGGTCGCGCCGCTGGGGCTGCTGGTTCGCGGCCCCGTGGATCGGTTCTTGGCGGCGGTGTACCGGCGGGTCGCCAAGCAGCGGTCCCGAGAAGGCGCCGACCAGTTCCTGAGCGCCCTTCGTGCCCAACTCGGTCGCGGCCTCCTCACCACGGTGCCGCTCACGGTCGGCGCGTTTTCGGTTCAGTACTTTCAGGGCTGGCTCGCCGCCGGTGCGATGGGCATGAACCTCGGCCCGGCCGACGTGACGGGCATGCTGGCCATCACGAGCTTGCTCAGCCTGCTGCCGATCTCCATGTCGGGCGTGGGGGTGCGCGAGGCCTTTCTCGCGCTGGTGTTCCCCGCCCTCGCGCTCACCGCGGCGCAGGGCGTGGCGTTCGGCTTGGTCATGTTCTCCGTCGTCTACGTCGCGACCATGGCCGCGGGCTTCGTCGCCTGGCAGATCGCCCCCCCGCCCTTCGGCCGTGATACGGACACGCCCGCCCCGAGTTGAGTCCACGGAAGGGGCTGCGACCGGCCGTGACCACCGACACCACCTCTTCGAGCGACGGCGACGAACCCCCTTCCTCGCCGCCCGTCCCGCGCCTGCGGGTGCACGCCGCGCTGGGGCGGGCAGGGCGTGCTTTCGAGGACGGGATCGAGCGGCTCGGAGCGACGGTGCCGTGGCTCGTCTGGCCGGCCGTCTACGCGGTCTGCCTCGGTGGCGGCGCGTGGGGGGGGCGCCACCCGGAGGCCATCGACGCGCTCGCCAACCACAAGATCACCTTTGAGCAGCGGGTCGACATCGCGTGGCACATCGCGGGTTCGGCCGCGGCCCTCGCCGTCGTCTACCTGCTCGTCGTGGTCGTCGACCGGATCGTGGTGCGCCGCTGGCGAGGCATCACCCGCGTCAATGATCTCAACCGGGTGTTCCGTTGGCTCCTCGGGGTGCCGATCTTCGTGTTCTTGCAGAAAAAGGGCATCGAGCAGGAGGCGAACTGGGTGCTCCTGCTCTGCGCGGCGGCGGGCCTCGCGGTGGGCTACGCCGTGGTTCACCTTCCTCACGACGTCCGGCCGCCGTCCGATGCGCACCTGCACGGCGGCTCCCGCTGGCCCGTGCGATGGCGACGACTCGCGCCCTGGGTGGCGGGGTTCGCCGTGCTGGGACTCTGGGCCTTCTACGGGTATCGCCTCAGCGAATTTGCGATCACCAATCACCACGCCCTCAACACCCGGACGACCGACCTCGGCTACTACGACAACATCTTCTACCAATCACTCCATGGCCGGCCCCTCGGGTGCAGCTTCGTCAAGGGCGGCAATCACATCTCGGCCCACTTCGACCCCATCTTGGTGCTGCTGTCGCCGCTCTATCTTCTCTATCCGCGGGCCGAGCTGCTGCTGGGGCTGCAGTCGGTGTGGTTGGGGGCGGGCGTGGTCCCCGTGTACCTCATGGGGGCGAGCGTCCTCGGGGCGCGTCGATACGGACTCGGGCTCGCGCTCATCTACGTCCTCTACCCGGCGCTTCACGGCGCCAACATGTACGAATTTCATTCGCTCACGTTGATCACGCCGCTGGTGCTGTGGCTGCTCTACTTCTTGGAACACCGCCACTTCAAGAGCTACGCGGTGACGCTGCTGCTGTTGTGGCTATGTCGCGAAGACGTCCCGTTGATCACGACGTTCATCGGGTTCTACGCCGTGATATCCGGTCGCCCTACCTTCGTTCGCGTCGGGTACCTGACGATCCTGTTCAGCTTCGTCTACTTCGTCGTCGTGAAGACGCACGTCATGCCGGCCCCAGGCCTGTTCAACGATGGGTCGAAAGAAGGCTATTCCTACGAGTACTACTTTCGCGAGCTCATCCCGCACAAGAACGGCGCGCGCGGGTTGGCCCTCACCCTCATCAGCAATCCGATGAAGGTTTTGGACTTCACCTTCGGCGACAAGCAGAAGATCCAGTACCTCCTGACGTTGTTCCTGCCCCTCGGCTTTGCTCCGCTTTTCGCGAAGCGGGCGCGCATCATGCTCCTGTACGGCGTCGCGGTGGCCCTGCTCGCGTCGCGAAAGCCGGTCTACAAGCCCCACTTTCAGTACGCGTGCATGATCTTCCCCATCGCCTTCGCCATCGCTCCGATGGGCTTGCGGCGCCTCCTCGACGATCCGCGGACGGAGCAGCTCGGGTTCAAGCCGCCCCGGCTACTCGCCGGAGTCATCGCCGGCATGCTCGTGGCCGCCTCGCTCGTGAGTTGGAAGTATGGCGTCTTCTGGAAGAACACGGCATTTCGCGGCGGCTTCTCCAAAATCGCCCGTCCGCCGCTCGATGAGAAAACGCGAACCCGCTACCTCGAGCTGCGGAAGATGGTCGACATGATCCCGCCCGGGGCGAGCGTCACGACCACCAACCGTCTCGGACCTCATGTCTCCAATCGCAAGGAGGTCTACTTCTACCGGCAGAAGAAGCGCACCCACTTCGTGCTCATCGACCTGTCCGAGCTCAAGAAGCGCCGCGGCTGGCATGACGATCGGGTGCGCGCGGGCGAGCTCGTCGAATTGCGGCGCTACCGTAAGTTCGTGCTGTACCGCGTCATTCCGGACAAGGCCGCCGAGGCCAAACGCCTCTACGACGCGCGTCGCAAAAAGGATCGCGCCGCGACCAAGCCAAAACCAAAGCCCACCCCCAAGCCGGCTCCAAGCGCCATGGCGGCGCCTCGCGGAGACGGAACGCCGGCGACGACGGCCACCGGGGGCGGGCCCCCGGCCAGGAGGGGGGGGGGACCGCCGCCCCGGCCCGCACCCGTGCTGAGCCCGAGCCCCCCGTCGCCGTCGGCGTTCCCAGCGCCCACGCCCTAGGCTGCGGTGTGGGGTCGGGAGCGCACGCGCTCACTCGCCCGATTCGGCGAGATCGATCAGATACTGCCCGTAGGCCGTCTTGCCGAGGGCCGCGCCCAGGGTGGCCAGCTGGTCGGCGTCGATCCACCCTTTCCTGAATGCGATCTCCTCTGGGCTCGAAATCCGGAGCCCTTGCCGCGTCTCGAGGGTCTGCACGAAGTTGGCGGCTTGGAGCAAACTGTCGGGCGTGCCCGTGTCGAGCCAGGCGACCCCGCGTCCCAGCCGCTCGAGCCGCAGCTCGCCACGGTCGAGGTACCGACGGTTGAGGTCGGTGATTTCCAGCTCGCCCCGCGCCGACGGCGTCAACGCGGCGGCCTCATCGCTGACGCGGCCGTCGTAGAAGTAGAGTCCCGCCACCGCCCAGTTGCTCCGGGGCGCGGCTGGCTTTTCTTCCAGGGAAAGCACCGTGCCGTCGGCGGCGACCTCCGCCACCCCGTAGGCGCTCGGGTTTCGTACCTGATAGCCAAAGACCGTGGCGCCCTGGTCCCGTTGCGCGGAGGCTTGCAGCAGCCCCTGCATGCCGTGTCCGTAAAAGATGTTGTCGCCAAGGACGAGCGCGCACGGCTTGCCGTCGATGAAGCGGCGACCGATGAGGAACGCCTGGGCGAGACCTTCGGGCCTCGGCTGAACCGCGTACTCGATGTGCAGTCCCCACCGCGACCCATCCCCCAACAGCCGCTGAAACGCGGGCTGGTCGATGGGCGTGGTGATCACGAGAAACCGCCGCAACCCGCCCAACATCAGGGTCGAAAGGGGATAGTAAATCATCGGCTTGTCGTAGACGGGCATGAGCTGCTTGCTCACGCTCACCGTCAACGGGTGGAGCCGAGTGCCAGAGCCTCCGGCCAAGATGATGCCGCCATCGATGCTCATGATCTCCGTGCTGGGTGCTCTAACCCCGGCTGTTGCCTGCCTTTACGATTCATCGAGGCGCGACGCGCTTACGCCGAACCTATGACGTCGCGGAAACGACACCAGCCACTACTGCCTCCTCGGAAAAAAGATGAGGGATGCGCCACCCCAACTACGGTAGTCGAAACGAGCGGTGGATGCGGCAGACCCCCCAGTCTCCGGTGACGTGGTCCCCCTTCTGGTGTTGTCTTGCTCTTCAACTCCCTAGAATTCATCATATTTTTCGCCGTAGTCGGCGTTGGCTACGCCGCCACGTCGCGGTCTCTGTTCTGGCAGAATACGTGGCTCCTCGCGGGCAGCATCGTGTTCTACGGATTCTGGGACTGGAGGTTCCTGTTTCTCGTGGCCTCCAACGTGGTCGTGGTGCACCTCGCGGCAAGCCGCATCGTTCGTCCTTCGTCCCGTCGAAAAGCTTGGTTGGCCCTGGCCGTCGTGTTCAACCTCGGCGTCCTCGCGTTTTTCAAGTACGCCAACTTCTTTGTCGACAGCGCGACGGAATTCCTCGCGCTGATCGGACTCACTCCCGACCGCGTCACGATAAAGATTATTCTTCCCGTAGGGATATCATTCTACACCTTTCAGGCATTGTCGTACGTTGTCGATGTCTATCGTGGGGATGTAAGGCCCGCCCGCAGCGTGCGAGACCTTGCGCTCTACGTCCTTTTTTTTCCGCAGCTTGTCGCGGGGCCAATCGAACGAGCCCGAACCTTCCTGCCGCAGATCCTGACTCCCCGCCGGGTTTCTTCGGCTCAAGTCCAGGTCGGCATCGGGCTGATCATTGGTGGCTACTTCAAGAAGATCGTGGTGGCCGACAACCTTGCTCTTGTCGCGAACCCGGTCTTTGATAACTTTTCGCAATACGCCGGTCTCGAAACGCTGGCCGGTGTCGTCGCCTTTGCTCTCCAAATTTACGCAGACTTCTCCGCATATTCCGACATCGCACGCGGCGTCGCCAAGCTGCTCGGTTTTGAGCTCATGGTCAACTTCAAGCAGCCTTACTTTGCCATCAATCCTTCAGACTTTTGGCTCCGGTGGCACATATCGTTGTCGTCGTGGCTCCGGGACTACCTCTACATTCCGCTCGGCGGCAACCGCGGGGGCCGGTTCGCCACCCAGCGCAACCTCATGATCACGATGGTTCTGGGAGGTCTTTGGCACGGTGCCGCCTGGAACTTCGTGATCTGGGGTGTTTACCACGGGGCCCTTCTGGCTCTGTACCGTGCCTTCGACCGACAACCCGAACACCTCGATCCGTGGTCTGGCCGTTGGCATCCCACCCGCATCCTCGGCAAAATGGTCCTCATGGCAGGATTCACCCTCTTCGGGTGGGTGATCTTTCGAAGTCAATCGATCGCTCAGCTTGGCGGCGTCGTGGGCCAACTCTTCTCTCCTTCGACGAAGCGAGGAGGAGACTTTTGGGCTCAAGTTCTCGTGTTCGGGTCGCCGGTGATGGTCTCGCAACTGGCTCAATACGTGACTCGGGACCTCGCGTTTTTTACGCGCATGCCGGCCGTAGCTCAGGGGGCAGTCTACGGCGCCATGCTCCTTGCGATGGTCGTCCTCGGCGTCCGCGAGCCGGTGGAATTCATCTACTTTCAGTTTTGAGGAAAAGGAATTGCCGAACCAGCGACACCTCCGACTCGCATGGGAACACCTGCGGCCCGTGAAGCCGAGGAGGGTTTTCGTCGTTGTCATGGCAACGCTTGCCGCTGCCGTTGGGGCCAACCTTGCGATCGGATCGTTCTTGCGAAACTACACCACGAATCTCGGTTACTACCTCATCGCTCGGAAGTGGAAGCTCCTCGATCGCAGCAAGGGCCCCGTCGACTGGCTTATCCTCGGGGATTCTAGCTGCAATCAGGGGGTCCGCCCGGACGTCATTGAGCGGCTTCAGGGTGATACCGCCCTAAACCTGTGCACTACGGCGCAACAGCTCGTCGTCGAGGGGGCGTGGCAGTTGCAGGAGTTCATCGCCCGTCACGGGGCCCCAAACAAGGGCATCGTCGTCGTCCACGTCTACGACGTTTGGCCGACCGCGAGTAATGGTAGGGGGGGACAATGGCCACGGCCCCCACTTCACAAGGGAATGGCCCTCGTGCCGCTGCCGTGGGGATTCTGGAGGGAACTGGATCCGGCTCTCCAGTTTGGCGACAGTCAGCTGAAGAGCATGGCCATGCTCCGGTACATGCCCGGTTACGCGCAAAGCACGACCTTGCGGAAGTGGCTGCTCGGTCCTCGCTCGAGCATCAGGGCGATTCGAGAAAGAAAGATCGACGAGTTCGGGTACATGAAGGTCGAACAAGCTGACCCGCGGCGCGTGAAGGCGGACACCAAGCAGCATCGCAAGTACGCGCGTAAGGATAGATTTTCAGTCTCCAAGCTAAATCGCGTTGGCCTTGACGCGATCGATGAGCTTGCCGCCCAACATGGTCTTCCCGTATTTCTTGCCCTCGGTCCCATTGATCGCGCCCTTGTGTCCGCACCCTCGTTCAACCGGCTCTTGTTACGTCGAGTACGTCCTAAGATCGAAACGGTTTGCGAGCGGTCTCGCGCGACGCGCTGCCTTTTCTTCGACGAGCCGGTCGTGTTCTCTGCGGAACTCATGACCAACAGTGATCACGTTGTGCACGAGGCTGCCGCGCGTTATACGGAACGGCTTTTTCAGGCCATAGACCGAAAGGCACCGCCCTCGCCATGAGAAAGGGGAATGCGCCCGAGCGGCGTTGGCTGATTTCGTCCGGTCCTTTGGTCGCCATCGTGGTCGCGGTGCTCGTCGTCGGCTTCGTCTCATTCTTCGGGTTGGCCCTTCGAAACCACCAAGCTTTCCGCGTGGTAGGCACTGAGTTTTCGCGCGAAGCGACCGCGGGTTGGGCTTCCCCGGTGGGGTCGTCGGCAGGCTTTTCGAAGGTGAATTACCCTTATTTCCTGCACGCAGGTTACCATCGGGTTTTGTTTACAAGTAATCGTGAGCGGATTGCTGCAGAGATTTACGCACTGGACTGTGTTCGTGAGGTGCGGCTCGATGGGCGCTTGATCTACCAGCGCAAGAATGCCTGCAAAAACAGCCGGTTTATCACCAAAAAGGACAGCGCCCGGGCAAAGCCGATCGTGCTCGACCTAGA
Source organism: Myxococcota bacterium (assembly GCA_039027095.1). Lineage (GTDB taxonomy): Bacteria > Myxococcota_A > Polyangia > Polyangiales > Polyangiaceae > JAPYTK01. The sequence continues at coordinate 66,827 of JBCCLB010000018.1, forward strand.
CCTTCGGACCGAGGGATTACACGTGCTCGGCGTGTTGAACGAGAATGTCAAGGGTCGCGATACGCGTTACGCGAGGGACTTGAAAGTCCTGTGGGTTGAGCACGAAGGCAGAGCAGGAAAATTCCGCCTGGGGGCGTTCCTCACGGGGATTTCCCTACTCTTATTGGTCTTGGCCCGGATTCGAGGTCGACGCGTTCGCTTCGTGGTCATGAGGTGGTTGGCGTGGGGCCGGCTTCTTGGATTCGTGCTCGTGCTCTTCGCGGCCACAATTCTCGTTCGGGCGTCGGTGTCGACGACGCACCTCACCGGCGATGTGCATCATGCGACCCAGCTTTACGTCGAGAATATTTTTCATAAGTCGGATTGGCGCTTTACGGAGCTGGACCCGCAGTACGAGGCAGCGAAGTACTGGGGCAAGTCCTACATGCACAAGTCGCCGGGCCTCTACTATCAGTATCTCCCGGCGCGATGGGTCCTTGGTTATACTCACTTGTATCGCGTTTATTTGGCGCGATTGCCTGGGCTAGTTGGTGATCTGTTGATCGCCCTCGGAATATGGAGGCTCGTCTATCGTTACCGGCGCCGGCGGCGCGAGGCGGATATTTCGGCGGGATTGTACTTGCTGTCTCCGGTGGTGTTTCTGGTGAACGGCTACGTGGGCCGCGTCGACGCGCTTCCGGTCGCGCTGCTTCTCTTGGGGGTGGTGAATCTGCGTAAATGGCGCTACTCCCTCTATTTTGGCGCGGCGGTGGGGACGAAGCAGCTCGCGGTGCTAGCGGGACCGCTCTTGGCCGCTCGTCCGCGCACGCTTATGAAGACGATGGTCGCGGCTTTCGTCACGGTCGGCCTAATGGCCCCCTTCCTCTTGGATAACGCGGAGCTGTTCCTCGAGAGGATGACGAAGCCTCAGCTCGACAAGCCCATGAGCGGTCTCACCTGGATGTTCTGGCTGAAGAAGTGGGGATTTGAAAGCAAGGATTTGCCGGGGGAGTTGACGCTCAACTTCATCTACTCGCTTCCGGTCTTGGCGGCGTTTACATCTCGGCGGGTGCCTATCTACCGCGCGATGGCGCTGGTGTACGTCGGCTTCATGCTGTTCGCACGGAACGTGGCCGAGCACTATCTACTCTGGTGTGCGCCCTGGCTGGTGGTGCTGATGGTGGTCGATCGCCATGCTCTTGCCGGATGGTGTTGGCTGATGATCCAGGTGGCAGGGCTCCTCCACAACGATCGCATTCGGCTGGTCTCGGGAGAGCCGGCGCGTGAGTTCGCACTCTTGTTGGGGATGTCTCTCGCGGTTTTCTTCTTCACGGAACTCCTTCACGTCCTCTCTCCGCGGGACGTCGCTCGCCGTCTGGCGGAAGCGGTCAGGGGCGCGCGCCAAAGGGTGCAGAGGTGGCGAGAGGGCGTCAGGAACGATACGAGGCTCCGGTGGCGCTGAATTCGCCCCAAAAGGCCGGTGTGCTTGCCTTCTTGGCGCTCCTCCTGGTGCCATTGACGGCGGCCCTCGTGCTGTTTCCTCCTGCTTCGGAAGAGTCGGGCAAAGACGACCGTTTGGGGCCTCCCTCGCGTTCGGTCCGGGTTGAGCTCTCTGCGGGGCGCGTCGACACGGCGGCGCCCGAGAGTGCCCGACTGCGGATCGTCGAGGTTCGCGTCACGGACGAGGAGGACAACCCGGTGGCGACGGCGACCGTTTGGGCCGAGGGGGCGAGGGAGCGTTCGGTTCGAACGAATGCGGAAGGGGTGGCCCTCCTCCAAGGGGTATCGCCCGCCGAGTTTACGGTACGGGTCAGTTCGAAGGGGCACAAGAGCGGGCGCGCGGTGGTCGCTTCCGGTGATCCAGGCGAGAAGAGCATGGTGGTGGTCAGGCTCGAGGTCGCGCCACCCATCGAGGGTCAGGTCTTGACCGCGGAAGGGTACCCTGCGGTTGATGCGCTCGTTCGCTGCACGAGAGTGATCGACGGCGAAGCTCTAACCGCGCAGACCGACGCCGATGGTCGTTTCGTTCTATCGCCCTCCGCGGTTGGTTGCGAATTGGTGGCGACGGCACCCGGGGCCGGGCCGTCTCAAGCGACGACGGCGCGCCCGGGGGCGGCTCTGGTGCTTCGTTTGCGAGACCTGAGTTCTATCGCCGGCGTGGTGGTGGGTGGAGACGGAGCGGGTGTGGGGGGCGCGACCGTCAGCATCGAGAGATATGTACCTCCCACGGCCGACGCGACCGCGGGGAGCATGCGAAGGTCGGTGCGGACGCTCGGCGAGGGGAGTTTTTTGCTCGGGGATCTGCCGCCCGGTCGCTACGTCCTGTCGGCCCTTACAGAGACCACGCCACCGGCGAAGTCAGAACCGATTGAGCTTGGTGCGGGCGAGCGTCGACAAGGGGTCAGGATCGTCGTCGCCGAGGGCGGCGAGGTGGACGGACGCGTCTCGGATGCAGAAAGCGGTCGGCCGGTGGCGGGGGCGCAGGTTCGCCTGCAAGGGGTCATCATTGGTCCTCGCAGCGTACCGGCTACCGTGGAGACCGACGAGGATGGCCGATTTACCCTCGTCGGCGTCCCCGAAGAAACGCCCTTCTCGATCCGGACGGAAGCTCCTGGCTACAACATTCGACTCACGGCGGGACTCACGGTTAAAAGCTCGGTATCGATCACCCTCAACCCGGCGGATGGGCCGACTCGTAAGGAGGTGCCCACCACGGGAATCTACGTTCGCGCCGTTTCGACCGGACTCGAAGTGACCCTGGTGGAACCAAGCAGCACCGCCGACAAGGCGGGAGTTTTGCCGCGAGACCTCATTCGGACCATTGATGGTCGGTCGACGGAATTCATGACCCCGGCGGAGGGCTTGCAGTACCTACGTGGTGAGCCCGGAACGAGCGTTTCCCTCGCCATCGAGCGCGACGGTGTCCCTCGAACCATAAGGGTCGAGCGTGAGCTTCTCCTCAAGTGAATGAAGGAAGCCGTAGCCGTGTGGGCACCTCAATCAATGCGCGACCGGCAGACGCAACCGCGCCTCAGCGCGGGTGTCGCGCGTCAAAGCTGGGCCCAAGCCCCGGACGCGCCCCCAACCCACGGTACGCCCCAGTCCGACACTGCAACGTTGTCGGCGGGGTGAGCCGATTGAAAGACCCAAGTCTCCTGCTCGGGGTCCCAAATAAAGGTGTACCCGCTTCCGTAGCCGATGACGAAGAGCTGCCCATTCGCACTGGCGCCGACGTCTCGAGCACTCCCGCCCATGGCCGTCCAAACGCTGGACGCGCCAAGCCGGTAGATATCTCCTCCGCCCTTCTCCGCTACAATCGGAGAGTTGTCCTCTGCGACCGCAATGCGGTCGGCAAGAATACCGGGGCTCGACGTCCAGGAACTACCGGTCCAGAAGTGCGGGATTCCTGTATGGCCAAGCACCCACACTGACCCCGCCGTTCTTCCACCCGACACGTCGATGGCCTTTCCTGTAATTGTGTCCCACGTTCCTGAACCGGCGCTGTTCAGCCTGTAAATATTATTTGATGAGTCGATAGCCCAAACGTCGTCTTCGCCGGCAATTCCTATTCGGACGGCGTCCAGGGTGGTCCGGGTGCCTGAGACTGGCGCCGGTCCGGGGACCCACGATTCCTGCTCGTAATCCCAGCGCTGGGGGCGACCGTCACTCGACCGGATACTCCAGACCGTGCCATTCGACCCTGCGGCGATGTCACGGATAGATCCCGGTACAGATTTCCAATTCCAGGTGTTGGTCGCCAGTAATCCACGTTGCGTTCGAGGATCTTGGAATCCCATCGCCGCGAAGAGCGCTACTGGGCTCGGGTCGGTCACAGGATAGGAGGTCCCGTGGTCCAAGAAGGCACGAATGATTTCTCCCTGCGATTCTGAGATATGTGTACTTATTCGAGCCGGCAAAGGAGTACCGGGAACTGGGAAGGATTCAAAATCTGTCCTATATGACATCGCATTCATGGTAAACGGGAAGGCGGTAACCCAGTCGCCCGCTTCGCGTAGGTGCTCGTAGAGACTGATTCCTTTCATTTCTTCGTCACCAGTCATAAATATATATCCAGGCGTGAATTCACAACTGATGCGGTCGTAGAAGTGGTAGCAGTGTTTCCTGTCTATCCTTACTTCTGGTATGTTGCAGTACGTGCTAACGGTGGCAGCGCTCGGTTTCGAGATAAAACTGAATGGAGCCCCCGCGCCGACGCAAAAGATCTGGTCCCACCGGTCGGCGATGTCGATGTCAGCACCAGTTTCTGGGTGATATCCAGGCATGTTCTGGTCGACCTGAAAGGTATGTTTGAGCGAGAAGTAGTGGCCTACTTCGTGTTCCAGCAGATAGTTGTCTGTTATACCTGTGGACATGATCACGACGCTTCCGACGTGAGGGTATTGCCCAACAGACGCTCCATCTAACTTGTCGTAGAGGCGTGAGTATTTTGGCGCGATCCATATCTGGAGCACTGACGGGTCGCCCCATGCGGTGGCTGACGTCGCAATCCATCCGCTCACGCCACTGGTCGCTGACGGGTCGGGGATCGACATGGGGACTGGGTATGCCTGGGCAAGATCGTTTCGTATGGACGACCAAACGACGTTGGACCCACTTCCTGACCCTGCTATGAAGGGGGCATAGATGTTATCTAACGAGTGTAGAGTGAAGTGAAGGCCGACTCCTCGGAAGCTTCGGTTCAGCCGGGCGATTGCTTGATAGGCGTCGAATTTTGTGAGATCTTGGCTACATTGGTTCTGGCACGTGGTTGGGTTGATAATGCGTACTTTGATCTTCCTGTCTAATGGCCTGGCTCGTGAAGCGGTCAGTTGGGCCTTGGTAGAAGATATGTCTTCGGCAAGCTCTTCCCCATGGCGCTCCGTGGAGAGGCAGCCGGCTAGAAAGATGACAAGGGTGGATGTCCAATTTTTCCCCATAACGTAGTGTAGCAGTTTTATGACGGTTACGTTAGGGGGGGGGGGTGTAGTTGTAACTGTGTTGAATCTACGCTTGGCCCACGCGGTGATGGTGTGTCGCAAAACCCTGTTGATTCACCTTTGCGCTTCGTCGGCATACGCCGGTAGCGGTCGTAGACTGCCGTGAACCGGTAGCCCGCCGCGTGTTCGGTCAGCGGTGGCGGGGCAGGGGCGTCAACGTTTGACGCGCTCGGGCCCAGCGGGGGAAATGCGAAGTCCTCGCAGGATGAGCCCGAGGCGCTGACCCGGTGGTCGGCCCGGCGCGCGGCAGCACGGACGCTGCTTTGACCGTACCGTCGGAGGGCATCGTGTTTCGCAGGTCTTTACGTCAACCGCGACGCAGCGAACCGCCGCTCGGTTCATCTCCTCCCCAACGCTGGTGAAGCACGACAAGAATGGGTGCGGACGACACGGACCCCGTCGTCCAGGATGGCCGGTCTACATGAGGTCGGCGCTCTTTCTTCCCCCGACGATCGGCCCGCACGTCATCCCGAAGCCGAGCCTCTTAGCGATACGCATCGGTCCTCTGGCTCCAGCACGCAGCCTGCACGAAACAGTGACTCAACCCATAATCAAGTGGGAGCCGGTCACACGCCTCACGGTGGCTGTTCGGACGAGCGTGTCGACGAGGGTGGGGCCATCGATGCCCGCGGCGGCCCACAAGGCGGGGTACATGGAGATGGGGGTAAAGCCCGGCATCGTGTTGACCTCGTTGAGGTAGAGCTGGTCGCCGTCGACGAAGAGGTCGACGCGCGCCAGTCCGCGGCAGCCCATGGCGGCGAATGCGCGGTGGGCGAGCGCACGCGCGGCATGGGCGAGCCCGGGGTCGAGGGCGGCGGGGATGGTGCGGGTGGCCCCGTCGGCGTCGAGGTACTTGGCGGCGTAGGAGTAGAAGCCGTCGGGGTGGTGAACCCCGATTTCGCCGGGCGGGGACACCTCGACGCGACCGTCGGGGTGCTCCAGCACGGCGAGCTCGATTTCGCGGGGGCCGACGAGACCACGCTCCACCACCACCCGGTCGCCGTACGCGAACGCGGTTTCGAGCGCGGGACCGAGGGCCGCGTCGTCGGTGACGCGGCTGATGCCCACCGAGGAGCCCATGCAGGCGGGCTTGACGAAGAGCGGGACGTTCGCGTCTCCGCTTCGTCGGAGGGTGTCGCGGATGCGGTGTCGCACGGTGTCGGGGTCGTTGTGAAACGCTTGCCGGTCGACGGTGATGTCGTCGAGCAATGGCAGCCCCGCCGCGCGGCAGAGCGCCCGTTGCACCGATTTGTCCATGCAGGCAGCCGAGGCGGTGACGCCGCTGCCCACGTAGGGCACAGCGCACAGCTCGAGCAAGCCCTGAACGGTCCCGTCCTCTCCGTGCGGCCCGTGGAGCACGGGAAAGACCACGTCGATGTCGAGCGGCGGGGCGCCGGCGCGTTCGAGGAATCCCGTGGGCTCGGGCCGGAGCCAGGCGCGCGGGCCCGCTCGGTCGGTCAGCGCGATCGTCCGCGGGTCGCGCGTTGCGGGGAGGCCCTCGAGATGAAACCACCGGCCTTCGCGGTCGATCCCCACCGGCACCACCTCGTGGCGCGCCGCCGCGAGCGAGGTGGCGACGAAGCACCCGGAGAGCAGCGAGATTTCGTGCTCGGAAGAACGTCCCCCGAGCAGCACCAACACGCGCATCGCGCCGGTCCCTCCGTTCAGCCGCAGTCGGGACGCCAGCCCCCGAGCGCGCGGCCGATGAGCTCGAAGCGGTCTTGGCCCCAGAACAGCATGCCGTCGGAGTCGTCGGGGGAACGCCGCACCAAGAAGCTCGGAGCGCCGGGGACGCCGGCCGCCACCGCCGCGTCGGTGTGCGCGCGGAGTCGGTCCTTCACCTCGGGGTTTTGTGTGCCGGCGAGGAGGGCCCCCCCGTCGAGGTCGAGGTCGTCGGCGATCCCCTTCAAGACGGCGTCGTCGTTGATGTCCTGGTCTTGCGACCAGTAAGCACGAAAGAGGGCGTGACTGAGGCGGGGCACGTCGCTCGGTTCGACCTGAAGGGTCATGCGAAGGGCCTTCACGGTGTTCATGGGAAACCGAGAGGGGAACGTGAAGTCGGCCTCGCGATGGGCGGCCCAGCGCAGCATGTCTTTCTTGTACAGGTCGGCTTTGGCCGGGGCCATGGCCGCGACGGGCACCATCGGGGTCCCGATCGCCTTGAAGAGCGCTCCCAGGAGAAAGGGGTGCCAGTGGAGCTCGGCGTCGTGCTCGCGCGCCAGCGCCTCCACCCCGAGGGAACCGAGGTAGGCGAACGGGCTCGAGTAGTCGTAGAAGAACGTCAGGTGCATGGCGGCGCCACGGTAGGGAGTTCGGTGCGCCGAAGAAAGCGGCGCGTGACCGCGACGACACGCGCGACCTCGGCGTCGCTCAGCTCGGGGTAGATCGGCACGCAGAGGGTGCGGGCCGCTGCCGGTGCAACGGAGGCCGGTAGTACACCGCGCTGGCGATGCCCTCGCCCGCGAGGGCCGCCGCGAGCGCGTCGCGCGCCGCTACGGTGATGCCGAAACACTGCCACGCGTGGCCGTCTTGGTCGCGGGGAAGGCCGAGCTCGCGCTCGGCCCACCCCGCGCGGTACTGCGCCGCGATCCACCGGCGCCGGGCGCGCATCCCCGGCACATGGGGCAGTTTCTCCCGCAGCAGCGCGGCCTGCAGCGCGTCGAGACGGAAGTTGTGGCCCAGGGTCTGCGACACGCCCGCCTCGCGCCCATGGTTGACGATGGCCCGGACGCGGGCGCCGAGGGCGCCGTCGTCGGTGACGACCGCGCCCGCGTCGCCCGCCGCCCCCAACACTTTGGCGGGAAAAAAACTGAAGCATGCCGCGCACCCCTCGGGCCGGTGGGGCCCGAACGCCTGGGCGCTGTCTTCGATGATGGCCACGTGCGCCGGGACCCGCGCGCGGAGCGCGGGCACCGACGCCCGGCGCCCGAACAGATGCACGGCGACGACCGCGCGCGTGCGCGCGGTCGTCGCCGCCGCGACCGCGTCGACGTCGAGCAGATGGTCCGCGTCGATGTCGACGAGGACGGGGGTCGCGCCCACGTGGAGCACCGCCTCGAGCGTCGCGCAAAAGGTGTAGGCGGGGAGCACCACTTCATCGCCAGCCCCGACGCCGAGCGCGAGCAGCACCGCGTGCAGCGCCGCGGTGCCGGAGGCGGTGCCGACCGCGTGGTCGGCCCCGACGTAGGCCGCCAGAGCTTTCTCGAAGGCGGCGACCTCAGGGCCGCCGATGTAACGACCCGAGCGGAGCACGCGCAGGACCGCGGCCTCGAGATGAGCGCCCTGGTTTTGGGCCGCGGGGCGGGCCATGGGGATCATCGTCAACGCGCGACCCTCCGCGCCGTCTGCCGTCGCCGGGTGGCGACGGCATCGGCGAGCACGCGCACCACGCGGGCGCCGCTCGCGGCGTCCGCGCGCGGCCGGCGTCCGGTGCGTACGCAGCGGACGAAGTCGTCGAGCTCGGCCTCCAGAGGATCGCGCCGACGCACGTGCACCTCCACCGCGGCGCCGCCGCGGTGGAGGCTCGCGCGGGGGCCCTCGAGCACGACGGTGGCTTTGGTCCCCGCCACCGCGGCGCGGCGCGGCGCACCGCGCGGCGCCGCGGCCCGGCCGTGGCCGACGTGCAGGTGCACGTCGGTGCGGCCGGTGCGAAGGTCGACCCACGCCTCGTCACAAGGTCCCGAGGGGGCCGGCGACCACCCGCGCGACGCCACGACGCGGAGCGGCGCGGCGTCGAGCCAATGGTCGACGAGGGCGACGTCATGCGGACCGAGACTCCACAGCGCGTCGACCGCCCGGGCGCCGGCGCGGCCCCAGCGGCGGAAGGTGATGCGGCGCAGACGGCCGAGTCGGCCCTCACGGATCCACCGTTTCACCTGGAGGGCACCCTCGTCGTAGAGGACGACGTGTCCGACCATGAGCACGCGCCCCTGGGACGCGGCCAGGCCCACGAGGGCGTCGCCGCCCCGTAGGGCGAGGGGCTTCTCCACGAAGGCGTGCCAGCCCCGCTCGAGCGCGCGGCGGGCGTGGGCGGCGTGGCACGCCGGAGGGCTTGCGACGATGACCGCGTCGACGTCCCCGCGTCGCCACAGCGCCGTCTCCTCCGCTTCGACCCCCGGCCCCCCGCGAGGGTCGATGACGGTGACGATGCGCACATCCGAGCGCGTTCGCCAGTGGGCGAGCAAGCGTCGTCCCCACTGGCCGCATCCCAATTGTGCGATCCGCAACATGGGTCCGTGTCAAAGCTGGGCCCGCGCCCGTTTCACCAACGCGCCCACTACCTCCCGGGCCCGCTCGCGCACCTGCGTCACCCGGGCGTCAGCCGGCACCGACCAAGGTTCGCCCGCGACAACCGCGGCGCCGAGGGCGGGGAGCCCCATGACCCGCTGCATGTGGTCGAGAAAGGACTCGTCGCCGAAATAAGCCTCGGGGCGGTCGTAGGCGATCCCGAGCGGCACGAGCTCGGCCCCGGTTCGGGCGGCCGCGCGGAAGGCCCCGGGCCGAAACGGTCGGATTTCGTCGCCGTCGAAGGCGGTACCCTCGGGAAATAGGGCCACCCCGTGACCGTCGGCGAGATGGCGCTCCATCTCCCTCTGCACCGTCGCGCCGGAGCGGAGGCTCGCGCGGTCGACGAACAGGGTTCCGATGCGCCGCGCGCCGTGCCCGATGAAGGGCCACTGCGCGAGGTCGGCTCGGCTGACCAAGTGTCCTTCCACCAGCGCCAGCATCACGGGGACGTCGAGTCCCGAGCGATGGTTCATGATGAAGATGCGGCCTACCCCTTCGGCACTGCGCGTCGGGTAAGGACGCCCGTCGCCGATGAACGGACCCGAGGTCTTCAGGGAGAGCCCGAAGATCTCGCACAGGTGGCGGGCCCAGCGTGGTACGCGGAGCATGAGGGTCCGGTGCTTACGGGGGGCCGGTGCGGCCGCCCGGGCGACCTCCATGCGGCCCCAGTGGCTGGCGGTGCTCAGGGTCGCCCGCAGCGCGCGGGTGGAAAAGCGGAGGCGCGAAAGGGACATTCAGAACGACAACTTCAGGTGCGCGTAGCCGCCACCGTCGAGAAGGGGCGTGGCGGAGAACGACATCGCGACCTCGTCGTCGCCGGCCCCGTCGGGGTCGTCGGCATCGCCCCCGAAGATGATCATGAGGGCGCCGCCCGCGGCCAGACCGAGGCCGACCCCGAGGCTGACGTTGGCGATGGTCTGGAAGCGCTTGCCCTCGTCGATCGTGTCGTTCTGACCGTCGTCGGGACAGGTCACTCCGCCGCAGGCGTCGGAAACCTCGTCGAATCGGCTTTGGGCCATCGAGCCGGTGACGGCGAATGACACCAAGCCCCCAACCCCGAGGGCGGCGAGTGCGATCCCGGTCGCTCGGACCGGTCCGATCCCGGGCGACGCGGCGGTCTCCGAGCCGCCGCCTTCGGGCCCGACGTCGGACCCCGTCGCGATGAGGGAAACGGCCACGGTTTGGGTCTCGCCGCCCGCGACCTGTACCGACTTTTCCTGGCGGGTGTGGCCGGGGGCCGAGGCGATGACGACGAGCGCCCCGGGGGCGACGGCGTAGGGTTTTCCCCATGCGTTGCGGGGAAGGGCCTCGTCATCGAGCGAGAGGGTGGCCCCTGCCACTTCTTCGGAGAGCACGACGATCACCTTGCCGACCTTCGGCTCGAGCACGGCGAGCTCGGCCGCCGCCGCGTCACGCGTGGGTACGTACCGTTCTTCCGTGCGCGCCTTTTCTCGCGCCAGCGCCACCGTCGCGGACAATTCGCGGTACCCCTCGGCGTAGCGTTCGAGCGCGACGAGACAGCGCGCGATGTAAAGGCGGGCGTTGGGGCTCTCGGAGCCCGCGTAAGCGGCACGAAAGCCTTCGAGCGCTTTCTCGAAGCGACCCCCGTCGTAGTCGCGCAATGCCTCCGCGTAGCGTTTCGTGGCGGCTTCCTCGGCCCCGGCCACCCCGGACGTGGCGACGGTCACGCCGATGGCCCCGACCCCAGGCCCACTCATTCCGACGACGAAGGCCGCCGCGACCCTCCACGATGATGTGGCCCTCGCCGACGATGTGGCCCTTGTCGATGTTGTGGCGCGGTGTCGCCGCGCGCTCCTCTTCACGCCGCCACTATAGCGTTGGGGGGCGGTAGGGTCCGCCCGGTTTTGGTGACGGGACGGGGCGAGGGCGGGCCGGTCGCGAGGGAGGGGGGCGCAAAGGGCGCTTCGGCACGGTCTTCGGGGTCGGCCGCGGCGACGTCGTCGGGTCGTCGCCATCCTCCTCGCCGTCACCGTCGGCGGAGGGCGTGTCCGTCGTGTCCTGCGCGTCGTCTTCGTGCGCCGCCACGTCGAGCGCCGAGGCGGCCTTTTCGCCCGCGGTCGACCCCGCGTAGCTGTACGCGTGGAACGCAGTGTCCCCCTCGGGGTCGCCCCGGTTCGCGAGGCCGATGAACACCACGGCCACCAACGCGACCGCGCCGGTCACGACGACCGCGATGAACCCACTTCGCGAGGGTGGGGGTTCTAGGGTGTAGGTGCTCGTCGCTTGCGTAGGGCTCGTCACCACGCTGGGCTGTGACTGGTCTTCGAAGGCCCGCAGGGGACGGGACCCCGAGGCCGCCGCCGAGGAGGTCATCCCCGCCTGCCCCGGGGTCAACGTCACGCCCGAAGATGAGGTCGTCGCCATCGACCCGCGGGCGACCACCCCGGCCGACGCTACCGCCGGGTCGGCCGCGCGACCCGCGGCCCCCGCCGGGCCCGACGAGCCCGAGGCGGCGACGTTCGAGACCGCCGACGGCTGCGAGGCCGCGTCGTCGGGGATGCGCAGCGCGGCACGAGAGTCGACCGGGCGGTCCGCGCCACTGGCGGGGGTGTGGTCCTCCGGGGGCCGCGCCGCCCGCTCGCCATCGCCCGGATTCTCGCGCCCCATCGCATCGCAGACCCCCCGCACGAAGCGACCGACGTCCCGGCGCCGGGGGATGCGAAGGTCCGCCTCGCGTGCCGCCGCCTCGAGGGCATCGGCCATGTCGAGGGCCTCGGCGTATCGCTCGTCGGCCTCCGTCGCGAGGGCCTTCATCACGACCTGCTCCAGCGCTGCGGGCACATCGGCGAACGCGCTCGGAGACGGCGGGTTCCCTTCGAGAATGGCGTGAACGAGGGCGCCTTCGTTGGCCGCCCGCCACAGTCGGCGCCCGGTTAGCATCTCCCACAGACACGCGCCGGCGGAGTAGATGTCGGCGCGCCGGTCGACGTCCAGACCCATGATCTGCTCGGGGGCCATGTACGCGATCTTCCCCTTGAGCTGCCCCCCCCGGGTGGTGCTGATGCGCGCCTCGGCCCGCGCCACGCCGAAGTCGGTCAGTCGGGCGACGCCATCTTTGCCGACGAGAACGTTGTGGGGCGAGACGTCGCGGTGAACGAGGTTCATGGGCGCGTCGTGCTTGTCGCGCAGATCGTGGGCCTCTTGTAGTCCCGAGAGAACGTCCACGAAGATCCGGAGCACCGTCTCGATGGGGATGCGCTCCCCGTTCGATTTGAGGTGCTTGCGCATTTCCTGGAGCGTGGGGCCATCGACGAAGTCCATGACCAGGAACATCGATGCGTCCGACTTTTGAATGTCGAGGGTCGCCACGACGTTCGGGTGCCGGATTTGCGCGGCGAGGCGCGCTTCGTCGAGGAACATGGACACGAAGTCCGGGTCGTTGGCGATGTGCGCGTGCATGACCTTGAGCGCGACCAACCGCTCGAAGCCCCCTTCCCCCGAAACGCGCCCGAGGTACACGGTGGCCATGCCACCGGACGCTATCTTCCGTAGCGTCTCGTACCGCCCATATCGCGCGAGCATCGCTCGATGGTACCCGCGCTCCAACCTCCCGTACAACCGACGCGTCGGCTGTAACCTCACTCCCTTTCCAATCAGCCTTCCCGGTCAGGCTTCCCGGTCAGTGCCACCGAAACTGAGACTTGACGATGACCGAGGAGAATCGCGGCAACCACCGGTCATCGTCGACGTCGGCCTGGGCGACCACGAACAGGTCGGCGCCCGGGACGTAAATCCAACGGAGCCGGCTCTGAACGCGGAGCACGTCGTCGAGGAGGTTGTAGCCCCCGAAGAACCGAAGGCTCAGCACCGGGGAAAAGCCCAGGGTCGCGCGTCCATTCACCACGAGGGAGTCGAAATTCGGGCGTTGGAGGCGGTCGGGGAACTCGATCCGGCTGAAGATGCCGCCTACGTCCAAACGCAACAGCTCGTCGGGCGCCCACGCCAACGTCGTGTCGGCCTCGAGAAGCCGGCCGCCGTAGTAGTCGCGGCCGGTGAGGTCGACGCCGAGGCTGAGGGCGTAGGTGCTCGGCGTGCTCCCGTAGACCCCCACGTCCCACATGCGGTAGTCGCCGGGGGGGATCTCGGTCGTGCGCCCCACCGCGAACGAACGCTGGACGGCTTCGAACCGCCGGGTGGTCCGGAATCCGACCACATAGCCTGCGGTGGTGCGCAGCTGGGCGAACCAGTTCCAGCGCCAGTCGAGAAGCGTCCGACCGTCGAAGCTCCCTTCCACGGCTCCGTCGAGCCCCGTGTTGATGCGGTTGATGCCGCCGGCGTCGATCCGTGGCTCGAGCTCGAGGCTCGCCTCGCCTTCATGAACGCCGACCCGACGAAAAAAACCGAGGTCCGCCCGGAGCTTCGGATCGTAGGCGCGGTACGTCAGGCGAGGGCGGATGAACTGTTCGCGCAGCGCGACCGTGACGCCCCCCCCGGGCCGTAGCCTTCGGTCGGCGGGTTCGTCCGCGCCGGTGGCCACGGCGGGCGGGGCAGCGTCGCGCCCCGTGACGGACCCCATGCCGTAGGCGGACACCACGAGGGGTACGTGGCCGCTGCGCCGGTAGGCACCGTCGACGCCGACGACGGCGTTTTGGTCGGCGGCCAGATCGAGCGACTGGCGTTGGGTGGCCATGACCCCGACGTTGGAGCCCTGATCGTCGACCTCGACGAGACCTCGCGCGACGGCGTGCGACGTCCAGGGCGTGCCGTCTTGGGGACGGGTCGTCACCTGGAGCACCCCCAGGCGGACACCGGGCGCCGGGCGCCCGATCACCTTGAGGCCGCCGAGCAGGGGGATGGGCTCGGCCGCTTCGCCGAGGCCGATCCGACGCGTGTAGAGCATCTGGGCCCGCTGCGGCTCCCCAAAGCTGAACACTTCGAGGTCTTCGAGAAAGAAGTCGCGCTTCTCCGGCAAAAAAAGGCCGAAGCGCGTCAAGTTGACCACTTGGTTGTCGAGATCGACCTGCGCGAAGTCTGTGTTCACGCTGGCATGGGCGCGGAAACCGTCGAGATCCAGCTTCGCGTCGATGCCCCCGTTGAGAAGCGAGGTCCGGGTCGGCGTCTCGGCGTCGGGCCCGGGAGCGCGACGAAATCCGGTGATGCCGTAGGGGAGCAGCACGAAGGAGCGTATCGGTCCGCGATCGGGATCGGCGACGCGCGCGACCGCGGTGAGTCCCTCGAGGCGGCCGTAGCGACTGGCCGCGATGGGACTGAACGGAGGCGTGAGAAGCGACCAATCGTAGGTCGCGGTTCGACGGCTGTGGTCGCGGGTCAGGTTGAGTCCGATCGCGGCCGGGGGGGCGGCGGGGTCGATGCCGAGCGCGGACCACGGGATACGGAGTTCGGCCGTCCAGCCCCGGGCATCGCGACGGGCCGCTCCGGCCCAGACCATGTCGTATTCGATGAGGAATTCGGATTCGTTGATCCCGCGGTAGTCGAGGAGCGCCCCGCCGGGGTTGACGACGAAGCCGAGGGTGGTGCGACGGTCGTTTTGGGCGTCGATTTTGATGCTGATGGCGTCGTCGTCGAAAATCGCCCCGTCATCGCGGCGCCGGGTCCGCGCGCGCACGCCGGAGGCCACGGGGTCATCGCAGCGCACGGCGAAGTAGATGGCATCCGCGTCCATCAGGACCCGAAACGTCGTCGCCACGGGCGGGATGGCCCCGAGCTTCGGTGAGCGTTCGACGAAGCGACCCGTCGGTGGCGCCCGGTCCCATGCCGCGTCATCGAGGACGCCGTCGATGGTTGGCGGTGCCTCCTCGGCGACCCGGGCGATCGCGCCGGGGACCCGGTCGTCGGCGGCCATGGCGGCGGCGGGATCCCCCGTCGTCGCCCAGAGCCCCATCCCGAGCGCCGTGGCCGCGCGGGGGAGCGTCACTCGACGACCCGAACCTCCACGCGACCCGCTCGGAGATCACCGCGGCGCTCCACGACGTACCGCCTTCCGTCGACGTCGAGGTCGTCGAACAGCCCGACGAGGTACGCGACGCGGGCCTCGGTGAGCCGACGGGTCGACAGCGCCGTCCCTACGCGGACCTGAATCCGTGCCACCTGAGGACTCGACCGCAGGGTGCGGGACATCTCCGCGAGGGCTTGACGCGCGGCGTCTGGGAGGCGCGCCTGGCCGGGAGGGAATTGGACCGGCGGGTCGAAGACGAATGCGCCCGCCTCGAGCCGCGCCTTCTGCGGGCATCCGTCGTCGGCGGGGGCGCCCGGTTCGTCGGGACAGGCGTCCACGGGGTCGGCGAGGTGGTCGTTGTCTCGGTCCGGGCAGCCGTTCGCCCGAGGGTCGTCCGCCGGGGGGCCCGCCTCGGCCGGGCAGGCGTCGTCGTCGTCGACGATGCCGTCGCCGTCTTCGTCGGGGCGGCTCGGGCACCCGTTTCGGTCGCGCGGGCCTGCGACGTCGGGACAGGCGTCTCGGTCGTCCTCGATACCGTCGAGGTCGGCATCGCGTTCTTCGACCACCACCTCGCGCTGGCCCCGGTCGGCGAACCCGAGGGTGAGCAGCGCCCGCACGTCCGGCGTGCCCGGGGCGCCGCCGAGCCCAGGGCCTCCGGCCAGGCCGAAGCTCACCCCGGCCACGTCGACCCGGAGCGAACCGAGCGTTTCGAATTGCACGGCGAGGTCGGCCGAGGCGAGGCCGGGGGTGTTCTCGGAGTTGTTGCGGCCGCGGCTGAAGCTGAACACCGCCACGTGCGGTTCCAGACCGAGGGCCACGGTGGGCGCGACCTTGAAGTGCGCCCCGCACGACGCGGCGACCCGGTCGCCGTCGCGACCCGCGAAGAACAGCGGCGCGAGCCCCAGGGTGCAGCCGTAGAGAAAATACTCGATCTCCCCGGCCACCGCCGGCACGAGCTCCATTCGGACGAAGCGATCGTCCCCGGCCAGGTAGGCGGCCTGGTTACCCGATGCCGCCCAAAAACGGGCGCCCAGACTGACGTCCAGGACCTCGGTGTCGTACGCGAGGACGTGCACCCCGGCGCGGACGTCCCCCACCCCCGGCTTGCCGGCACGGAACGGCTGCGACGGGATGCGTCGGTCGTCGGAGCCGTCGGCGAAGACCGAGAAGGGGATCGCGGCCTCGACGGTGAGCCAGTCCACCGGTCGGATCGCCATCCCGAGGTGGAGGAGCAACGCGTGCTCGACGAGGTCCCGCGCCTCACCTTCCTCGCCCGTTTCGTCGCGGATGCGACTCCGAAGCGGTCGGTACATGTAATCGGTGCCCAGCCGGAAGGCGTAGGCGATGCCCTCGTCGAACCCCTCGACGGGGCCCTCGCTTCGCGTGAACCGCGAACCCGGGGTGGGTAATTGGAGCTGGTCGATGCGAACTTCGGCGTCGAACCCCTGGGCGCGGGCCGAGCTGGTCTGGAGGGTCATCATCCCGATGACGACGGCGATGGCGACGGCGACGGCGTCTACGGGCCGGCGCGTCGCCCGGGGCGACCGGGGCGGGACGGACACCGGCATTTCGCGACCCTACACCGAGGACGAGCATCCTCGTAGCGGCGTCTGCGCCTCGCCTTTCGTCGGCTGGGCCCGCTTGGATCTTGCTCGTCGAAGACGGCCGCGCCGGCCGTGCCTAAGTTCCTTGAAACATCAGGCGCGGGCCCCGGGTTGCTCTTTCGAGTCTCCCGGTCGAGGGTCAGCGTCCGAACGCCAGCCCCGTGGGAACGTCCGCAGGCTGGCGACCGAGACCGGGTCGTCTCCGACGGGTGACATCGTCGCAACCCCTCCCCATCCCACGCCGCGCCGCTCGTCGCTTCCCTGCCTCGTCGCTCCCCAGGAAGGCGCCGCGACTGGCACGCGCAGAAAAGAGACACCATGATATTCCCCATGTCCCGCCGCGACCCGCGCCGCTCCCGCCCCCGCTTCGCCCGAGGAGGCTGGGTTGAACGAGGCGGGGTTGAACGAGCCTGGGTCAAAACAGGCTGGGTCAACCGAGGCTGGGTCAACCGAGGCTGGGTCAAACGGCGCCGGGCGCAGGTGGTGGGCCTCGCGTGTCTCTTCGTGATGTTGGTCCCCGCTCTGGCATGGGCCCAGGACGGCGCGGCGGGCGACCCGGGTCCCGCAGATGCGGGCGGGTCTGACCCATCGATCGAGACCACCTACGACTACGACTACGACGCGGACACGGATCCGAGCGCCCTCGATGATTTCGAAGAACCCCTCGCCCCGCACGGCGTGTGGATCATGGACCCGACGTACGGGCGGGTTTGGGTTCCGAATGGGGATGCGGTCGGCCCGGACTTCACGCCCTACCGCAGCCACGGAAGATGGGCGGTGACCGAGGCCGGAGACTGGGTGTGGGTCAGCGACTTCGATTGGGGCTACATTCCCTTCCACTACGGGCGATGGGTCTTTACGAGTCCGCGCGGCTGGGTGTGGATCCCCGGTCGCGTCTACGCTCCGGCCTGGGTCGTGTGGCGTACGGGGGTGGGGGTCGGCTTCGTCGGTTGGGCGCCCGCACCTCCGACCTTCGTGTGGTTCGGAGGGGCCGCGGTCGGCTTCTACGGCAGCGTCGGCGTCCCGTGGTGGTATTGCCCCGGTCGTTACCTCTTCACCCCCCGGTGGCGCCGTCACATCGTGCGCAACCCCGCCCGGGTGCGGCGCATTCACGCCCGAACCCGCATCTACGACCGGTACCGCGGGCGACACCACCGCCGCCCCGCCACGGGTACGGGCCGGCGTCCCGCCTCGGGAAGTGGCGAGCGGCTGGGCCGCCCTCGGCAGGGTGCTCGACGGGGCGCAGCCGGCTCCCCGGTGCGCTACGGCGTGCCGAAGTCTCCATCGTTCCGGGAAGCGGGCATCGCCCCTCGGTACGCGCCCAAGCGACGCGTCAACCCAAACGCCCGCGCGATGCAGCTTCGACGTCCGGTCGCCGCCACGGCGGGGCCCACCCGGTCGCGCTCCGGGCTACGGGCGTCTCCGGGGCGGCGGTCTCCGGCGGTGAGCCGGCGGACGTCTCCCGGCCGCGCAACGGCGGGTGCGGGGGCTCGGAGAGGGACCCTCGAGCGGCGCGGCAACGTTCAACGCAGCACCATTCAACCTCGCAGTGACACGGTCCGTGCGCCGCGGGGCGTCCGTCGCGACGCCAGCGTCCGCCGACGGGCGGGAAACCAGACCAGCCCGTCGCAGCGCGCGGCGACGCGGCGCGACGAGGCCCGCGCGACATCCCCGTGGGCACGGCGGTACCGCGGGGGGCAAAACCGGGGAAATCAAGTTCGAGGAAGCGACGCCCCGCGTCGCGCGACATCGGGACGGGAGTCGTTCCGCCGGGGCCAAACTTCGGCCGGCCCATCACGAGGTGACCGACGTGGCAACGCTTATCGGTCTTACCCGGGGCGCGCCTACTCGGGCCGTCCCGCCACCCGAGGGTCTCGCGCCACTCCGTCGTCCCGCGCCCTTCCGTCGTCCCGCGCTCCGTCATCCCGCGCCCTCCCGTCATCCCGCGCCCTCCCGTCGTCTCGAGCCACCTCGTCTCGGAGCTACCAGAGGTCGCGAGGCTACCAAACGCGTCGGGCGACACGCGGCTCCAGCGCCAGCGGGCGGGGCTACCAAGGGCGCTCGTCCGCGTCTCGGTCGCGTCCTGCCGCCGCCCGCTCCTCTCGGGCCAGCCGTCGTCCGTCTCGAGCCACCAGGTCCAGCTCGGCGTCGCGGAGTCGCTCGAGTTCGGCGTCGCGAAGTCGCTCGAGTTCGGCGTCGCGGAGTCGCTCGAGTTCGGCGTCGCGGAGTCGCTCGAGTTCGGCGTCGCGGAGTCGATCGAGTTCGAGTTCCAGGTCTCGCTCGCGCTCCCGCCGTCGGTGAGTCACACTCCCCTCTGAGGTCATCCCATGTTTCGATCCAAGCGCCATCGCTCCTCCGTCTCGGACCCTCGTGCCCTCGCCATCGCCGTGCCCAGGCCTGCGGGGGGGGCGTCGGGTGGGAAACGCGACGCGAATGTTGGTCGCGGGGCGGGCGCGCGGGCGGTGGGGCTCCTGGGCGCGACGCTGCTTCTGGGCGCGACCGGCTGCAGCTACGAAATCGATGACGACGACCGTTACGTCGAGGGGGCTGGTCGTGGGGTGGGGTCGGCCGGAGCGTTCGACGACGCTTACTTCACGACCGTCGACCGTGGCGTCGTTTTGAACACGGCTCTGGGCGAGGGCGCCGGCGTGTTCGTCGAGTACGCCGAGGGCGGGCAGTGGACCCTCTGGACCACCTGCGACACGCTTCAATCCGACTATTCATGCTTGTGGGACGTTCACGTGTCGTCGCAAAGGCCCGTGCGCATCGACACCATCGAGCTGTCGGAAACGGAACTCGACCAGGACTTCGCCGAAGTCTATTCGGACAACGATTTCAGCTTCTTCACCGAGACGACCTTCGGTCGCGACGTCATCACCTTCCGCACCGACCCCAGGTCGTTGGTGCAGGTTGACATCGTTCTGGATGGTTGGAGCGAGCCCGGATTCCTACGCTGGTCTCTCTTCGACGAGGTCCAGGGAGGCGCTCCGTACGGCCCCGTCGTGTTTCAACCCGACGGTCCGTGAGCCTCAAGGACGGCCTTGAGCAAGGCCGGCCGAAACTGGGCCGGCCGAAACCAGGCCGGCCGAAACCAGGCCGACTTCAGAAAAGCGGGCTGAACCTACGTCGCTGAACGGTTCGGCGCTGAACGGTTCGGCGCTGGACCATACGGCGCTGGACCATACGGCGCTGGACCATACGGCGCTGGACCATACGGCGCTGGGTCCTCCAGGCTCGAGGACGAGGCCCTGGTGTCCGGTCGCGCCGGGCGGCGGGCGTCAGTCGGAGGTCGGTTTGCCGTTGGCCGCCGCCGGGCGCGCGTCGGCACCCCATAGCGTCGGTTCGCCGAGCCCCAGCGCGGCCAGTTGGGGTCGGACGGCGGTGGCGGGGCCGACGACGACGACGGTGGCGTCGGTCGGGTCGATGAAACGCCGGGCGAGGGCGTTGAGTTGTTCGAGGGTGGCCCGTTGCCTCGCTTCACTCGCGCGGGCGTCGCGCTCCGGGGGCAGCTCGAGGAGGGCGAGCGTCATGAGGCGCCCCACCACGCTATCGATACGCTCGTTGGTTTGAATCATGTCGGTGAGGTCGCCCGCGCGCACCTTCGTCAGCTCGGCCGGCTCCAGACCATCGTCGGCCATCTTGCGAAGCTCGCCGAGCATCTCGTTGAGCGCGGCCGCAGTGACGTCGGTCGACACGGCGGCCGAGGCGTAGAACCCGCCGACCCCCCGCGTTTCGCTGAAGCGACTACGCGCCCCGTAGGTCCAACCGTGGTCTTCGCGCAGGTTTTGGTTCAGCCGGGAGGTGAAGGACCCGCCGAGGGCGGTGTTGACCAACTCGAGAAGAGGCATCTCGGGGCTATCTGCTTTGGCCCCCGCGTTGACGATCGACAGGACGGACTGTGAACCCGGACGGTCGACGACGACGAGTCGGGGCCGAACCGACAGGGGGGTGGGAGGGGCGATCCGCTTGGGCGCAGGGGTGCTCGCGGGGGGAGCCCACGTCCCGAAGTGCTCGCGCCAAAGGGCGACCACCTCCTCACGTGTGATGGCGCCGGCCACGACCATCCGGGCCGTGTCCGGTCGGTAATGCGCACGATAGAACGCGAGCGCGTCATCACGCGTGATCTTCGCCGCTCCGTCGAGCTGGCCGGCCACGGGGTGTCCGTAGGGCGTGTCGGCTCCGTACAGCACCGCCTGACGGGTGATCGCGGCGACCGCGCGGGGATCGTCGGCGCGCTTCTCGAGCCGACCGCGCCACAGGGCCGTGACCCGCTGCCACTCGTCTTCGTCGAAGCGCGGCCGCGCCACCACGTCGGCGAAGATCCCAAACGCGCGCGGCAGGTGCTTCTTGAGCACGCTCAGCGCGACCCGGGTGCCGTCCGTCCCCGTGCCGGCCCAGAGCGTCGCGCCGAGTTCGTTGATGGCGTCGGAGAGCTGCAGCGCATCGAGGTCGCCCGCGCCTTCGTCCAGCATGCCGGCGGTGATGCTCGCGAGCCCGGGCCGATCGAGGGGGTCGTCGGCGCTGCCGACGGGAAACCCCATGGAGATGGCCACCACGGGAAGGTCGTGGTCTTCGACGAGCCACACCTCACCCCCCCCGGGAACCCGAAAGATCTGCGGCGGGGGGGCGCGGAAGGGCTTGGGGGCCTCGAGGGTGGGCTTTTGGGCCAGAGAAGAGAGGGCGGAGGTGTTCACGGGAGAAGGCTCGGAGGGAGAGGGTAAAGACGAGAGAGGGGGGGCGCCGCGGCCGGAGCAGGCCGCGAGCGCGAAGGCGCTCGCGGCGACGAGACCAGGGCGTCTCATTGCGCGGCCGCGGCCTCGGCGCCTTCCTTCTTTGGTACGACGTGCATGACCACGCGGGCGTTGGGGTCGAAGACGGTGCGCGCCGCCGCGGCCAACGCGGCCGGGGTCGCATCGAGATAGCGCTGGAGGTCTTCGGCGACCCCATCCGGGCGGCCGAGGCTCGAGGCGTAGGTGTTGAGGAGCGAGGCCCGGGTCGCGAGCGACTGCAGCCGCATGATGAAGCCGGCTTCGTACTGGTTTTTTGCCCGCAATAGCTCCGCGGGATCGATGGGCTCGTCGCGGAGGCGCGCGAGTTCTTCGTCCACCATGGCTTCGACCCGCGCGAGGTCGGTCCCGGGCTTGACGACGATTTCGATGTCGAATTGCGAGCGACGCTTCCGTGAGCCCTGGTACGCGCTCACGCTTTGCGCGACCCGCTCCTCGTAGACCAGGCGCTTGTAGAGTCGGCTCGTCTTTCCGTTGCTGAGGATTTCGCCCAGCAGATCGAGCTCGGCGTCGCCCTCGGCGTAGAGCTTGGGGCTGAGCCACGACATCACGATTTTGGGAAACGAGACGGTGTCTTCGAGCGTTTCTCGGACCTCCGCCTCGAGCCGGGCCGGCGTCGCGATCGCCGCGCGTGGGGGTACCGGCCGGTCCTTCAGAGGGCCGAAGTACTTTTCCACGAGGGCCTTCGTCGGTTCCGGCTGGAAGTCGCCCGCGATCACCAGGGACATGTTTCGGGGCACGTACCATTGCCGAAAAAAGCCCTGGACGTCTGCGACGGTCGCCGCCTCCAGGTCCTCGTGCGAGCCGATGGTGGGATGGTGGTACGGGTGGCCAACCGGAAACAGCAACTCCGAGAGACGGAGGTCGGCTTTGCCGTAGGGCTGATCTTCCGTCTGTTGGCGACGCTCGTTCCGCACCACCCCGCGTTGGGTGTCGAGCTTGGCCTGGTTGATCTCGTCGCCAAGCACGGCGAGACGGTCCGCCTCCATCCACAGCAACAGGGGCAGGATGTGGCTCGGTCCGACGTCGTAGTAGTCGGTGCGGTCGCTGCTCGTCCACGCGTTGTTCCAGCCGCCCTCGGCCTCCATCCAGACGTCGAACATCTTCTCGGGGACACGGGACGTGCCCATGAACATCAAATGTTCGAAGAGGTGGGCGAACCCCGTGCGGCGCGGCGGCTCGTCCCCGCTGCCGACGTCGACGTTGACGTTGACCACCACGAGCGGCTGCCGGTGGTCCTCGTGGAGGATCACGGTGAGGCCGTTTTCGAGTTCGTACGCTTCGTGCGGAAGGCTCAGCAAAGCGGATTCCTTTCCTGGGATTGAAGGCCGCGGCGATGGCATGTCGGCAAACGCGGCGCTCGACGAGCCCGCGAGCGCGGCGACGACTGCCACGGTGCACACGCGGCGCCAACTCGGTCTCGGGGACGCCATCGCGGCTCGGGTCGGCACGCGTCGACTATGCGGTGCGCCACCCCACTTGTCACGGGCGCGGACCCGGAGGCGAGCCGCCCCCGACTCGACAACGACCCGGTGGAACGCCTAGGTTCCCTGTATGCAGCGTCTTTCTTTGGGCTCGGCGGGGGTTTTGGTGGCGGGGCTCGCGTGGGCGGGGTGCAGCGCGAGCAACGAGGTCTTCGACGACGAGGGGGACGACCCGACATCGACGTCGTCCTCGACGAGCGCGTCGACCGGGGGCGGCGATGGAAGCGGGGGCGCGGGGGAAGGGGGCGCGGGCGCGGGGACGACCAACCCCTGCGGTCAGGATTGCAGCGCGATTGAGACGCCCGATTGTTTCGTGTCGGTGTGCAACACCGGCCAGGCGGCGGGGCCCATCGGGAGCTGCGTGGTGGTGGCCGATGAAGATGGGGTCTCGTGCGACGACGGGCTCTTCTGCACGACGAACGACACGTGCCAGGCGGGGGTCTGCACTGGTGGACCGCCGAACGACTGCGGCATGATGGCCCCGGAGTGCGAGGAGGTCACATGCGACGAGACGGCGCGGACGTGCGGCACGGCGCCCCTGGCGAACGGGACATCGTGCACGTCGCCGAACCTCTGCGAGATCGGAGGCACGTGTCAGAACGGCCTCTGCATGGGGGTCCCGAACGACTGCTTCTTCTCGCCGGTGCCCAACGAGTGCTTCAACGCGGTGTGCAACCCGCAGAACGGCATGTGCGAGCCGGTCGCGGGCAACGACGGCGACCCGTGTGTCGACACGACGGACCTGTGCAGCGACGGCAACACCTGCAGCGCCGGGGTGTGCGGCGGCGGTGGCCCCAAGGACTGCTCCTTTCTCACCAACGGCTGTGACCTCGGCGTGTGCGACCCGATGTCGGGGGTATGCGGCGCCCAGGCGGTGATGGACGGCCAGCTCTGCGACGACCTCGACGCCTGCACCACGGGTGAGATCTGCACCACGGGCATGTGCGGCGGGGGTACGCCGGTGACGACGTGCTCGGGGGCCACCACCGCCGATGGTTGCTGCCCCTCGAACTGTACGGTCGCCAACGACCTCGACTGCGCGTGCGGCATCGACGACATCATCATCCGCGAGGTGAGCACCGCCAGCCCCGACTACGTGCTCGTCGAGAACACCTCGAGCTGCCCCATCGACCTCGACCCGATCACGGTGTGCAAGGACGAAGGCTCGAGTGAGCTCTGCAGTGACCTCCCCTCCTTCGTGTTGCAGCCGGGCGCCGAGGTCTACCTGCTCGAGAGCGGGGCCATCCCGCTCCCCCCGGCGCCGGCGCAGACCATCATCTTGAGTTTCACCATGGGATGGGAGGGCACTCCGGGCGCGATCTTCATGTGCGACGGGCCGTGCACCAACGCCTCGGCGCCCAACGCCATCGACGCCGTGATCTGGCAGACCTCGAGCCCGAGCAGCACGGTTACGCTTCCGCCGGGCATCAACTTCACGCCCGGACCCGTGCCCGGCGTCAGCGGCATCGACGATGCGGTGAGGAGGGTCGCGACCCAGGGCATCTTCCCCAACTTCTTCGCTTCCGACTACGTCGCGCAGCCGGCCACCTTCGACTGATCCCGCCCACCCGCCGCGCCGCTTGGGGTGCGCTCGACAGCTGCACGGGTCCAGGCGTAACCTGCACCCATGCAGCGGCTTTCTTTGGGTTTGGCGGGGGTTTTGGTGGCGGGACTCGCCTGGGCGGGGTGCAGCGCGAGCGACGAGGTCTTCGACGACGACGGAGACCCGACGTCGACGTCGCCTTCGTCGAGCGCGTCGACGGGAGGCGGCGATGGCAGCGGGGGCGCGGGGGAAGGGGGGGCGGGCGCGGGAACGACCAACCCCTGCGGCCAGGACTGCAGCGCGATCGCCACGCCCGATTGTTTCGTATCGGTGTGCAACACCGGCCAGGCGGCGGGGCCCATCGGGAGCTGCGTGGTGGTGCCCGACGAAGATGGTGCCTCGTGCGACGACGGGCTCTTCTGCACGACGAACGACACCTGCCAGGCGGGGGTGTGCACCGGCGGACCGCCGAACGATTGCGGGATGATGGCGGCCGAGTGCGAGGAGATCACGTGCGATGAGACGGCACGGTCGTGCGGGAGCGCGTCGCTGGCGAACGGGACCTCGTGCACCTCGCCGAACCTCTGCGAGATCGGAGGCACGTGTCAGAACGGCCTGTGCATCGGGGTGCCGAACGACTGCTTCTTCTCGCCGGTGCCCAACGAGTGCTTCAACGCAGTGTGCAACCCGCAGAGCGGCATGTGCGAGCCGGTCGCGGGCAACGACGGCGACGCCTGCATCGACATCAACGACCTGTGTAGCGAGGGCAACACCTGCAGTGCCGGCGTGTGCAGCGGCGGCAGCCCCAAGGACTGCTCCGGGTTCACGATGGGGTGCTTCAACGGCGTGTGCGACACCCAGACCGGTCAGTGCGGGCAGCAACCGGTGCCGGCTGGCGGCAATTGCGCCGCGGCGTCCGACGACTGCAACCAGGGGATTTGCGACATGCAGGGCATGTGCAACCCCAACCCCGTCAACGAAGGTGGGGCGTGCGACACCGACGCCTGCTTCTCGAGCCAGACCTGCAACAGCGGCACTTGCCAGGGCGGTACGTTTCTCGGTTGCGGGACCGACAACGATGGCTGCTGTCCGTCCGGCTGCACCATCTCCCAGGACAACGACTGCCTGACCGAGATCACCATGGCGACCCTCAACAACGGACGTGACGGCAACCTCGGGGGGATCGCCGGCGCCGACGCTCTTTGCCAGGCGCAGGCGTCGGCCGCGGGCTTCACCGGTACGTGGAAGGCCTTCCTGTCGGACGCAACCCAGGACGTGAAGGACATCGTGCCGTCCCAATACCAAAACCTTCCGGTGCGTAACTCGGTCGGGACCGATCTGTGGACCGATTGGAACCAGGTCTTCGTCAACCCCAACTGGCAGCCGGGCGGCGCCGCCCTGCGATCGTTCGACGGCAAGATCGTCGACGAAAACACCGGCGCGAGCCCGGACTGGAATGACGCCGACGGCTGGCACGGGTCGACACCGGCCGGCGTCGTGGACGGCACCCTCACCTGCTCGAACTGGACGAGCACGACCGGCACGGGCCGCTGCGGCGAGCTCGACCTGTCCGGGGGACCGTTTGGCGCGCCTCAGGAGATCCGGGCCTGCAACCTCACGCTGGCCGTGATCTGTGTGCTCGTCGGTCCCTGACGACGCGGCCCCCGCCCCGCTTCACCACGCGGCGCCACCACCACCGTTCTTCTCCAACCGTTCTGCCCCACCATGTCTGCCCCACCCCCGGGGCCGGCGGGGCGGGAGGGGGCCGCCGGGCGCCGCCACCGTCACACCTCACCCCTCACCGGGCGTCATCTCGGAGACTTGCCCTAGTCGGTGGTTCGGCCTACGCCCCCACCACGTAGGCTCTCCGTCACCTTCGAGGGCCGATTCGGATTACGCGATGTTCGACGTCATCAAGAAGATCTTTGGCACCCCCCACGAACGCGCGGTGCGCAAGCTGCGGCCCAAAGTCGCCCGCATCAACGCGCTCGAGCCCGACATCGAGGCGCTGTCCGACGCCGAGCTCGTGGGCAAAACGGCGGAATTTCGCGAGAAGCTCGACAACGGGGCCTCACTGGACGACCTGATGATCGAGGCGTTCGCGGTCGTCCGCGAGGCGGGTCGGCGCACCCTCGGGATGCGGCACTACGATGTGCAGCTCATCGGCGGGATGGTGCTGCACGAGGGCAAGATCGCCGAGATGCGCACCGGCGAGGGCAAGACGCTGGTGGCGACCCTGCCCGTGTACCTCAACGCGCTCGAGGGCAAGGGCGTGCACGTCGTCACGGTCAACGACTACCTCGCGAAGCGTGATGCCGACTGGATGGGTGAAATCTATCGGTTTCTCGGGCTGTCGGTCGGCTCGGTGGTCAACCACCAGCCCGACTACGAGAAGCGCGCCGCCTACAAGGCCGACATCTGTTACGGCCAAAACAACGAGTTCGGCTTCGACTACCTGCGCGACAACATGAAGTTCTCGGCGCTGGACTACTACCAGCGGCCCCTCAACTACGCGATCATCGACGAAGTCGATTCGATCCTCATCGACGAGGCGCGCACGCCGCTCATCATCAGCGGCCAGCCCCACGAGTCGAGCCACAAGTACCGCCTCGTCAACGACGTCATCCCTCGGCTCCGCAACGAGGAGCACTACTCGGTCGACGAGAAGGGCCACTCGGTGACGATGACCGACGACGGGGTGGAGATGGCCGAGAAGCTCCTGAAAGAGCTCGGTGCCCTGGAGGGCGGCAACCTCTACGACCCGGTCAACCTCGAGACGCTGCACATCCTCAACCAGTGTCTCAAGGCGCACACCCTCTACAAGCGCGACGTGAAGTACATGGTCCGCGAGGGGGAGGTGATGATCATCGACGAGTTCACCGGGCGGGTGCTCCGCGGGCGTCGTTGGTCCGATGGGCTCCACCAGGCCGTCGAGGCCAAGGAGAACGTCCCCATCAAGGAAGAGAACCGGACGATGGCGACGATCACGTTCCAGAATCTCTTTCGGCTCTACAACAAGCTCGCGGGGATGACGGGGACGGCCGACACCGAGGCCTCGGAGTTTCACGGGACCTACGAGCTCGATACGCGGGTGATCCCCACCAACCGGCCCATCGCCCGCGTCGACGACGAAGACATCGTCTACAAGACCGAGCGCGAGAAGTTCACCGCCGTCGTCGACGACATCCTCGAGCAGAACGAGCGCGGGCAGCCGATCCTCGTCGGGACCACCAGCGTCGAGAAGAGCGGCGCCATCGCGCGGATCCTGAAAAAGCAGGGGATCCCCCACAACGTGCTCAACGCCAAGCAGCACGAGCAGGAGGCCTACGTGGTGGCCCAGGCGGGCCGGAAGGGGTCGATCACCGTCTCGACCAACATGGCCGGACGCGGCACCGACATCGTGCTCGGCGGCAACCCGGAGATGCTCGCCAAGCTGAAGTTCCGGGAAGAGGGGCGCGATCCCGACGCCGAGGAAGAGGCGTTCGAGGCCCTGGTCGAAGAGCTCGAGGCGGAGTGCGAGGCGGAGCGCGAAGAGATCCTCGAACTCGGAGGCCTGTACATCATCGGCACCGAGCGACACGAGTCACGGCGCATCGACAACCAGCTGCGCGGACGTGCCGGCCGTCAGGGCGATCCGGGACGGAGCCGGTTCTACCTGTCGCTCGAAGACGACTTGATGCGGATCTTCGCGGGCGACCGGGTCAAGAGCCTCATGGAACGCATGGGCATGCCCGACAACGAGCCCATCGAGCACCCTTGGGTGACCAAGAGCGTCGAGAACGCGCAGAAGAAGGTCGAGGAGCGAAACTTCGACATCCGGAAGAATCTGCTCGAGTACGACGACGTCATGAGCGCCCAGCGCCGGACGATCTACCGGCTGCGGCAAGAACTCCTCGCGGGTCGGTACACGGCGGAGGAGTACGACGCCGAGGGGCGCGAGACGGGCGAGGCCCGCGTGATCGAGCCGCTGTCGTGGATCGAGGAACAGGTGCAGCCCAAGGTGGCGGCGCTCCTCGGGATGTTCTGCGAAGAGCCGATCATGCCCCACGGCGACGACGGCAAGCCGCGTGACATCGACCGAAAGGAGTTCAAAGGGGCGAAGCTGGTCGAGGCCGAGACGCTCAAGCGCGAGATGTACGGCTACGTCGGTTCCCACCACCCCGTCGGCGGCTGGGGGGTGGTCATCGAGACCGAGGGACGCGAAGCGATCGAGGTCTACGACGCGTGCATGGAGGTGCTCCCCGCGGCCCTCAGCGAGCAGCGGGAGCGTCTGTTGGACCTCATCGATCGCATCGTCGGGGCCATCATCGAAGACAGCTGCCCGCCGAACAAGGCGGCCGACGATTGGGACTGGGAGGCCATTTTCGACGGCTTCGAGCAGCACTTCGGGGTCGAGCTCGACGAAGACATCGCCGACTACGGCGACCGGGAGGCGCTGGCGGGCGAACTCTTCAGCACCGCCGAGGCGCAGTACCTCGCGAAAGAAAAAGAACTCCGGGAGAGCATGGGGGGCGACGGGGAGGACGGCGCGACCGAGCTCGATGCGCTGGAGGTCCTGCTGCGCATGTTCCGGCACCTCTACCTCGAAGAGCTCGACAAGCAGTGGGTCGACCACCTCACCGACATGGACCACCTCCGCGACGGGATCGGGCTCCGCGGCTACGGGCAGAAGGACCCCAAGCAGGAGTACAAGAAGGAGGGGTACAACATGTTCATCACGCTGCTGGCACGCGTCTCCAGCACGGTGGTGACCAAGTTGATGAGCGCGCAAGTGCGGCGGGCCGAGGCGGATGCCGAGCTCGAAGCGGCCAAGATGCGGGCGCGTAAAGAGGCGGAGTTGGCCATCGCCCAGGCGCGGCACGGCGCCGACGTCGAGCCGCTCTACGAGGACGGACCCACCGGCGGGCCGGCGCCCCAACCGCCGCCCCCTCCCGTCACCGCCGAGATGGAGTGTCCGTGCGGCAGCGGCAAGGCCTTCAGCGTCTGTCATGGCGCCGACCTCGACGACGAGGAGGAGGACCTGGAGCGCGCTACGGCGTAGTCGCCAGGGCCGGGTCGCCGGTCCGACCGAGGCGAGCCCGAAGGGCACGGCCGACGCGACCGAGGGGGCGCTCGACGGCGAAGAACGGCACGAACGCAAACCCGAAGATCGGATAGGCGAACAGGATCATCATCAGCGCCAACACGCCGAGGTGAAACCCGATCGCCGCCGCCACCCACACGCGAGTGAACCGCCCGCCGAGTAGGGCCAACGGCGCCAACAACTCCGTGGCCAGGCTCACCGCGGCCAGGGCGGGCCACACCGCCGGCAGCCCCGTCAAGGCCGCCCCGAGGGGTGAGTAAAAGCTGCCGAGTTCCTTCTTTCGCACCGCGTCGAACGCGACGTAGTTCTGCAGGAGGTCGGAGGTCACCCACGCCAAGCCGCTGTGCCGAAGCTTGGCCACCCCCGCCATGAAGTAGGCGAGGACCGCGACCGTAGCCGCGAGGCGCAGGGGCCAGCCGTAGCGCGCGTCGGGCGGGACGGGTCGCTCTGATGCCCGCCGGGCGTCGAGACTCCACGCGTCGGCAGCACGACCGAAGCTCAGGGCGATCACCTGGAGCACCATCAGGTTTTCGGTGTGAAAGATCATGCCCCAGCTCGAGGCGTAGCTGGTGACCCACAGGAGCGCCGCGGCGAACGCGGGGCCGCACAGCCGGTAGCGCCACCCCAGCGTGAACGCGGCCCCGAGGGCGGCGGTGATGACCGCGAGGGCCCATGTCGCCGACGTCGGGAGCGGGGCGCTCAGCAGCAGGCCCACCGGTCCTACGGGCCGGAAGCTCTCGGGGTCGAAGCGACTGAACTGCGCGAGATGCGGCAACCTCGCGACGACGTAGCCGAACGCGAAGCCGCCGATGAGGATCCGAGCGCCGGCGAGGCGCTGCGGCGGGGCGGGCCCGAACCACCACCCGCCCTCGCGGGGCTCGCCCGTCACGTGGCGTCCTCCGGCGGAGGAACGGCGACGATGACGGGACACCGTGCGTGCACCCGCTGCTCGAGGGGGGTGTCGTCGCCCTCGGCGTAGCGGAGCACGTGGTAGCGGTCGGTGCGTACTTCGACGGTGGCGCCGACCGCCGGCGGCGAAGGCGAGGAGGCGAGCCGCCCGGCGACCTCGCGGCAGAGGGCAAGGGCGGGGCCTCGACCGCGGCGGACCGCGCGCTGCACGGCCACTTTGGTCTGCAGGACCTCGCGGGAGAAGACGAGGGCCGGGGGCACCGGCTCGCGGTGGCCCTCGGGCCCGACGAGAACCACGTGATCGAGGGCGAGCTCCGTCGGACGCGCCCGGGAGAACATCGGAAAGGTCGACAGAGGAAAACCATCGCGCCCGTGGAGCAGGGGTGAGGCCACCGCGGCGAGCAGCCCCACCGACACGAGGGAGGCACGGAGCCGCTCGTCGCGGGTCATGGGGAGACCTTTCCGTCCCCGAGGACGCCGAGGGCGCGGCCGCCGTGGCCCAGGGCGGCCCAGGCGTGTTGGACGTAGTCGATGCGGACCCGTGCGGATGCGGGGTGCTCGCTGAAGGCTCCGGCGATCCGCCGTCGGGGACTGCAGGCGAAGCAGTGGCCCGCGCGCCATTGGTTGCGCAAAAGGTAGGTCAAGGCGGCGCGCAACGTGGCGGCCGCTTCGCCTTCGGGCTCGCCCCGGGCGCGGAGAAGCTGCAGCGCGCTCGCCATCGCCTCGCCGAAGCCCGCGGTGGCGGTGTTGTGGGGGGGCACGATGTTTCCGACACCGTACCCGCCTACGAGGTCTTCGCGCACGGTGCCGACGGCGTGAATGAACCGAGACTTGAAGGTCACGTAGTCGATACAAAAGCGCTCGTAGGCTTCGTGCCGATGGTGGCCGAGAGAAGCCGCGGCGGCGATGCAGTGCCAATTCTCTTCGAGGTACCCGAGCGGTCGGATGAAGCGGGGCCAGTAGTCGCGCCCGAAGTAGGTCATGGCGCGCTCCACCGCGGTGCGGACATCGTGGGCGGGTGGCCAGGTCGCCGCCGCGAACGTCCCGGCGGCTTCGAGCAGCGACAGGGCCAAGACGATTTGACCGTCGACGTAGATGCTGCCCCGCCGGTCCATCGGGGCCCCGCGCTCCAGGTCGAGGTGGTGGGCGAACGAGCCGTCGGGGCGCTGTTGGTGAAGGAGCGTACGGGCGAGGTCGCCGATGAGCACATCGTGGCGTTCGCCGGCCCGGGGACGACATCGCAGCAAGGCGGCGAGCCCGAGCGCGGTCGGACCCATCCGGGCGCTGCCCTTGGCGCCACGTTGCCGACGGAGAACCCGGCCCTGGGCCGACGACGAGAGCGTGACGGGACGGGCGTGGGCGGCGAGGGTGCCGAGCGCGCGCTCGACCACGATCGCGGTACGTTTCCGGACCGCCCCGAGCTCGCAGACGACGAGGGTCGTTCCGGCGTGTCTCGGGAGCGACAGCGAATCGTCGACCACGTCGCCCGTGAAGGGGTCGACGATGTAGCGAAAGCGTCCGTTCTTGCCCTGGGCGGCGTACACGTAAGCCTCGGCGGCGGCGACGGCGTCGCGGAGCGAAGCGCTGGAGACGGTCGCGTCGGGTCGTTGATTGCGGTCGAGCGCCACCGGTCCGTCGGTCTCGGGTCCGAGGATCCAGCCTCGGGTCGCGATCCGCTCGGTGAGGGCGCCTCCGAGCGAGGCGGCGATGCGGCTGAGAGATGCGCCGAGGCGGGCATCGGCCACCCCGGGAATGGGCGCATGGCGGTTGAAGGCATCGAGAACGACCAACTGCCAGGGGGCGAGGCAGGTGACGTTGCGGCACGCACCGTCGAGTCCGGGACGAAGCGCCAAACGCTCGACGAACGCGATCCCAACCGTTTCGGGGCGGACGCGGCGCGCGACGAGGTCGACCCGCACGGGACCGTATTGCGCCTCTCTATCGAGCGTACGCGCGACGTCCGCGGCCAGAGCCTCGCCATCGTCGGCCTGCAGGCAGCGGAACGCTGCCGCCTCGGGGCGCTCGGGATCGGGTCGGGCGATGAACGAGACGAGCGCGGTCCGACGCGCCGGGGCGAGCGGGGCGGGGCAGCGCGCTGGTGTCGCCACCCCGAGCGTCGGGGGGCGCCGCTTCGACTTCGGCCAGGCGGCGGGGTCGATCGACCGCAGGGCCTTCTCCATCGCGGCCACGTCCGCGTCGGCCGCGAGCGCCTCGCCCGTCGCCGCCGCCTCCAACCCGTTCAAGTGGCTGGCGCCGACGGCGATGAGGACGAGAAGGGCGGCGCCCCCCCCAACCCGGCCGGCGGTGCCGCCGGCCCGAGGCGGGCGGGTGGTGCGTAGGCCCCAGACCGCGCCCGGCAGCAGCAACGCTGCGATGGCCCCGAAGAAGACGGCGAGACCGGCCGCGACGCCGGCGCCGAGGCCCCGGTAGGTGGCCTGGAGGTACCACGCAGAAGAGAGAAGACCCCAGCCGATGAACAGGATGTACGCCACCGTAAGGGCGGATTGAATGCGCCACCAGACGGGGAGGGCGCGCAGGCGCGCGGCGGCGGCGCCCGCGACCCCGAGGTGACCGAGGGCGGCGGCCGCGGTCGCGAGCGCAAAGGCCGAGCCTCCGCGCCAGGGCAGGGCAAAGGCGAGCCAGCCGAGGCCGAGTCCGATCGGGGCGAAGAGGGCGGCGAGCGACCAACGGGGCAGCTCCTCGATAGGGGCCATTGCCTCGACGTTACACTGCGGGGACCGCGGCGTGGTTTGCGACCTCGATGCGCCTCGATTACGACGTGAAGCGTCTGGGGCCGCGCGCGCCGACCTCGGGCCACAGCGGCACATGATCGGTCAGGTGTTCGGTGGGACCTACACCCTCCTCGACGTCCTCGGCGAGGGCGGCATGGGCAAGGTATACCGAGCAGCCACGCCATCCGGGGAGCGGGTGGCGGTCAAGGTGCTGAGCGCCGAGGCGCTCGCGACCGAAGAGACGGTGCTCGCGCGCTTTTGGCGCGAGGCCGACGCCGCGCGTCGCATCGACTCGCCCCACATCACGCGGTTTCTCGACCGCGGACGCGACGAGGCGTCGGGGCTTCCGTACCTGGTCATGGAGCTGCTCGAGGGCGAGGATGTCGAAGAGCTTCTCGACCGACTGGGGCCCTTGTCACCCGATCTGGCGGTGCGCATCGCGTTGCAAACCCTCGACGGGCTCGCCGTGGCGCATGCGAGCGGGGTGGTCCATCGCGACATCAAGCCGGCGAACATTTTTCTCGTCGAAACCCCAGAGGGCCGAGGGGTCAAGCTCCTCGACTTCGGGGTCGCCAAATTCAAGATGGAGGAGGCGAGCCGCATCGACAACGACGTTCTCACGCGCACGGGCAGCGTGCTCGGGTCGCCCCTGTACATGTCGCCAGAACAGGCACGGGGGCTGAAGACCATCGACGTACGCGCCGACCTGTGGTCGCTCGGCATCGTGCTCTATAAGCTGGTGAGCGGGCAGACGCCCTACGGCGACATCGACGGTCTGGGCGAGCTCATTCTCACCATCTGCACCGCCCCCCCCGAGCCGGTCTCCGAAGTTGCCCCGTGGGTTCCGAAGGGACTGTCGGATGCCATGGGGCGGGTTCTGCAGCTCGCGCCCGAAGACCGCTTCGCCACCGCGGTCGAGTTCGCCGCCGCCCTCGAGGCCATCTACCCCGAGCGCGGGGCAGACGCGCGGCGCATCACGCCCGACCACCTCCGGTCGGCCATCGCCGATGCGGTCGCGCCCCGCGCGATTCCCGCGCCCTCGACCGGGTCGATCCGGACCTCGGATGCGTCCGCTGCGATCGAGCGGACGGTGGCCCTCGACGACAATCCGATGACGGAACGACTCGAGGAGCGCGCCCGCGCATCTTCACCGCGCGCCGTCGTGGTTCCTTCGATGGTCGACGCGGACCTCAGCGAGACGGGTGTCACCGAGGTGTCGGACGAGCTCGCCGCCGAAGTCGAGCGGCGCCGTCCCGCCCCCGAGCCACCGCCCGCGGCAGTGACGACGACACCCGAACTCGAGCCATCCTCGCCCGCGCCCGCTTCCGCCATCCCTTCGGAACGGCCCCGGCGCACCTCGGACGTCGAGGTGTTGCGCCGCCACCGGGAGGCCCAACGCGAGGTGCTGGGGGGCGAAGAGGCGCGGGGAAGGGAGGGCGAGGCGGACCGCCGCCGTGTGCCGTGGACCCTCGGGGTGGGTCTCGTCGTCGGCGGCATCGGTGTCGCGAGCTTCGCGTGGCCAGACGGGGCGACCCCCGCGGCGACGACGGCGACCGGACCCGCGTCATCGTCGGCGGCGCCATCGCGGGTCGCGAGCGCCCCCGCTCCCCCGGACACGGGCCCGACGTCAGGGGGAGGAGCCCCCATCGCCACCCCGGCGAGCGCATCCGGTCGCCCCGCGCCGGCGACGTCGGTTTCGTCTGCGCCCGCGCGACCTTCATCGTCGGCGCCGCCGCCGGTGCCGGAAGGGCCGTACGTGACCCACGAGTTCGAGGTGTCGCCTCCCTTTGCCGGTGTCTTCGTCAATGGACGTCGCGTCCCGGTGGTCGGGGCGAAGTTTCGGATCGACGGTCCCGTCGGCAGTCGCCACGACGTCATCGTCACCGCCAGGGGGATCAAGAAGAGCTTCCTGTTGGTGTTGGCCGCCGACGGACCCTCGCCGCGTCGCCTGGTCGTCGCGGCCACCGCCAGCGACGGAGGAGGCGGGGGCGGCGGAGGCGCTGGAGGGGCCGGTCCCGCGCCCCTTGACGACCCGTCGCCCCCGAACGACGTCTACGACCCACCATGAAGCTGTTCATCGATTCCGGGGACGTCGGCGAGATCCGTGAGGCGCAAGCCATGGGCGCGATCGACGGGGTGACGACCAACCCGTCGCTGCTGGCCAAGGCCGGACGACCCACCGTCGAGGTGATCTCGGAGATCTGCGAGATCGTCGATGGCCCGGTGTCCGCGGAGGTCCTCGCCACGGACACCGACGGCATTCTCTCCGAGGGAAGGGCGCTCGCGGCGCTGCACCCCAACGTGGTGGTGAAGGTCCCGCTCATCAAAGACGGCCTCAAGGCGGTGCGCACCTTCGCCGACGCGGGGATCAAGACCAACGTGACGCTGTGTTTCTCGGCCCCTCAGGCGCTAATGGCCGCCAAGGCGGGCGCGACCTACATCTCGCCTTTCGTCGGTCGGATCGACGACGTGGGGGGGGATGGCATGGAGCTCATCCGCCAGATCTGCATGATCTACGAGAACTACGCGTTGAAGACCGAAGTGCTCACCGCGAGCATTCGCCACCCCCAGCACTTCGTTCAGGCGGCGTTGATCGGATCCCACGTCGCGACGGTGCCCTTCAAGGTGATCGACCAGTTGCTCCGGCACCCGTTGACCGACCAGGGGCTCGCGAAGTTTCTCGCGGATGCCGAAAAGATCCCGAAGGGCTGAAGCCGACCTCGCTCCGGTCGTCGCCGTAAGCACTCAGGGCGGTCCCTTTTCGATCGACCGTCGGACGGTCGCCATGCGTGCGCAGAAGATGCTCACGGCCCTCGCGTTGGATGCCGTCGAATTGAGTGTCGCGCTCGTCGACGATGCCACCATTCACGCGCTCAACCGGGACTACCGCCGACGCGATCGCCCTACGGACGTGCTCGCCTTTGCGATGCGGGAGGGGGAGCCGATGGGCGGTCCCCTCCCCGAGGGGCAGCTCGAAATGCTCGGGGACGTCGTGATCTCCGTCGAGACCGCCGCCCGTCAGGCGGAGGCCGCGGGCCGGCCGCTTCGCGACGAGGTGACGATGTTGCTCGCCCACGGCCTGCTCCACCTCTTGGGGTACGACCACGGGACCGACGCGGAAGAGGCCGACATGGTCGCGCGGACCCGGGCCCTGGAGGCGGCGGCGGTTTCGCGCGGGGGTAGGAGGTGACGATCGCCCAACGTCGTGGGACGATAGGAGGTGGTCATGGTGCGCCCACTTCCTTTCGCCGCATTCGCGCTCATCACCGCCGTCGCGTGTGGCGACTCGGTGATCGTCGCGTCGTCGCCGGGCTCCGGCGGGGGGCCAAGCTCGTCGGCGGGAGGGGGGCTGACGAGCCCCGCCGTCAGCGTCACGTCGACCGGCGGAGCGACGAGCGCCGTGACCGTGAGCACGTCGGCGGTAGGCGGGGCGCCGAATACGACGAGCGTCGTCACGAGCAGCTCTAGCGGCGGTGACGGCGCGGGCGGGGGATGTGTCGATGTGACGGTGCCGCTCGAACCCGCCCGCGATACGCCCGTCGATCTCGTCGTGGCCGTCGTCAATTCTTCTCTGACCGCCAACGCGATCAGCGCCGTGGAGCAGAGCCTCGCTGGTGGGTTGACCGGTCCCCTCACCAACGACGGCATCGACCTGCGGACGATTCTCGTCAGCCGCCATGGGACCTTCAGCACCAGCACGTGCATGCCGCCCCCTCTCGGCGACGGCAATTGCACCGGTCCCGCCGTCGTGGGGTCCACGTTTCGCCAGTATTCGGCCACGGTTCCGCTCGGGGGCGTCTTGTGCGCCCTGCGCAGCACCATCGACGGGACGACCCCCGACGACTTCGGCGCGGCGCCAGGGGGGTGGCAGACGTGGCTGCGGCCGCCGGCGTTCAAGGCCTTTCTCATCTTCGACGTCAACGGCGTGGGCTGCTTCGACGGGAGCACGTTTCTGAACGACCAGGACGACGACCCGAACGGTCAGCAGGTCGCGCTCGCCTTCGACGGGGCACTCCTCGGCGACGTCCCCGGTCAATTCGGCACCACCGCGGCGCGACGCTACGCGGTCTACTTCGCCGGCGGCTTCGCGCCCTTGGACGCCGGAAACACCGGCATCGGCCCGGGGCTCCCCACCCAAACCGCGACCTGCTCGGGTCAATTCGCGAACCCGGGCACAGGATATCAATGGCTCAGTCGGGGCACAGATGCGCTCCGCTTCAGCGGCTGCAACAACGTCGGCTTGGGGGCCGTCTTTTCGCAGACGGCGGACGACATCGCCGCTCGGGTCACCGACCGCTGTCGCCTCGGCTTCGACGACACCACCCCCATCTCCTTTCCGTTGGTCGCCCTCGAGCCCGACGATCCGAACCAACCCTCGGTGCCGTTCACCGCTGTCCCCGACGCGAGCGCCTGCGGGGTCGGTCAGAGCTTCTACTTCGTCGGCCCAGACGAACTCCGTCTTTGTCCGGCCGCCTGCGACGTCGCGGAGAACACGCCCGGGCCGTTGTCCCTCACCTCGAACTGCGGCCCGTAGCCGGCGCGCCGGAACGTGGGCTGCCGCCCTCGCCCGCGGTTGGCCGTGCGCGTCGGCGTCGGCGCCGGCGGATGACGTCGACGACGAGGGCCAAGCACCACCCGAGCCAGAACGGACGGTCCCCGGCGCGGGCGTAGAGGGTCGTGGCGTCGCGCCGTTCGGGCGTGGCCACGACGTAGCCCGGCGTCGGATCGTCGCGGCGAAGGCGGACCCGACCGTAGGCGTCGATGAAGCTCGTGACGCCGAGGTTCACGGCGCGCACCATGTCGCGTCCGAGCTCGAGCGCGCGCATCACCGCCAATCGGTGATGGAGCTCCGGGGCCGCGGTGCCGTCGAACCAGGCATCATTGGTGACGTTGATCAAGATGTCGGGCTCCGTGGCCCGGAAGAGGCGACGGCCGTAGTCGGGGAGGGTGTCTTCGTAGCAGTTGAGAATACCGAGGTGCAGCGCTCTCGCGTCGCCATCGGGAGACGGCAGGTGCAGAGGGCGGATGGCCTTCCCGGGGATGATGCTGCCGCTTCGATGAAACCAGCGCCGTAGCCGGGGGAACACGTCGCCGAGGGGCACCATTTCGCCGAACCACAGCAGCCGCACCTTGTCGTAGCTCGGTTGCAGTCGCCCTCGCCGATCGACGATGGTGGCCGCGTTGAAGCGGTTCTGTTCTCGGGTGCCGTCCCCGCGGCGAACCACGGGCGCCCGGGCGATGTACCCGAAGAGCACGGGCCCGCGGACGTCGCCCCCCACGATCCGCTGCGGTCCCCGCGGGGCCCGCCGGGCGACGTGGGGCAGGGCATGAGGGTACGCGGCCTCGGGCCACACGCTCAGCGCCACCCCCTCCGCCTCGGCCCTCGAGGTCTGCCGTCGGAGCTCGGCGAGAATGCCGGCCCGCTGGTCGGGCTGCCACCTCCGCTCTGGAGCGACGGCGGCGTGAATGAGCGCCATTCGGGTCGTGGTCGCTCCCGGGCGGGAGGGGGCGACCTCGGGGACGCGCGCCCGTCCGAACCCGACGAGCGCGAGCAGGATCGAGCCGGCCCCGACGAGAGGCCCGGCAACGGCTGCGATGCCGGATTTCCTGGCGCCGCGCCACCATCGTCGCCACCCGGCCGCGGCGGCGTGCGCACCCAATCCGCTGGCGACGGCGAAGAGCGCGCTGACCCCTCGCTCGCCGATGAGCGAGGCCGCTTGGACCAGCGACGTCCACTCGGAGAGGAGGCCCGCGGGCGACCAGAGGAACACCGTCGGGAGGGACAACGCGACCAGTACGGCGCCGGCGAAGGCGAGAGGAAGCGAGGCGCGGAGCCGCGTCATGACCAGCGCCGCCGCCATCGCGCCGAGCCCCCAGGGGAGCGCTTGCGCGGCGGCCAAGCCCAAGTGCGCGGCCCACGACACCCCAGGGCCGAGGTCGGTGAAACGAACGATGACCCGGGGGACGAAGCGAAGGCCGACGAGACCGCCGCCAACGGCCCACAGCCAACCGACCATGAATCCGGTGACCCACGGCCGCCGGCCCGCCACCACCACGAGGCGCAACGCCGCCGCGAACAGACCGAGGCCGACGAACATCGCCGGGTAGATGTCGGTCGGCGGGGTCGCGAGCCCGGCGACCACGCCGCCCGCCGCCGCGAGCGCATACGCCGCCCGCTTCGAAGTCAGCGCCGCGTCGGTCGGCGCTGCGTTGGTCGGCGCTGCGTTGGTCGGCGCTGCGTTGGTCGGCGCTGCGTTGGTCGGCGCTGCGTTGGTCGGCGCTGCGT